>NZ_CAJHAL010000021.1:0-67855 GCF_904846365.1 Psychrobacter nivimaris
CATCGAAGCTTTTCATGCTGCTGGCCATTTGCTCAGCCAGTTTCTTGATGTCAGATTGGTTAGTCATTGCTTATTCTCCTGTTAGTGGATTATAAGCAGTTACACAAAGTTTGGGAAACTCTCCATAGGTGTCATCGTCAGATTAGTAGCGAGTTACTAGCGCTATTGGTTGATCTTCACCCATAATATCTTGTGGCATAAATACAGCTTCGCCGCCATTGTGAATGACGTGCTCGATGATTTCACCGATTGCATCATCTGTGATGCCTTCCGTAGCATCATTGGCAGGGCTTAACGTTTGTGCCTTTTCATCAATCTTAGCAGATTGTATATAGCCACGTCGTACATAAAGTGTCTCGCCAGCTCCTTGGAAAGCACTTCGATATACTTCCTGCAAGTCAGTCTGCAACATATTCGCACCGCGAGCTTTGTCGATTTCGCCCAATGCAGCTTTATGTAATGAGGTGCGATACTCTTCTACGGCTTCTTGCACGCTATCTACGATATGCTGAGCACTACCGTCTTCTAGATTGGTCGCATTCGATACTGTAGCGATGATGTTATCTGGACGATCACAGATTTCTTTATAGTAGCCAATATTTTTTGCATCACCAACTATCACAAGAGGCATTTTATGCTCGCCCCACAATTCTTGGACACTTTTATCAACTTGGTTAAAGAATTCTTTTAAGTGACTGCTTTCATTGTTTGATGAGCGATCTGAGCCACCGTCGCCTGTTGTGTATAGTCCGTTGTTTTCAACAGGGAACTGAATGTTCTCCATATTGTTTTGTGCATCATCATCTTTATCGAACTCTCTTACAACGCGGTCGTTAGACGCTTCAATCAAACGCGCATTATCACGAGTTAAGACCACCGTATAATAATGAACCGCACTTGCCATATCACGAACCAAGTCACGCGTAGCAAATCTATCTGAGATCACAACGCGTTCTGTTGTATCAATTGGCATACGAATGACTTGCACATCATCTGTACTAGCAAATATAGCTAAAGTATCAAGGTTATAATTATGATTGAGCTCACTGATTTTATTTTGAATATTATCTAAAATGGTAGTCGCTGTGCGTTTATCGTACTCTTTTGTCAGACGATCTTCGGCAACTTTCAATTGATTTTTTAGAGCGATAGGATCTTGCTCATTGGCTGGATGTTCACGATGCGTTTTAACAAAGA
This sequence comes from Psychrobacter nivimaris, assembly GCF_904846365.1. Taxonomy (GTDB): domain Bacteria; phylum Pseudomonadota; class Gammaproteobacteria; order Pseudomonadales; family Moraxellaceae; genus Psychrobacter; species Psychrobacter nivimaris_B. The sequence goes on from NZ_CAJHAL010000021.1 coordinate 1,198, forward strand.
TACTTACTGCAGGATTCGCTTTAGTCTCACGTAAACTTTTAAGAGTCGCTTTCATATATTGCTCCTTGTTTTATTATCGTTCATTTTTAACTTTATGTATTTCTTTACTCATATATTTTTATGAGCTTAGAAATTTCTATCCGTGTTTTTCTTACATCTTATCGATGCATAATATTTAAATTCCATTATCTTGATGCTAACAGCTATACCCCACTCCCTGTAGGGTTAATTTGCAAGCAAATGATAGCGCTTTGTAAGTAGAGCACTCTATATTGTTAAAGAACTGCCTTAACGAACATAGCTACATATTCAGATAATTATCTTGAGAATTTGAATCTAAATACCAGAATCTCGACATCTACTTTCAGATTGCTAGCACTGTCCTAATTAGTTGAATCGTATATATAAAAGTGCTTAGGTTGTATTTTTACCAAACGAACCCATCTTTTATATAATCTATATATAAAATAAGAACACACTGTATATTTCAATAGTAGCCAGACTTTTCTCATTTTGATTAATAATAATTCATTGATATCGGATACCTATATGACACCTGCTCCTTTAGATTTACGCCTTGTCGATTTTGCCGACACTGCGCCACATACCTTACAAAATCAAGTGATTGACGCTATTGATGCTGCCAATGCTTTTTTAGATACCTTAACCGTGATAGAAAGCGACAGTGCTGAAAAAGCAAGTGCTGAAAAAATAAGCGCTGAACAAGCTTTGGCAGATGTGATGAGCTTTGACCATATCAATTTGGCTTTAGATCGTAGCTGGGGTATTTTGTCGCATCTCAATAGCGTGATGAGCAATGATGAGATTCGTCATGTTCACCATGAGCTGCTACCAAAACTATCTGCTTACGGTACGCGAGTTGGACAGCATCAGCCTTTGTTTAATCGCTATCAAACTATCGTCAATGACACAGATTTCTTTGCTACGTTAGAGCCTGCTCGTGCACGTGCAATCGAACTGGCATTACGTAGTTTTGAGTTATCAGGCGTTGCGTTACCTCAAGCTGAGCAAGAAAAGTTTGCCGCTATCCAAAGTGAGTTATCAACCCTGTCTGCAACCTTTTCGGACAATATCTTGGATGCGACACAAGCATTTGCCCTGCCTTTAGAAGATTCTCAGTTAAAGGGGTTAACAGAGAGCGGTCTGGCACTATTGGCAGATGCAGGCGAGCAATACAAAGCGCGTGAGCTTGCTAGCGATGCTCTTAGCCAAGCTGATGTAGATGCACTTCCTACTCCTTATTATGTGGCCAGTTTAAATATCCCTGTATATCTAGCGATCATGACTCATGCGGACGATCGCAGCCTGCGTGAGATGTTGTATCGTGCTTATGTTACGCGTGCTTCTGAGTTTGATACGCATACCAATGCAAAAGGAAACTCATTAAATAATGCTGACAATATGAGTCAAATACTCTCATTACGTGAGCAAAAAGCCAAGCTACTTGGTTTTGCAAATTATGCTGAAGTATCGCTATCGACCAAGATGGCAGATAGCGTCTTAGAAGTTGAAACATTCTTACGTGACTTAGCAACGCAAGCAACCCCTGCTGCCAAAGCAGATTTGGCACAGCTACAGAAATACGCAAGCGATTATGGCATTGACGAATTGCAACCGTGGGATAGCGCCTACATCGCTGAAAAAGTGAAACAAAGTGAGTTCAGTTTATCGCAAGAGGAAATTCGTCCATATTTCCCATTACCCAAAGTGATTAATGGCTTGTTCACTATCGTTGAGCGTCTATACGGTATCAAAGTACAAGAGCAAAGCCATAAAAATGCAGAAAGTGACTCAGTCTCTCGCTGGCATGACGATGTAAGCTTTTATCAATTATTCGATGCTGATGATCGCTTGCTCGGTGGCTTCTACTTTGACTTGTTTGCGCGTAGCGGTAAGCGTGGCGGTGCATGGATGAGTGGTTTTCAATCTCGCTATAACTACGAAGAACAGAACCATCAGCAGCTGCCCGTTTGCTTTATGGTTGGTAATTTCACGCCAGCACTTGATGGCAAACCTAGTTTATTGACCCATGATGAAGTATTAACCTTATTCCACGAGTTTGGTCATGGGTTACATCATTTATTAACCCAAGTGACGGTGGGTGATGTCGCTGGCGTCAATGGCGTCGAGTGGGATGCGGTCGAACTTCCTAGTCAGTTTATGGAAAACTGGGCTTGGGACGCTGAAGGTATCGCGCTTATCAGTAGTCACGTTGAGACTGGTGAGCCATTACCTAAAGACAAACTTGATGCACTATTAGCAGTGAAAAATTTCCAAAGCGGCATGCAGACGCTGCGTCAGATTGAGTTTGCTCTATTTGACTTACTCATTCATGCTCATACGCCAGCGCTTAATTACGATGGTATTTTAGAGACGCTCAATACTGTCCGTAATGATATCTCCGTTATGCAAACGCCTGACTATAACCGTTTTGCTAATGGTTTTAGTCATATCTTCGCGGGTGGTTATGCTGCAGGTTATTACTCATATAAATGGGCGGAACTGCTATCAGCTGATGCGTTTAGTAAGTTTGAAGAAGACGGTATTTTCAACCCAGCGACAGGCAAAGCGTTCCGTGAGTCCATCTTATCTGTTGGCGGTAGTTTCCCAGCGAAGACCAACTTTGAAAATTTCCGCGGTCGTACCGCCAGTATCGACGCCTTGCTACGTCATAATGGTTTCACTGATGCTAAAAATATCGATGCCGCAAATACTCAAACGACGCGCGAGGTCATTTAAATGCGTTATCAGTCATCTAGTCCTAAGCGCCGATTCTTAGCAGGGGTACGTTGTCCGAAATGTCAGGAGATGGATGCTGTGGTGCAAGTCAATATCGTCACCCCTGCCCCAGATGAGTATATTGAATGTACTCAGTGCGGACACACAGAGCATCGCCCTGACCCTGATGCCATTAGTGCTAAGAACCATTTAGAAGATCAGATGGCTCGTGATGCGATGGCAACTGGCACCAGCGGCACTGTAAAATTTAAGCCTTAGCTATCTAGCACTTACACTTGAAACTAGATTAAATACTTTATTATTTAACGGTCTATTAAGCCTATCTATCGATAGATAGGCTTTTTATTTTGAGTTTGCTATAGTATGGCTACTTATATTCTTGACATGAATCGATCATAATATGAAACCAGACAATATCCGGCCTTCATCCACCCACACTTCTAAGAAGAAACAGACTAAATCACGTCAGAAAATTTTGGTAGTACTTATCTCCATATTGCTACTTATTATCATTGTCTACCTTATCGTAGGAAGGACTGGCACTCAATCCACACTCCCTGTAGATAACGCCACTTCAGCACCAGTAACTGACCAAGCACAGACAGAATTAGCCAAAGACAGCACTTCGGAATTAATAGATGACTCTGTGATTAACGATGGTGTGCTCATGGATGAAAACTCTGAAGCAGCCAATAATGACAATAACGCGATACCAAATCCTACTGCTATATTAGATGCGCCTCTACCAGAAAATGACAGCTTGGCTAAAGAAGAGATTGATCGTTTAGAAGATGAGCGTCAGCGACTGGCCGAACAAGAAAAGTTAGCCGCTGAACAAGTGGCTATGAATAAGCAGTTGACTGATATGAAGGCAGAACAAATTGCGCTACTCGAACAACAAATTGCTCAGTTAGAAGCAAACGACTCTAATAAAGCGACGGTTCAATAACCGTATACTTGATTTGGTTATAGAGAGGCTTACGATGGCGATTTTGCAATTCACACATGCCTCTATTTTAAATAGCAATGCACAGCTGCTTGTTTTACCTGTCAACAATACTGGTATCGTTTTAGATCCTGTACTCACACGAGCGAAAACTCTATTTCCTGATAACTATAGTCGCTATCATCGTGCATGCCGCGATGGTAGTCTGAATGTTGGTAGCTGCTTACTTAATAAGCGTACACGTGAGCAGGTCGGACTTGGTATCAGTAGTAACGGTAACCAGCCAAACTATATTGCCAACCTTGTGATATCAAACCATCCTTATCATCCAGCGCGCACACGTTGGCTGACTGCTGCCTTGATTGATTTGCAACAGCAAATAATGCCGCTTATACGTTACCAAGGCATACGCAGAGTTGCATTGCTTGCGCGGCCACTTATCTCAGGCAGACCACGTGATATCGTATCCAGTGAAAGCACTACAGTAGATACCCTGCCTTTAGACTGGCATGCTGATACTTTGCCATTACTAACTGAGTACTTACAAGACCTACCAAAACTTCGTATCGATATACACCTGCCTAAAAGCATTGAGTTATAAATGGCCTTTTAGCTAGCCAGTCATCATCTTTTTGGACACATAAAAAAACCGCCTTGAATACTCATAACGAGCATTTCAAGGCGGTTTTTTCTTATTTAAACCACATCAGATATTGAGTATTAGTTCTGCTCAACACCTTTCATAGTTAGTTTGATACGACCACGGTTGTCAACGTCTTGTACAAGTACTTTAACGACCTGACCTTCTTTTAGGTAGTCTGACACATTCTCTACGCGCTCTTCTGCGATTTGTGAAATATGTACTAGACCATCCGTGTTTGGCAAGACATTTACAAATGCACCGAAGTCGACGATACGAGCAACGGTACCTTCATAAGTTTTACCAACTTCAACTTCAGCAGTTAGTGCTTCGATTTTACCGATAGCTGCCTTGGTCGCTGCTTTGTTTTCACCAAAGATACGGATAGTACCTGCATCATCAATATCGATAACCGCGCCAGTTTCTTCCGTTAGCTGACGGATAGTTGCGCCGCCTTTACCGATAACGTCACGAATCTTGTCCGGGTTGATTTCGATAACCGCGTAGTTTGGTGCATGAGCATTGATTTCAGTACGGCTCTCAGGCAATACTTGGTTCATTGCTTCTAGGATATGGATACGACCTGCATGAGCTTGTTTAAGTGCTTGCTCCATGATGTCAGGTGTAATACCTTCGATTTTGATATCCATCTGAAGTGCAGTGATACCATTTTTAGAACCGGCTACTTTAAAGTCCATATCACCTAGATGATCTTCATCACCTAAGATATCTGACAATACAGCAAAACGATCGCCTTCTTTAACCAGACCCATCGCGATACCAGCAACTGGTGCTTTTAAAGGTACGCCTGCGTCCATCAATGCCAGACTTGCACCACAAACAGAAGCCATAGAAGATGAACCGTTAGATTCAGTGATTTCTGATACCACACGAATCACATACGGGAAACGCTCACTATCTGGTAACATTGCTTGTACACCACGGCGCGCTAAACGACCATGACCGATTTCACGACGTTTTGGAATACCTTCACGGCCCGTTTCACCAACTGAGAAATGCGGGAAGTTGTAATGCAGCATGAAATGGTCACGAATCGTACCACCTAGTGAGTCAATCATGTTGACGTCACGGCTGTTACCAAGTGTGGTAGTAACCAATGCCTGCGTCTCACCACGTGTGAACAATGCTGAACCATGCGTATATGGCAATACACCAACTTGTACGTCAAGCGCACGAACTGTCTCAGGGTCACGACCATCGATACGCGGCTTACCTGACAAGATGTTGTCACGAACAGTACGATATTTAAGGTCGTTATAGATTTCTTTAAGCTCAGATACGGTATCAGCATAAGTTTCTGACTCAGCATCACCAGCAAGTGCATCAATAATTGATTGCTTAATTTCATCAAGCTTCGTGTAACGTGCTTGCTTATCAGTAATGGTATAAGCGTCAGCAACTTGCTCGCCGAACTGCTCTTTCATGCTACTGGTAAGTGCTTGATCACGCTCAGGAGCAGAATATTGCTGCTTAGCAGTGCCAATTTCTTCAGCCATTGAAGCAATGTTATCAATAACGATTTGTTGTTGCTGATGGCCGTACAATACTGCACCTAACATCTGGTCTTCTGACAGCTCTGCCGCTTCAGACTCAACCATCAATACCGCAGACTTAGTACCAGCCACAACCAAGTCTAGATCACTGGTTTCAAGCTGCTCAGATGTTGGGTTTAGAACGTATTCGCCGTTAATGAAACCAACACGAGCGGCAGCAACAGGACCATTAAATGGCGCATCAGAGATAGCCAATGCTGCTGAGGCACCGATTAGTGCAGCGATATCTGCAGACTGAGTTTTATCTGATGATACAACTGTTGCGGTGATTTGGATTTCGTTTACGTAGCCTTCTGGGAATAGCGGACGAATCGGACGGTCAATCAAGCGTGAAGTTAAGGTTTCAAATTCGCTCGCACGGCCTTCGCGTTTGCCGTAAGCACCTGGGATTTTACCCGCTGCATACATTTTTTCTTGATAATTAACCGTTAGCGGAAAGAAGTTTTGACCTTCTTTAGCTTCTGATTTTACGACTGCTGCAACTAATACTGTTACGCCGCCCATATGTACTAAAATAGAGTTTGCTTGACGGGCAATACGGCCTGTCTCGATAACAACCTGCTGGTTGCCATATTGAAATTCACGCTTAATGGTGTTGAACATTGTCATATAATCTTCCTAATGTTGACTGACAAAACTGATATCAGCGTCAAAAAGAGCTGATATCTGTCATTAAAATTCTGTGTATATGGCTATCAGTTGACATGTTTTCTATTAAAAATCATCGCAACCAATGCCAATAACGTTACTTGGTTATCTCATATATTTGTCTGAGTTAGACATCGTACTATTATGTATATTCGGTCGTGCAATTTTGGCTTTACTATAAATACTATCAAAAAGACATTAAGTCAAAAGACTTCGATGCTAAAAACCCTATAGGCTATTTTCTGAACTTTCAAATATCAGCTATCTGCGCTGATTACCAAGCCAAATAATAAATATTATATCAATAATCGCCATATCTGTAGCAGATGCGCTATCAAACTCACAAGGCATTATTTTACAGTGATTTATAGCCATTGACCAATTAATTGCACAGTAGCGCAATTATCGTCAGGAAATACCGTACTTGAGACTTGGTTAGTACAGTTTGTACCAATATCCCTCTTAACGATTCTATAGAAGGAGTTATAGCTCTTACTATTTGAACACGGTATCTAAAACGAATAAGCATAAAAAAACGGCGTGAAACTATTCCACACCGTTTTTAGAAAAATCTATTTTATCGATAACAACAAACAAGTTCCAAGCGATTTAGCAAAAAATTCAGCATCCACTCGTACTATTGTCGTTAGATTAACGACGTAGACCTAACTGGCTGATTAGAGTAGTGTAACGACCAAGGTCTTTACCTTTTAAGTAATCAAGCAGTTTACGACGCGTGTTAACCATACGGATAAGACCGCGACGGCTATGATGGTCAGCTTTGTGTGCTTTAAAGTGGTTCTGCAAATCATTGATACGAGCACTCAACAAAGCTACTTGAACTTCTGGGGAACCAGTGTCATTTTCGCCACGTTGGTATTGAGCGATGATTTGTTCACGATCGGTATTAGTTAGCATAAATATCTCCGGCAATGCTAAAAACTTTAAATACAGGCTGCAATTTGAGTCAGTATTAAAGCAATAGAATAATAAATAAAATAACCTGTACGCCATTCAGGACAACCCTGCATTACTAGAGTTGACCTAGTGTACGACAAGCTCAGTTAACAACCATTTAGTACGTTTTGAATCGTACATTGTATTTAGCTATAGCACTACTTAATCAAAGTAATGGGCTAACTACAGTACATCATCCAAAACCTAATTTAAATGTGGGGGTAATTATAACAAAAAACTGCTGAACTAGCAGCAGTTTTTCATAATACTTGTAAAGCGACATTTAATTTCTAGTAACTAATATCCTACAGATAACTAGCTATTAACATCCTACCTAAGCAGACTACTCATTAACATCAGATTCTTTTGCATTGCCGCCTAGTTCATCATCTTCAAGAGGCGCGGCAGTAGTCACTTCTGCTAGACTGTCTGGGGCAGTATGCTCGCTTGGATTGATTTCTTCTGCAAGCTTTTCAATCTCTTTTTCTTGCTCGTCCATATTGTTCGGTGAATTACTCATATTAGCTCCTGAATTATTATTTTGTGGACTAACTGTAGTTGCACTCATCGATCATAAGACGTGCAAACTATAAACGTATTAATGCCACCCTACTACAGGTGGCATATTAAAAACTTACTTGTCTTCTTTCGCGTTTTCTAAATTAGCTGCGATACGTTCTGCTGCTGCTTCGCTATTTTCATTGTGATTGTCTTCAGTTTGACCTTTAAGTGCTGCTTCTGCTGAATCAGAACGTTGTTGCTCAAGCTTAGTATCGTTTGGGTTAGAGTTTGACATAGTATCTTCCTTAGTTATGGTTATAAATGTTAGTTATAAAAATTTGAAATTTAATAGTACTTAATTAACTGAAATTGTTTAGTTAGAATTCAAAATTCTAAGATAAAGCTTTGTCTATGGCATCAACAAAATTGGGTATATCATCTGGGTTGCGCGAAGTAATAAGATTACCATCTACTTGTACTGTCTTATCTACGTAGTTCGCTCCAGCATTTTCTAAATCTAGTTGCAACGTAGGGTAAGCGGTAAGGGTTTTGCCTTTAGCAATACCTGTGTTGACGAGAACCCAAGGAGCATGACAAATAACAGCTAATGGCTTTCCTGCTTCATTAATAGCATTGATAATTTGATGAGCCTTTTCGTTACCACGAATAGTATCAGCGTTGACAGTACCACCTGGTAACACCAATGCATCATACTCAGAAACGTTGGCATCTTCTGCAAAGATATCAGCAGTAAAAGTATCACTCTTATTTACGTCTTGCTGCATGGCTTGCACTTCTTTTTTATCATTTGTTGTTATGAGAAGTGTTTTGTAGCCTTTGTCTTTTAGCTGATTATTAACGTCTTCGTACTCTGCTTGTTCGAAGTGGTTATGCAGTAAAAAAGCGATCGTTTTCATAACTTTCCTTCTTCTTATCTATTAGTTTTTGTGAGCCAGTATATTTTTATAATATTATTATTCGGTAGTACATTTTCCTTTGAACTATTTTATTTTTATTAAAATGCATCCTTTCCGCATTGACTTTACTTTTAATTGGCTATTATTTTAATTATTAACTTTATAGCAATTTTTTATTTTTGTAATATTTATCCGTTTTATTTTTTAACTCAGCATTCCCTATCTGATGAATCCAGAGTACAAAAAAAACAGGTTTCACCATAGGCGAAACCTGCAATAAAATGTGACGGTATGTGATTAGTGTAAACTATTAGTAAATCAGGCCAATGTTAGGTGGTATTTTATCTATTTAAGTAACATTGATGAAAACGTTACTATTAGCGCTGAATCAATTTCTTAGGTTGTAAACGTCCGTTTAAGCTCACAGATCCCAAACCAAGAAACTCTCCCTGCTCATTGAGTAGACGTATATCAACTGGAATTTCGTGCTCTAGGAGCTGAGGCACATCAAGATCAGTATCAGTTTTACCATTGGTACTAGCGTTATCATCAACACTAACAGAGCTATTATTAGATAGTTGGTTAGAAACCATATTAGCAACATAATCTTTGAGCTTACCTGTCAGCTCATCAAATACGTTTAGGCGCTGCCCCATATGTACGCGGGCGCATTGCTCCTCTGTCAGCGTCAGTTCAGCATCGATATCAATACAAGCATCGATAGTCAGCAGCCAAGACTGACGCTCCTCTAAACCATGCTCTTCTAATGATGATAAAGCGATCGCATCATCAATGCTGAAGTTCCCTACTTGTGTACGACGTAATGCCGTCAAATGTCCTAGCGTACCTAGCTGCTTTGCAATATCTTCCGCTAATACACGTACGTAAGTACCTTTAGTACAAGTAACCGTTAGATTAATCTGGGTATTATCTATCATCTGTAGATTGATTGCTTTAATCGTAATATCTCTAGGTGGTCTATCAACCTCAATGCCAGCGCGAGCATATTCATACAGTTTTTTACCATCTTTTTTTAGCGCTGAATACATCGGTGGTATTTGCTGCTGAGCACCTAAAAACTGCTGTGCAATAGTCACTAATGAGGCTTCATCAAACTCTGGGATAGAAGCCTTCGTTACGATTTGGCCATCAGCATCACCAGTATCGGTTTGACTACCTAGCAAGATAGTCGCTTGATAAGATTTATCAGCATCCAGTTGATAATGGCTAAACTTGGTGGCCTCACCCAGGCAAATAGGCAACAGGCCAGTTGCCATCGGATCAAGCGTTCCTGTATGTCCTGCCTTTTTACTATCGTGTATCGGTGATTTAAATAAATACTTCACTTTTGACACGACTTGCTGCGAGGTCATACCTTTGGGTTTATCCACCAATATGACACCTGAAACTTTTACTTTTTCAGGTACTTTATTGGCTTTTTTATCAACTTGCTTAGACGCTATAGACATAATAATAATTTACTCGTCATTCTCGTTTTGCTCAGTTTTAGTCACGGCCTTGCTAATCAAGTCCATCATGTAGTTACCACGAGCCGTTACTTCATCGTAATGAAAACGTAGGCGCGGCGTAGTACGTGTCTTTAAGCTATGGCTTAATTCCGTACGCAAAAACCCTGCCGCTTTATTCAATACTTTGATGCTTTCTTCATGATTGGTCTTGTTCATAGCATCATTGAGCTCAGGCTCCATGATAGTGACATAGACATCTGCATAGCCTAAATCTGGGCTAACTTTGACACTGGAGATTGTGACAAAACCAGTCAAACGAGGATCATTGACTTCATCGCGAATAAGAACAGCAAGCTCACGCTGAATCTGATCCGACAATCTTTGTAAACGTTGGTTCATGTTGTTACCTTACTTTAATGGGCTTATTTTATTACTGTATAAGTCTGCTGATTAATAGATGTTGCACTGATATGTGCTAAAAAAGGCCTAGCAGGATGTACCTGTTAGGCCTAAGTACAGCTGAATATTAGCAAAGTATCTAAACAGCTCAGCGGATTACGCATATTGCATTGATACATACTCTGCTATCGAACAGCAGCTTTAGATAGTACGTGCGAACTCTTGGATTTCAAAGACTTCGATCTTATCGCCAGCTTCAACATCATAGCCACGAACGGCCAGACCACATTCCATACCAGTACGTACTTCATTAACGTCTTCTTTATAACGACGCAATGATTGCAATTGACCAGTAAAGATAACTTGATCATCACGCAATACGCGGATAGGTTTGTTGCGATAAATTGTACCTTCAACCACCATACAACCAGCAGCAGCACCGAACTTACTAGAACGGAATACTTCACGAACGTCTGCGACACCAAGGATTTTCTCACGATGTTCAGGAGCAAGCATACCGCTCATTGCTGATTTAACATCATCGATCAAACCATAGATTACGCTATAGTAGCGAATATCCATGTTAGCAGTGTCTGCTTTGCGACGTGCGGTAGCATCTGCACGAACGTTAAAGCCTAAAAGTACCGCTTCACTAGATTCGGCAAGGGTTACGTCAGACTCAGAGATAGGACCAACGCCTGAACTGATAACTCTGACTTTTACTTCGTCAGTAGACAATTCATTTAGGGCAGCTAGTAGTGCTTCAAGTGAACCACGTACGTCTGTTTTTAGTACGATATTCAAGAATGACACATCGCCTTGGCCCATCTGATCAAACATGCTTTCCAAACGCATCGCATTTTGACGTTCGAGTTGACGCTCACGCTCACGGTTGGTTCTAAAGTCCGCAACTTCACGAGCTTTTTTCTCATCCGTTACAACTAGGAACTCACTACCAGCAGCAGGTGTTTCAGGCAGACCTAAAATCTCTACAGGGATAGAAGGACCAGCTGACTTGATACGTTGGCCATGCTCGTCAGTCAATGCACGAACTTTACCATAATGCTCACCAGCTAGAACCAAGTCGCCTTGTTTCAATGTACCTTTTTTCACTAGGACACTAACGACAGGACCACGACCTTTTTCAAGTCTCGATTCAATAACCACACCCTGAGCAGCACCGTCTAATGGTGCTTCTAGTTCCATTAACTCAGCTTGTAAGCTAATGAACTCTAGCAAGTCTTCGATACCTTCGCCTGTTTTGGCTGAGATACGAGCCATTGGTGTATCGCCACCCCATTCTTCCGAAACAACTTCTTTCGTCGTTAATTCATTAAGAACACGGTCAGGATCGGCGCCCGGCTTATCCATTTTGTTGATAGCAACAATAATCGGCGTACCAGCTGCACGTGCATGATCAATCGCTTCTGCTGTTTGTGGCATCATGCCATCATCAGCTGCAACAACCAATACAACGATATCAGTCGCTTGAGCACCACGTGAACGCATTGCGCTAAACGCTGCGTGACCTGGAGTATCAAGGAAAGTAATAACACCGCGATCAGTTTTTACATGGTAAGCACCGATATGCTGTGTAATGCCGCCCGCTTCACCATTCGCAACTTTCGTTTCACGAATTTTATCTAGTAGTGAGGTCTTACCATGATCGACGTGACCCATAATAGTCACTACTGGTGGACGAGTCTGGATATTACTACTACGCTCATCAACTGCGTACTGTAAGTCATCTTCGACTTTAGTATCACTAACTGGTACTGGGTTGTGACCCATTTCTTCAACAAGCAAGCTTGCGGTTGCTTGATCAATCGTATCTGACTCACGAGCCATTTCACCCATTTTCATAAGTAATTTGGTTACTTCGCGAGCTTTAACCGCCATACGCTGAGCAAGATCGGCAACTGAAATTTGCTCACTAATCTCGACATCATAGACGATTTTTTCGACAGGTTTTTCAAACTTATGCTGTGATGCTTGAGTTGAACGCAAACCGTTTTTGCGGTTTTTGATTTCGCGCTCATCTTGGTTCTTACGACGACGACCACGAGTACCAGTACTGTTCGAACCACGTTTGATTTCGCGACGCTCTTTTTCGAAAGACTCTTCTAGTGCATCACCGACCAAACCTTCAGCCAATGGTTCATCTTTACGTACTTCAGTAACAGGTTCACGATCTGTATATTTACCAGCCATTTTACGCATTTGCTCAAGTGTACGCTTTTGCGCTTCTTCAGCTTGTGTGCGGCGGGTTTCTAATTCGATTTCACGCAGACGCGCTTCTTCTTTTTCACGAGTCTCGCGAGCTTTACGCTCAGCAGCAGTTTCAACTTTAGGCTTAGTTGCAGCAACTTTCTTTTTCGGCTGTTCTTTAGGCTTAACTTCAGCCGTCGCTTTACCGCCTTTTTTGACAACAACTGATGTAGAAATATCATCATTCTTGTCGTCTGATTTTTTGCTAGATCCTAAGCTTGCGCGCATTGCTGCTAGCGTTGCTGCTTGACGCTCTTCCGCTTTTTTCTTAGTAGCGGCGCGTTCTTCAGCTTCTTTTGCTGCACGTTCTTGAGATTCAATTAGAGCCTGCTCACGAGCGGCTAGCTCTTCAGCCATTTTTTCTGGATCAGGCTTTTCGAATACTTTCTTTTTACGCACTTCTACGTTGACGCTCTTAGATTTACCAGAAGAGCCGGTCACACGTGCAGTACTGGTCGTCTTAGATTTAAGACTAATACGACGCTTTTCTTGTTGACCATGACTTTGCTTTAAATACGTCACCAGCTTTTCTTGCTCAAGCTCGGTGACTAGGTCATCCTCTGCGCGAGCAGGCAGGCCAGCATCTACTAATTGCTGCTTTACAGCATCTGTAGTTTTGCCTACCATTTCTGCCAGTTCTTTGACGGTCTTATCTGCCATTTATTATCACCTACTGTCTATTATTTGCTATATGTTCAATTCAGTTGTTGGCTACAAATGATTGGGTTAAGGCTGATACCTATAAATAGATATCAGCGCTTTATTCTCAATAGCATATCACCAAAAGACAGCGATATGCAGTTACCGCTTATTCATCGAACCAAGATTCCCGAGCTTTCATGATGAGTTTTCCTGCAGTTTCAGAGTCTAATCCTTCGATATCTTCTAGATCGAAGACGGCTTGTTCTGCCAAGTCATCAACAGTAATGATGTCTTTTTGCGCCATTTTATAAGCCCAACTGACTGTCATACCTTCAAGCTCTTGAAGCTCTTGACTTGGCTCTTTCATGTTCTGTTGTTTGACCAGTTCATCAGCGATGACAACTTCTTTAGCACGCTCTTGAATCATGTCGATTGCTTCATCGTCTAGACCTTCGATATCATAGAAAGTCTCAACTGGTACATAGGCAACTTCTTCGATACTGGTAAAACCAATATCAACCAATGCCTGTGCTAAATCTTTATCTACTTCTAGGCGCTCATAGAATAATTCAATAAACGCTTTTGATTCGTTTTGTTGACGTTGCTGATACTCTTCTTCGAGCATCATATTCAGCTTATAGCCCGTCAATTCAGACGCTAGACGTACGTTTTGACCTTGTGAGCCAATGGCACGCGCCAACTGATCATTGGTGCTAAAGATAATATCTGCTGTTTGCGTATCTTCATCTAAAATGATACTGCTTACGTCAGCAGGCTCTAGAGAGCTAATGATAAACTGGGCAGGATCATCTGACCATACCACGACATCAATACGTTCACCGTCTAACTCTTGCTGCACTGCTTGGATACGTGTACCACGCATACCAATACAGGCACCAACTGGATCGATACGATGATCGTTGGTCTTCACAGCTATTTTAGCACGAGTACCTGGCAGACGAGCGACGTTACGAATTTCGATAATTTGTTCTGCAATCTCAGGCACTTCTTTTTGCATCAATGCTGATAGCATTTCAGGATGCGTGCGAGATAACAGTAACTGCGCACCGCGGTTTTCACGATTTACATGGTACAAGATAGCGTTAATGCGCGATTTTGCACGTAATTGTTCGCGTGGTAACATTTGATCGCGTGACAAATAACCTTCAGCATTGTCACCTAAATCGATGATATAGCCATCACGAGTCTGTTTTTTGACTTCGCCATACATCATCTCACCAACACGCGGCTCGAAAGCGTCTGCAACTAGTGCACGCTCAGCTTCACGAATCTTTTGGATAATAACCTGTTTGGCTTGTGTAGCAGCAATACGACCAAATTCGATTGATTCAATTTGCTCTTCTTTAATATCACCAATTGACCATTCTTCTTGATCAAGATCGGTGATAGCTAGCTGACAAGCTGGCATTTCATGGTCTTCATCTGCAACCACTGTCCAGTAACGATAAGTATCGTAATCGCCAGTTGCACGGTCGATTGCTACCCGTACAGCCACTTCTGGCTGCTCGGTATATACTTTTTTCTTAGTCGATACCACCAAAGCGTCTTCAATTGCTTCAAAGATATCTTCAGGATTTAAGCCCTTTTCATTACTGACAGTTTCTACTACCGTTAAGATTTCACGACTCATGCTATACCTGTCCTATCATTTTTTAATTGACTTAAATTTTATAATTTGGGTGCTGCTATTATATAGTTGCTATAAGCCACATAAGCTATTGGAAGATAAAACTGTCTATTTATAAACAGTTACCCTAGTAAAAATCTAGGCATCTTCATAAATCAAATTGGCTTTATCAATATTACTTAATGCGATCTCAAACTGCTCGCCATCACTTGACGTCAGTTTTAAAGAGTTTTCATCAATACTATCTAAAGTACCCGTGGCTTTACGACGTTTTTGATCGCCTGTACCGATGGCTTGAATCAGACGTAAGCTAACAGTTTGACCAACATACGCATGCATTTGCTCATCTGAGAAAAACGCACGATCAAAACCAGGTGAAGATACTTCTAAGATGTACTCACCAGCGATAGGATCATGAACTTCCAAGATACCGCTTACTTGGTGATTTACTGCCGCGCAGTCTTCAATCGTTACTTGTTTATCTTGGGCTTGCTCTTCTGGCAATGCCTCAATATAGATACGTAGTAAAGAGCGACGACCTTGTGGCGCAAACTCGATACCCCATAGTGATACATCACAAGCGGCCACAGCAGGGGCAATAATATTAGTCAGTTCTGCAACTTTAGTCGAAAGCTTCATAATCTCTTTGTATTTTCCTATTCACTTATCTATCGTACTTAATAAACCGTATTAAAGATTGACTCTTATCTATATATAGCAATCTTATAATGATCAGAATCACGGTCAGTATATAATTTTAAATCACAAATATATGATACATATTGTGCATTTATATAGGGACGAGCATAAAAAACATCAAGCTCGGCCAAACAATGCTTTTATTATTTATAAAGCACTACTATCGATAAAAGTATGAGGAATAAAAGATAGTGTTGCTTAAGAAGCATCGTGCCGGTATCGGCCGATGATGACCAGTGACGAGTAATATCGTACTCTATAGACTTAGAGCTTAGCATAAGTAGGATAGATACCGCGATAACACTGACCTTCAGATACAAAAAAACCCACAAACATAATGGTGGGCTAATCGGTACTGACAAATTTAGTGTACAAAACATCAGTATAAAAAGTGGTAGCGGGGGCTGGATTTGAACCAACGACCTTCGGGTTATGAGCCCGACGAGCTACCAGACTGCTCCACCCCGCATCAATCTAGAACGCATATTATAGGGAGGTTCTGTAGAAGTGTCAATACTTTTTTTAAATTAATTATAAAATAAGTATTATCTGCTAAAAATCCAACCTGACGCTATGCTATGTCTGTAAAACTTGGTGCGATTGGGGGGACTTGAACCCCCACAGCTTTCGCCACCACCCCCTCAAGATGGCGTGTCTACCATTCCACCACAATCGCATTGTACTGCTCTGTCTCTATCGTCCAGTCTATAATCAATGATGCTTAAGGTAGGCACCTATAGAACAGGAGTTGCGAAAACAGGAAAGCATTGTAAATCTAACCTACCAAAATAGCAAGCGCTGCCTACTTAAAAGAGGGTTACTCAGGATTTTGAGTCAATGGACGCGGCGTTTGCGGTGCTGAAACTGGCGCATCTAGACGAAACTGATCTTCTGCTTGCTTACGAGCATGAACAGCAAGTGTCATACTCGTAATAAAAAATATGACCGTTAGCACTGCCGTAGCACGCGTCAAGAAATTAGCAGTACCGGCTGCGCCAAATACTGTACCTGATGAGCCGGCACCAAAAGAAGCCCCAGCATCTGCCCCTTTACCATGCTGTATCAAAATCAAGCCGATCATGGCAATGGCCACGATAATATGCAGGGCTAATATAAACGTAAACATGGTGGCCTCTTTTGCCGCGTAATGACGACTGATAACGGAAAATAAAACGTAAAGTTAATAAAAATAATGACTAGCATCTCATGATGCCAAATCGATTATATAAATAAGGCGCATTGTACACGATTGCAAGGGTACTGTTAAACCTACTTTTACCAACTGATAAAACCATACTGTCTATCAGCTATGATACTGATATCTGAGCATTATTTATTTGATTCAGCATTCGCTTGACTAAAAGCATCAGCGATCGCTAAGAAGCTATCTGCTTTTAATGAGGCCCCGCCCACTAATGCACCATCAATCATAGCGTCGGAAGCAAAGCTATTGGCATTATCAGCATTAACACTACCGCCATACAACACGGTAATCGTATCTGTTGTATCAGCAAAGCTTGCAACCGTTTGCTTAATATACTGATGAGTCTCACTCACTTCTGCCACAGTAGGCACTTTACCTGTACCAATCGCCCATACAGGTTCGTAAGCGATGAGCAGATTTTCAGATAACGATAATGCCAAATCTGGCTGTTGAGTCAGCAAGTCTTTAATAACTGAGAGTTGCTCATTGATAACGTCGAGTGTTTGACCATTGTCATACTGTTCTTGTGTTTCGCCGATACAAAACACCACGCCTAAGTTCTGAGAAAACGCATGAGACAATTTGCTTATCAGGCATTCATGAGACTCTTTGTGATATTGACGACGCTCAGAGTGGCCAAGTAGCGTCCAAGTAGCACCTGCATCTGCTACCTGCTGTGCTGAGCAGTCACCCGTATAGGCTCCTGTACTTGCACTATAAGTACTAACGTCCTGTGCTGCGCAAAGTATTGAGCTACCTGCTAGACGCGTACTCACTGTACTTAAATGAACACAACTTGGCGCTACCATTAATTTACAGCGGTTTTTTGACGCCTGTAAGTTGGCTTGTTCTTCAGTATTAACTTTAGTCAATAAGTCGTCCAACAGTGCATTGACAGCACTGTTAGTCGCAGGATTCTGTTTCCAATTGCCAATTACCCAAGCTTGCATACTTATTTACCTTGTCTCATGTATTCATGCCAATTCGGCTAATATGCGCGTCAGTATAACAAATAATTCGTAAGTGCTATAGTAGCGTGCCACCATGAGCAGAATCACTTCTGTAAACTTATCTATAGATAGTGCATCAATAGACCATTATTTTTACGAGCTAGTCGTCTAATGGTATATATAAATTTTTCAAACTAAAGTAAAGTTCTATACTATAGAGTTGATGAAATACAGAGTTTATAAAATCAAATATTATTGCTAGCTATATATATAGATACGCAGGTAGATAAGATAAACAAAGCAATATAGTTCAAGCGAGTTATCGACTAGCAACGACAAGTATATAACGTCTAATACCAAGCAGTTCTACAGAATATTTTGTATCAAAGGAGAGGTTACAATGTCTATCGCAACCAGTAAGTACGGCGGTCTAGCGCAGCAACTGATTAGCGACGGTGTCGTTAGCGAAGCGAACATGAAGACGGCACAAATTGAATCGCAACAGCAGCAAATAGGACTGGTACCTTATCTGGTAGACAATAAACTGGCCGATGCTTATTTACTTGCCCAAATGCTATCCCAAGCTTTCGGTGACCCTCTATTTGATCTTGATGCATTAAACGTTGATGTTACTCCAAAAGACTTGGTTGATGAAAAAATCGTTCGCAAGTTTAATGCTTTACCACTCTTTAAACGAGGACAACGTCTATTTGTCGCACTAAGTGATCCCACACGTGTTGATGCCATTGATGCGATTGCCTTTAATTCTCGACTGTCGATAGAAACCATTGTTGTCGAAGAAAATAAGCTTAAAAAGCGTATTGAAAGTGCATATGCAGATACGATGCAAAGCTTTGATAGCTTCTCTGATAGTGATTTAAATGTTGGCTTTGAAGACGGTGATGAAGATAAAGAGGATGGCGAAACTCAGCTGAACGACGGCGTCGATGAAGCACCTGTCGTAAAATTCGTCAATAAAATGCTAGTCGATGCTATCCGTATGGGTGCTTCTGATTTACATTTCGAGCCATACGAAAAATCTTTTAGAGTACGATTTCGTGTCGATGGCGTCATGCAAAAAATGGCCAGCCCACCTGTTCAACTTGCGAATAAAATTGCAGCACGTCTAAAGGTCATGTCGCAAATGGATATCTCAGAACGCCGGGTACCGCAAGATGGGCGTATTAAACTAAAAATTTCTAAAAATAAAGCGATTGATTTCCGGGTAAACTCATTACCGACGTTATTCGGTGAAAAACTTGTTTTGCGTATCCTTGATCCATCCTCAGCCATGTTAGGTATTGATGCATTGGGGTATGAACCAGATCAGCAGGAAATGTTTTTAGAGGCATTACACAAACCACAAGGCATGTTGCTTATCACTGGTCCTACTGGTTCTGGTAAGACGGTCTCCCTTTACACTGGTATCAACATCTTGAATACTGGCGCAACCAATATTTCAACGGCTGAAGATCCAGTTGAAATTAACCTTGAAGGAATTAACCAGGTCAACGTTAATGCCAAAGTTGGTCTAACGTTTGCCAATGCGCTCAAGTCTTTTTTACGTCAAGATCCTGATATTGTCATGGTTGGTGAGATTCGTGATCTTGAGACTGCTGAGATCGCGATTAAAGCGGCGCAGACAGGTCATATGGTTCTTTCTACTTTGCATACTAACTCGGCACCTGAAACATTAACGCGTCTACGTAACATGGGTGTAGCCTCTTTCAATATTGCCACATCAGTTAATTTAGTTATTGCTCAACGATTGGCACGACGTCTCTGTAAGAACTGTAAAAAACCTATTAGCATACCGCGTCAGAGCTTATTAGAGATTGGTTTTACTGATACTGATCTGGATAACACTGATAATGTTATTTATGAACCAGTCGGCTGTAATGAATGCCGTGAAGGTTATAAAGGTCGTGTGGGCATCTATGAAGTGATGAAAGTCAGCCCTGATATTTCACGCATTATTATGGAAGATGGTAATGCAATAGACATCAAAGACGCTGCTATTAAAAACGGGTTCCGCGACCTACGTCGTTCTGGAATTTTAAAGGTGTTGCAAGGTGTCACCAGTATTCAAGAGATGATGCGAGTAACTTCTGAATGATAAGTAAAAATTATAGAAGATGTACGATGCGTTTTTTTATTCTAACTGCTAATCATTAAATAAATTATAAATCTGTAACTTTCACTATCAGATACTTTTAAAAATAAAACAGATAGACACTGGTTTTTTGCGCTAAAATAAAGTATGCCTGACTGGTATTTAAGTCTGGTATTCTATTGTAAATTTACAATTTATATTGGACAATTTTGAGGGTAGTAACATGGCAAAAGCTAAGACTGATATGTTGTTAGATTTTGTTTACGACGGTGTGAATCGACGCGGACAGAAAGTTAAGGGCGAAACTACCAGTCGTAGTTTAGAGCTAGCGAAGGCAACTCTACGTAAACAAGGTATCACGGTTAAAGGAATTAAGAAAAAACCAAAGCCACTTTATACCTTTAAGAAAGCCATTAAAGCCATTGATATTGCTATTTTTGCTCGGCAATTAGCAACAATGATGAAAGCGGGTGTACCGTTAACTCAGTCTTTTGAAATTGTCGCCGACTCCCTCGATAATCCGAGTATGAAAGACTTAGTATTGCAAATCAAAGCAGATATTGAAGCAGGTGGTACTTTTGCTTCTGCATTGCGCAAACATCCTCGTTACTTTGATGATTTATTCTGCTCCCTTGTTGAATCTGGTGAACAATCAGGTGCACTTGAGACGATGCTTGAACGAGTCGCTACTTACAAAGAAAAGAGTGAGCTTCTAAAAGCGAAAATCAAAAAGGCGATGAAGTACCCTATTGCTGTTATCGTAGTTGCTATCATTGTCACTATAATTTTGCTCGTAAAGGTAGTACCTGTATTCTCTGGATTATTTGAATCATTTGGAGCGGAATTACCTGCTTTTACTCAGATGGTAGTAGCGATGTCTGAATGGATGCAGGCATGGTGGTTTATTTTGATCATTGTCATTGGTGGATCAATTATCAGCTTTACTGAGGCTAAAAAGCGGTCTAAAAAGTTCCGTGACTTTTTGGATCGGGCTACTCTAAAGGCTCCAATTTTTGGAAACATTGCTTATCAAGCAATTATTGCTCGGTTTGCACGTACGCTATCTACAACTTTTGCTGCTGGTGTGCCGCTTATTGATGCCTTAGATTCTACTGCTGGTGCGACCAATAATGTTGTTTTTTACAATGCAACTCAGCAAATTAAGAGTGATGTATCTACTGGTCAGCAATTACAGTTTTCTATACGATCTACCAACTTGTTCCCAAGTTTAGCTATTCAGATGGTTGGCATTGGCGAAGAGTCTGGTAGCTTAGAAGAAATGCTAGATAAAGTCGCTGTCTACTACGAGAATGAAGTTGATAACGCTGTTGATGGTCTAACTAGCTTGATGGAGCCACTCATTATGTCGGTATTGGGTGTATTAATTGGTGGCCTAGTCATTGCAATGTACTTGCCAATCTTCCAGATGGGCTCAGTAGTAGGATAATTATTTGATGCAATTTATACAGTTACTACAAGAGAACAGTACCCTAGCTTTATTCATATTTGGTCTATTAGGTCTTTGCGTTGGTAGTTTTTTAAATGTTGTGATTCATCGCATACCGCTGATGATGGTGTATGGTTGGAGACAAGAGTGTAGCCAGTTTATGTCTGAACAGGCAGATATGCCACGCGAGCATACGCTACCTATAGCAAATATTGTCGCTACTGACCAACCGATTACCCTAAGTCGCCCTGCTTCACGCTGTCCTCATTGCGCACATAAAATTAAGTGGTATGAAAATATTCCTTTAGTAAGCTGGCTATTACTACGTGGACGCTGTTCAAGCTGCAAAGCATCTATTGGTCTGCGTTATCCTCTCGTTGAGCTAGTCACTGCCTTCCTGTCTGTGTTAGTAATATATAAGTTTGGGGTAAATACTACAGGTTTGTTCGCATTGGTTTTAGTATGGACACTGGTTGCTCTAACAGGTATCGACTTTGATACGCAGCTACTACCTGATCGTCTAATTTTTCCTTTGGCAGGCTTAGGATTGGCGGTAAACTCACAAAGCTGGTTCGTCTCACCAACACAATCAATATGGGGATTACTACTTGGGTTTTTATCGCTATGGATAGTAGTCAAGGTATTCTATTTAATCACTAAAAAACATGGAATGGGTCAAGGGGATTTTAAACTACTAGCAGTATTAGGTGCTTGGCTTGGACCTATGATGTTACCTTTGATTATTCTACTATCGTCTTTACTTGGCTCTATCGTCGGGCTGATCTTGATGAAAAAGCAGGGTGAAAGCCGACCTTTCGCTTTCGGACCCTATATCGCTATAGCAGGTATTGTTGCCCTATTATACGGCTCAGATATCGTCAGTTGGTATCTCGGTATGTATGTCTAACAACTGACAGCGTACACTAGATTATTGTAGTAAATTTTCGGTAGTGACTTATAAATAAAGCCTTAAAAGGCCAATTATGAGTTTAAAGCTGCATCCATTGTTCTATCTTTCAGATAAGCCATTATTATGTCAAAAAATACATCGCACTCTTATTCACACCAGCCACAAACCATGCAACCAAAAAGCAAGAAGCTCGTAGTTGGTTTGACGGGTGGTATCGGTAGCGGTAAATCTGCCGCTAGTGCTTGGTTTGCTGAGCAAGGCATCAATATTATTGATGCAGACGTAATCGCCCATGAGACTGTCTCTAAAGGTAGCGCCACTCTGCAGAAAATCCAGAAAAAATTTGGTGACTGGGTATTAAACGATGATGGTGTTATGGATAGGGCTGCTGTACGTACACACGTATTCGCAAATCCTGAAGCGCTGATTGAGCTTGAGGCTATCACTCATCCAGCAATACGTGAGACAGCAAAAGCACAGCTAGATGCTAGTACTTCACCGTATATAATCTTGTCTGCGCCTCTACTTATAGAGGCGGCAGAGGCAGGACTGGCCAATTTATGTCAACGTATTTTAGTCATGGATGCGACCGAAGACACGCAGCTTGCACGTGCCAGTCAGCGTGATGATCAAAGCATACAAAAAATTAAGGCCATTATGACCAATCAGCTGAGTCGTGAAGAGCGTAATCGTCATGCAGACAATGTCATACTCAATGAGAGCGACCTTGCCTCTCTATATCTACAGTTAGAACCCTTGCACCAAGAGTATCTTACGCTTGCCCAGCAGCTAAAGTTCGCTGGCGATTAACCTCGTACAATGCCATGCCAGTAGCAACACTCACGTTTAGGCTCTGTAGATTACCATGCTCGTTTCCTGACATTGGAATATAAACCAACTCATCACAGCTTTCCATTGTCAGGCGACGCATACCCTCTCCTTCTGAACCCATAATAATAGCGGTCTTGCCAGTTAGGTCAGCGGCATGTATTGGCTTAGCCTCTTCACTAAGTGCCGTACCAAATACGAAAACGCCTGCATTTTTGATTTGCGACAACGTGCGTGCTAAGTTCGTAACGCTGACGATCGGCATCATCTCTGCTGCGCCAACCGATACTTTAGCCACTGTTGGCGTTAGGCTCGCTGCATGGTGTTTTGGACAAACCACTGCATCCACACCCATAGCCACTGCGGTACGTAGGCAGGCGCCAAAGTTATGTGCATCAGTAATTTGATCCAGTACCAATAATAGGCACTGTTCACGGCCAATAATAGTATCAAGCAAACCTTCATCAGCAAAACCTAACGGACGAGCATTGAGTACCACGCCTTGATGCTGCGGACTACCACACAACTGCGTTAGCTTGTCTTTTTGGGTCGGTTGAATACTAATACCGTTTGCTTGCGCTTCAGCCATGATAGCTTGTACATGACTGTCACTCTCACGCCCTTGCTGCACAAACAAGCTAAGACCATCAAGAGGACGATGTTCAAGTAACGCATCAATGGCATGAATGCCGTAAAAATAAATGGGTTTTGCCATAATAGGCCTACTAAATATAAAGTGGATATCGCACTAGGCGACGGGATAAAAGAGGATAACGTCGGCTTTAAATGTCATAGCTCATTGATGATGAGAGAACAGTAAACCAAACGTCAAAAAAGAAATAAACAATACCAATCCGATATTGTTTATTTTCTCGAAACACTAACGTGTGATAGAACAGGCGCTAGAATAATAAAGCTCAAGCGCCCTATTAATAATATCAGCCTTCTAGATGACAGACATATTGAACAATCTCTTCAGTACGTAGGTTAAAACCGCTATTGCCTTCAACGACAAATGATTGACCTGCACGGTAGTAGCTGAATTCATCGTCACCATTGATCTTCACTTCACACTCACCACTGGTGATTTCGATACGCTCAGAAGTGTTGGTGCTAAAATGATAATGCTCAACCAAGTTGTCACAAGGTAAGATAACGCCTAGCGTTTTATGACGACCATCCTCAAACATAATGGTATGGCTTGAGCAGCGACCATCATAAGATACTGTCGCTTGGGCATTAACGGTTACGTTAGTAAATTGCGCCGCTGTCATAGTGGCTTCCTTATCAAATAATTATGGCAAAACTAAAAAATAAGTAACGGGTTAAAGTACTGACAGAGTTGCACTGGGCTTCAAATACGCGACCAGTAAGCAAACATGCCTGCTTTAAATACTTTATCCCTCTATAGTAGATATCTGCGCGCTAAAGGTAGCCACAGGTTCTATGAAAACGCTTTTGAATAATGATCGAGTGGCCTGTTTTTACCACTATACGCCTACAATTTTACAAAATTATGACTCGTTATTAGGTTGCATAGCGCATCAAACTCATAAGAAGAGTTTATCATTATGTGAGATTATGCTACCACATTATATCTATAAAGTTTGTTAAAGCGACTAGGAAAATTCTATTCGATGACAAGTATCTACCCGTTCGTTTAATATTCATTTGGTATTTTTCTAGGCGGATGCTAGACCATCATTTTAGGTATCTTTTTATCATTATCAGTCAAAATACTTCTTCTCATACTATGCTTATCTTTGAATATCCAATTACCCTAACGATTAATATTATAGGTATTATGTTGATGATTTATTGTCAGTTTTTAATAGTTTTATGGTAATCTTCCAATAATAAATTCTGTTATACCTCGTCTTAAAGTTTGTATTTATGCACATTTAACACCATACTATTTGCCTACAATATTTATCTAATTAGCAAGTTTAAATAGATATTTTCACTTCCTTATTTACCCTATTTATAGATGGCTTCCTAAGATTTATATGATGTCCATTGTCTGTCCTGAGAGGCGTTGATGCTAGTATCATTAACTTTACATCAGTTTGCGTTGATTGCTCAGCATGAGCTGAGCGTGGCTGAAGGTTTTAATGTCATCACTGGTGAAACAGGTGCTGGCAAGTCGTTATTGCTAGATGCACTATCACTATGTGTCGGTGAGCGAGCAGACAGTGCGATGGTCAGGCATGGCGCTGCGCATGCGGATATCTACGCTCAATTCGATGTAGAAAATAACAGTGTCATCGCTGAGTGGTTTACCAAAAATGAGCGACCGCTAGAAGAGCCTGAAGTACTTATTCGTCGACAATTAAGCAATACTGGCCGCTCAAAAGCATGGCTAAATGGTTCACCGGTTAGCTTAGCGGAGCTAAAGAGTTTAGGCACTTTACTGGTCAATATACATAGCCAACATGCTCAGCAAGCATTGCTTAAGCCGCAATTTGTGGTGCAATGGCTTGATGAGATGGCACAGATAACACCGTTAGCCATCCAAACTGCCAGTAGCTATCAAGCCTATCAGCAGCTAAAACGTCGAGCGGATGACATCGCGAGCCGCGAAGCCCAGCGTCAAGATCGTATTCAGTTGTTGCAGAGCCAATTAGCAGATATTGCGCCGTTATTGGCTGTGGACTACTCAGAAGTTGAATCTGAACATGAAGAGCTCTCCAATATTGAAGCCTTGATGCAAGAGGCCAGTCACGGTCTGCATTTGCTCGACAATGATACTGACGAGCCAGATGTCATGACCTTGCTCGGACAAGCGATTAAACTCTGTGACAACCAAGTAGGCGTCAGTCAAACGTTTGAGCAAGCTTCTGAACAGCTCCATCTAGCACAGCAGCAAATCACTGAGGTGACTGCGCTGCTATCAGATTATGCCGAACAGCAACTACCTGATCCTGAACGCTTGCAAACATTAGACAACCTAATCAGCTTAGGACATCGTCTGTCACGTAAGCATAGCTTGCCAGCGAGTGATTTAATTGATGAAGCAAAAGGCTGGGAAGCGCAATTAGAGCAGCTAGAGAACGAGCCAAGCAGTGATGCAATGGCAGCGCAAATTGAGCAGGCTTGGCAAGACTATCTCGCTCTGGCGACACAGTTAAATAAAGAGCGCACAAAAGCTGCTCCGATAATTAGTAAGCAACTCATCAAACAGCTACAACCGCTTGCGCTACCCAATGCTCGCTGTGAATTTATTTTTACCAAAAAAACCGAATCTAGTCAGTACAATGCTCAAGGTTGTTTCGATATTGATTTATTATTCAGCGCCAATGTCGGTATGCCAATGCAGCCTCTACACAAAATCGCCTCAGGTGGTGAACTGTCACGTATGGCGCTCGTGATGCAAGTCTTACAAGCGACCAATGCTGATAACAACGCCGCCAAGCCTATGTTGGTATTTGATGAGGTCGACGTTGGTATTAGTGGCGGTACTGCGCAAGTGGTTGGCGAACTGCTACGCTCGCTTGGGCAAACACAGCAATTGCTAGCCATCACACACCAAGCACAAGTCGCAGCGCAAGCGCATCAACATATCTTGGTACAAAAGCACCATCAAGAACAGACCGAAAGCGAGCTACTCATACTGACCGACAGTGCGCAAGTAGACGAGCTGGCACGTATGTCTGGCGGTGTCATTATCACTGATGTCACGCGCGATCATGCCCGCAGCTTATTATCCGATGTTAAATAACGCTCTACCTGACCTATCTAACGTTAAATAATTATTCGTTTTCATCAAAACGAATGGTTATTTGAATTTCAGTAATAGTCAGTAGCAATTAGTGCGAATCTTGCTTTTCTATTGATTATCACCATATAGTGGTCTTTCACCCTTGTTATTAGGTTGCGTTTGTTTCTATGTCTAAAACCAATTTGACCCATCATTTTTTGATTGCAGCACCAGAGCTGTCAGACCCAAGGTTTGAGCAGGCACTTATATATATTTGCCGTCATGACAAGCACGGTGCGCTAGGTCTGATGGTCAATCGTCCGCTTGAGCAATCTCGCGTAGGTAAGCTACTAGAAGATTTAGATATTGAAGTGACCAATCCGCAGGTGATGGAAGATGTGGCATTAGAGGGTGGCCCTATGTATCCGGAGGTCGGCTTTGTGCTGCATACTGGTCAGCCAGAATGGGCTTCTTCTTTTGCTATTTCGGAGAACGTTTGCATCACAACTAGCCAAGATATTCTAAAACGTATCGCCGCAGGTCAAGGCGTCGGTCATTATCAGCTGTGTCTAGGTCATGCCAGCTGGGGTAAGAAACAGCTAGACCAAGAACTGAGTAATGGTGATTGGTTAGTCTGCCCTGCTGATCTGAATTTATTATTTGATACACCGTTTGAAGAACGCTGGCAAATCGCAGCCGACAAAATCGGAGTCAATTTCGACTATCTTAGTAGTGACATAGGTCATGCGTAATCTCATACGCTCTGCGAATTTAGATAAAGACATAAAGGACACCCATTACTATGGTAGATAGTACTTTTACAGCCAGTAGCACAGACGCTATAGATAATGACATTGATATTGATACTCTCGATAACGGTAGCAATAGCACTGCTGAAACTATTGAGCCAGAGGTAAAGCCGCATCTTATCTTGGCACTAGACTACGGTGTCAAAAAGATGGGAATGGCACTCGGTAATACCATCACACAGACGGCACGTGCCTTTGACATTTTGGCAATGAATAACGGGCAGCCAGATTGGGACAACTTAATTGGTATCATCAAAGTCTGGGGCGTGGCGCAAGTCGTGGTTGGCCTACCGCTTAATATGGATGGCACTAGCTCCATGCTTTCAAAACGAGCGCACAAATTCGCTCGTCGTCTGGCCCATAGAATAATGGAGCAGCATTTGCCAGTGACCGTATCACTGTGTGATGAGCGGCTGACTTCAATCGAAGCAAGAGAAATCGCATGGGACAATGGTTGGATCAAAAACGAACGCGACCCAATCGATGATATCTCCGCTTGTATCCTAATGTCGACCTATTTTGCTGATCCTAATAGCAGTATCGCTATCGATGCAATCAAAGCAGAATAAAGCAGCCAAATAGGTAAAAGACACGTGTGCGGCTATAATGTCACTTCGATACATCGTACCTCTTAACGGATAAATGACTGATTACTATGACCACTGTCTCAGACCAACCCTCGCAACATAAGTCACAGCATGGTTTTGCTCCACTTGCTATTGCCCGTATTAAAGGCGCCCAACGTGCCAACCAAATAGCGATTTATCTCATTTATGCGGCTATTTTTGCATTTGTGGTCTTTGGCACGATTGCTAGTATCAAAGCTTTCCATGACAACCAGCTGCTTTATCAGTTATTTTACAATTTGCCCTACGCCCTGGTAGCCCTCACGATACCCATTACTATTTATGATGCATTGGTCGTTTATCGTTATCGCTTAAACCAACCGTCGATGATTGCCATGAGTATTGGCGTATCGACTATTATATTGGTTGGTGGATTAATTTTTGCCGATACTGCATGGTTGGGACTATCTTGTTGGCTAGGTGTGGCATTTTTATTTAAAGTAAGTTTTAAGCGGTTTTTTAACTTTTTAGAAGTAGCTGATACGCCTGATGCCGACGAAGAGGCTGAAAGTACTAAAGCATAGACGATCTACAAAGTACGCCATGATAAGCACTTAAGCAAACTACTTACCCTACTCGTCCTCCAACCCACTTATTTAGCTTTATGATAATGACTATGACCACTTCGATACCAGACACGCTTATCCACCATCACTTAGATACTCAAGGGCTCATTTGTCCTGAACCCGTCATGATGCTACACCGCGTCATTCGCAAAGCAGATGGCGGTGAAGTGATTGAAATATTGGCGACAGATCCGGCTACCACGCGCGATATTCCAAATTTCTGTCGTCATTTAGGTCATGAACTAGTAGGCCAAGAAACACTGGCTGAGAACGTGAGCTTAGACGCTGATCCTGATGAAATTACCATCGATAGCGATGAGGATACGCCTGCAAGCGTAACGCTATATCGCTATCTGGTTAAGAAAAAAATGGCATGATAAGTTTGGCATTATTTTAATAACTGTCTGTTATTGCTAACTTAACCCCTACCTGAGTATCATCCTATGAGCCGTGATCGTGCCGTGCAACAGCGTCAACCTAAAGCATTGGCGGTCGATGATGAGCCAGCTTATATGACTGAGTTTCGTCAAGCCATGCTGGCGCGCGGTCTAGCGACGCGTACTCGCAATGCGTACGTCCGTGACCTACGCTCTTGCGAGCTGACCAATTTTATAGCCCTGACACGATGGCAGCCTGATGATGTGCTGCACTGTCTGTCACTGCTTGCTAAAGAAGGCAAAACCCCACGTACCCAAGCACGCATGCTCTCAAGCTTGCGTCAGTTTTATCTATGGATGATTGCCAGCAATCTGCGTGAGGACAATCCTTGTGAACGTATTAAAAGCCCAAAACTGGGACGTCCGCTGCCAAAAGACTTAGCTGAGGCTGACGTAGATAATCTACTTGCTGCACCTGATACCAGTACGGCACTTGGACTGCGTGACAAAGCCATGTTAGAAGTTTTATACGCCTGCGGTCTGCGAGTGAGTGAGTTGATTAACCTCTCATTAGAGCAAGTGAATCTAAACTCTGGCTGGCTACAAATCACGGGTAAAGGCAATAAAACGCGACTGGTGCCCCTCGGCGAATATGCAGCGGATGCATTGGAAGATTATCTGTCTCATGGGCGTGGAGACTTGATTGCGCATTTAAAATCAGGCAATTGCCAAGCGGTATTTTTGACGGCGCAAGGCGGCTATATGACGCGGCAGAACTTTTGGTATTTACTTAAGAAGTACGCCAAAGTTGCCAGTATCGATAAAGAATTATCCCCGCATACGCTACGTCACGCATTTGCCACACATTTGCTTAATCACGGTGCAGACTTGCGTAGTGTGCAGTTATTGCTAGGACATAGCGATTTATCAACCACGCAAATCTATACTCATGTGGCAACAGCGAGATTGCAGAAATTGCATGCCGAGCATCATCCACGTGGGTAGCCTTGCCATATGGGCAGCATTGAAATCTAATATTATTGATGATTGTAAGAGGAATATATCGTGTCGCAAGCTCAACCATCTACCTTAACAAAGAGTCAAAACTCTGCTCTCCGAAACCTTACTATCATGGGTTATTTAGAGGGTACGTCTTTTCTATTGTTACTTGGTATCGCGATGCCACTCAAATATATGTTCGATATTCCAGAAGCGGTAAGCTATATCGGTCCAGTGCATGGGGTATTATTCGTTGCTTATGTCATGGTATTAATCATCACCGCGAGCAGAATAAAAATGCCGCTTTGGGCGCTACCTGCTGGTGTGCTCGGCTCGTTTTTGCCATTTGGGCCATTTATATTTGATCACTTATTAAATAAGAATTTGGGGAAGTAGTTTCGAAAAAAATTCACTATCAGGAACGATGTATAGCTGAATGCGGCTAACGATAATGCCATTCTATTCGCCTGCTGTATCTATCACTATTTTAGGATTACGTGCCTGTATCTCGCGATAAAAACGTGACTGGTCTTTTGGTGAGATTAGTATTTCTTCATCTTGATATGATATTTTAATCCTATCCAATGATAGTGCTGGCGCAGAACTCATGCTTTGTGTTGGCATAATATAGATGATATCTGTAAGCTCAATTTTTTGAACAGAGAACCCACTATCTACTTGTAGTTGGTCATTCGTTAATGTGTACTCAGTACCGAAGAAAGGTATGAGCATTAGTGCTGCAATAGGGATGAGAGTAACCGTCATTAATATAGTTTGTATGAGGGATTTGTGAGCACCTCGCTTCCACTGCCATAATGGAACAGACACAGTAAATAAGCTCAAACCCCAAAGTAGCAGTGCAAGCCAAAAGTCTATTTTGGATACGAATATAATGTCTGGCATAAATAATACTTAGAGACTATCAGGTTAAATTTGATTCTATATTAAGCGATGCCTCTTATCTAATGTCTCTAACATTTTTCTTAGAATTTTTTGCGATATAGCAAAATGCAGTTCCATAAATAGATAGCTGCAAACCCATCCTTTTCTCGTTACAATACCCTTATTAAAGTGCGTCATGATATACATGCTGCCTAACTGGGCTGCGCACTACCTTTTACCTATTCATTATCTGAGAATCCTATGAGCCACCCACTAAATCATAAGCCACCTGCTGACCTATTAAAAAACGCCGAACACTGGCGCGAAGATATCAATTTTCGCCAAGAAGTGCTGGGTAAGCCGTTTGATTTTGCGACCACGTGGGGCATTTTTTCACCGCAAAAGCTCGATGATGGTAGCTTGATGCTGCTTGATTATGTAGATTTTGAGCAAGATGATGATTCGATTGATTTGGGCTGTGGTTATGGTGTACTTGGTATGACGGCAGCACGTGAATGTCCGAATGGTCAGCATACGCTGATTGATAAAGACTTTATGGCAGTAGAATACGCACGCCGTAACTGTGAAAAAAATGGTCTAAACAATGTTGATGTACATTTATCAAATGGCTTTAATCATGTGGCAAAAGACAAAGACTTTAGCCTTGTGATGTCAAACTTGCCAGCCAAAGTCGGTAAAGAGCAGCATTACTTATACTTCCTCGATGCTTATGCACGCATGCGTAAAGGTGGCCGTTTTTATGTCGTCACCATCAATGGTCTGCGCCAATTTGTGAAACGCTCGTTTACCGAAGTGTTTGGTAATAGCGATAAAATCAAACAAGGTAAAACCTATACGATTACGATGGCGACCAAAGACTAGTTTTAGCTTTCCATGATTGAGTTTCGGCCATTTAAACTGAAGCTTAAATTGAAATCGACATAAAAAAGCACGCTAAATTAGATTTAGCGTGCTTTTTATTTTGTATGACCAACTATCCTTCTACATCTGGCGTTTTATCAAATATCCGCCTAATAGCGCGCTGCCGATAATCGGCAATAGCACCATGAGCATTGGTGAAAAGCCTGTGGCTAGCGATACAAAACCAACTAAGTCTTGAATATAGCTAAATAGCAAACCAAACAACAACGCCACGACGATACGCAAGCCTAAGCTGTGCGTCCGTAGCGAGCCAAAGACAAATGAACAAGCAACAATCACTAGCGACAATATGGATAATGGCGATAGTAGCTTTTGCCAAAATGCCACTTCATGCTCTAAGGAGCGATTGCCCTGTTGACGCATAAACGCGCGATGCTCGTACAGCTGCGTCAATGACAAATCTTCTGCCTTACGCGTCAGCAGATACACAGACTCTGGGGCAAAGGGTAAGCTTAACGTATCTGATGGTGAAACGGCTTGGCTACTCTCAAAACCTTGATTGATAGAGAGCTTAACCATATCGTTTAATTGCCACTCGTAACGATACTGCTCACTTGGCTTCTCACTATTTACATCAATTGGTTCACGGCCAGTATATTTCCCACCTTCCGCGTGGACAGCAGTTTGTAAATTACCGTTATTGTCCAAATGCCAGCGTTTCACCTCGCCAATATTACCCGCGACATCAGCATAATCAATATATAAAATATCGCTACCATCAGGTGTTGCACTGCCATCTTCTGCGGTTTCGAAACGTGTCTGTATCGTCCAGTAGCCGCGTACTGATGTGACCAGTGAGGTGCTGTCTTCATCATTAATCTGTTTCGCTAACTGGTTAGAAGACGGTAGGACGAACTGATTGATAGCCAATGCCAATAGCACAAATATCAAAGCGGGCTGTAATACCCAGCCGACGATACGATAGATACTGACCCCAGCCGCGCGCATGACGACCAGCTCGCTTTTATTAGCTAGCAAGCCCAATCCTATGACAGCACCCAATAGCGCACCCGTTGGGATAAATTGCTCTAAAAAGTAAGGCGAGCGATAAAAGATATATTTGAGCGCCTCGCCCATGGTGTAGTTATCGCCTAAAGAATCAAGCTCTGATAAGTAAGAGAAAATCAGCTGCAAGGCCCATAAACCAATGACGGCAGCGATAATAGCCAATAGAGCGTTGAGTTTGACATAGCGACTGAGGACTTTTAGATTGGCAGGTTTCTTAGCCAATTGATCAGACTCGGCTGACTTAGCAAATAAAGAGCGCATTAAAACTGCCCTCCTTGTGAGCTGTTGTTCTGATTATCTATGTCGCTAACTGAACTAGTGGTGGCAGCGGCTAGCCTATTTTCTTGTTTGCGAAAGCGCAGTCGATGTTGCACACGGCTACCCCAATTCATATAAAGCGCCAATGCCATAAATCCTAAGATAAGCCATGCATACGCCCATACGCTGATGCTGTCTTTGCTCACCGCGTTTTTGAGCGAGATGATACCTAATGCACAGCTGACAAATAATAAGATAGAAGGAAACAAGCGCAGCCAACGTCCTTGACGCGGACGGACTTGCGCCAGTGGCACGGCCAACATAGGCGCGATAATCATCAGCCATGGTAGCGCCAAACGATAGCCAAGCTCACCTTGTGCAGCGCGCATTGCACTGTTAGAGCCTGATGGTGAGCTACTCGTTGCGACTTGCCACAATGGTCCAATCTTCTGCATTTCAATATTGTCTTCGGTGATAACTTCCTGTGAAGACTCAGTCAAGGTGATGCGATAACGATCAAAAGCGACTTGATTATATTTCAGACTGCCTGCGCCAACTTCGTAACGACGTCCTTGGAACAAATCCAACTGAGTAACGCCGCTATTGCCAGTATTCACTTGCTCAGCACGCTTAGCCAACGTAATCGTGTCTTTGCTAATGTCCTTTGCACCACTATTTATAATATTTTTTGGTATGTTAGATATGCCAATTTGTTCGGCTGTTTCGCTGTCGATCGTATTATTCATATCAGTAGCATTAGCATCGACACTTTCAGCAGCACTACCTTTTTTCGCAGGTTCAGATTGGATCAAGATCACATCTTGCAATTTTTTCTTATCATCGCTGAGACTACCCACATATAAATGATAATTACCGCTACTGATAAACTCGTTCGGACGGATCAAATCAAACGCACTGGTCAATGCTTGCTGCTGCCACACAGCTTCAGACGAGCGAACACCCCAAGGCTTGCCAACGACAGATAGCGCCGCTTCACCAACGAACAGCGCCAATATTAACGGTGTCATTAACCGAGCAAGCTTACCTCGAGACACGCCACTAGCATTAATCACTGCCATTTCTTGATCGACATACAAGCGACCAAATACCAGCATCAAAGCGATAAAGAATGCTAACGGTAAAATGAGCTCTAAAAAATACGGTAGGTTATACCCAATGATCGTAAACAGTAGACTGACGTCCAAACGACCTTCAGCAGCGATGCCAAAATAGCGTATCAAACGACCGCCGAGCATCATCACTACCAAAAACCCCAACACTAAGGCAGTGGTCGAGGCAACTTGTTGTGTCATGTAGCGGCGTAATATCACAATGGGTACTCTTAAACGGTTGGTATGCGCGCGATTGATGATGAGCTTATTAAATATTTAGGACGTACGACGACATATCATCAGCATGATATGGGTCATCTAAATACTCAAATAACGGTAAACGTTACTAAGCGACTGGTTAGTCATACTCAATAAACACAAGCGACAGATATAACCGCTAATGCTAGCATGTTTTGCCCAAAAATGGCTGTGAAATGTGTTTGAAAACATTACCTACACCTTGCTGAGAGCGCATTATTGACAGTAAGTAACAAATATAGCAAGTATTGGATAAATAATTGATAAAACCTCAAATTACATCGAATTGATAGCATTTATAGCGCTAAGTTTTTGCTTTATTTATTTTAGAAAGGTTTGTTTGTCATTCGTATCATCGAACATTTATCTCTGTTATTAATTGCTAGACTGACTAATAGAAAAATATACTTATATCGTCAAACGGAGAATAATATTAATGAATAAAACGACCTCTACACCCTCTACCCTACTTGAACTCGCTGGCGGCACATTCGATGCGCTTGACTGGTCAAATTGTGCGC
Source organism: Psychrobacter nivimaris (assembly GCF_904846365.1). Lineage (GTDB taxonomy): Bacteria > Pseudomonadota > Gammaproteobacteria > Pseudomonadales > Moraxellaceae > Psychrobacter > Psychrobacter nivimaris_B. The sequence goes on from NZ_CAJHAL010000021.1 coordinate 36,773, forward strand.
TCGTTCTTATTGATTATCAGAATGAATATGTCGATGGCGCTATGCTATTAGGGGACGCTGGGGCAAAAGCCATCGCCAATGCACGCCTAGTACTCGATAAAGCGCGTCAGCAAGATTTACCTATCTTTCACATTACCCATCATGGTGCAGAGAATGGCAATGTCTTTGATCCTTTATCAGCTAACGTTGAGATAGTCGAGCAATTGCAGCCGCAAGATGGCGAAACAGTGATTGCCAAAAAGCATCCGAATGCCTTTTATGATACGCAATTACAATCATTGATCTCAGCAACAGAAAAAAAGCAGATTATTTTTGCAGGTTTTATGAGTCATATGTGCGTCAGCTCAAGCGTCCGCGCCGCATTTGATTTAGGTTTCGATAGTTTTGTCTGCCATGATGCCTGTGCCACTCGCGACCTACCTAGCGCTACTAGAGAGCCGATAAGCGCTGAAATCATGCATGATACTGCCATGGCCGCACTACAAGACAGATTTGCCGCGATGGTAACGACCGATGAATTGGTCAATGGCTAATATGTTGGCATCATCGAAAAATGATAATGTAACCGCTACACCATAGCGTAAGTTAGCACAGCATAATAATTCAAACGTATTACCTAAGGCTTGCTAACTGCGCACGATTATCGCAATATGCTACACTACTGTGATTGCTCAACAGACCAAATAATCTAATAATCTGACAGGTATAAGCAGTCCTACAAATCCTGCAATTTTCATAACTCTAATAAGGATAACTATATGAATATCAAATTATCTCAGCATTTACCAAAGACTCATACGCAAAAAATCTTGAAAAAAGAAGCCAAAAGTAAAGACGATGCTTGTCTGGTTGTTTTGGTCGATGACAAGAAAAACATTCTGGCTGAATCTGTGCTAAGCGAATATACCGCTCGTATTGAGCAGTTGATTGAAGTATCACATTTCAAGGGTGCTACCTGTGAGACTGTTGCTGATTATGCGCTGGCAGGTGATAAGAAAACCACTAAGCAAAACCCTGTACAACTGCTGTTGGTCGGTGTAGGTAACACTGATAAGTTTAACAACACCGTACTGCAAAAAATTGCCAATACTATCTATAGCAGCACACAAAAGCGTGTGTCTTCTATCACTGTCGCCTTAGGTGATGCACTAGAAGAAAATCACTTTGGTCAATTTGCCCTTAATCTACTGGCAGCTAGCTACCGCTTTGACAAGTATAAGTCTGAGCAAGCAAGTCCTGTATTGACTGATGTCTATCTATTAGCTGATGAGTCATTACAGCCTGCACTTGCCTTTGCTCAGTCAGTATTTGCTGGTCAGAGCCTCACTCGCGATGTAGCCAATGAGCCAGGTAACATCTGCTTCCCAGCTTATATGGCTGAACAAGCTCAAGAGCTTGCAAAAACTTACCCTGACCTATTAACCGTGAAAGTACTAGGTGAAGACGAGATGGCAGCGCTAGGTATGCATTGCTTCTTGGCCGTTGCACAAGGCTCCACCAAAGAAGGTAAGCTGGTGCTCATGGAGTACCGTGGCAAATCAGAATTTAGTTCAAATGCAGGCACTACCGAGCAAACCACTAGCAACGCAAAAGTGAGTGGTCTAAAGGCATTGGCCGATAAACTACCAACCAAAAAGTCAGCTAAAAATGCAAGCAAAAGTAGCAATGACAATGCACAAGCGGCCAATGACGACGCACCTATTGTATTAGTCGGTAAAGGCGTGACCTTTGATTCAGGCGGTATCTCAATCAAGCCAGGTGCGGCGATGGATGAGATGAAGTTTGACATGGGTGGTTCAGCATCAGTACTCGGTACGATTAAAGCGTTGTGCGAAGCGCGTCTACCAATCAACGTCGTTGGTGCGCTAGCCTGTGCTGAAAACATGCCATCAGGTGATGCCACGCGTCCAGGCGATATCGTTAAAGCGATGAATGGTAAATCAGTTGAAATCTTGAACACTGATGCTGAAGGTCGCTTAGTACTAGCAGATACTTTGTGCTACGTGCAGCGTTATCAGCCAAAAGCCATCATCGATGTTGCCACTTTGACTGGCGCTTGTGTGGTTGCGCTAGGCCATGTGCGTTCAGCCGTATTTAGTAATGATGAAGATGTCCTGTTTGATTTAGAAAATGCTAGCAACTTATCAGGTGACCTAATTTGGCATATGCCTTTAGATGATGAGTATCAAGCTCAGCTTGATTCACCAATTGCCGATATGCAAAACATTGGTGGTAAAGGTGCTGGTGCCGTAACTGCCGCCTGCTTCTTATCGCGTTTCATTGAAGAAGGTCAAGCATGGGCGCATTTAGACATCGCTGGTACTGCATGGAACTCAGGTAAAGACAAAGCAGCCACTGGTCGTCCTGTGCCACTGTTTATGCAATATCTAAAAAACAGCGCAGAGATGGCTTAATCCATTTATGAAAATTAGTTTTTATGTATTAAGTGAAAGTAAGGCCCAAGATTTCTTGGGCTTTATTTGTCAGCTGACTCAGACGGCGCTTAACAAAAGCGCTCAGTCTTTGCTGATTTTAATTGAAGATGAGACATTACTAGCAAATCTAGATACGGCACTTTGGGCTCAAGAGCCTACGAGTTTTATACCGCATCAATGTCTTTCTGATAATGACAATAAAAGTACCAGTGATAGAGGTACTGATGATAGTAACATTGCTACTTCTGAAGTATTAGCGCCTGTACTATTAGGCAATCATATGCCAGCTGATTTTAATGGTATCGTGCTCAATACGACGACACGTCCCGTCAACGATTTTATGACTGCTACCAATAATTCAAAACCCTCTCGAGTCCTTGAGCTGATCCTACCTGATGCCACAAGTACACAAGAAGGTCGTAATAAATATAAAGCCTACCAGCAATTAGGTTACGATCTGACCCACTTTAAGGTGTAGCTCTACTGTTTATTTCCCTCTTACCTTTCATAGTGAAATCTCTTCCTACCTTATATATCACTGCCTATATTGCTGCTTTTACTCTCCTATAAATGAGGTATTCTGAGTAGCTAGCCCTTGCCTATAAGTGCTACATTTTTTGGTGGTGTGTCAAAAAGTATGCTGATTAAAATTTGAACAATTTTTGAAGCCTTGAAAGCCCTATAGAATCAGAGAACTTAGCATAGATTTCTTATTGACTTTTATCACCAGCATACTTTTTAGAACACCACCCATTTTTTTTATACTAGTTCTATAACTCTACTATCCCTCTGTTTGCACGCAACAGCTACTGCTATGAGCGGTATGCGAATATGTCAAAAAATGCTACCATCCTTCGATAAATTTTCTGTTGTGACAATTCACTTACTTTTAACGGACTTGAGGGTGTACAGATGCGTTCATTGATTGCGATGTATCAGCGTATAGGGCTGGTGCCGCTTATTATTATTGGTTTGGTATTAGGGGTATTGATTGGTTGGCTGGCGCCAAGTATCGGCACCGCCATAGGGTTGCTTGGTACACTCTTTGTCGGCGCACTAAAAGCAGTCGCTCCCATCCTAGTGTTTATTCTGGTTATGGCAGCCATTAGTCAACATCGCAGTGGCAATGAAGTCTACGTAAAGCCGGTGCTTATCATGTACATGTTCGGCACTTTTTTGGCAGCACTAACGGCAGTCGGTGCCAGCTTTTTATTCCCGACTGAGCTGGTCTTGATCAACGCCGATATCGCGCAAGTACCACCTGCTGACCTAAAAGAAGTCTTGACGAACTTGCTCATGAACTTGGTCGCTAACCCGATCAATGCAATCGCTGAAGCCAACTATATTGGTATCTTAGCATGGGCAATTATTATCGGTTTTGCATTGCGCCAAGCCAGTGATACTGCTCGCAATGTCGTTGGCGATTTCGCTGATGCCATCTCACAAGTGGTTAAATGGATTATTGCTTTAGCCCCATTTGGTATCTTAGGCCTAGTCGCTAGCACGGTTGCTGAGACAGGCTTTGCTTCTTTGGCAGGCTACGCACGTATCTTGATGGTATTAATCAGCTGTATGTTATTCATTGCGTTGGTTGCCAATCCGCTTATCGTCCTTATCAAAACTGGCAAAAATCCTTATCCACTCGTGTTCAGATGTCTGCGCGAATCAGGAATTACTGCCTTCTTTACACGTAGTTCAGCGGCCAATATTCCAGTCAATATGAACCTTGCCCGTAAGCTTGGATTGCACGAAGACACTTATTCGGTGACCATTCCACTAGGTGCTACCATCAACATGGCGGGCGCTGCGATTACCATTAATGTCTTAACGCTTGCTGCTGCTCATACGTTGGGTATCGAAGTGACGTTTGCATCAGCGCTGCTACTCAGTCTGGTTGCTACGATTAGTGCTTGCGGTGCTTCTGGTGTTGCTGGTGGTTCGTTGCTATTGATTCCACTCGCTGCTAGCTTATTTAGCATTCCAAATGATATCGCGATGCAAGTGGTTGCGATTGGCTTTATCATCGGTGTGATTCAGGATTCAGCTGAGACTGCCTTGAACTCTTCAACTGATGTATTATTTACAGCAGCAGCGGATCCTACGTATTCGCGTTAATTTCTGCTAAAGTGTTTTATATAGACATAAAAAAAGGGCCTTTAAAGGGCCCTTTTTTTATGCGGTATTTTGATTGTTTGATTACTTTAGGTTATCTATGTCGACTTCGATGACTGGTGTTTGCTGTTCTATTTGACGTTTAAGTTGGCGCAGTTGCTCAACCTCATCTAACAGCTCAAGTATCAAACCAATTGCTGGTACGCTGGCTTCAAAGTCACGACTCAGTCGTGATGCACGGCGCACTGTCGTCAGCTGATAACCAGTGAATTGCTCACGCTCTGGTACATCATACTCAATGATATTTTCTTCGATTAATTCGATGACCCATTGGCGCTCTTGGCCACAGGCAGAGACCAGTTCATCTAAGCTCATGATGATGTCTGTAAATTCAGTCGAGTGGTTCATAGCTATTATCCTCGTTTTCTCTTTATTTCATCGGTATCGTGTTCATCTCTGCTATTCGTTTATTACTTCAGTAATAAGTAACGGTTATTCATAATCTTGTTTAACGACTAATATTGGTATCAGCAAAGGCTTGTTTTAGCTGCTCATAAGCCTGTATCGACGCATCACTACTGACATCAGGATTGACAATATTTAAAGTTAGATACAAGTCGCCTGCTTGCTTGGCAGGGATACCCTTGCCTTTAAGACGTAAATTACTACCGGACTTGCTGTTTTTAGGAATGGTCACACCAAGCGCACCCGCTGGCGTACTGACGTTGATTTTTTCACCCAACGCCGCTTCCCACGGTGCAATATTCACAGTTTGATAAACGTCTGCGCCTTCTATACGAATATTGGCATCATGACGAATTTTAACCTTCAAAAACAAATCGCCATTTTTGCCATTACTGCTACCAGCAGCACCTTGCCCTGCTAAACGAATTTGCTTACCGTCAGTGATACCTTTAGGGATTTTTATCTTAAGGGTTTTATTGTCGTATTCGACATTACCATTGGGCTGACGAACAGGGACGTTTAGCTTAATGCTGTAGTCGTCGCCACTATAGACTGAAGACAAATCAACGGTAATCTCGGCATGCTGATCCTGACCTTTGCTATCTTGCGCCCCAAAGCCACCACCAAATTGATCAAAGCCGCTGCTTTGAGAGCGACCACCCGTCTGCCCACCAGCTGACCCACGTGCGCCGCGACCAAATGCTGAAAAAATATCATCGAAGCGAAAACCACCATCACCAAAGGCCTCACCGTCACCAAACTGGTCTTTGATATCTTCCCAGCGAAAACCACCTTGACCCGCATCAGTTTGCCCACTACCACCAAACCCACTTGATCTACTTTGACCTGCGAACGGATTATTGAGCATAGCGTCATATTCAGCGCGCTTTTCTTTATCTCTGATCGTTTCGTAAGCGTTGTTTATTTCTGCAATTTTATTATCAGCATCTGGATGATCACTGACATCGGGATGATACTGGCGAACGAGCTTACGGTATTTTTTTTTGATATCAGCGTCTGAGGCGTCTTTTTTGACCCCTAAAATGTCATAGTAGTTTTTCTCTGCCATGTTATTTTCCCCAAAATAAAAACATATTAGTGGTATCAGTCTGCCAATTTCAAACGATACGGTATAAATGGCTACTAGATTCTGCTATAGCAATTTTTGTAGCCTACTTATCATCATAGCAATAATTACAACAAACACCGTTATATAAATATTACCAGTAGTGATGCCAAGCGACTGCAGCATCTATCGTATCTGAATCACCTAACACTACGCTATTATCGGCCATCACAGTGTCTGAATATGTCATTATAAGCCTAGCATCGTTATGCTTTGATAGCTGCTGGCGTAATGTCAACTTGGCAACATCAATAGCAGCGCGCCCTTCTCGCTTTGAAGTTACGTAAGACAATTCAGCACTTTGGTTATTACGTTTCATACGTAAGCCAAGCTCAATACCGATATCTGCGTGTCTATCTTGATCATGGACCGTCGCATTGACCATACCATAGCCAAGTATATGTTTACCAAACTTAGCGCCTGCGCCAACGCCAGCTTGTGCGTAAGGGCTATGCCGATTGCCAGTAAACATGTCTGTACGAGCGCCTGTTTTCAATTGCCAAGACAGTTTAGGTTCGCCCGATAACGGTTGTCTAAGATCTTCAATCTGCTGCATATCCAAAAATACGAAATCCGTCAATGTCCATTGATACTCATCAAAGTTATAACCCAGTGACACTTTTACGGCTTCAAAATGCTTATCAATATCTGTATGAGCGTTCAGTGGGTCTTTTACAAATAACGATAAACCAACTTCTGCCCTCTCGTCAGATAAAACGACGGTAGTCTGCGTGGTTTTGTTACTCAATGCTGGAGAGGGTTTGTTCGGTACAGTCAGCTGAGCCAAACCATTGCTAGCTGGTAGCGCAAAACGCTGACTGAGCAATTCGCTTTTGAAAGCTCGCTGCTTCAGTGTATTGTCTTGGGTGATTTTATAAGTACGATGTAAGATCAGAAAATCAAGCGCAACCGCCCTATCGTCCGCGTTTAAAGTAGCAAGCGGGGCAGTGCTTTCTGTACGAATGACAGAGTTTATGATGGCTTGTATTGGCTTAGATAATTGTACAAACTTCTCGCGCAGCTGCGTTTGTTCAGAGGGCAAATAGCGTACTGAAGACACTAATGAATCAGCGCCGTTATCGTGTTCTAATAGCTGATCGAATACATAGTCTGGCGCATACCAAGGACCTACTCGCTCAGTCGTTCTTATGTCGCTTATCAGCTCAAGTATCTCTCCTGAGCGATAACCACAATTTTGCTTGATGAAGTAATAGTCAAAGCGAGCGAACTTCGCTTCGTACAAATGATAGTTCAATAATTGCGTTTCAAAGGTATCTAGATTGAGCACGTACTCCCACATATCACGTTGCTCGTTCTTGGAGTATACCGCGTCTTGTTTAAAAAATTCCGTCTCTGAAAACCCAGCATCATAAAACCCAAATAGTCCTTTTAGCGCGTACATTGCACCGTTCTCATTTTCTGGAATACGAGCGCCGAAGTTGTATGAATTATTAAGTAAGTCCTCGCTAGATAGCTCTCTAACATCACTGTTCGTATTATTTATATTACCTATAGACGTGTTGGTTTTGACCAGTACATGACCAAATGAAGAAGCTGGGTTTTTTAAATAGCTGCTTACTAGGATCAGGCTTATTTCTTGATTCGCATCGGGTAATTTTGAGCAGTTTTTGAGATCGACGTTCAGCTCTGGTAGATGATGATTAAGCCATAAATATCTGGCTGGATACTTACAAGCTACGCCCTCATTATTTATTTGCTCTATCGTTGCTATAAGCTCTGCATAGGGATCAAAATTGCGTTTCGAACGAGGCTTAGGATTGGTTAAATAAAAATCTGGTGAGATGACTTCAGCCTTGCCATTTTTATAAAACAATAAATGTTGCCATTGGGAGTGCTTAGCCAATGATTTTAGTTTTATGGGATCAATAGCGGTATTTTTTTGAGAGTTTCGGTTTTGCTCTTGTATCTGCGATTCAGTGAGTCGTTGTACGCTTGGCTCAATATCTGACAAGTTCTCGCGATCACTTAAAGTCATGTCTGCTGCGATAGCCGAATCATTACTAGAAGAGAACTTATTTTCGTTATCTACTATTACTGGATCTGAAGCATAGGCATTCGTTTCATCAACTTCCGCATTGCAAATAGTCGTTGCAGCCAAACAGGCCACCCATAAAAACATCTTTTGCATTTTATTTAGATACCATAAATACATGAGCAATAAAAAACACGTAAGCACTAGGTTTACGTGTTTTTATCATTAAATCATCAAAAGTTTGAGTATTAAACTAAAAACTTAATACCTAGCACTTTCAATATTTAGATAGCACAGCTTTGCTTAACGATGCTAAATAGCGTCTCAGCATTTTGATCTTGCGTAGCAGTACGATAGGCAGAAGTCTGAGTATATTGACCATATTGTGCGCGTACACTAGCAGCTGAATCACAGTTAGCAACGCTTTGTAGTGCAGATAAATGAGCACCTTGGCCTGAAGCTAAGTCTTTTTCCACACTTGGGAAGGCTTCTTTGATCAAAACAGCTGCTCTAACATTACCACCTTGGCAAGTAGCAGGAGACATAGAGTCAGAGGTAGCAGCTGTTGTACCTAAATCCCAAGTCACGTTAGAGATAATAGCAAGGATAGGGCTTGAATTACCAAACAAAGCGCCACCAAGACCACATTCTTTATATACTTGCTCGATAGTACGACCAGTATCAGCTGTTTTAAAGCTAGAACCAAGATCAGCATTCGCTGTACTAAATGGAATCATTGCCGCAACAACTGAAGCGAACGCAATTTTTTTCAACATAAAACTTCCTCGAAAGACGATAAAAAATAGATTATTTGACCAAAAATCAAACTTATTATGAGTATATTTCATAGATACTCTAGAATAATGTTTAACCTTATGCATTCTACAAAATAGTAAGAATATAGCAAGGTTTTTTTACATTATATTATCTATTACTATTTGAGCTTTCATAACGATAATTATGCTATATCGATAGATTTGGTCTTTATATATTACCTATTTATATTACGTTATTGGCTTTCCAGTATTTTGTCGGCTTCTTTATGAGAATCACTCTTTATAAGACTAATTTTAGTACCTACGTCATCATTATTTTTGCTAAAAAATAGCTATTTTTCCTTAAAAAACAGCTATTTGACCTCATGAGTTTTTTACACGGCAGTAATAATATGACAAGCTAGCTCTTGTAGAATCCCCTATTATTCATACTCATAGGGAGTATAGATAACGTAGGCAAGAGCATCTGTCTATTTTATTAATTGCTTAAAGGTATTAAATGTCTTATTTAATCAAGTCTTTGGTTGTCACTTTATCGCTACTAATTAGCACCACAGTTTTCGCTGCCAATACCAGTTATTACGGTAGTAAGTTTCATGGCAAGCGCACAGCGAGTGGTAGTATCTTCAACATGAACTCTTTAACCGCTGCACATCGCACGTTACCGTTCGGCACGAAGGTACAAGTAACCAATCAAAAGACAAAGCAGAGCGTCATTGTAAAAATCACGGACAGAGGACCTTTTATTAGAGGTCGTATCCTTGATTTATCAAAAGCCGCTGCTGGTGAAATAAACTGTCAGCTTTGTACGACCACGATGGAAATACTATCGTACGGTGATGGCAAATATCGTAAGGAATAATGTAATAAAAAAGGGATGGCTTATGCCATCCCTTTTTTATGTCTGTTTATATCACTAACTATCTAGAACGCTTTATGCGAACTTAGCTTCCATCTCTTCTAAAGTCGTCATTGATAGTAGTAACTTCTCTTCATTATCACTATGCTGCTGCTGTAGCGCCATTTGCTCATTGAGCAATACAAGCAAGTCAGACTTACGGCTCTCTTCGTACAGCTCTGTATCAGCCAGTTTTTCTTCAAGCGTCACGAGCTGCTTATCAATCTTAGCCAATGTCTTTTCTGTTTCCTCTATCTCGCGGCGGATAGGTGCTGTCATTTTACGTTGTTCAGCGGCTAGCTTACGCTGCTCTTCTTTAGTAAGTGCAGGCGTCGCAGCTTTACTGTTTGACGAATTATCAGATGCTTTATTATTTATTTGACTATTATCTGTTTCACGTGAAACAAACTTCTTACTCTCTTTTTTGCTTTTTTTCTTACCTGTATTTTTATCTGATGCGTTCTCTTGCTTACGCTTCTCTGCTAGCCACTTGCCGTAGTCGCCAATGTCACCATCGAACTCTTCGATGATGCCATCATGTACCAGATACAGCTCATCACAGACATTGGCAATTAGTTCTCGATCATGCGATACCAGTACCACTGCACCTTTGAAACCTTGTAATGCAATCGTCAATGCTTGACGCATTTGTAAGTCTAAATGGTTGGTTGGCTCATCGAGTACAAGGACATTTGGACGTTGCCAAACAATCAACGCCAAGGTCAAACGCGCACGCTCACCACCAGAGAATAGCTCGCTTGGTGTATCAATGCGCTCACCGCGGAAGTCAAAGCTACCCAAAAATGAACGTAGCATCGCATCAGAGGTTTTGCCCGCTAGGCGACGTAGCATCTCTATAGGCGTTGCTTTGGCATCTAGGATATCCATTTGATGCTGATTGAAATAGCCTAGCTTTAGGGTATCCGAAACACGATACTTCCCTGTTAGTACGCCAAGTTCACCGACTAATGCTTTAATCAGCGTTGATTTACCAGCGCCGTTCATACCCAATAAGCCAAGACGGGTGTCAGGGGTTACCTGTACATTGGCATTGTGTAGAAGCGGTGTCTCACTATAGCCAATATCTGCGTTGGTCAGCTCAATTAGCGGTGAGCTCATGTTTGCTGGCTCGTAAAACTGGAACGAGAACGGATTGTCAGCCATCATTGGTGATAGCTCTGCCATACGCTCTAACTGCTTAATACGGCTCTGTGCTTGCTTGGCTTTACTGGCTTTGGCACGGAAACGACGAATAAAGTCATCCAAATGTGCTTTAGTCGCTTCTTGCTTCTCAAACGCTTGCTGCTGCTGCGCCATACGCTCATGACGGGTGCGAATAAACTGCTGATAATTACCAGTATAAAGGGTGATTTTTTGTTGTTCAACATGCAGAATATGACCAACCGTGGCATCCAAAAAGGCTTGGTCATGCGAGATGACGATGACCAGACCAGTATAGGCATTGATCCATGTCTCTAACCAAAGAATAGCATCCAAATCCAAATGGTTGGTCGGCTCATCGAGTAACATTAAGTCTGCACGGCTCATCAAAGTTTTGGCGAGATTCAAACGCATGCGCCAACCACCCGAAAACCCTTCTACGGGTAATTCATGCTGGCTGGTATTAAAACCAAGACCTGCCATAATTTGTGCTGCTTTAGTGGGTGTACGATAGCCATCAATTTCATCAAACTGCTGATGCAATACCCCGATCTGCTCATCACTGACGCTACTCAAATCATTCAAAGAAGCATTAATCTCATACCACTGCTCATCACCGCTCAATACATAATCGATCGCAGACTGCGTCGTAGCGCCGACTTCCTGAGCCATGTGTGCCACATGCCAGCTATCAGGAATACTGACTTCACCTCTATCAAGCGTGACCTCGGTATCTCCTCTGCCCATTCGCGTCAACAATAAGGCAAATAAGGTAGATTTGCCGGTGCCGTTGTTGCCCGTCAAGCCAACTTTGTGGCCCGGATGTAGCTGGAAGCTTGCCCCTGCAAACAACTCACGACCATCACGGCGAACACCAACGTCTTTAAATTCGATCATATAATTTCTTCATCTCAACAATAATATAGATATAGGGCAATAAGAAACACACATAGGGTATGCCAGCTGGCGGCTATTATTTCAAACGCTCGCCCCATAGGCAAACAATTAAATAACTATTTCAAAACTAAGTATTTATTACGCTAAACACCTTACGTTGCACAAGCGACTCTTGAGCTCATACATGGTTGTTACTATTATAAAGGTTATGGCCGTAAAATACCGTAATATGACTAATAAGCTTTAAGACTGTCTAATATTATTAAGTAGTGTTTTATATAGTCATACGCTATTTAGTCACACGCTATTATTTTTTAGTCTGGTTATTGGTTTAGCCCATTGACGCAGTTATTTTAAAAAACACAATATCAAAAATGGATAACTGCTATTCATTAGTAATAATTCAATAGTTGCATCACTCTTGACAAACGAATCAGCACCCCCATTATGATATACTGCTAAAAGATAAGTGCCCACTATCAATAGAGCCAATAAAATATTGTAGTGGCACAAATACTATTTTGAAATTGCACAAACAGCTTATAATGCACCAATAGCTTTGCCATAATGACAGCACCCAATTAAATCAAACGCCGTGCGTATCTTTATTTGCAAGTACCCTATTGCAAACCCAAACAGGACGACGACCGCATTTGATCCTAGCAACTGAGGTAGATATGAACGAATCAGCCAACCAATTTAGTCCAAGCTCAAGCCAGCCAGTAGATCCTACGGTATTAAGCCTAACCGATAGTGCCGCACAAAAAGTACGCCGTCTACGCGAAGAAGAAGGTGATAGCGATCTTATGTTACGTGTTTATGTGACAGGTGGTGGTTGTTCTGGTTTCTCTTACGGGTTTAACTTTGCCAACGATCTAAACGAAGACGATGCCAATTTTGATAATGGTGATGTGACGTTAGTCGTCGATTCGCTAAGCTATCAATACTTGCAAGGCTCTACCGTTGACTACACCGAAGGACTGGAAGGGGCACGTTTTGTCGTGACCAATCCAAATGCCACGACCACTTGCGGCTGCGGTTCGTCATTCTCTATATAAGCTAAATAGACGCGGTCGCGCTATGGTTATTAAGATAATGCGGTAGTGTGCCAATACTATGTCAAATGGCTTGTAGGCATAATGAACAAAGCATCTATCTCTCAGGTAGATGCTTTTTTTATCAAACTGTCTGGCCAGAATAACGCTATATTCGAGATGAATTTGTATTAAAAACAGGGTCAAAATCCTCACAAATCGCTTTGCCTAAAGCTTATCGTATTTGTAATTGTCCGTGGTTTTCAAGACAGCTTTGAGCTAAACTGACGGAATTATTGACCTAACATTTACCTATTTTATGGACAAACGCTTATCGTGTTTTGATCCGCCATAATAAATAACAATAGATGACTATTATGAGTAATTTTGCGAGTAGCTTTGTTAATTTCGAAATCCCTAATTGGTTTGATAGCCAACACTTAACGGGTATGCTCCGCGGTATTGAAAAAGAGGGCCTACGCGTAAAGCCTGATGGTTTCTTGGCACAGACCCCGCATCCAGCCAAACTTGGGTCAAAACTTACCCATCCTTTTATTACTACCGATTACTCAGAAAGTCTGCTTGAGCTCATCACTGAACCAAAATCCTCACCAAAAGAGACCCTCAATATGCTGCGCCAATTGCACGTATTGGTCTATCAGGGCATACCTGAAGGTGAGCTGATGTGGCCATTATCGATGCCTTGTATGTTGTCTTCTAAAGATGAGGATATCCCACTAGCTGATTACGGTAGCTCTAATACGGGTAAGCTAAAAACCCTATATCGTAGTGGCCTTGGTATCCGCTATGGTCGCCGCATGCAGACGATTGCTGGTTTGCATTACAACTTGTCTTTTGGTGATACGTTGTTTGAGACTTGGCAAGCACAAACACCGACTGCACAAAGCCAAACATTGACAGAGTTCAAAAACGAGAAATACTTAGGGCTGATTCGTAACTTTAAACGTCTGACTAGCCTTGTCTTATATTTACTAGGTGCCAGTCCAAGCGTGTGTCCTTGCTTCTTGGCAGGGCGTGAGCACGATTTAGAATTGCTTAATGATTCGACTTATTACAAACCTGCTGCGACTAGCCTGCGTATGGGTAAGCTTGGCTATACCAATAGCGTGCAAGAGCAGCTTGATATCCGTTACAACTATCTGCCAGAGTATGTCGATGGTCTGCGCCGTGCTATTCAAACGCCGCACGAAAGCTTTGCTAAGCTTGGCCTAGAAGACGAAGATGGCAATCCAATCCAAATTAACAATCATATTCTGCAGATAGAAAACGAGTACTACAGCCCTATTCGTCCTAAACAAATCGCAATGAGCGGTGAAACACCAACCGAGGCGCTTGAGCGTCGCGGTATCGCTTATGTTGAGTTCCGTGCTATCGATCTTGACCCATATAGTGACGTAGGTATTCGCCTCTCTAGTGCTTGTTTCTTGGAAGTGATGGCGCTGTATTGCCTGTTTAGTGACTCACCAGACCTGCTACCTGAAGAAGAAGACACGCTCGCTATCAATCTTGAGCGGGTGGTCAATGAAGGTCGCCGTGATGACTTGCATATTATCAATAATAGTCAAGAGCAGTCACTTGAAAGCTGGATGCTAACGCATCTAGAGCGTATGCAGCCGCTTGCTGCGTTGCTTGATGCTCACTACGGTGGTAATGATTACCGTGCAGCTGTAGCACTAATGCAGGGCAAAGCAGGACACTCTGAGTCGACTATCTCTGCACAAGTAAATTCCGACAGCAAACGCTTAGGCAGCTTATGGCAGCTCGGATTTACGTTGGCTCAGCAGCATCGCGAGTCTTTATTACAGCAGACACTTAGTCCAAATACCCAAGCTAAATACGAGGTATTGGCAGAAAAATCTATCTTGCAGCAAGCTGAGATTGAGCAATCTGAAACAGAAGACTTTGCGGAATTTTTACAGCAGTATCGCTAAGGCGTGATTACTAGCTTTTGATTACTAACTTTTAACTGCCAGTTATTGATTGCTGAATTCTGATGACTAGTTGACGATTGCTAAGGTCTGATTTCTAAATCCTGACTGTGAGGTTTTGACTGCTTAATCTTGATTGCTACCCCACATCTACTATAGATAAACCCATAAGAGTAACCGCACAATGCGACAGCTAACCACTTACCGTAACCTGCAAGTATTTTTGGTGATAATGGCCATCATAGGCATGAGTTTTGCGCTGTTTTATCTACAGCGTCATCTAGGGCTTTCACCTTGCCCACTCTGTATTTTTCAGCGTGTTGGTCTAATCGTCATGGGCGGATTTGCCCTGATATCAGCGTTGTTTAACCCTAAGTCTAAAGTGATAAGACTATTGCTATGGCTTGGGAGTCTAGTAGGTATCGGCTGGGCAACTGCGGTAGCAGCACGCCATGTATGGCTGCAACATTTACCTGCTGACCAAGTACCTTCTTGTGGTCCAGGACTGAACTATTGGCTTGATACCCTCCCTATCCTACAAGTATTCAAAGAAGTATTTGCAGGATCTGGCGAATGCGCCTCTGTTGATTGGATGCTTATGGGATTAAGTATTCCTGAGCAGTCGTTGATTCTATTTAGTGTGCTGCTGATCGTACATGTCTTGATATTAATGCGTATCGTAAAATCTTCCAAGTAGTATCTTATGACTCAATAAGACGTTAGGTTTCTTTCCTAGTTCTGCTTTTAAAACAGACATTGCTATCTTCGATACAATGTCTGTTTTTTTATCTACTATTAATCCGCTCTTACAACCCATATTAGCAATACCACTAAGTATTTCTACCACCCACTCTACCTTTTAGATACATGAGCAACAACAAAAAATCCACAGAGATATTTTCAAGCCTTTGATATCTTTAGCCAGCTTATTCTATTAACAGATAGCCTTAAGAAATTTATGACTATATAAAGCTGAATGCTTTATATGAAAAATATGTAAGACATTTATCATTTTCAACTTAAGTTATCGCTAAGCGTCTCTTTTTGATTGTCCTTATTTTCGCCAATAATGCTGTGTTGTCGATGTGCAAACCAGCTTTAAAAATTCTTTTTAAAAACTGTTTTTGGTATAACCATGATATATCTTGCTCCTATTTGCTCTACCACGCTTGCTATCGTAAAACGGTGGCGTCCATCGTTACTTGTAGTGCCTTTATGCATGTTACTAGTAGGCTGTGATAGTGCCTCATCTAACACCGAAAAAGACATGGTATCTACGTTCGCTACTACTAACTCTGAACCACAGGGTGCTTCACAATCTTTTCAAGATGACAACGCTGAATCAGCAACTAATGATGAGTCAAGCGAAATGGCAGAAGGACAATCATTGATTGCTGCTGCTCAGTCAAATAAAGATACCTATGCAGACAGCTCTATGGAGCGATCAGAAGCGAAAAGCAGTATGCTGCAAGCGACCTTAATGGGCGATTATGGTGGTATGGTCTCTTGTATAGATTGCGACAGTATCGACGTTACATTGAACTTATTTGCTGATGGGTCTGTACTAAAAGCAAGTTATTATCATAATCCTGAAAAACCAAAAACACCTCTACTCGAATCGGGCATCTACCGACAAGACAATGATAAGATCACCATTGTCTATGAAGGAAAAAATATCGAGACCTACCATATCCAAGACAATCATTTGATACGGATCGATGAACACGATAATTTAGAGGATGACTATACGTTATCTCGCAAATGATAGGCGCATCAATAAGAATCACTTAAATAAAAGCGTCATCATGCTAACTGTTAGTTGGCGTATCGCTGCATACTAAAACAGCCAAATTGCATTAGCTACATAGCGCCTACTTGTTAGGCGTTTTTTATTGGTCATCGAACAGGGTTTACTTTACAATGATTGCTTGTTTGCCCAGCTGATATATTGGTCGTTGTTTATCAAAGCGTTTATTTTTACTGATGACAGCTAGGCACCTCATACTTTATTTTATCCGCTTTCTATTCTTTTCATTCAAGCGCGTACGGAACGTCTATGCATATTCATATCCTTGGTATTTGTGGTACTTTTATGGGCTCACTGGCATTGCTAGCACGTGCGCTTGGACATACGGTCACGGGTTCAGATGCCAATGTCTATCCTCCTATGTCCACTCAGCTCGAAAATGCTGGCGTGACTATCGAAGAGGGCTACCTAGTAGAGCACTTGCAACCAACGCCAGACTTAGTCGTCGTTGGGAACGCGATGAAGCGCGGCATGGATGTGATTGAGTATATGCTAGATAATGGCTTGCGCTATACCTCAGGTCCGCAGTTTTTATCTGAGCAAGTATTGCAGTCACGTCACGTAATCGCTGTTGCAGGGACGCATGGTAAGACCACAACCACGACTATGCTTGCGTGGATATTACATTATGCTGGTATCGATGCAGGGTTTTTGATTGGCGGTGTACCATTGGTTGATACGACTGACAAGCATTTGCAGCAAGTGTTCGCGCACAGCAGCTATTTGGGTGCTGATAAAAGCGCTGATGATAAAGCTGGTTACTTTGTGATTGAAGCAGATGAGTATGATTCTGCCTTCTTTGATAAGCGCTCAAAGTTCGTTCACTATCGTCCGCGTACTGCTATTTTGAATAACCTTGAGTTTGATCATGCAGATATCTTTGCAGATCTCAATGCGATACAAACTCAGTTCCACCATATGGTGCGTATGATTCCAAGCACTGGTAAAATTATCATGCCAGCCGCGACCATCAGTTTAGAAGATACGCTAGCAAAAGGGGTTTGGACACCTATCTGGCGTACTGCCGTCATCGACTCTACTTTAGCTGATACCAGCGAAAATACGCGTGCTCTGAAAGATAGTAGCGACTGGCAGGCTGAGCTGATTCAAGAAGACGGTAGCCAGTTCAAAGTCAGTTTTTCCGCTAATGAAGATGCCTCTGCTATCGTAAACTGGTCAATGAGCGGTATCCATAACGTCAATAACGCGTTAGTTGCTGTGGCTGCTGCTTATGACATTGGTGTCAGTGTTGAGACTGCCTGTGCTGCCTTATCAGATTTCGCTGGTATCAAGCGTCGGATGGAGTTGATTGGCGATGTCAATGACATCTTAGTCTTTGATGATTTTGCCCATCATCCAACAGCTATTACAACCACATTGGATGGTGCCAAAAAGAAGCTGGCTGATAGACGTATTTGGGCTATCATTGAGCCGCGTAGTAACACCATGAAAATGGGTATTCATCAAGACAGCTTGGCTCAATCAGCGGCACTTGCTGACTACACGTTATGGTACGAGCCTACTGGTCTGGAATGGGGCTTAAAAGAGGTCATCGAACAAGCCAAGGCTACTAGCGACGCTATCGGCAACCAACAAGTGCTATCAAGCATTGATGCTATTATTGAGCATATCAGCAGTCATGCAAAAGCAGGTGATGCGATTGTGGTCATGTCAAATGGCGGTTTTGAAGGGATTCATCAGCGTTTATTAACGGCATTGCATAACGGTTAACGCTTCTAGCTAAGATAAAGAAGCAGCTCTTCTTATTCTCTTATATACAAACGCAGCTCATCTAATAGATGGCTGCGTTTTTTACTTCTAATATTTATATGCCTTCATTATATGAATTCGGCACTACAGGTACCACGTTGATAAACGCTGTTAGCACCACTGCTACCTTTGTAACCTTTCGTTTACTTATTGCCCTTACTCGATAGCAAATCGGACTTTTTCCTCACATAGCCCCTACAGTAGTAACATTTTATGCTTACTTTTGCGTCCGAGGAGTGTTTACAATAGGCTTATCAAAACTTGTAACACATTATAAATATTAATAATATTAGGAGAATAACATGAGCTTTATTTGGATGATTATTGTAGGTTTAGTCGCAGGTTTATTAGCACGTGCCATCAAACCAGGTAACGACCCTATGGGTTGGATTATGACTATCGTATTGGGTATCGTTGGTGCAATGCTAGGTGGTTTCCTAGCTGGCCTAATTGGTATTAACGCTGATGGCGGTTTCACTGGTCTTATATTCTCAGTAATTGGTGCAATTATCTTATTGTTCCTATATGAAATGATTGTAAACAAACGCCGTGCATAACTAGTTATAAACTGTGCGTAATTAATTACTAGCTAATTAAAATACTATATAAACAAAGCCTTGCGTTAAGCAGGGCTTTTTTATGCCATTTATCATCGAAATTTAATTTTTCTATATGCATATAGCATCATATGACTGCGAAAGTATTGATAAGCATTACTTTTGTCCCCATTTATCTTATAATATCAACCCTATTTTGTCCTTATCTTTGAGGTGAGCGTTATGGCACTACTCCCTATCTTAAGTTACCCAGATCCTCGCTTGCGTACTATCGCCAAGCCTGTCAAGGAAGTGACTGCTGAAATCAAAACCTTAATCGCAGACATGATCGAGACGATGTATGATGCTCAAGGCATTGGGCTTGCAGCCAGTCAAGTGGATCATCATATTCAGCTTATCGTTATGGATTTGTCTGAAGACAAAAGCTCTCCTAGAGTTTTTATCAATCCAAAAGTCACGCCACTGGTAGAAGAAAAGCAACCGTATGAAGAAGGCTGCTTATCTGTACCTGATGTCTATGACAAGGTCGAGCGTCCTAATAAAGTCCGTATTGAAGCGTTAGACGGTAACGGTGAGGTCATCGACGAAGTAGTCGAAGGACTGCTTGCTGTTTGTATCCAGCATGAAATGGATCACCTAAATGGCGTAATCTTCGTTGACTACTTGTCTCGTCTTAAACAGACTCGTGCTCGTGATAAAGTTCGCAAAGTTCTTAAAATACGCGAAAAGCAAGAAGCTCAATCAGCAGAAAAACAGACACAAGCCGTCAATTCTTAAAGCCCTACTCTTTATTCTTATCTTTTTTATTTCGTCTTTATCCTTCACATAGTTACGTCACAGTGAGTGTTAATATTTAGCATTCACCGTTTGGCGATAATTTTTCTAACCGATACAGTTTCCACAAAAGGTTTACTACTATGACAATGATCAAAATTGACCAATATTTTGAACCTGCCAGCTGGCAGAAATTCACCAAGGCTGCTGAAGGTCGCGAGACGCCTTTCTTGGTAGTTGACCTTAGTCGTATCGAAACCAAATACCACGAAATGGTAAGCCTGTTTCCTAATGCAAAACTGCATTATGCAATGAAAGCTAGCCCTGCGGTGGAAGTAATCAATTTACTAGCAAACCTTGGTTCTAACTTTGACTGTGCCTCTATTTATGAGCTTGATCGCGTGCTTGGTTGCGGCGTTGATCCATCTCGTATCTCGTATGGCAACACCATCAAAAAAGCTGAGCATGTTAAATATGCTTTTGAGAAAGGCATCGATCTATATGCGACTGATTCAGAAGCGGATCTAAAAAACATTGCCAAACACGCTCCAGGCTCTAAAATATTTGTTCGTATCTTGGTTCAAGGCTCAGAGACAGCAGAATGGCCATTGTCACGTAAGTTTGGTTGCCATCCTAATATGGCAATCGACCTACTGGTTCAAGCACGTGAGTTAGGCTTAGTGCCTTATGGTATCTCGTTCCACGTCGGTAGCCAGCAAAAAGACGTCGCTGCATGGGATGATGCATTATCCAAAGTTAAATATATGTTTGACTGGATGAAGAACGAAGAAGGCATCAAGCTACAAATGATCAATCTAGGTGGCGGCTTCCCAACCAACTACATCAGCGAAGTCAATCCTATTAAGGTCTATGCAGAAGAGATTACCAGCTATTTGACTGATGATTATAATGATGATGAGATGCCTGAGATTATTTTAGAACCAGGCCGTTCACTCGTTGGTGGTTCAGGTGTCTTGGTTAGTGATGTGGTACTGATCTCTCGTAAGTCAGATACCGATTTGACTCGTTGGGTATATACCGACGTTGGTCTATTCCAAGGCTTAATCGAAACGCTAGGCGAAGCTATCAAGTACCCTGTCTATACGCCTAAGATGGAAACGTCTACCAGCGAGGGTACTGTGGTATTGGCAGGCCCAACCTGTGATTCAACCGATATCATGTATGAAGAAGCGGGTTATCAGCTACCAGAAGAGCTTGAGATTGGTGATAAAATCTACTGGCTGACCACTGGTGCTTATACCAACTCTTACTCATCGGTAGAGTTCAATGGTTTCCCACCGCTCGAAGTGGTTTATATTGACTAGTACTTAATACTATTCCACAAAAAAGCGCGGCACGGTTAATACCCGTATCGCGCTTTTTTGTGCTTAATGATTTGCTTGGTGAACTAATCAATCCGCAAAGAAATAGGCACGCTATTATTGGTATTACGGCTACTGTTACTAGTGCTATTGGTTGAGTTTTGTGAAATCTGTCCAATTGTCACCCACTGTCCACGCGGCACGATAATCGTACTGTTCAATCTTTGACCTCGAATAGCATTGCTAGCACTGCCAGTAGAGTTGTCAGTAGAACTCATTTGATTATAAGGTGAATTCGGCTGCACTAAGCTTTCTTCTACTTGAGAAAGTTGTACTTCCACCTGTCCATTAGGCAGCAGTCTTGGTGTGACGGCAATACCTTGTGTCGTTGGCAGTAGTATTTGCTGCTGAATCACGATCTGTGGTTTGAAGTCGTGACTAGCTGAACGATGATAAGTTGAATGATTATTAGTATTATAGGTTTGAGTCAGTGAGTAGAGCGTACCTGTGCTGATACTCGCCGCACTGCCAGATAGTGTTTGTACTTGATATAGATTACTATCCTGCTGCTGGCTGCTACGCTGACTAATAACCCCTGCACCTTGGATACCGCGATTGGTAATAATAACCTGACCCTGCTGAATACTACCTTGCCTGCTACTACTATTGCCAACACGTACGGCGACCGTCAATGCCTGTGGCTGACGGTCAATCTGAGACAACAATTGCTGTACCGCCTGATAATTACGTGCGGTCGTCCGCAGTACCAATTTATCTTGATAGGTAGTCACCGTACCACCGTCTGCGCTACTATTTAATTGTTGCCTAACTGCAGGTAACAAATTAGCCCCGCTATAAGTATGGATAACATAGGTTTGAGAAGTACTGGCTTGTACGGTAATTGGTAGAACCGTTAGACTCAATGCAAAGGCTGATAGGCTTGCAAGGTTGATGGTACAAACAGCACCAATCAGTCTATGACTAATATAACGTTTAATGCTATTCATACCTACTCCCTTGCTGCTATTAAGTCATCGAGCCATCAGTCATAACGCTAAACTTGATCGTCAACTATAAATAGTCGTTAGTCACTTAATCCAAGTACATCTTGCATGTTGTACTGACCTACTTCCTGCTCAACGACCCAAGTTGCGGCCCGTACGGCACCAGCGGCAAATGTCATGCGCGCGCGTGCACGATGGGTAATCTCGACCACTTCGCCATCTGCGATAAACATCACAGTATGGTCGCCTACGATTTCGCCACCACGTACTGCGTGAATACCAATTGTCCCAGATTCACGCTCGCCAGTTTGTCCTTCACGGCCATAGATAGCGACGTCTTTTAGGTTTTGTCCACGGGCTTCTGCGACGGCTTCGGCCATCATATATGCGGTACCAGAAGGCGCATCAATTTTATGTTTATGATGGGCTTCGATGATTTCTACATCAGCATCATTACCAAACGCTTTGGCAGCCATCCCGAGTAGCTTCAATGATAAATTAACACCTGTCGAATAGTTACCCGCATATACGATAGTGATTTTCTCACTTGCTTTTGCCAGTACTTGTTCTTGCTGTTCATTGAATCCTGTGGTACCGATGACCATAGCGACATTATGCTCAGCACAAACTTGCATGTTTTTTTCAGTGGCGTCAGGCAAGCTAAAATCAATCAGCACATCAATATCATCAATCACAGCGGCTAAGTCATCAACGATTTGTACATTTAAATGACCGATAGCAGCAACTTCGCCGGCATCAGCACCGACTAGGCTAGAGCCTTGACGCTCAATCGCTGCTTTTAATGTAGTTTGTGGATTGTTCTGTACAGCCTCGATAAGCATACGACCCATACGCCCGCCTGCACCGATTACCCCAACGTTGATAGATTTATTATTCGCTTGTTCGCTCATATTTTTACCTTAGATGCATTATATTTGGTGAAATTATTTTTGACCATATTTATCGTAAGTTTAGCAAATATCATCACATGAATGGCTTTTTATACCATCAATAAAAAGCCCAAAGGTTTCATGTGAAACCTTTGGGCTTAGTTCAATACTAGCTACTTAGTTAGATTATTTCTTAATCGAACAAATCGCCGATTTTTTTGAAGAATGACTTCTTATGTGGCGACTGTTGATGCTTGCTGTCATCATCCAACGTGTCTTGGAATTGGCGTAGCAAGTCTTTTTGCTCACGAGTCAGATTCACTGGTGTTTCGATAACCACACGGCAAATCAAGTCACCTTTCATAGTAGTACGGACTGGCGTTACGCCTTTGCCGCGTACACGCAGCAACTTACCGCTTTGCGTACCTTCTGCCACTTTGATTTTCACTTTGCCATCTAAGGTTGGAATTTCGACTTCTTTACCCAATGCTGCATCAGTGATGCTTACGGGTACATCCATATATAGATCAGCGCCTTGACGGGTGAATACATTGTGCTGTTTGACGCGTACTTCGACATATAGATCGCCGTTTTGTACGCCAGCGCCGCCCGCTTCGCCTTCGCCAGCTAGACGAACGCGATCACCATCATCGACACCTGCAGGAATAGAGACTTCTAACGTGCGTGATTTGTCTTTTACGCCGTTACCATGACAGTCTGAACAAGGGTTTTTGATCTGTTTACCAGTACCGCCGCAATGAGGACAAGCTTGCTGTACCGCAAAGAAACCTTGCTGCATACGTACTTGACCTTGGCCATGACAAGTCTGACAGGTAACAACATCAGACGCATTTTTTGCCCCTTTACCATCACAGGTATCACAAGGCGCAGGAGCCGTGAAACTGATTTCTTTTTTGCAGCCACGTACAGCTTCTTCTAATGTCAGCTCAATCACATAACGCAAGTCAGAGCCGCGACGCGAACGCCCACCGCCGCCGCCACGCTGCTGACCGAAGATATCACCGAAGTTACCAAAGATATCACCGAAGATATCTTGGAAGTTGCCACCACCTGCGCCGCCGAAGCCGCCGCCACCCATGCCGTTTTCAAAGGCTGCATGGCCCATACGGTCGTAGGCCGAACGTTTCTCTTCGTCGCTCAATACTTCATAAGCCATTGAAGCTTCTTTGAATTTGTCTTCCGAATCAGGATCATCAGAGTTGCGATCTGGATGGTATTTCATGGCAAGCTTACGGTAGGCTCGCTTAATTTCTTTGCTGTCAGCGGTCTTGCTGACACCTAATATTTCATAAAAATCGCGCTTACTCATGCTCTCTCCTATCGTCTTTACAGCCACACCGGTTCGTCAAATCATCAGCTCAATTGATAGTTGTCTTAATCTTATTCGTGGTTCTTAGCCATCGGATACGTATAACGTTTCACATGAAACATTACAAATCATATGCTATAGAACCATAATGCTTAGACTTAACCAACAAATACGGTGAAGGCTGCTTAGCCAAATCAATTATAAAAAGTTTGCGCTATTTATGGAGATGGTCTGCTGATTTATCAAGCTCTTAAATGATGAAATTAGCAGTTGGCTTCGCCGCGGCAAAAGCCAAACGATTCATTAAGGTTACTGCAAAGCTTTTCTTACCTGAGCAGTGCCCAGTCGTGCTAATATTTACCGCCACATCTACGGTCATTTATACTCATAGTGATGACGATTGCGACAAGGTATCAAGTCTTATGAAAAAGCTGGTTATTCTATTAATCATCATTGCGGTAGCAGTGTATGCAGGCTCGCCCTATTACAGCGCTTATCAGCTCAAAAACGCTTATGATGATAAAGACGGTGCCACTATCGCAGCGGCTATTGATTATGAGCAAGTGCGACCAAGCGTCCAAAATCAGCTAACCAGCCAATTTGCGACGACAATGACTAAGTACCCACTAATTTCTGAATTAGGTGGTGAGCCGTTGACCGAAGCCGCGAATAGTTTTATCGCGCAGGCAGTTGAAGGGGCTATCACTCCGCAAAATATCGAAAAAGTGATTAATACCCAAGGTCAAGCCAATACAGCAACCAAAGAGCTAGCCGCAGCATGGGCCATCGCTAGCGATCAAGTTGACTTGAAAAACCTAATTCAAAGCTTAATCATTCAGCGCGGTGATGTCGATGCCGTGGTCAAAAGCCAAATACAGCAAGTCATGAAAAAACAAGCGGCAGAACTTGAGCAGCAAGTAGCCCAAGGCAATGACAGTGAAAAGCCAACGCTTAGCTACTGCGGTATTAATTGCTTTAGTATTAGTGGTCAGGTAAAAGGCTACCCTCTCACTATCGAGATGCAGCGTGAAGGGCTTATCAATTGGAAAATCGTTGATATCGTCTTACCATAAATTATTTAAGACAGCTTTTGAGATGCAAAAATGTCTGAATAGAACCATAAAAAACCGCCTTATGAACTGATTCATAAGGCGGTTTTTTTATGTTGTTTAGCAGTCCAATACCTTAAAGTTTTGAATTATTGAAACACTTAACCATACCAGTCGATTATTCAACGCCCAAGAATTCTAAAAATTCTGGACTCTCAAAACTCGCCTGATATAGTACGCCATCTTCACGGTAGATGGCAGGCGTCGCCATCACCGCAAGTCCAGCTGCTTTTTCACGATTGGGTGTCACATGGTCAACTGTACAACTTGCTGATGCAGGTGTCATTTCACCCTGTAGCATCGCCTTATCAAATGCCTGACGACGACTGTCTTCATTCGCTTGGCACCAGATACCACGCATCTGCTTCGGTGACGCCTCATATATCGGATAGCCGATGACATTGACTGTCACACCTTTCGCATTGAGTGATGGCACTTGCTGATGTAATCGGCGGCAATAAGGACAATTCACATCATCCGCCACATAGATAACGGCTCTCTCAGTAGTGGTTGCTGGATAAGTAATCAGTTGGCTTTTGTCCAATGACGCAAACACAGACTGGTTTTTACGTTTTTCAAAGTTCTCATCGAGTCCGATAAATTGACCGTTTTCGATGACTGATATTTCACCATCGGTAATATACTGCGCATCGTCCGATAGTAAAAACGGCACGCCTTCTAGCGTTGCTCCCCAGATAACACCCGGTACCGCGGTATAAAAGAATGGCGTTTTAGCGCTCATGTTCTTAAGCGCAGCCATATTTGCTAGCATGTCAGACTTGACTGAAGCACTGACAGGTTTACCTACTTGCGCACTCGTGCTACGTACTGGCGTTTTAGTGATAACTTGCTTACTTGGGTTTTTCTGTAGCTCACCCTGTATGACGTAACGACCATCTTCGGTGATGTGCAGCGGCAACTGGCCGGCCAAATTCACTTGATACATATTGGGCAGTTTGGATGGCACAATAGAAGTAATCTGTGTTTTGATGCCTGCTTGGGTCAGTACTTGGCGCAAGCGCTTATCGACAGTCGCACTCACTGTCTGAGTTGCTTGCGAATTTGTAGTGCTTTGCGTTACGTTATTACTGTTGGCATCCGCTGAACTTGGCTGAGCACAAGCAGTGGTTGCTAATAGTATGACGCTGATTAGGCTAGCGGACTTTAATACAGGTAATGTCACAGAGAGATTCCTATCTGGTTTTTAATAATGGCAGTTTTCAATATTAAGACCAATTCCAAATCTCCCACTCACTGAAAGGTAGCAATACATTTTCTGATTAGTCAGGTTCTTGGAATTGGTTTAAGGGTTGTCTGCCATAAAAATATAGATAAAAAAGTATAGATAAAAAAGACTGTAGCATATGGGATAGTTTTGCAAAACACTAAATGGCTAATGTCGCAAAACTGCTACTTGGCTTTAAGAGATAGGCAACACAGCCAGATAGTAGACATAAACGTAATATAGCAGACCGCAAAAAGCAGCACACTGGGTAGCGGCTGCTAATGGGTTTAAAACGATAATTTCAAGATAAGTATCAATGCCAAAGCTTAATAGTTTCAGTGCTCATTTATTAAAACTTGGCAACTTCTTCTGGCGTTAAGAAACGACTGTCGCCTTTTTCTAGACCCTCTAGATTGATGTGACCGATACTGGCGCGGTGCAGCTCCGTGACTCGATTACCAAAGTAGCCCATCATACGTTTGACCTGATGATATTTGCCCTGCTCTAATGTTAGGCGTGCATGTTTTTCATCAATGAACTCAAGAATAGCAGGCTTGGTTGGCTCATAATCACCTTCAAGCAAGATACCTTCCGCCACTTTCTTCACGGCTTTTTCTTGTGCATCACTATCCATCGCATCTGCCAAAGTCAGCTCGTACACCTTTGCGTGCTCGTGCTTAGGACTGGTGACACGATGTAGCCAGCCGCCATCATCACTCATGAGCAATGCGCCAGTAGTATCGACATCGAGACGCCCAGCGATACGCAGGCTACCCAATTCTGGTACAGCAATCAGTTCGGTGACGATTGGATACTCTTTAACTTTGAGCGTGCACTCGAAGCCTTCAGGCTTATACAACAAGATATAGCGATTGCCCGCAGCGACCGACAACGGCTCGCCCGCCCACATCACATCATCATTGATGACATCGACATGTAAGCCAGGATCTTTAACAACTTGATCGTTTACGGTGATTTCGCCGGCGTGCATGATCTTCTTTGACTCTTTGCGCGACAGCTCAGTGGCTTTACTAATGAATTTATCTAAACGCATACTATTTACTACCATCGGTTTTATTATACCAGCCCTAAATCAGAAACTAACGACGCTAGCACTCAGCCGTGAGCGGCTCGTTATCTTCGATGGTTAGAAATGGTACTATAATGAAAAATTAAATGAACACTGTGCTCAATACAAAGCCAGTGAAAGTCAGACCAGTTTAACATATCCAACCTAAGCCTGATGAAATATGAGCTATCAAACGTTAAAACGTGCCGTTACCACGCGACTCGAAATTAAAAAATCTGAGTTTATTGCTTATGCCTATCCGGTGACCTCTCGCGAGCAAGCAATGTTTCACGTGGAACAACTTCGCGAGCAATATGCCGATGCACGGCATTTTTGTTGGGCATACATCATCGGTGATCCAGATAACACCACTAGTGCTGGTTTCGATGATGATGGCGAGCCAAGTGGTACGGCAGGCAGGCCAATATTAAATGTCCTTCAGCATAAGTCGATCGGCAATGTGATTATCGTCGTAGTACGTTACTTCGGTGGTATCAAATTGGGTGCTGGCGGTCTCACTCGTGCTTACGCGGGCTCTGCTCAAGCGGCCGTCGACGAGATGATACTAAACCCTTATGTACCGATGACCCAGATTCAGATACTGGCAGAATTTGCGACTGAAGCGCAATGCCGCTATATGATAGAGAGCCTTGGCGGTCACATCGACGATGTCGCCTATAGCAAGCAAGTAACCCTAACCGCTACACTTGCTGAAGCAGATGTCGAAAGTCTAAAAGAGCGCTTAGCAATGGATGGTCGAGTATTGAACAATTCAGAAGGTTAAAGATGCGGCCTAACTATTTTCGTCGACCGTTTTAAATAGTTCTCTTTTCAATATGCTTATTTGTTAGATTTTTTCAGTAGCTGTTTTCAGTAATCATGCGTTCACTGAAAATTATTGGTTTTCACAGGTACTGGCGTTATGATAAAAAAACCTTTATCACACTACTCTATTTGTTTTTCCACGATCATTAAATAAGACCAATATATGTCAACTTCAACCAAACCTTTTTCTCCAGCACCTTTTAAGCCACCATTTTGGCTGACCAATCCACACTTGCAAAGTATCTTGCCCAAGTTTTTTGCGCCAAAAGCACCAACCTACCGCCGCGTGGTCGAAAAAGACTCATTGGACGAGAGCGATATTGCCTATGACTTTTATGATGCGCACCCTGTAGAAATGTCAAAAGATGGCGAGCTTGAGCAAACCCCATTGATTGTCCTCTTCCATGGCATGGAAGGCAGTAGTGACAGTCATTACGCTCGCGCACTGGCGTACCAAATGCATGCGCAAGGCTGGCATTTTGTGGTGGCACATTTCCGCAGTTGCGGCGGCATTCCTGCCAGTGGTACAGTATTTTATAACGCCGGTGACACTGACGAGGTGCATCATGCGCTACAGAATTTGCGTGAGCAGTATGCCAATATCTATGCCGTTGGTGTCTCTCTAGGTGGCAATGCACTGGCCAAATACATGGGCGAATATGAGGACAAAGTCCTATGTAAAGGTGCCGTTGTTATCTCCGCGCCCGTCGATATGTCTTCAGCTGCCATTACTATGCACAGCTTCTTGAGTCATCGTATCTATACGCCTTATCTGCTTAACCCAATTATCAAAAAAGCATTGGCGAACGACCTTACGCAAGATGAAATCAACTCTATCAAAGCTGCCAATCGTATCAGTGATTTCGATGATATCTTTACTGCGCCGCGTCACGGATATCGCTCCAAAAACGACTATTACCATACTGCATCCGCAATGCCATATTTGCGCAACGTCACTCACCCTCTGCTATTAATCAGTGCAAAGGACGATCCTTTTATTGGCTTTACTGCTACGCCAAATGATGTCTCTGATAGTGTCACTATCTTAGATACTGAGCATGGTGGTCACATCGGTTATCTACGTTATCGATCAGACAACGGTCATTCCAAAAGCAAATCGTCTGTTACCAATGATAAAGAGTCCAAGACTTCAAAATTCGATATTAACTGGATACCTGAGACGGTCAGAGCTTATTTTAGTTGGATTGGTGTGGCTTCTACTAGCGAACCTTCTCAGGACGTGGTCTCTGACAATAAATAATCACTGTCATCAATGACAAAATAATAACGCCAACGTTTATAACCTTTTGAGAGTGTTTTATGTACCCATTTATCCGTTATGCTAGCACCATCGCTCATGCTGCCCTAAAAGCAAAAAAGGGCGATACTTTGGCGCTCAAGGACACCAGTGAAATTCAGTTTCGCTGCCGCTTATCCGATATAGATAATTTTTTGGAGATGAATAACGGCCGCGTGTTTACGCTTTATGATTTGGGTCGTATGGACTTTGCAGTACGGACTGGTCTTGGCAAGCAATTGTTAAAACAACGCTGGGGCTTGGTCATCGCTGGCAGCACTATTCAATACCGTAAGCGTATTCGCGCCTTTCAAAAAGTCACACTCAAGACCAAAATCGTAGGTATCGACGCGCGCTGGCTCTATATCGAACAATCAATGTGGGTCAAAGGACAGCCCTGCTCATCTGGACTACTGCGTACTGGTGTGACAAAGGGTGGTAGAGTGATCGACACGGCACAAGTACTGGCTGCACTGGGCCAGTCTGATTGGGATCTACCGCCAACAGGTTACGTGGCTGAATGGATCAAAAGTGATGCTGATCGTCCGTGGCCGCCTGTCGATACAGCTGACTAACTTAACTTTATAAGCTAGAAATCCATTACTTTTAATTTATTTAACAGATGGTACAAGCAAGCAACCTTATAGCTACTATTTCATAACAACTCATTATATAAATATATATAATAAATGTTAGGATAGTAGTGAGTACATACTCAGATAAAACAAATATAGTCTTATAAGGAGAATAATATGGCTAATACAACAGATTATGTCGGCACGTTATTTGATAATAGCGAATCAAACCCAAGCAAA
The DNA here is from genome assembly GCF_904846365.1 of Psychrobacter nivimaris. Classification (GTDB taxonomy): domain Bacteria; phylum Pseudomonadota; class Gammaproteobacteria; order Pseudomonadales; family Moraxellaceae; genus Psychrobacter; species Psychrobacter nivimaris_B. Next base: position 67,413 of record NZ_CAJHAL010000021.1, read on the forward strand.
ATTACTTTAGCATTTACCATGGCAGGCGTGGCACTGAAAAAAGGCCATTCTGCTACTGTGATATTAATGGTGGATGCGGTGCATCTGGCAAAACCAAACGCGCTAGACAATGTAGATATCGGCGATCCGTTCGAGCCAGCTGGTGAGGTACTAGAAGCCTTTATCGAAAAAGGTGGCCAAGTATTGGTCTGCGGCGCTTGTATGAAACACAACGGTGTAGAAGAGTCAGATATCGACAAGCGCTTTGAAGTGATTAGCGGTGATGATGTGGTTGAGCTGTTGATGAATGCGAAAGGGTCGTTGCAGTTGAATTAGGGAGACCATCCCAGATTCTGTGTAACTGCCATTTAGATTAAATGCTTACTGATACGGTCATCAAACATAATCATAAAACGATTCAGAGCAGACGTCCAGTTACGGATTGGCATCGACCACTTTTTAGA
>NZ_CAJHAL010000022.1:0-67700 GCF_904846365.1 Psychrobacter nivimaris
ATGTTATTCAATTTAATTATTTTCTATCAAAAAATAGTTAGTCCTATAATACCTGCTCGTTGTCGCTATTATCCGACATGCTCAAATTATGGCAAACAAGCTTTAACATGGTATGGCGCTCGTAAGGGTGGTTGGTTGTTGTTAAAACGTCTTAGCAGGTGTCATCCTTTAGGTGGGCATGGTATAGACTTTGTACCTTTACCCTTAGCTTCCTATAGTTATCAATATATGTATTTTACTAATGTACCAAATACTGATAATCAGGGTTTGGGTGTCTATCGAGACATTACTAGCTATGTCTCACAGCTTAATTATTTGATGAAATCAACATAAAGTCGACTTCTTTAGTCTCAGATAGACACTCTGTTGAGTTACCCACAAGTTATCCACACTCTTGGTATCATTTGAGACAGATTTTTAGTAAAATGATGCACATTTTATGTAAATGACTACTGATACAGTTGCAATGTTACAGGACAGCTGTGTAGGTCAGTCATGACACATGCCCTAATTTTTCATTCCCTAATTTTTTAATCTAGGAAAGGTTTATGCAAAAGATATTTCGGGTGATGATCATCATTGCGATGCTAATTACCGCTTATCTGCTGATTTTGGCATGGCGAGATGATTATGCCGATGCTCCAGCTGTAGATGCGGTGCCAGAAACTACAAGTTCGGTAGGTGCTGACATTCCTTCTACTACTGGTGCAGCAGGTGATATCCCGGTACAGACATTACCTGTGGATAATAGTGCTGTGACAGCGACTCCTGCGAAAAACGCTGGTCTAATCACGGTAACAACTGATCGCTATGATATAAAAATCAATCCAGAAGGTGGTGATATTGTTTATGCTGCGCTCAAGCAGTATGACGCAACGCTCGATAGCGATAAGCCTTTCGTATTGTTAGAAAACAATAGTAACCGTGTGTATGTGGCTCAATCTGGACTTATTGGTCAGAACGGTATTGATACAGCAGAAGGTAGAGCGACTTATAGCCATACTGCTAACAATTATGTGATGGAAGATGGACAGCAAACGTTGTCAGTGCCGCTTACTTACAAAAAAGACGGCGTGACGATCACCAAGACTTTCACTTTCACTGAAAATAAATATCCAATCGATATTAGTTATCAGATCCAAAACGCGTCTACCAATGCTTGGCAAGGTCAGATGTTTGCGCAATTAAAGCGTGATGATAGTAAAGACCCTGGTATGTCTGATAAAGGCGCGCTGAGCATGGCGACTTATCTAGGCGGTGCTTGGGGTACACCAGATGATCCTTATAATAAGCTAAAATTTGGCGACTTTAGTGATGGTGAGTTGACGACGACTAGCGATAAAGGCTGGGTTGGTATCGTACAACATTACTTTGTATCTGCTTGGACGCCTAAAAACTTCACTGGTAAGTTCTTTACACGTGAAACAGGTAGTGATTACTTTATCGGCTTTAATAGCCAACCGGTGAACGTAGCACCAAACAAACAAGTTACTTTAAATGCAACACTATATGCAGGTCCAAAAGTTCAGTCTGAGCTAAAAGACGTTGCGGTAGGCCTTAACAAAACAGTTGATTATGGTCTGCTATGGCCAATATCAAAGGTCTTGTTTGCTATCTTGGAAGGTGTGCATAAGGTTGTTGGTAACTGGGGTTGGTCAATTATTTTACTGACTATCTTAGTAAAAATTGCCTTGATGTGGTTCTCTAATAAGAGCTATTACTCGATGGCAAAAATGCGTGCCATTGCCCCGAGACTCAAAGTGCTCAAAGAAGAGCATGGCGATGATCGGATGAAAATGTCGCAAGAAATGATGGCGATATATAAAGAAGAAAAAGTCAATCCGATGGCAGGTTGTCTACCAATCTTGATGCAGATGCCTATTTTCTTAGCCTTATATTGGGTATTAGTAGAGAGTGTTGAGCTGCGTCATGCACCATGGATTTTGTGGATTCAAGATCTATCAGCGATGGATCCATGGTTTATCTTGCCGTTGCTAATGGGTGCGTCGATGTTTGTGCAGCAGCAGTTGAACCCGCAGCCAGCAGATCCTATGCAGGCAAAAGTAATGAAGTTCTTGCCGATTATCTTTACTGCGTTCATGCTATTCTTCCCAGCAGGTTTGGTTCTATATTGGACAGTCAACAACCTGTTTAGTATGACTCAGCAATATATCGTCAATAAAAAAGTTGATGAAGAGCAGAAGCGTCGTACGGTAAAAGTGGTCGATTAACTAGATCTTTTTCAGAAATACCAAAAACCATCGCGCAAGCGGTGGTTTTTTTATAGGTGGTGGATAAGTGGTAAATGTTATCCACAGCTTATCAACATCATCCACAGCTTACAAACATTGACACGAAAATATGTCTGATGCGGCTACCTTTCAAAGTTTGCTTTGTCAGTATGAGTCCAGACGTCTATAATGGAGCTTTTAAACATTGAGAGTCATTGTGGATTCCTTAGAGACAGCATTAGCCGTACCTAATTCTTCTGAAAAGTCTAATACATCTGGATTGGCCACAATTGCTGCGATTGCAACGCCACTCGGGCGAGGGGGTGTGGGTGTCATACGTCTATCAGGTAGTCGAGCTTACGACATGGCATGCGCTCTAACAGGTAAGTCTACTTTTACGCCGCGGATGGCCAGCTTTTGTCGTTTTTATCAAGCTGATGGCACTGTCATTGATGAGGGATTGGTCTTGTTTTTCAAAGGTCCGCATTCATTCACAGGTGAAGATGTGATTGAGCTGCAAGGGCATGGTGGTGTTATTTTACAAAACCAGTTGCTCGCGCGAGTTTTTGAGCTAGGTGCCAAGCAAGCAAGTGCAGGAGAGTTCTCTTACCGTGCCTTTGATAGTGATAAATTGGACTTAGTGCAGGCCGAAGCGATCGCTGATGCAATTGATGCCACCAGTGCTGCTGCGGCCAGTAGTGCGATTCGCTCTCTGAGCGGTGAGTTTTCACAAAAGATTAACCAGTTATTAGAACAACTCATTCATCTTCGTTTACATGTTGAAGCAGCGATTGATTTCCCCGACGAAGAAGACGTTGATTTTTTGTCTGATGGCGTCATACAAAGTAAGCTTGAGCAGACGCAAGATAAGATACAGCAAGTTTTAGCAACGGCAAAGCAAGGTCAGCTTTTGCGCGATGGTATCCATGTCGTGCTAGCAGGTAGGCCAAACGCAGGTAAATCTAGCTTGCTCAACCGCCTTGCAGGGCAAGAGCGTGCTATCGTGACTGATGTCGCCGGTACTACACGTGATACGCTGCAAGAGACCGTTGTGCTCAATGGTTTGACGCTACACCTGACTGACACAGCAGGCCTACGTGAGACAGAAGACACTGTGGAACGTATCGGAATCGAGCGTGCCCGTACTGCCATCACGCAGGCTGATATGCTACTGATGGTCTATGATGTGACTAGTGATGTTGAAGAAGAAAGCACACCGTTACAGCTTGCTGAACAGTTATTTGGTGAATTGCCAGAAGCTAAACGCTTACTAATCATTGCTAATAAAAGCGACTTATTAAGCGATAATGATAAAGAAAAAAGTGCTGCTATGACCCAAGCTGAAATCAAAAATAGAGGCTATCAGCAAGTTAATGTTTCATGTGAAACAGGCATTGGTATCGATAATTTGGTTGAAGCGCTATGTGAGAAAGTAGGCTTTCATCCACCAGAGAATAGCTTAATTGCTCGTACCAGACATCTCGACGCGCTTAGACGAACTGCTAATTTCTTGGCAGAAGCTCATGAACAATTAACCGTATTTGAAGCAGGTGAGTTGGTTGCTGATAGCTTACGTCAGGCACAGCAGAGCTTGGGTGAAATAACAGGTGAGTTCAGTGCCGATGACTTATTGGGTAAAATATTTGGTAGCTTTTGTATTGGTAAATAACGGATAAACGGTGTTCTTTATTATTTGATAAATTAGCTATCTTGAAAACACTACTCTTATTCTCAATCGTAAAATAAGGAAATGTTATGCACTGTCCGTACTGTAATGCGTCAGAGACCAAGGTTATTGACTCACGTCTTGCTGCGGAAGGGGCACAAGTGCGTCGACGCCGTTCGTGTAACAGCTGCCAAGAACGTTTTACGACTTTTGAGATGGTAGAAGTTGTCATGCCAAGGATTATCAAATCGAGCAACAAGATTGAACCTTACGACAATGAAAAGCTGCGCCGTTCTATTTTACTACCTTTACAAAAGCGTCCTATCACTATCGATGAACAAGAGGCGATGATTAGTCGTATTGAAAAGCGTGTTAGGCAGATGGGTGAGCGAGAAATCAGTAGTAAGGTCTTGGGTGAAATCATCATGAGTGAACTAAAAACTTTAGATGATGTCGCCTATGTACGCTTTGCTAGCGTGTATCGAGACTTTCAAGATATCGATGCATTCCATCAAGAAATTGCCAATATTCGTCCAAATGAGAAGTAAGCGAAGTAAGCTTTTAAGTAATCCCTAGTTGATAAGTGTTTCCCAATTACTAATCAGAATTACCAATCAGCTTTCAAACCTTATGTTCTTATATAGAACCCTCAATCATTTATTAAGCCTAGCCTTATGTCTACTCAAAGCCATGCTCAAGATGCACAAGCCCGCTACTTTATGATGCTTGCTATCGAACAAGCGAAGCGCGGTTTATATACTACTCGACCCAATCCTGCAGTAGGCTGCGTTATTGTTCAGGCAGAGCAGATTGTTGGTCAAGGGTTTCACCCTAAAGCTGGTGAGCCACATGCAGAAGTGTTTGCGCTGAAAGATGCTGGTACACAGGCAGCAGGGGCAACTGCTTACGTTACATTAGAGCCATGTAGTCATACGGGACGTACACCGCCATGTGCGTTGGCGCTGGTTGCCGCTAAGGTGAAGCGCGTTGTGATTGCAGGTCTAGATCCAAATCCGCAGGTCGCAGGTCGCGGTGTGAAACTATTAGAACAAGCTGGTATTGAGGTAACGGTCGGTGTCCTGACAGAGCAGGCAGAGGCACTAAACCGTGGTTTTCTAAAAGCCATGCGTACTAAAATGCCCTATGTACGATTGAAAATAGCGACCAGTCTAGACGGCCGTACAGCGATGGCATCTGGTGAATCAAAGTGGATTACCTCGACAGTTGCTCGCGAAGATGTACAAAAATTACGAGCACAAAGTGGCGCGATTATCACAGGTAGTGAAACCGTAATAACTGATAACCCACAGCTCAACGTGCGCTCAGAACAGTTGGGAGTGCCACCTGAAAAAATACCTAATCCCAAAATAGTCATACTTGATAGGCGTCAGCGTTTAAAGCACAGCTTACAGTCTGATTATCAGCTGTGCCGGCATCCAGATACTATCTATTGGCATGAAGACGATTTGTCGACGTTGTTGGCGAAACTGGTTAGTGAGCACCAGTGCTATGACGTGTTAGTGGAGGCAGGTGCTAGCGTTGCAGGTAGTTTTTTGAGTCAACATTTGGTAGATGAGCTAATCGTATATCAAGCACCTTGTTTACTTGGTGAGCAAGCACGTCCCATGGTTGATTTTAATCCTATGTCCCTTGCTCAGCAGTTACGGTTTGACATAGAAAGTCATCAACAGCTTGGCTCAGACCTCAAATTAACCTTATTACCTTTATAAATATTCTTCGTATAAGTAGGTTGTCCACAAATTATAAAAAAAAGCTTAGAATATGGATAAATCAATTATTAACTTACGTGTTTCACATGGAACTGTGCATAACTTTGTTTCACATGAAACAGATGAGAGGTGTCTATCTTAAGTATTTTAATAAATGTTACTTTAAATCAATAGCTTATGATTTATTTTCTAGATGAGTACGTACCATGAGAAATTTACATTTGTTGTGGATAACTATGTTTTTATAGCGACTTCTAGCTATATCTCTATTGATTTATCTCTACTTATCCACAATCTATCCTATTAAAGGTCAAGTCTAACGATGTTTCACTGTCAGTTATTTGAATAAGTTGTGATAAAGAATTGATAGCTGATTTGATAAACTAAAATATTCGCCTATGAAGGCCATACAGTAATGAGATGAGGGTAATATGTTTACTGGAATTATAGAAAGCGTTGGAAAAGTTAAATCGATGCAGGCGACAGGCGGTGACATACGTTTGACAGTAGAGTCTGATGACTTGGATTTCAGTGACGTGAAGCTAGGCGATTCTATTGCATCAAATGGTATTTGTTTAACCGTGGTAGAGCTCGGAAGTAACTACTACTCTGTTGATGTCTCACGTGAAACGATTGCTAGAACAGCATTAGAAGGGTTAAAAGCAGGACATACCGTCAATCTAGAAAAGGCCATGCTACCGACGACTCGTTTTGGTGGTCATATTGTCGCTGGTCATGTAGATGGCGTAGGGGTCGTTAGTAAATTACAACAAGATGCTCGTTCTATCTATATTGAGATTGAGATACCGCAAGAGCTAGCGCATTATACAGCGACCAAAGGCTCTATTACAGTAGATGGTATTAGTCTGACGACCAATTTAGTGCGTGACAATATTGTTTCTCTAAATATCATTCCGCATACTGCTCAAGTGACAAATATCGCTAAGCATTGGTTAGTAGGTAATAAAGTTAATATTGAAGTAGATATCGTTGCCCGTTATCTAGAGCGTCTATTAAATAAATTTCAATCTGGCGGTATGAACGCGTCAAGCCCGCAAAGCCAAATCACAGAAACATTTTTGGCCGATAATGGGTTTATGAAATAACAATTAAGCTTACTGAAATATTATCCTCGTACCAAGTTTTTGACCCTATCGATATTACTTTGATTAAGTGATATCGATAGGGTATTTTTTATCTGCACTATAGATTTATTGTATAAAACTCTGCAAAACGGATTCTAAGTCTTTCTTACTAATGGGTTTGGATAAAAACTCGTCCATACCTACTTGTATACAAGCCTCGCGATCTTCTTCTGTATTATTCGCAGTTAGCGCCACAATTGGTATTTTATCACCTTGCGAGCGAATCACTTGTGTGGCTTGTAAGCCATCCATAATGGGCATTCGGCAGTCCATCAAAATCAAAGAAATTTCTTCACGTTGGCTTTTGAGTTTCTCGAGTGCTTGCTGTCCATCTTCTGCAACAATACTACGATAACCAAGCTTACTTAACATCTTGCAGGCTATCTTTTGGTTAGTAGGACTGTCTTCTACGACCAAAATCAGTGGAGACAAGATTTCTTTCTTAGGTGTATCTTCTACAAAAGATAGACTGCTGTCATATTGATGTTTGACCAGTATGTTTAATGTTTTCCTTGCAAACAAGGTTAAGCGTAGCAGTTCAGAAAGTAATAAACTTGCGTCCAAGGGTTTGGTCAAAAATCCATCATATTGGCCTAGTAAAATAGAGGGTATATGCCTTTCAAGTTTCATGCTAAGTAATATCTTTGGTAGTGAAGGCGTAGCGACTAGGTCGTTTAACACTTCTTGTTGCTCGCTATACTTGTTGCTCGCATGAGCTGATAAGGTGATGGATTCGCTGTATTCATAATCTAATAACAAGACAGGAATGATGGTTTGCTCATCTTGTTTTAATTTATTTTTTAGCTGCTGTACAGTGGCTCTATCTAAAGTGCTGTAGATAGTCACGGATATCGTTAAGTACTCGCACAAACGTTGTAAATGTTCAGCAACTAGAGGCTGATTGATGACAGCGATAAGGTGAATATGGGGCAGCTGCGAACAACGATGATATACCGATTGATAAGTGGCATGAGGATAAGGAAGGTAGAGGCTAAATATCGTTTCTTTATCCACCGTATTATTTAGTTCGATAAAACCGCCGAGTAACTGAGCAAAGCTATTGGCATCACTCAAGCCAATATTACTGTCTTCAACTAAGTTATGATTGCTTTGATTCAAGATATTGACTAATTGATTTTTTCTCTCAGGAGTAATAGTTGCTCCAGTGTCTTTTACGCTAAACCGAATCCAATAAGATGTCTGCGCAGGCATTGTCGTGTCATTGTTAGGAGTTAAAGGCTGATTACTTATTCGCGTTACTTTATCTTCAGGTACACGATCAACAGTGAGCGCGACATAGCCTGATGTTGTAAAACTAATAGCGTTTTTCAATAGGTTTAATAGGATATGGTGCAGTCGAATGTAATCAGTTTCGATGTAACGAGGACAGTCCGGCGCAAAGAAATAGATCAATTCTAACCCTTGTTGTCTTATTTCTTTTGTGACTAAATTGCTAACCTCTTTGCTTACCTTATAAATATCAACCGTTTCTATACTCAAACGTGTTTTTCTGACTTCAACTTCCTCTGTTGCTAGAGTCTTATTGAGTACAGTCAACATGCTTTGACTGGTTGTAATCAATGTATTTAGAGTCTTTTTACCCTGAGCCGTCAATGTTGAAGGGTCGATGGGTTCCAACGAATCAATTATCTTCTCTAGTGGTATCCTTAACTTACGACCTATAAATGCTTGGGCTTCGTTTGATTCATCAATTTGTAATTGCAGTTGTTGGTTGTGCAGCTGTAGTTGTTCAGACTGATGGAAAATCTCATCAACATTATTAAAAATCACAGTGAAACCGTGAACTTGCCCATGTTCACCGAACCATGGTGTTACGTGTAGTTGGTAGGCTTGTTTATTTTCCAAGCCATAAACTATCAGTGTGCGAGTAACGCGTAAATTTGAAATAGTTTTTAAGAGTATTTGAGTGGCCTCATCTTTCCCTTCAACGAAATCAGTCAGTTCATAGCTTTGCTCTCTCTGTGTAGGAGGAGTAAATACTTGCTCAAAACGCTGATTATAGAAACTAATTTGACCATGTCGTATACTCATCAACATCGGTAAGGGCGCCTGATCAACCAGACGTTCTAACCGATGAGTCAATGTTTTTATACGCCGATAGTCATTATGTAGTTGGTAGCTGACGCGACTTAGCGCATGACCTAACAGCATGAACTCGGTAGTAGATTTCTTTTGTAAAAACGGCGGCGGTGTATAAGATTCTTTTGCGCGGCTACTCAAATTATCCGTATAAACCAGTAATTGTTCCCAGTTAGTTCGACGATTAAGCATATAGAGCAATGCCATGAAGAACAGTACGATGGCGACCATCAAGGGGAGCCAATAACGGTAAGATATCCAGTCGACAACAAAAGGTTCATGGCGTAATACGATATAAATCTGATGTCCGCTTTTTAGAGTAATGATTCCTGTTAGTTCATTGCTATTAACTGTATAGGAGCTATGGTCGCTGCTGCTAGAAGCTGATGTACCGATGGTAGGGAAAGCAACGGTAGAAAAAGCAGATTCATTGGGACGGGTATTATGATGAATATAGGTCTGCCCAGAAGGTGTCATTAAAATCAGCTGATAACTAAGGTGCTCAAAAGTAGGTTGCTCTAAGATTCTTTTTATTTCACTATCTACAGGCGCTGCATGCTCAATAATACTGTGCTGTAGGGCATAAAAAGTATCTATGCTGTGTTGCTCACTATGTTTTTTCATCCCATCAAACAGTGTGACATAGTACAGCAGTAACATAACCGTGAGAGACAAGGCATAAAAAATCAATAAGCGCTGTAAGGACTGAAACTGTTGCATGAAAGCGTGGCCCTATCTCGACACGAAAAAATATAGTGAAATTAAAATTAGGTTTCTACATATAGTAGGGGAATTATACGGCAGTTGAATTGCCTAAAGTTTTTAGTGTTACCTTCTATTTATAGCAGAATAACGGCTTACTGTTTACAGAGAGTGGTTATTAACGCCAAATTGTTTTGTAAAAAATATAAATAGAACGTTCGATGTCCTTGATATTATAAAGGCAAATAATGTCATTGGTTATCATGAACTGAGGTCATTACAATCATGGCACTGCGCCGTAAACTCACCTATAATGAACAAATAAACCTTATATAATGCATGATTATGACTACAACTGCTCCTACCTTTGATACATCTAACTCGCTTACTGACCATGATAACCCAACTACTAACCGATTAAGGGTAGTATTTGCGGGTACACCTGAATTTGCTGCTATTAGCCTTGAGTCGTTAATTAAGCAGCAAGAAGCGCTGAATATAGAGATAGTTGCTGTTTACACCCAGCCTGATCGTAAAGCAGGTCGTGGTCAAAAGCTGTCAGCCTCTGCGGTAAAAGAAGTTGCATTGACACATGATATCGCTGTAGAGCAGCCAGTCACTTTTAAAAAGTCTAGTGCAGAAGGGCTAGCTGCTAGGCAAACTCTGCGCACCTATCAACCAGATGTGATGATTGTCGCCGCTTACGGGTTGATCCTACCTATCGGTGTATTAGAGACGCCTACTCATGGTTGCTTGAATATTCACGCTTCACTGTTACCACGCTGGCGCGGTGCTGCACCTATCCATCGTGCACTCTTGGCCGGAGACGATGAGACAGGAATTACCATTATGCAGATGGACAAAGGTCTTGATACAGGTGACATGCTTTATAAAGTTAGCGAAAGTATTGCCTCTGATGATACCGCTGCTAGCCTACATGATAAGATGGCTGCACTTGGTGCGACAGCCATTAGTACGGTGTTAAAAGATTTAGCTGCTTATCAAGCTCAAGCTATTGCTCAAAATGATAGTCAAGCCAACTACGCTGAAAAGCTGGTCAAAACCGAAGGCGAAGTTGATTGGTCGCAGCCTGCTGCCGCTATTGAACGCCAAATTCGTGGGCTGACACCATGGCCGGGTGCTTATACTTTCCTAGCAGGGCAGCGCGTCAAAGTGTTGGCTAGCTTACCTGTAAATACATCGCAGCAAACGAATAAACCTGCTGGAACGGTTATCAGTGTCGGACGAAAAGCGATCTTAGTCGCTTGTGGTAAGGATAATGATACCGAGTCGTCGGCCACTACTTTAGCCATTACTCATTTACAGTTTGCGGGTGGTAAGCCGATGACTGCTGAACAAGTTTGCCATGGCAACCAATTAAATGACGGCGATCAATTTACGTCAGAAACAAAATAACGTTACTTATATTTAACCTACTTGCACAAGACGCTATCGATCATAAGTCAAGGAAATGAAATTTAATGAGACAAAACAGTACTGCGCCTAGAAACAATAAGCTCAAACCATCAAGCAATCTTATTATGAATGGCAGCGTACGCGTGCGTGTGATTCGTACCTTACTGGCTATCCAAAACGGTCAGTCGCTCTCAAGCGTCCTTGATCCATTGCTAAACAGTCTGCACGATGGTGATAAAGGCTTTGCCCATGCATTACTGCTCACGACATTGCGCCAGTGGCATGCGTTGGCACGTTTGCTTGATAGCTTAGCAGACAACCCTATCGACGAGATTGAGGTGCGTACCACCATTCAAGTCGGCTTAGTACAGTTGCTTTACTTAGAAGTGGCTGACCATGCTGCCATTCACGAAACCGTTGAGGCTGCAAAAGAGATTGAGTTCGCTCACTCGACTGGTTTGGTGAATGCTATTTTGCGTAAGGTCGCTAAGAATCCAAGCAAATTCCGTAAGAAGTGCGATAAAAAACATAGTCTACCAAATTGGCTTGCTTACCAGCTTAAGCAAGATTGGAGCGAGCAGTATGATGAGCTGACACAAGGCTTACGCCAACCAGCACCGATGTTTTTACGAGTGAATTCGGCGGTTACTTCGGTAGAGGAATATCAGCATGCATTGGATGGCGCAGAAATTGATGCAGATATCGTTGAGCTAACGACTGGTTTTAAGGTAGCAAACTCATCAGGGTCTGCCACTTCCACCACGCTATCAACCAAAGGTCTTAGACTACATCAAAGCACTGCCGTTAACGCTTTGCCTGATTTTGCTTTAGGAACAGCTAGCGTTCAAGATATGCATGCTCAGTTAGCTGCACCGATTATTAATCAAGCATTGATGGCTAAGCTCATTGCTGAAAGTGCGAATACTAACAGCGACAATGATGAAAGTAATAACAATGAGCTACATATTCTAGATGCTTGCGCGGCACCTGGTGGTAAATTGGCTCATTGGTTAGAGCTTATAAGTGCTAACGACCAGTCATCGTTGTTTCACGTGAAACAAGATAACAATGGGATGTCATCTGAAACGTCGCCTGAAAATAACAACATCAAAGTAACAGCTATTGATAATGAAGCACCACGTATCGAGCGTATTCGTGAGAATTTACAGCGCCTAAATTTAAGTCAGCATGATTTGCAGCAAGCGGATAACAGCATCGCATTGAATATTGTCTGTGCAGATGCGACCAGATGGCAGCATGGAAAAAATAAAAAAGCGGCGACAAATGAACCCGTATTTGATGCGATATTATTGGACTCTCCTTGTACTGCGACTGGCGTGATTCGCCGTCATCCAGATATCAGTATCTTGCGTACCGAAGAAGACATCGAGCAAACAGCGCTGCTACAAGCAGACATCTTGCATAATCTATGGCCACAACTCAAAGCTGGTGGTTATCTGCTGTACGTGACATGTTCTATCTTAAAGCAAGAGAACGTCGAGCAAATGCAGGACTTTATCACTCATCATAATGATGCAGTAGTGATTGAGTTTACTGACGATTGCAGTTGGGGTATCGAACAAGCAATCGGTCGTCAGTGCTTACCAATTGATAGCGCGAGTGGCGATGGTTTTTATTATGCATTGCTACAAAAAACTGCTGAATAAACCGTTTTTAAATATTGAATAACATTATTGTAGACAGGACAATCTAATGAAATATATCAGTACCCGTGGTCAGACAGCGCCGATGGATTTTAGTGATGTGCTTTTGATGGGTCTTGCCCCAGATGGTGGTTTGATGTTGCCTGAGCATTATCCAAATATCGATAGTGCAACCCTTGATGAATGGCGTACGCTCAGCTATCCAAAGCTTGCGATGGCGATTATGCAGCGTTTTGCCACTGATATTCCTGTGGCTGATTTGCAAGATATCATTGAGCGCACTTATACTGCTGATGTATTTGGCTCTGACGAGATTGTTCCTGTCCGCAAGCTCGAAGACAATTTATATATTCTAGGATTATCAAACGGTCCGACATTGGCATTTAAAGATGTTGCCATGCAGTTTTTGGGCAATGCCTTTGAATATGTGCTTAAGAAAAAAGACGCACGTATTACGATCATTGGTGCGACCAGTGGTGACACCGGTAGTGCAGCAGAGTATGCATTGCGAGGTAAAGAGAACATCGAAGTCTTTATGCTGTCACCATACGGCAAAATGAGTGAGTTCCAACGTGCGCAGATGTATAGTTTGACCGACAACAATATTCATAACATTGCGATCGATGGTATGTTTGATGATTGCCAAGACATAGTCAAAGCGCTACAGCAAGATGCTGAGTTTAAAGCCGCTTATAATTTAGGCACGGTAAACTCTATCAACTGGGGTCGTATCCTAGCGCAGATTGTTTACTATTTTAAAGCTTACTTTGCGGTTACGACGAGCAACGATGAAAAAGTCAGCTTTAGCGTACCATCAGGTAATTTCGGTAATATTTGTGCCGGTCACATCGCTCGCGAAATGGGACTGCCAATTGACCGTCTGATTGTCGCAACCAATGAAAACGACGTTTTAAATGACTTCTTTAATCAAGGTGCTTATCAGCCGCGTCCGACTGAAAAAACCTATGTAACCTCTAGTCCGTCAATGGATATCTCAAAAGCATCTAACTTTGAGCGTTTTGTTTATTTGCTATTAGAAAAAGATAGCGCACGCGTTCATGAATTGTTTGACGGCGTAAAATCAGGTCGAGGGTTTGACTTGTCTGAATTAATGGAAGCAGTTAATAACCGCTACGGTTTTGCTGCTGGTAAATCTACTCATAGCGACCGCTTGCAGACTATCAAAGCGCTTTATGAGCAGCATGGTGAATTGGTTGATCCACATACTGCTGATGGTATCAAGGTCGCTAAAGAGCTACAGTTAGATGGTGAACTTATTGTTTGTGCAGAGACAGCATTACCCGTTAAGTTTGCGGATACTATTGTGGAAGCAGTAGGTCAAATAGATATCGCTCGTCCAGCGCATACTGAAGGGTTAGAAGATTTATCACAGCACGTAGTGGTACTGGATAATAAGGCTGAGCTGGTTGCTGAACAAATCCGCCAACATGTCACGCCGAATTCTGCTTAAGTAATAACGGTCTTTAGGCTTATCATCAGCAAGGAAAAATATCCGCGTAAAAGTTACAACATTGTAATAAAGTGTTTATGATTGTGTTATGGTAGATATAATTGTAATATTAGAAACGGCGTCAGCAAGTCATCATCGTGCTAGGCGCTTTTTTAGGAATTATTCTAGCCAATTACACTGAACAGTTACCCTATAATTGCCATGAGAATTTTACTTGTAAATTGCTGATATAATTAAACTTTTATTAATTTTAGAGGTTTTTGCAGTGATAAGTTAAGTACAGTTCTTTATGTCGAACACAGTGGTACATATTGTGGATATAACGATGAAGATGAGCTTAAAAAAGACAGCAAAAGCACTGGCAAAAGGATTATTAGTTACGACATTTAGTAGTGCCATGTTGATGAGCACGGCTCAAGCTAACAATCCGCCGCCAACTATCAAAGCTGATGCGCCCAATCGTTATATTGTCAAAAAAGGCGATACCTTATGGGATATTTCAGGTCGCTATCTAGACAGTCCTTGGCGCTGGAAAGAAATTTGGGCCACCAATAAGCAAATCAAAAATCCAAACCTTATCTACCCCAATGATGTTCTTATCCTTTGTGTGATTCAAGGAAAAACGCTGATTGGCGTTGATACTGGTGAAGGCTGTGCTGGCGTTGAAAAGCAGCTTACTGGAAGTGTAAGTACAAGTACGGTCGCGATTACCTCGACGGCCAATAGCATTCCTCCTATTCCGTGGTCAGCTATTCAGCATTGGCTTGATAAAATGCTTATCGTAAATCCCCAAGACTTTAATACCACGCCTTATATTTTAGCTTCTAAAAACCGTAACTTAATTACTGCGCGTGGTGATAAGGTCTATGCTAAAGGCGTACCGCTTATCGTGGGCCAACGTTACGGCGTCTACCGTGAGGGTGAGCTATATGTAGACCCCAAAACGCAAGAAGTGATCGGTTTAGAAGTTACGCAGGTAGCGACTGGTCTTGTTACTTCTACAGAAAGTAATGGTGTGACTAGCTTGCAGCTTATCGATAGCTATGGCAAAGAAGTGCGTGAAGGGGATCGCGTCTTTGTAGAGTTAGACAACGCTATTCCTCCTGTCTTTTATCCAACGCCTGCAAGTGTCAGTCGCGGCGGTATGATCGTACGTGTGATGGACTCTATCAGCTCGGCTGCAAAGGGTAGTGTGGTCGCTATTAACTTGGGTAGCTTGCAAGGTGCTAAGCCAGGTGATGTGCTAACGGTTTATCAAAAAGGGCCTTTGGTACGTGATACTAAGGACAATGACACACCTGTACGTCTACCAAACGAGCCTAGCGGTATGGTGATGATTTTTAATACCTTTGACCACATCAGCTATGCCTATGTACTTGATTCTGAGCTGCCACTTAATATTGGCGATCAGTTATTACCACCTCCTTATCTATAAATAGCTATAAGGCTGTATTAAGCAACATATTAAACTAAATACTAATCTAAGCTTGCCTATACGAGACAGATGACAATGACGGCAGTCACCTCTTCTTTATCCGACGATCAGCGCGCTATCTTAGCGCTGTGGTATGAGGTGAATGCGTCGTTATCTGCTTATCACAAACTGATCACTTCTTTTGGTTATCCGCAGCTTGCTTGGCAAGCCAAAGTAGAGGCATGGAAGCAGCTCGGTATTCATCATACCCATCTCAAACGTCATGAACAGCCAGAGCAAACACTCGCCAATATCGATAAGATTCAGCAAGCATTGATAGATGGGCGTTATGGTTTACTATTCGCTGATGACGCCGATTATCCTGCCCAACTCTCACAAATCTACGACCCGCCGCCATTATTATTTTATCGTGGGAATAGCGCACGCCTGCATCAAGCACAAATCGCTATAGTAGGTAGCCGAAAACCCACCGCGCATGCGCAAAAAATCACGTTTGATATGGCGCAGTACTTAGCGCAAGCAGGCTATATTATTACTAGCGGTCTGGCTATGGGTGTGGATAAACGCGCACATTTAGGCGCATTAGCACAGGCAGACCCTGACTATCAGGGACGGACGGTTGGTGTAATGGGTACAGGGATCGATGTGAACTATCCCAATCATCGAGATCAGTTATTTACTCAAATTGTTGAGCAAGGTGGCTGCATTATCAGTGAGCTACTACCGCATACGCAGCCTCATAAACATACTTTTCCGCGTCGCAATCGTTTGGTAGCTGGGCTGAGTCTCGCGACCATTGTGACGGAAGCGACAATCAAAAGCGGCTCGCTTATCACAGCACGACTCACGTCTGAACAAGGTAAACAGGTCTTTGCTATTCCCAGTCATATTGATAATAGTAATGCAGAGGGTTGCCATCATTTGATACGTGAAGGTGCGACCTTGATTTATCATCCGCATCAAGTACTAGAAGACGTCAATGGTCAGCTTGACTATGATGAAAGCGCTTATAGAACAGCGAACGCTACTACTTTCAATAGTAATCACTCGAATGTTACTCAGACTTCCGATGCGTTTGATATAGAGAAAAACTCAATCAAATCTACTAGCCAGCAACCATCCTCTGAGATAAAGCCTGCGTGCAGCACAGTCATTGTGCCTGAGCATTTAACTGCAATCTATGAGCAGCTTGACTGGCATGGGCAAGATTTAGATGCGCTTATTAGTGCAACTAAGCTTGCACCGCCGCAGTTGATTGGTCAGCTAATGGAGCTTGAGTTAATGGGTCTTATCAGCGAACAAGGTGGAAGATATTTACGCATTTAAAATATTGCAAATATTCCTTATTAGACACTGGCATAGATAGCCCTTAGTTATAGACTCTCCTAGACAATATCTCTCTTATGGTATTATTAGAATTTACTTCTACGAACCGTTTAAGTCATGAGCCAACCTACACCTCTTATTACTAATTCTGCTATCCAAGCTGCTAAGTGGCTAAAAGAAGGACAACTGCTCGCGTACCCCACAGAAAGCGTTTGGGGTATTGGTTGCGACCCTTATGACCAAGCAGCTGTTCAGCGTATCTTGGATATCAAACAACGTCCACAAGCCAAAGGCATGATAGTCGTTACTGATAGTGTGTCTCGCTTAGCACCTTTGCTAGCCTCTTTAGACGAAGTGCAGCGCCAGCAGGTTATTGATAGTTGGCAGACAGACGATAGTAGAGATGAACAGCACAATCGCCAAGCACATACTTGGTTATTACCGATTCCTCAGCCGCTTGCGAGCACTGTGCCCATGTGGATTACGGGTCAGCATCAGACTATTGCAGTCCGAGTTATCTCGCATCCTACAGTTCGCCAGCTTTGCCAACAGCTGGTCAGTGAGCAGAATCCATTTGGTCTATTGGTTTCTACAAGCTGCAACCGATCAGGACAAACGCCTGCTAGCACTTTTGATGCCGCCTATGCTTATTTCGAAGAGCAAATTGGTTATTTGCAGGGTGATACATTGGGTTATACCTTACCTAGCCAGATTCGTGACACAACGACAGGCTTGGTTATTCGTTAGTGGACAAGAAAGATGTAGACTTTTTTTTGCTACCTGTTTGCCTTACTCAACATGTTTTCTATTATATGAGCTACATTTTTACAATAATGCTGGCACAAATACTGTTTATCACATACTGACGGTAGCCCTGAATAGGATTTAGGCAGTCATATGAAAAATAAATTAAATCAGCCAAGTCATAGTTTGAACGAAAGTTTGGCTGAATATCCAAAAATGAAGGTTACTAAGTTATTTTTATTCGTAGGTGCGCTGTATGAGCTCATTATCTTTCCATGGATAGCGACACTTCTTAGCTCAGATAACAGCATAGGCCTATTGTTCATACTGTTTTTTCCAGTTTATCTTATTGCAGGTGGCTTGTTTGCGATGCCAACTACATTAATGATGGGAAAGTGGCATTCGTATAAAGAAATATACATACAAGATGGGTGGTGGATAAGAACTTTTTTTATGGGAGTTCTTATTAATGCTTTATTTTTTGTTTGGTTTATATTTTCTAAATTTGGTTTAGTGATATGGTTCTCTATCAGTTTAACTGGAGGAGTAAGTGCCGTATTAGCAGGTATGTCAGCTTTACCAGTATTGAAAGAAAATATTGAAGACGTAGGCTGAGCCATTAAATAAAGAGCTGATCAAACTATTTCTGAAATATTATGATGCGTTTGGATGGTCAAGAAAGTTCGAAATGGGTTATAACAGCTATATTATTTCCATTCACAAATTGACCAACTTATGAGTTAAAACTAATGTTAGATAACAACAGCCACTATCCAAAAAAAATGGTGATATTTTTATTTTTAACTTTAGGTACGCTATATCAGTTGATCTTATTCCCTATTTTAGTATCACTGATAATGTGGAATAAGGATATAGGTCTGGCATACGCTGTAGCCATACCTTTTTACCTTATTGCAGGTGTATTTCTTATTGGAATGCCTACACTATTGTGCGGTATATGGCTTGCTTCCAAACAAACATATAAGTCCAAAAGATGGTGGGTAAGAGTTTTTCTTGTTGGTTTTTCTATTAATGCCACATTTTTTATTGGTCAAGATGCTCGTACATGGTTGGCGATTAGCTTAGTAGGAGGTATAAGTGCTTTGATTGTGGGTATGTCCGCATTACCTAAACCTAAACAAAGTCTGCAATATTAGCCAAAAAATTAAGATACTTTTTTAATAAAAAAACTTCTATCTTTGACAGTAATTATCAAAGTGCAATGTTTGACCTCGTAAACCTTTCATTCCTCACCTTCCTTTACCAAAAGCATGTAAAAGTCGTTTTGATAAAAACCACAAAAAAGTAGACGATGGTTATAACAGTCTAGTTTTTATTGAACGATAAGTACTTCAGTAATAAGTAACTCAAAGATAAGTCATAGTGGTGATATTTGAGGCATATAGGGAGTAGGGTATGAATGTTTTGATTAGTGGTGGTTCAGGGTTTTTGGGAAGTGCTTTTAGTCGAGAGCTAATGGCACGATATCGCGCGCAGAATAAAGACGTGACGATTACTTGGTTAACTCGTGATAGCAGTCAACCACATCCCGATGATATCAATATGATGACTTATGACGAGCTTGCGATGTCTGATATGAGCTTTGATGTCATCTTGAATTTGGCAGGTGCTGGGATTGCTGACTCTCGTTGGAGCGATGATCGTAAAGAGCAGTTGATGGCGAGCCGTATCAAACCTACTCAGTCGATATTGGATTTTATCGCACGTGCTAGTACCAAACCCAAGTTACTGGTGAGCGGATCAGCGATTGGCTGGTATGGCACGCAGGGCGACAAGCCACTGACTGAAAACAGCGATTATGAGACGGATTTTGCTCATACATTATGTGATGAATGGGAGCAATTAGCGCTTAAAGCGACCGATCATGATGTTCCAGTAGCTATTGTCAGAACAGGTGTGGTTATTCACCCTGAGGGCGGAATGGTGGCTAAATTGTTGCTACCCTTTAAATTTGGTGTCGGTGGACAGTTGGGTAATGGACAACAAATCATGAGCTGGATCAGCCGTGAAGATTGGGTTAGTGCGGTCATCTTTATTATTGAGCAGCAGCTTAAATTTACTAACGAATCAGATGTCAATTACCCCAATAGCTTAGCCCAAGACAATGCACCTATTAGTGACAGCACTATCAAGACTGCAAACAGTACCGCAAGTAATAGAAATGCAATCGTATATAACCTTACTGCTCCAAATCCTGTGACCAATCACACCTTCACGAAAGCGCTTGGCTCATGGCTACATCGTCCCACTTTTTTCACCTTACCGGAATTTTTACTTAAACTAATGTTTGGTGAAATGTCCACGTTACTTATTGATGGTCAAAAGGTGCTGCCACAAGTGCTATTGGATGCAGGTTATTCGTTCAAACACTCGACACTCCAGCAAGCATTAGAAAACCAAAAATAGTTATATAGCAGTTGTTTCATGTGAAACATTAATAACTATCTTCTGATAATCAATTACTGAACCGTATTTATGTTTAAGGCCAGTCCATGCGTTACGCATTTTTCTTCACCATCTTTCTGTTATTGCAGTTATTTAGCTTAGGTACAGTATTAAGTATACAGTGGTGGCTCCAGCCTTGGATAACGCCAACATTACAGACGACGATATGGGCCAGTGTATTTATTATTACTAATGGCCTATTAGTATTGAGCGTAAAAAGAGCTTTTGCTAACAGTTATCGTTGGATTAGTGGGTGGATGCTAGTCATGCATTTTATGATACTGACGGCGTTGGCAGTGAGTCTACTTTACGCAGGGTATCTACTGGTCATTTCTTTATCAGACAGTACGTTGCACCAATCGAATGAAATGGCTATAGGGCTAAGAGTACTAGCGCTATTCCTATTTGTCGGACTATTTATTCATTCATTATATAGTGCCTATGCGCCTGTCATACGCAAGCTGTCTATTAATATAGATAAACCTTTAACCAAGCCGTTACGCATTGCAGTCGCTAGTGACTTGCATATAGGGCGATTATTTGGTGTAAAAGCCATAGATAGATTGCATCAACTTATGATTCGCTCTGGTGTAGATATGCTGCTAATGCCAGGAGATATTATGGATGATAATACAGATGCCTTTAATGAATATCATATGGAACAAAATCTAGCAGAACTGTGCAGCATTCTGCCACGTGGTGTCTATGCAACATTGGGTAATCATGATTTGTATGGTCATGAGCGACCTATAAGCGAAGCGCTGCAAAATGCAGGTATACAACTATTGAACGATGAGGTGCTCTGTATCGAGCATGAGGGTCAACCAGTATGGTTAGTTGGACGTTTTGATAATCATAAACGTCAACGTGTAGCAACTACCGATCTGCTTGCGCAAGTAGATACGTCGCAGCCAGTTATATTGTTAGATCATAGACCGAGTGATATAGATAATCACAGTCAATTACCTATAGATTTACAAGTCTCGGGACATACCCACAACGGTCAAGTATTCCCCGCTAATTTCATCGTCAATGCTATTAATCGAGTAGGTTATGGCTATGAGCAGATTGGTAAAGGACACTTCGTCGTGTCCTCTGGTTATGGTTTTTGGGGCATTCCCTTTCGATTGGGATCGCGCTCAGAGATTTGGTTGATTACACTATCTGGCAATACAAATTAGTTAATTATACAAATCAATAATTGGCTGGCTAACTAACGGTCTATGCAGCTAACCGCGATTGCGTACTGATGACCTCACGTACAAAGCTGCTAAAACCATGAATGATATTGTTTGTCTCTTGTCCAAGACCTTGGTGAACACTCATAAAGTGAATAAAGCCATGCGGTGCACCAAGCACAGTATAGGTCTCTACAGCAACGCCGTAACCTTTCAGCTGCTTTGCATAAGCAAATGCCTCATCACGTAATACATCGAGCTCGGAAGCTACAATGTAAGTTGGGCAAACTTTACTATTATCACCCAGCATAGGTGAGTTCAGTATATGTAGGCGAGGCAGTGGGCTATTCTCTAGGCAAGCAGCATCAAATACTGCTACATCAGCATGATCTAATAATAGACCCTCGCCATATAGCTCCCAACTAGGATAATCTGTTTCAATATCAGTGACTGGATACAAAGGCATCTGCGCTAAGGGTTTAGGTAGTTTTTCTAATAGATTAAACATTCTCTGTCCATCTATCCCTAGGTCTGCCCATGCGCTTTTACTCGGTGCGGTCAGCTGCTGCGCAATTAAAGTTGATAGACCACCACCTGCGCTATCACCTGCCAAGACGATACGAGAGGGTAGTGCGCCCAACGTGTGACAGTGCTCAACCAACCAAGCATATGCAGTGATACAGTCTTTCAATGCTGCGGGAGCAGGACATTCAGGCGCTAAGCGATAATCGACACTAACCACAGACCAGCCAGTCTGCTCACAGACCGCATGACAGAACTCGTGATGTGTATCGACATCACCAATGCAGAACCCGCCACCATGAAAAAACAGCATGACTGTTTCGTCGGGATTATGGATACGTTTTCTTCTAAAACCAGATTTTTTGCCACCGGCTTTATAACAACGGACAGTCATGTCGCCATCATCTGCATTGGCAATCGTTTCATCTTTCCAACTAACAGGTGAATCATTTTTTTTAGTGAAGGGCTTTATATTGCTTAGCATAGTCGTATTGGCTTGCTGCCATACTCTAGGTGACTGCATGGCTACCGCATCAGCAGTAAATCTCTCACGCAACTCCGGCATTGGAGTTAGTTCTAACGGTGTTTTGAGGTAACTATTTACTGCAAGGATGAGACGTAGATGAGCGTTTGCATGCAGATACTGTTTTGAATTAGGACCTTTTAGGTAACCAATCACCCCTTCTAAAATAGGGTCTGGTAAGTAACCGAGACTTTTCATTGCATAGTGCAATGTATGCGGCTGGTAGTTTGCTACAGGGTTATAAGCGAGTATTTTTTCTTTAACGCTCAGACGTTTTTCTAATGAGTCATACGTTTGTGCATCTTGGTTCGATGACTCTCTTGACGCTGGATTTTCTTTTGACGCTAAGTGCAATGTCATCAATGCTTTATTAAGCAAAGTATTGATAGATAAATTTTTTGAATTAGACATAACAGCTCTCATAAATGATTTTTAGCGTGCATTTGAGTGTGGGCGATAATATTTATAGCAATGATAAAATAGCTAGCAGAATAATAGCGTATCGTTTGGTAATAGCTTGATTAATAAGCGTAAAGCAATTGGAATAAATAGTGGTTTTTTGTTCTTTTTGTGAGCAAATATTGAGATTTATTGACATGGAGTAAAAACGTTAGATGCATCTCTTTAACCAGACTTCACGAATATTTGTCATAAATGGTAAAAATTCCTTTGCTCTAGGCTTGAAATTTGTCCTTATCACCTTTATCAAGCAGCTATTGAAGCGTATTAAAAAAACAATGAGTTAGAAACATCGAGCATTTAATAATGGCATAGTAGGACCAGTAATGATTTGGTCTACTGTGCCGTCTCTTAATCTTCATTATTGAAATTCCAAGGAGCTATCATGAGCGAGCAAAACCCGAACCACGAAAATCTTGACCAAAATGTGGCACATGAGAATATTGATCACAATGACAGTATCTTAGAAGAAACCATGAAAGAGTTTGATCCACAGAATAATTCAGGTGAAGAAACGACTATCGAAAACGAAATCAACCTTGATACTTTCAAAGCACGTATTGCTGAGCTAGAAGGCGAAGTAAAACAAGCTAAAGAAGGTACTGCACGCGCTAACGCTGAAGCTTACAATGCGCAAAAACGCATGGAGCAAGAAGCGGATAAGAGCAAAAAGTTTGCATTACAGAAATTTGCCAAAGAATTGTTAGACATCGTTGACAACTTAGAGCGCGCTATCGAAAATGCCGATGCCAATGATCCAGTCGCTGAAGGTGTGCAATTAACGTACAAAGCATTGGTTGCGGTATTGACCAAAAACGGCGTAGAAGTGGTCGATCCACAAGGCGAAAAATTCAACGCTGACTTCCATGAAGCAGTGGGTATTGACCCAGAAGCAGCGGCAGATACAGTTGGTACGGTCTTACAAAAAGGCTATAGCCTAAACGGTCGTCTATTACGTCCAGCTATGGTTCGTGTTGGTCAGTAATATTTTTAGGGCTAAACCCTACTAATATGAAGGTTTTTCACAAAAAATGACATGAAACACAGTTTTTGCGTGATTATCGCCTTGAAAAATACGACGGGTAAACCGATATATAGCAACAAGTGACCGACTACGGTCTGGATAAATAAGTATTTATAGTTAAAAACAAATTAGGAGCAATTGATTATGGGTAAAGTAATTGGTATTGATTTAGGTACTACTAACTCGTGTGTAGCAGTAATGGAAGGTGACAAAGTCAAAGTCATCGAAAATGCTGAAGGTACTCGTACAACACCATCAATCGTCGCTTATAAAGATGACGAAACGCTTGTTGGTCAGTCAGCTAAGCGTCAAGCAGTAACTAATCCAAGTAACACTTTGTTTGCGATCAAGCGTTTGATCGGTCGTCGTTTTGATGACAAAGTCGTACAAAAAGACATTGGCATGGTTCCTTACAAAATTGCTAAAGCAGACAACGGCGATGCGTGGGTAGAAATCAACGGTAAAAAGCTTGCGCCACCACAGGTTTCTGCTGAAATCTTGAAAAAAATGAAAAAAACAGCAGAAGATTATCTTGGTGAGAGCGTGACTGAAGCAGTTGTAACTGTACCTGCTTATTTCAATGACTCACAGCGTCAAGCAACTAAAGATGCGGGTAAAATCGCTGGTCTTGATGTAAAACGTATCATCAATGAGCCAACTGCTGCTGCACTTGCTTATGGTATGGACAAGAAGCAAGGCGATAGCACTGTTGCTGTATATGACTTGGGCGGTGGTACTTTCGATATCTCAATCATCGAAATCGCAGACGTAGACGGCGAGCAACAGTTCGAAGTACTAGCGACCAACGGTGATACTTTCCTAGGTGGTGAAGACTTTGACTCAGCATTGATTGACTTCTTAGTTGCTGAATTCAAAAAAGAGCAAGACGTTAACCTAAAAGGGGACTCTCTTGCGATGCAGCGTCTAAAAGAAGCGGCAGAAAAAGCGAAGATTGAGCTATCAAGTGCACAAAGCACTGAAGTAAACTTGCCATATATCACTGCTGATAGCAGTGGTCCTAAGCATTTGGTTGTAACTATCAGTCGCTCTAAACTAGAGAGCCTAACTGAAGAGTTAGTACAACGTACAATGGGTCCTTGTAAGACTGCACTTGAAGATGCTGGCCTAAAAATTGGCGACATCAACGATGTAATCTTGGTCGGTGGTCAGACTCGTATGCCACTAGTACAGCAAAAAGTACAAGATTTCTTCGGTCAAGAGCCACGTAAAGACGTGAACCCTGATGAAGCAGTTGCAGCTGGTGCAGCGATTCAAGGTGCCGTATTGTCTGGTGACAAAACTGACGTATTGCTACTTGATGTGACGCCATTGACCCTAGGTATCGAAACGATGGGTGGTGTTATGACGCCAGTTATCGAGAAAAACACCATGATTCCTACTAAGAAATCACAGGTATTCTCAACGGCTGAAGACAACCAGCCAGCTGTAACGATTCAGGTATATCAAGGTGAGCGTAAAATCGCTAACCAAAACAAAATGCTTGGTCGTTTTGACTTGACGGATATTCCACCAGCACCACGTGGCCTACCGCAAATCGAAGTGTCTTTTGACATCAATGCTGATGGCATCATGAACATCTCTGCAACCGATAAAGGTACTGGTAAAGCGCAAAGTATCCAAATCAAAGCGGATTCTGGTTTGTCGGACGAAGAAGTCGAACAAATGGTTCGCGATGCAGAAGCCAATGCTGCTGAAGATGAGAAGTTCGCTAACCTAGCGCAAGTTCGTAACGAAGCAGATGGTCGTATTCATGCTGTACAAAAAGCGCTAAAAGAAGCAGAAGATAAAGTCACTGATGAAGAAAAATCAACAGTAGAATCTGCTATCACTGAGCTTGAAGCTGCAGCGAAAGAAGATGACCATGACGAAATCAAAGCTAAGCTTGAAGCATTAGACAATGCATTCTTGCCAATCAGCCAAAAAATCTACGCTGATAGCGGCGCTGGTGCAGAAGGTATGGATCCAAGCCAGTTCCAACAAGGTGCTGACGATGCTGGTAGCAACAAAGCTGATGACGACGTTGTCGATGCTGAGTTCACTGAAGTAGACGAAGACAAAAAATAATACGGCCATTAACTAGTTAAATTAAAAAACGCATCCTTCGGGGTGCGTTTTTTTATGGCTGTTTTTTCTATCGTTTACTATTTCTGCTAGCTATTTTTTTATGAATAAGACGTGTTCTTATAGTTTAAACGCGCTTACTATTAGCACTTCATAGGTTAAATTGACCACGAGCTGTCCTGTTTCGTCCTTTTCTGAGAATTGCTGCCAATAGTCTGACTCAAATTGCTGTAGACGCGATTTTGTCCATACAAAGGTTTGGCTATCTTCTGATTTAACTTGCGTTTGATTGGTCGATACGCCGGTGAGTTTCATATGCTTTAAGATAGCGTAGGGAGTAGGAAATGGTAAATCGAAGCGCTGAATTGAAATCTCAATGCTTTTAAAACCAGCACGGTCTAATGCTAACAGCCACTCATCACTGTCTGGATAACTCAGTCCTTGACCAGTGAGCGTCTTAATTTGCAAAAAGTTATTGGGCGTAAAAGTACTAAAGACCAGTTGTCCTCCAGGTTGTAGACGCTGCGCGGATTGCGTGACGAAACTCAACGGATTATCAAACCATTGCACGGCATTGGCACTAACTATCAAGCTATGATTTTCTGCTAAATCTATCGTTTCAGCATCACCAATCATTACGTCAGCAGTTGGCAGTATTGATTGCAATGTAGCCGTCTGCTCACTACATAACTCATTGATAAGCCAGTGCTGGCTTTGAATATACTCAGCGAGTAGGCGCGTCATTTGACCTGTGCCTGCACCCACTTCTAGCACACTGCTTTGCTTGATATGAGCAATACTGTCTAATAAATAATGACAAACGGTCTGCTGGATACTAGCATGCTGGTCATAGTCACTTGCATTGGCAAAGTGGCGAGCGATGGTTTGTTTTCTAACACTGAGGTCATCAGCTGTGTCGAATGTTGTCATAGGCTTTATTATGTCCAAGTGCGCCAGTTATCTATCAATAGTAGAAATAAAGTTTGTGTCAAACGATAAAGTTACAACTGCTGTATCAATCGCTCGCAGTCTTCGTTAGTCAGTTTGGCATTCATAACTAAGCGAATACGGGCAGTGTTTGCAGGTACAGTAGGCGGCCTGATAGGCAGCGCGTAAAATCCAGCTACTTGCAACTGTTGTGCTTTTGCAAGAGTACTCGCGTTATCGCCTAATATATAAGGAATAATAGGAGATTGATAATCTATATCTTCTACAGTTGGCGATACACGGTGCCGTGGGTCAATGGCTTTACTAAGCGTGGTAGATAGCTGTGCTAGATGCGCACGTTGGTCAGTTAAGGTCGGCATTTTTGCTAAGATAAATCGTGTCCATGCATGGTTTATCGGAGGGAGTGCGGTACTAAAAATCAGTGGACGCATGGTATTGATCAGCCATTGTTTGACGAATGCATCACACATGATATAAGCACCCATTGAAGCAAATGCTTTACCAAAGGTACCCACCAAGTAGTCAATATCCGCCAAGGTATTTGTTTCTTCCGCCAACCCTAGACCTGTATCGCCAAGCACTCCAACAGCATGTGCTTCATCGACATACAGCTCAATACGAGCATCTTTGGATTTTAATTGTACTAGTTGAGCCAAGTCAGCACGGTCACCATCCATACTAAATATACTCTCGGTGACAATAATGATGCGTTCAACCGTCTCGTCTGCTTGTTCAATAAACTTGGCCAAATGTTCATAATCGTTGTGACGGTAACGACGATAGGTGACAAATTTACTTTGGCTTAAGCGCATACCATCGATAATGCTGGCATGTACTAGTTTATCAGCCAAAATAAGTGTCTTGACTGGCAAAGTTGTTAATGCTGGCAAGATACCTAGATTGGCATGATAGCCACTGTTCAACACCAGCACCGACTTGGAGTTGGTTGAACTCTGTTTCTCTATGGCGCTTTGATACCAGTTTTGCAGTTCCTCTTCTAGAGCTTCTAACTGTATATCATTGCCTGTGAGTAGGCGTGAGGAAGTGGCACTCATTTTAGGAGTGTGCATAGTAGATAGCTGTCCCACTTGAGTAAGAAACTCAGCTTGCATCTCGGTATCGCCGCCTAAGCCAAGATAATCATTACTCGCGATATTAAGCAGAGCTTTACCATTGCTAATAACGTATCGTCCGTCATGCTGCAGGTTTGGTAATTGACGGTACTGCTGCTTTGCTTTTAAGTCTGCAAGTGCAGTTTGCAAACGCTCAATGATTGAATTTTGCATTTTTTCTCTCTAATTATTGTTATATCAGCCACATTTAGCTGATTTGTATAGCAAGAAAACTGTGAAATGAGTACAGATTATTGCATAAACTGGGTGGATGTAACAAAAGGTTTCATATCTAAGCCTTTGTAACCCACACACTGATAAACGCTTTCAAATCTTAACTTTCGTACCATTAAACACTGACAGAGTGTCTGAAATAGTTTGTTACTATGTATTCATCGTTAGCAGACAAGGCGATAGGGCCACAAGGCCAATATAAATAAATAACTTGTTTGTCCAAATTTCTTTCAAGGAGCTAATAATGAAAACTCTACAAAAAACAATACTTGCACTAGCAACTGGTTCTTTACTTTCTGTAGGTGCACAAGCTGCTGTTAACTATGGCAACGGCTACACAGGTCAGCCATATGTTGCTGCTAAAGTTGGTCAGTTCGATCTAGATGTTGATGGCGCTGATGACCCAACTGCATACGGTGTAACTGCTGGTTATAACTTTGATCCTAACTTCGGTATTGAAGCAGAATACGTAGGTTCAGATGATGCTGACTATAGAGGCGGCGACATCGATGCTAAGACATACGGTGCTTATGGTACTTACCGTTATGCATTCCCAAATAGCGGCTTATACGCAAAAGGTAAGCTAGGTGTTGCAAAAACTGAAGTAGAAGCTAACAACACTAACTTTGCTGGTGCTTCTGACTTCTCAGACGACGACACTAACATCGCTGGTGGTGTAGGTCTTGGTTACGCAGTAAACTCTGACTTCAGTGTTGAAGCTGAATACGACATGCTAGGTAGCGACGCTGATCTTATGACTGTTGGCGCACAGCTAAAATTCTAATTACTTAGAAAATAAGCTTTTAGCTAAACAGCTATAATAAAGAAACGATCACTTTAAGTGGTCGTTTTTTTTTGCTTAAAATTATATAAAACATATGTTTACTTTATCAAACAGTTTGGTATGATACTGACACCGCTATCTAGTGAAAAATAGTTCAGTAAAATCTGATAACTAGAAAGTTGTTTTTCTACTAAACATAAAGTTGAGAAAATCTATGAAAAATCTACAAAAGGCCTTAATCGCAGTAATCGCTAGTTCAGTAATGACGATGAGCGCACAAGCAGCTGTTAATTATGCAGGCCAACCGTATGCTGGTGCGAAAGTAGGCCAGTACAACCCAGATGTAGATGCAGTTGACCTTGATGATGCGGTATCATATGGAGTTTATGGGGGATACAAGTTTGCTCCAGAGATAGGTATTGAAGCTGAATATTTGACAACTAGCGATGAAGAAGTTTTCAATGATGCATTCGAAAAGCTAGAATACAGCGCTGATGTATACGGTTTATATGCAACTTATGATTATGCATTTCCAAATACTACACTTTATGCAAAAGGTCGTTTAGGAATAGCAAAGAATGAATTAGATTTAGAATATACTGACAAAGAAGATTCTGAGTTTAGTGCAGATGATAGCTACTCAGAAACAGGTATAGCTGGTGGCTTGGGTTTAGGCTATAACTTCACTCCTATGGTCTCTACCGAAGTCATGTACAACTATTATCCTTCTATAGATGTAGAAGGCGATGATTTTGATGCAAGCGGCATTACTCTAGGTGCCCATTTTAAATTCTAGTATAGAGTTAGAGTTAGTCAATAGAACGATCACTTTAAGTGGTCGTTTTTTTTGCTTAAAATTTATGATGGGGCTTTTAGGGTAATAATTTATAAGTAGCTCACCGATAATATATCATTATCGTTAAAGCGTTGTTATCCTTAAAAATGTGCTACATTAAAAACTGGAATGATAAAGATAGGAATGGTGGCAAGGATGGAGATACTTTGGATGATTGAACCTTGGCATTGGTTAGTACTGGGCTTCTTATTACTAATCGTTGAGATGTTTGTACCGACGTTTGCCAGTCTGTGGTTTGGTGCCGCTGCCATCATCGTTGCAGCGCTATCATGGCTGTTGCCTATTTCTGTCTCTGTTCAGATTATTGTCTGGTTAGTGCTCTCTGCTGTGTTTTTGCTGGCTTGGTTCAAGTTTATCAAACCGTTGTCCGTAGATCGTACCAAAGCTGGGCTAGGCGGTAGTGTCATAGTTGGTGAAGTCGGCATGATTATCGTGTCACCGCAGCTAGATAAAGCTGGCACGGTTAGATTTAGTGTTCCTATCGTTGGTGCGGCTGAATGGATGTGCCGTACGAGAGGGGAGCAGGTAGCAATCGGCGATAGAGTGGTAGTGACGGATATCGTGGGTAATGAGCTGATTGTGAGCAGTACAAAAGCGCAGGCAGCGATGCATAAAAGTATGCAGGTATAATAATAAGGGATGAGTTATGGAAAGCTTTAGTATTGTCATGGTGGTATTGATTGCTCTGGTGGTATTCACCGTGTTTAAAGGTGTACGTATTGTACCGCAAGGTTATAAATGGGTGGTGCAGCGACTGGGTAAGTATAGCCAAACGCTAGAGCCTGGACTCAACCTCATCATCCCTTATGTAGATGATGTGGCTTATAAAGTAACGACTAAGGACATCGTACTCGATATCCCGTCACAAGAAGTCATTACTCGTGACAACGTCGTTATTATTGCAAATGCTGTCGCTT
The DNA here is from genome assembly GCF_904846365.1 of Psychrobacter nivimaris. Classification (GTDB taxonomy): domain Bacteria; phylum Pseudomonadota; class Gammaproteobacteria; order Pseudomonadales; family Moraxellaceae; genus Psychrobacter; species Psychrobacter nivimaris_B. The sequence goes on from NZ_CAJHAL010000022.1 coordinate 30,736, forward strand.
ATATTAATATCGTGCGTCCTGATAAGGCGGTCTATGGTATCGAAGATTATGAGTACGGTATCCGTAATCTGGTACAAACGTCATTGCGTTCGATCATTGGTGAGATGGATCTTGATAGTGCATTGTCCAGTCGTGACGAGATCAAAACCAAGCTAAAACATGCAATTTCAGAAGATATTGCGGATTGGGGTATTACCCTTAAGACAGTAGAGATTCAAGATATTAATCCTTCGCAGACCATGCAAGCATCCATGGAAGAGCAGGCAGCGGCAGAACGTTTGCGCCGTGCGACCGTGACCCGTGCTGATGGTCAAAAGCAAGCTGCTATCTTAGAAGCGGATGGTCGCTTGGAAGCTTCACGCCGTGATGCTGAAGCGCAGGTGGTACTAGCCAGAGGTTCTGAAGAGTCGATTCGTTTGATTACTAGTGCGATGGGCGAGGAAGAGATGCCGATCGTATACTTGCTGGGTGAACAGTATATCAAAGCGATACGAGAGTTGGCTGAATCTGATAACTCCAAAATGGTGGTATTACCAGCAGATATCTTAAGCACTGTAAAAGGTATGGTCGGTGATAAATTAAAAGTGTAAAAAGTCATAGCAATATTAAAAAAAGACCTCGCTTGAGGTCTTTTTTATGTGTATTAATTGGACTAAAGTTTCGCTAGCTTAGATAACTTTTGAAAAGCGGTTTTGATGTTTCTTGTCCAAGTATTCATCAAATACCATGGCGACGTTACGGCCAAGCAAGCGACCTCTGGGTAAGACGCGAATACCTGCTGCATCCATATCTATCAATCTGTCGTCTTGCATAGCGCCCAACTGCTGAATCTCACTAATAAAATAGGTGATGGCATCGATACCAAATTTTTGATTCACATCTTTAAAATCGAGATAGTCATGACACAGTAGGTTCATGATGACATATTCACGCAAGCGATCCTTAATAGAGGTTTTAATGTACTTTACTGCAGGCATGACAGTTGGATTGATTTTCGCCATATCAATCTTGGCTTGATAGCTCTGTAGATCAGTATCGTTTTGCAACATATAGCGCGTATTGGCATTAGAAATCTGACTGATTGATGAGACACCAAAGCCTAATAAGTCACAATCACCCATGATGGTGTAACCCTGAAAGTTACGATGTAATTTACCCTCACGCTGGGCGATAGCCAACTCGTCATCAGGTTTGGCAAAGTGATCGATACCGATATATTGATAACCGGCTTCGGTCAATGTGTTGACAGTATTGCCGAGCATCGTCAGTTTGGCAGCTGGGCTGGGCAAGTCTTCATCTTTTATCTGACGTTGGGCTTTAAATCGCTCAGGCAAATGCGCATAGTTAAAGACCGATAGGCGGTCTGGTGACATCTCGATAATACGATTTACAGTTTTGTCCAACGTATCAGGTGTTTGATGCGGCAAACCATAAATCAAATCAATATTGATAGAGCGAAAACCAAGCTCACGTGCTTCTGTTAGCACGGTTTCAATAATCTCTGCTGAATGTACACGATTAACGGCGATTTGCACCGTTTCATCCAAGTCCTGCACGCCTAAGCTGATACGGTTGAAACCGAGATTACGCAATATTTTCAGAGTGTTTTCACTCAGCTCACGAGGATCAATTTCGATAGAGTAGTCACCTTCATCTTCTGGCAAAAAATCAAACTGAGCCTGTAGAAACTCCCATAATTGCACCATTTCTTCGTCACGCAAAAACGTTGGTGTACCACCGCCTAAATGTAGCTGTTTGACTAATGGTTTGTCGCTGCCTTCAGGCGTAGATAACAAGCGGCGCTTATGCGTAATTTCAGCGATTAAATACTGCAAGTAATCGCCAGAGTCGCTATTTTTTTTGGTAATAATCTTATTACAAGCACAGTAGTAGCAAAGGTGGCGACAGAACGGAATATGAAAATATAGCGATAAGGGAGCACGCTCTTCACGTTTCTGCAGGATTTTCGTCTCAAGACCGATAGCCTCAAAGCTATCCGGTATTGGAGTAAATTCTAAAGCAGTTGGATAAGAGGTATAACGTGGCCCTGAGCGATTGTACTTATTGATGATTGCCTCATCAAATGCTGGTAGCTGCTTGCTAGTAATGCTGCCGCGTGTACTGGCATAAGGATTGTCAGGTTGCATAACAGGGCGCACAGTCGTGGGCGGCTCGTCCGCACGGTTGTAGGGCTGCTGAGTGTTCTGTTTTGAATAGTCTGTCATGCCATATTCCTCGTTTTTACTCTAGATACTGCTGGTTTCTGGATTGACAATGATTTCGAATTTAATGTTCATTTTTCAACTTTACGACTGGTTGATAATAAATTTTGAATACATCATTGGCAGCAGTATGTATCGCTAAATGTATAATAGATAGTATAACAAATCCTTGTTAGCAGTGGGGTGGTCGGTGAGTATTCTTAATTATTGAAGTAGAGCGTTATTTACACATAAAAAACCTCAGAACGACGCTGAGGTTGTGGTGACTCTCTCTACACCAGCAATAAAACACGACATTTGCGCGTTGATAAATAATACTTTATTATCAATGACACTCTGTATTAGGAAGATGCTGATGTCGTTTGCCCAAGTCTATACCCGTTCGGTGGTTGGTCTGCATGCTCCCAAGGTCATCATTGAGGTGCATCTATCGCAAGGACTGCCTGCATTGACCATCGTTGGGCTACCTGAGGCCGCCGTGCGTGAGAGTAAAGACAGGGTGCGCTCCGCCATTCTCAATTCAGGTTTCCAGTTTCCTAATCGCCGCCTCACGATCAATTTAGCCCCTGCTGATCTACCTAAAGATGGCGCGCGTTTAGACTTACCAATTGCTATTGGTATACTGGCAGCAAGCGGACAGCTTGAGCCAGAGGTACTATCAGGATATGAGTTTATTGGCGAGTTAGCGCTCAATGGTCAATTGCGACAAGTAACCGGTAGTTTGGCAGTTGCACGTGCAATCAAAGCGGAAAAACTAGCATTAGCATTGTCGCAAGTAGCAGCGAGTGACCAAGAGCAAAATAATCCCGATAACTCACCGCCGATAACACCGCAACTGATCGTGCCGATTGATAATGGTCATGAGGCCAGCCGCGTTGATGGCGTAACGATACTAGCTGCTCAGAGTCTAAAAGCAGTTTGCGACCATCTGCAGTCGCTCGTTGACCCAGGTGCAAGCTATGAGAGTTTAGCCGTAGTACAGCCAAGTCCTGCACAGCAGCATGTTGGCTATCAAGTGGATTTAGCTGACGTCAAAGGACAGCACCATGCTCGGCGCGCGTTAGAGATTGCCGCTGCGGGTGGTCATTCATTGTTATTTACAGGGCCACCGGGGTCAGGTAAGACGCTCATGGCATCACGTTTGCCGACGATATTGCCAGACTTGAGTGATGAGGATGCGCTAGAAGTTGCCAGTACCTACTCAGTGGCAGACAGCGACTATGACTATGGGACGCGGCCATTCAGACAAGTACACCATACGATATCAGCTGTGGCGTTGGTCGGTGGTGGCTCACGGCCGAAACCGGGTGAAATTACACTAGCTAATAAAGGCGTGTTATTTCTAGATGAGTTACCTGAGTTTGATCGAAGCGTACTGGAAGTATTGCGTCAGCCATTAGAAGCCAAACAAATCACTATTAGTCGCGCTAACTCTCAGATGACTTTTCCGGCGAATTTTCAACTGGTTGCCGCGATGAACCCTTGCCCATGTGGCTATGATGGCGATACATCAGGACGTTGTCGCTGTCGACCTGAGCAGATCAAACGCTATCAAGATAAGTTATCTGGTCCTCTCTTAGATCGTATTGATTTGCATATCACCGTGCCTGCGTTACCGATTGCCGATCTGCAGAATAGTCAGGTAGGTGAAACCTCCAAGCAAGTACGGGCTCGCGTAGTAGTCGCGCACCAGCATCAAATGCAGCGCCAGCAAAAGGTTAATAATGAGCTTAGCCCTAGCGAAATCGATGAATATATCCAGCTAGGCGACAATGAAAAGCAGTTATTGCAACTTGCTCAGCAGCGTCTAAATTTGTCAGCGCGTGGCTACCACCGAGTATTACGGGTTGCGCGTACAATCGCTGATTTGGCTAACAGTACCGATATCAACAGCGCCCACGTATCTGAGGCGCTGAGCTATCGCAGTAAAGCGTAATCTCTGTTTGAGCAAGTTACACTATGATGATTTGATAAATTCTTTATAGACTAGGCTTTATCTTTCATAATCCAAGCAACCAAGTCAGCAAAGTGATCAAATGCCTCAGTCGGATTTAATTCGCGAATATCTTGGCCGTAGTTATAACCATAAGACAGGCCGAGCGTGTCCATATTGGCGTTCTGTCCAGCCAACATATCGTTTCTAGAGTCTCCAATCATCACTGCTTGCTCGACACTGATATTGAGAGTCTCACAGACATGCAGTAGGGGCGCTGGATCTGGTTTTTTGACAGATAAACTGTCGCCGCCCATCACTTCGCTAAACAAATCTTGCCAGCCAAACGACTGCAATATCTTCGGTACAAATCGAATGGGTTTATTAGTGACTAAAGCAAGCGTATAGCCAGCAGCGTGCAGTCGTTTTAGTCCGTCATCGACACCTGGATAGGCAACGGTTTTGCTACCACTAAGATTCTTATAAGCCTCAAAAAATATTTGCTCTGCATGATCGGCTTCCTCAACCGTTAGCTCGCCATCTGCTACTTCCACTTTACCAACCAAAGCGCGCTCTACGAGCAGGCGTGAACCATTTCCTATCCAATTGCGTATCGTCTCGATAGGGTAGGTGTCTTTACCCAATGTGGTTAGCATGGCGTTGGTTGCGTCGGCTAAATCAGGTACGCTATCAATGAGTGTTCCATCAAAATCAAAAATTAAAAGCTGCTTATTCATTATTCCTCACTATTGGAAATCGTTATATTTATTATGTTGAGCATACCTTAGCACAGTAGCGTTTTGAGACCAGTCAATTTAGTTACCTGTTGTGCTTAATGTCTTGAGCAAATGTCTTGAGCATTAGCAACTATTCGACATCTTTATAGCGTTCACGATGCTCTTTCTTCATTCTTAAATAATCTTCGTTCTCTCGGCACTCATCCCATTTAACTTTAAAGATTCGTGCGGATTCTGCTTTGACTGGATCTTCCTCTTGTCGTGGCAACTCTTCGCGGCCATGAGCGCCGCTTTGACCTTTCTTATCATCAGGTACTGCGCCTTTATATTTTTTACCACCTTTATGATTGGCATAGCGACGAGCGCGAGTATAGCCCATTTGTATAAACTTGCGTGCCATATCTGCGCCGACGAAGTCATCGTCAGCCAAGTAATCTAAAAACATCTGATAGATAGCTTCACTACTCTCGCGGGCGATATCGGGAGTCGCAAAACGCCAATGAGGTAAAATCTCAGACTTATAAGGCTCTATCAGTAATACGCCTTGTTCACCGCGACCAACACGGTACAACTCAGGCTGAGCGCGCAAATCCAAACTCTTATAATCCAAGTCGTAATCAAACTCTCTCATATGTATGACCTATTATTTTTATCTAGCGTAGATGGTTATTGAGTATACTTAGCCAAGCTGTTTAGAAAAAAGCACAAAAATGTTATGCAACCGTGACAGTAGGTATTTAGCATTAGAAGCGATGAGCGAAAATGGTTATGGTAAGGTTAGCTGTGAGAGGTATGAAGACTATGAGTATGATAAATACAATGCTACGAGAGATGTTATGTTGAGAAATAAGATAAGTGTAAATGAGCTCAGCCGTTTGCGATTACCCAAAAATATACTGGTGGCATGGCTATTGCTAACGACAAGTGTGCTAGCCAATACGACTGCCCATAGCGCGTGGTTTGAACGTTTGATTCCGCAAGGGGAGACTTATACGGTACGCGAGATAGATCGCGATTTGGCATTTGTGATAGATGGCTTTATCTATGATGCACGCACGTCTTGTTTTTTGGCAGTAGGCGACCGAGTGATATTTTTTGAAGGGCGTCACGGTATTGATTACCGCGCAACTATATACGACTTGGATTCGCGTGAGCGCTGTAATTTACTCTTACGTGGTCGGTTGTACGAATAGTGGTCGGCTCTACGAATAAGAACAATGCATGAATAGAATAAACGCTAAAGAATACGGTAAAATTCAAACATAAAAAAAGCCCCGAACATTGCTGTTCAGGGCTTTTTAGAATTCTATTAACGAATGGTGGCTCGAGGCAGGATCGAACTGCCGACACACGGATTTTCAATCCGTTGCTCTACCTACTGAGCTATCGAGCCGTCTTCGTTGAGGCGCTATTAAACTAAATATAGGCTCAGCTGTCAAGCAATTTTTGCATTTTATCGAATAAAAGGCGATAAATAATTAGATATTGGCAAAATTAACCGTTTTATCGCTCAGTTTAGTCTTTTACACGTAACAGTTCGTACTCACTCATGATACGGTGAATATCAGCGTCAGCAGGGACAAATTCACGTACGCCTTTTCTAACTTCGCAATCATAGACCAGTTTAATAAACTTGGCATCGATAGCACGTTTACGGTTCTCTGGATGCACCGTGAGATATTGTAGGCGTTTAGCATTGGTCTGCCCATCATCGAAGCAGGCGACCGCAGCGATAGGCTTATCATTGAACATCCCGACATAGAGGTACTGTCCACGTTTAAACCCTTGCTCAACGATATTTAATACCTCGAGACCGTCAGGCTGTGCATCATCACTATCGTACAACGCTTGCAAGCGCTCTGCTAGCTCATTGTCGCGAACAGGTTTTTTGATAAGTGGCGCATCCAAACTATTAATGGCGATCGCTTCTAAAGGCATAGCAGTTCCTATAAATAGAGGGTTTCTACAGTATAAATTAGCAATATGAGACAGCACGATGTCATAGCGTGCAGTGCCGTAAGTAAGGGTCTTCAAAGTCAGCGCGAGTCATGATTGATAATACTGAACACACTATTTTAGCAGAATGACGTGATTTTGTGCGTGGTTTACCGCTTGGTCGTGGCAGTAAATGTTAGGGTTTGCTATGATGAGGCTATATAATATTTAGTATGTATAAACCCTAATATGTTGATATCTTTTGTATATATCATTTTCTGCTAAGGTCTGACCCAGACAATAGTAAAATATTTTGGGCAGGTTTTTGCCTTATTTATTGACCGCTTTTCACTGATAAAAACTGATAGAGAGTAGCCATGACAGCCAATGCAACGACGACTGCTGCCACACCTGAGCAAACTGAGTCAAAAAACGTAAATCTATATGGTCGCCCTGAACGTATCGCGACCGTTGAGCGTATCACTGCCGAAACGCAAATCACCTGTACCGTTAATTTAGATGGTACAGGTAAAGGTACGGTAGACACTGGTGTGCCATTTTTGGATCATATGATTGATCAAATCAAGCGTCACGGTTTGTTTGACTTAGATATCAAATGTACCGGTGATACGTTTATTGATGACCATCATAGCGTTGAAGACACTGGTATTACCCTTGGCCAAGCGTTCAATAAAGCATTGGGTGACAAGAAAGGCATTCGTCGTTATGGGCATTTCTATGCGCCGCTAGATGAGTCATTGACCCGTGCTGTCGTCGATCTGTCAGGGCGTCCTGGTTTGCATATGGACATTCCTTTTACACGTTCGCACGTCGGCCGTTTCGATGTGGATTTATTCAGTGAGTTCTTTTACGGATTCGTCAATCACTCGTGGATGACCGTGCATTTGGACAATCTAAAAGGCAAAAACAGCCATCATCAGATCGAATCAACCTTTAAAGCCTTTGCTCGTGCGTTACGTATGGCCTGTGAGTACGATGAGCGTGCGTTGAACACCTTGCCATCGACCAAAGAGGCGTTTTAATGGCTAAAGTGACGAAAGTAGCACTATTAGATTATGGTATGGGCAACCTGCACTCTGCTAGCAAGGCCCTATCGGTAGTCGGGGCAGAAGTCTCTATCACCAATGATCCAAAAGTCGTTGCGGCGGCTGATAAAATCGTTTTCCCTGGTGTGGGTGCGATGCGTGATTGTATCGCTGGCATGCATGAAGCAGGCATTGATGAGGTCATACGCCATGCAGTGTTTAACAAGCCCGTTATGGCCATCTGTGTGGGCATGCAGGCGTTGTTTGAGCAGTCAGCTGAAAATGGTGGCACGGACTGCCTAGGCATCTTAAACGGCACTGTAGAAGCGTTTGACCCTACGTGGAAAGACAAGCAGGGCGCAACGATAAAAGTACCGCATATGGGCTGGAATACCATTAGCGGTATGGATTTTGACCATCCGCTATGGCACGGTATCGAAGACAATGCGCACTTTTACTTTGTGCATAGTTATTACTGTGATCCTGCTGATAGCTCACAAGTAGCGGCGGTATGTGACTATGGTCAACCGTTCTGCGCCAGTGTGATCCAAGACAATCTATTTGCTACCCAGTTCCATCCAGAAAAGAGCCATACTGCTGGCTTGCAACTGCTCAAAAACTTCGTAGAGTGGAATGTGTAAGTAGTTGATCAACGTGAAGTGAATATTTAATTTAGTAGAAGGTAGATTATCAATTGTATAATCTGCCTTTTTTATGCTCAGCCATCACTTTGTAGCTGCCATTCTTTAGCTATTATAGTTTAGCCATCATGGTTTAGTGATACGCTCAGTTATTTTCTACTCGCTTATATTTGGAATATCTCAGTGGATTTTACTGCCTTTAAAATGAATGTTATGGAAACAACGGGCCTTGCTAAAGATGCCTTACATATCTATGTCGGTGTTGGTGTTTATCTGCTGTGTCTGGTTGCGCTGCGTCCTATTATCAAAAGCCAAGGTATTCGGTCATTTATCGCATTGATCGTCGTAACTTGCATTGCGCTGTTGGGTGAGTATTTGGATAATCGAGATACGATTGAATCGCTTGGCTTGGCAGGCTTGAGCCGTGATCAAATACTCGCAAGTATCCGTGATTTGATTAATACGTGTATGCTGCCATATGTGCTCTTTGCGCTGAATAAGTGGACGACTATCTTTCGACCAACCAATAAATCGACTTCATTGACCAAGCGCCATAAAAAAACGGACTATTAATTAGTCCGTTTTTTCGTTTTGCTATTTGAATTTATAATTCTAGTAGCTCATCTTATTTTTTGGCCTCATCATACAGCTCACGTACGACTTCACCAATGGCCTTAATGCCATCAGTTAGCGTCTGCTCGTCAGCCGCGATACTCATACGAATACACTCGTGCGCATGCTGATAATCGCTAACGTCGACACCGGGGAAGAAGTACTCGCTTGGCACAATCAAGGTGCCTTTTTCTTTGAGGCGCTCGTACAGCTCAAGGGTGCTAATCGGCAAGTCTTTAAACCATAGCCATAAGAATATCGCGCCTTCAGGTTTATGAATGACCAACGGATAGTCGCCCAAGGCTTCTTTCAACAGCTTCACGGCAAGGGTCGCCTGCTTTTGATAAAACGGCTTGATGTCGTTATCAGATAATTGCTTTATACGATCGTTTTCTACCAATGGCGTGGCAATCGCCGCACCAAAGCGTGTCGGCGCTAGGTTAACCACTGCATTCATCGCGCTGACCGCTTCGATTACTTTAGCATCAGCCACGATAATACCCGTACGCATACCGGGCAAGCCAATTTTCGATAGGCTAAAGCAAAGAATCGTATTATTATCCCAATTCAGGTGTGCGTCAGAGTAAATGATATTGGGGAAAGGCATACCGTAGGCATTATCAATGATGAGAGGTATGTCATAACGTTTGGCAATCTCAGCCAAATGCGCCATTTCGTCATCAGTTAGCACGTTACCAGTTGGATTGGTCGGACGTGAGCAGCAAATCGCGCCGATACGACCTTCTTTTAGTGCTGGCAAGTTCTCTAATGCGTCAAAATCCACACGATATTTAAAGAAGCCTTCCTCGCCATCATGAGTCACTTCATCGATATGCGGTAATACGGCGGTGAAATGCTGACCTTCCACATGCACATCGCTATAGCCAATATACTCAGGGGTCAGTGGCAATAGAATGGACTTGTCGACAGACTGGTTCTTTTCATCTTGACTGTTTTCATCAACGAAAGCGCCGCCAAACAGATTAAACAAATAGAAGAACGCATTCTGTGAGCCATTGGTCAGGGCGATGTTTTCTGAGGTGAGGTTCCAATCATAATGACGGTTAAAGAAGCCAACCAACGCATCGATAAAGGCGGCATCACCTTGTGGATTAGAGTAGTTCGCCATGCTGATAATCGCGCTACTATTGGCTTCGCCTGCATCATTATCAACACCCAGCGCCTTATAGGTTTCCAAAAATAACTCATTAACGGCATCAATTTTGGCAGGGTTACCACCGCCCAGCATATTGACAGGCTGATCGCTTTTTAGCGCATCGCCCAGATCATCCATCAATTGTGAGATGCCAGTGGGCTGGGTAAATTTTTGACCGAACTTTGAGAATTTCATAAGGCTACCATGCTGTTTGGGAGGGTGTTAATGAGGTATAGGCACGCATACCCCTAATGACAATATGGGCGTTAGTATAGCAAATAGACAGTTTTAAACGAGTTGGAATCGTAAAATAAACTATTGCTAAATCATCGCCCGTACCCTTGCCATAATCCCGCGCCCAATCACCAATCTTACATAAATAATGGCAATGGCAAACAGCAAGACGACTAACGCGGCACCGCCAATCGCCAAGCTCGTCCACGGCACACTAAATTGTAAATTAAACCACTGCGTGATAGCCGCCCATGCGCCAACGCTAGCGATAACCACGGCAAAGGTCGCCGCGCTAATCCCAAGCACGCCCAACTCTAGGATATTGAGCATATATAGGTCACGCTTTTGCATACCGAGCAGTCTAAATGACGCGCTATCTTTCATGCGATCTTGTGAAGTGGACAGCAGCGAGCTGATCAGCACCATGACGCCAGTGAGTAGAGCAAGCAAGGTAAACACATAGACCAAGCGGCTCATTTGTACCACCAGCTCTTGGATTTGCTTCGCAATAGCCGTCCCATCAATCGTAGTGACAGCAGGGAACTCGCGTACCAGTTTGCCTTGCAGTTCTGGAATGGCACTCTCTGACACATGTGCAGTAGCAAATTGAATCTGCGGGGCAGCGGACAGCACGGACGGCTCAAACAAGAAGTAGAAATACGGGCTTGGGCCACGCTCATAGCGCGTGCGAATACTGGTGATCTGCCCGATAATTTCGATACCTTGAATGTTAAAGCGCACCTGATCGCCCATACCGACATTGAGCATACCTGCGGCAGTGTCCAAGATAGATAAAGGTTTGATTTGCTCATTTGTCGCATCGATAGGGGTATATAGCGCGTCGTCTGTGAGCGATTCAGTGATGTATTCTGTCTCCATGACCGTATCGGCATAGCTCAAGTTAAAGACACGCGTAGGATCATCAAAGCCATCAGCAGGCTCGATATCTTTTGCCGCTACATCATTTGCTGTCTCCACACGCGCACGAATGACGGGATAATAAGTGACGGGCGCCTCAATGATCGCATCAATATCGTTATGCTGATCGCTCTGCACATCGAGCAAAAATAAATTGGGCGCGTCTTCAGGATAGGCATTGATAAACTGCGCATTGATACTGTGATTGAGTGTGGTGATAAGCGTCAGCACCGCCACCGATAGTGATAAGGTGACAAAGAACAACGCTGATTGGTTGCCTTTACGCGCAAGGTTATGGATGGCAATACGCTGCATCCAACTGACCTTAGTATTGCTTGCCAACTTGTTAAGCAGCCAGAGCCACCCACGCGCCAATAGCCAAAATATCGCCACAAAGCCAATCAAGCTGCCCAATAGCTGTGGGCCTAATGACAGTGAGCCAACTTCATAAGCAAAGAAAGCATACAGTCCTGCCAGCACCAAGCCATACCATAGTAACGGTACGCGTCGATACCAAGGCAAGTTTTGTGCTTGCGTGCTCGCCCCTTGATTGAGTAGGGTAGCCGGTTTGGTTGTGTTAAGCGCGCTGAGACCACGCTGCGCAATCAGTAGCGTCAGGGCTAAAGCAATCACAATAGTTTTGATAGCACTGATTGGATTTATGGCTAGACCCACATCGGCAGGTAAGATAGCCACCAGATACGGCTGGCCTATTTTGAGCAAGCCCAGACTCAGGGCAACTGCTGCGATACAAGCAATGACAGTCGTGACTATAAGTAGCTGATAGTAGCTACGTTTGAGTGAGCCAAGCGGTTCGCCTAACGCCAAGCGAATGGCGTTATTGGACTGCTGCTTGCTGACAAAGGCGCTAATGACGCCGTACATGGCGACCGCAGATAGTAGCAACACCGCGATGACTAGTAGCTTTAAGAACATCAGCACATTATCAGAGATGCGCGAGACAGAAGTATCTGCGGACTCTGCATCAGAGAGCTCGATATCGGGATAACTGGTCAGTATACCTGTGAGCTTTTTACGCTGCGTGCTTATCAGCTCTGGGTCACCTGCCATTTCAATACGATAGTTTATGCGGCTGCGCTGACCCAATAGATTGGTCGATTCTAACGCATCTTGTTTCATTAAGACACGTCCGCCAAAACCAAAGGCGGTCAAAGGTCTGTCAGGCTCTTTGGTCAGCACATCACTGATCGTAAACTGCGCATCGCCAATGTCGATACGGTCGCCGACACTAGCATTTAGGCTACTGAGCACTTCTGGGGCGACCACGATATTGTCAGCAGTTAGTTGCTCCCACAGCGGCTTTCCTGAGGCAAGCTCAGCGGTACCGTACAAAGGGTAAGACGGTGTGACGGCTTTGACGCTGGCAAGCAAAGTTTGCTCATCGGTGACGAGCATGGCACTAAACTGATAATCATATACGATCTGCGTATCGGGAATCGTTTCTACTTGCGCTAGTACCTCGCTTGGCCAGTCTTGCTTACTGTTTAAAATCAAATCCCCACCAACGAGTGCGCGCTGATTGTCATTGATATAACGATCGACAGACTGCTGCACAGAGTCGAGGGTTAGGTAGGTTGCAAGTGACAAGGTCAATGTGAGTAGAAACAACACTGGATACACCCAGCGCTGCCACCAGCTACGGCTGAGTGCTTGCGAGCCTAGTGTTTTGGTGAAAAGTTGATTGAGGATACCGCTAGAATAACTGGTCTCTTGACGCATACTGGTATCAGTCTTTTTTATATCAGTCGATGTGTTGTCTGTCAGCTTTTCATTCATGTCGGTACAATCCGTCCGTCATGCATGGTGATGACGCGATCTGCCATCTCGGCAAGCGCAGGATCGTGAGTCACGACCACCAGTGCCGAGCCAACCTGCTGGCGTAAGTCCAATAACAACTGCATGACTTGATCGGCATTTTGCTCATCCAAATTACCCGTTGGCTCATCGGCAAAGACAATTTTAGGATGCGATACTAGCGCTCGTGCCACCGCTGTACGCTGCTGCTCACCACCAGATAACTGATTGGGTAAGCTGTGACGGCGATGACCCAAATCAACCGCATCGATCAGCTCGTGGACTCTTGCTGGGTTTGGACGCCTTGCGATATCAAGAGGAAAGGCGATGTTTTCGGCGACAGTTAGGGTCGGCAGTAGATGAAATGACTGAAAGACAAAGCCCATATCACGCTGTCGAATGACCGCAAGTGAGTCTTCATCAAGACTGCTGAGCGTTTGATCTGCCAGCGACACCGTACCACTATCGGGATAGTCTAGTGCTGCGAGCAATCCTAGTAAGGTGGATTTGCCCGAGCCTGATTTACCCATAATGACCACAAACTCGCCAGCGTTGACGTATATATCGACGTCCTTGATGATAGACAATTTTTGCTCACCGACTTGCACGGTTTTGTTTAGCTGTGAGGCAGTCAGTAGGGCTGGTGTCTTAGCGTCTGCTTGTGGCGTTGCTGTGGCAGTCGAAGATGATGATGTCATTACCGTGTCTCGTTAAATGGTCTCGTTAAGTAGTCTCATTTGGCGTATTTTTTGTCGTTTCGGCTTGAACGGTTTCAGCCGTATTCTCTGTATCGGTTGTTTTTAGCTCTTTTAACTCATTTAATTTAGGCTCTAGAATAGGTAAGATATTGTCATTGACGATGATGGTGTAGCCTTCTTTGGTTGGGTGAATGGCATCTGCTTGGTTGAGCTCAGCCTCACCGCCGACACCCTCCAAAAAGAATGGTATCAGAGGAACGCTCATGTCTTTCGCGACGCGAGGATAAATGTCTGAGAACGCGGCAACGTAGTCATCGCCCAAGTTATCATAGATCGACATCCCGCCCAAAATGACGACACTGCCATTGTCTTGCAAACGTTTAACAGCCGTACGGATATTGGCTTCAATTGTCGCCACATCGATACCACGTATCGCATCGTTAGCACCGATGGTCAATATAGTGATGTCGGGTTTGGTTTGCGACACCCAGTCCAATCGATTGACCAATCCCGTACTGGTTTCACCGCTTAGACCTGAGTTGATAACCTTGGCATTAGCGTAGCCCATCTCTTGCAGACGATCTTCTAACTGAGCAGGATAGTTGTCGTCTTTGTCCACTCCCAGACCTTCTGTCAGGGAGTCACCAAGCGCTAAAATAGTAAGTGATGAGGATTTGACCTGTTGATCAGTTGTTGCTGCGGTTTCAGCTGCTACTGGAGCAGTGCTGGCTTGACTGTTAGTCGCTTCAGTACTGGTACTCTGCGTATCAGTAGCAGATGTGGTTTCAGCATCTTTCTGACAGCCACTGATAGCCATTACAGCTGCGAGCATGGCGATAGCAGGCAAGGGCTGAGCAAAACGAGAAGGGAAATTCATCATGGGTGTTATGTCCTATATGCAATCAAACCAAGGTATAGTCAAATCCTATCTAAATCAGATACGGTATCAGTCGGATGAATCGTCAGGCTCGCTCAGTCTACTATTGGTAGTACTGTCACTCACCTTCCTTTTATCCAGATTATATTGAGTATCCAGCTTATATTAAGTATCCAGCTTATATTAAGTATCTAAGTTATATTGAACTGACTATAGCAAAATAAGACAGTGACCTATATTGCCCTAAGGTTAATTTAAAGCCGCTTTATTGCGCGTTAGCAATTATGGCCTTATGAATAACAAAGGCTTATAGCAATCAAATATATTTGCCATCGACCATCACTGGACGACTAACAAGCCAAGCAATCACGACGTTGACAATCATCAGTATCAACATAATAAAAAGCGGCATACTCCAGCTCCCAGTCATTTCATGCAGCCAGCCTGTACCCAATGGGCCAAAAAACGCAATGACGTAACCAACTGCTTGAGCCATACCAGACAGCTCACTTGCCTGATTGGTCGTATAAGTACGCATAGAGAACAGCATCATGCTTAAGGTAAAAATTGCTGAACAGCCCATGCCCATCATGCCTGACCATAGCCATGCCAAGTCAGTCGATAGATAGCTGACACCCAATATACCAACGACATTTAGCACAGCGGCGAACACTGCTAGCGCTTGAATAGGGCGGCCGCGATTGACTAGCCAAGTTAAACTTAAGATAGAAACTGGTGCCATAAACTGGAATACAGAACCCATCTGTCCAGCACTGACGGCAGATAGTCCCTTACTAACCCAAATCGATGGTAAAAAACTGGCGACGGTATAAAACAATAATGACTGTAATCCCATAAAAATAGCAATCTGCCACGCAAAGGTGGTTCGCCACATGGAAATATCAGAAGAACCTAACGCCGCAGGGATAACTGCTTGATGATTGGACGAACCCAAACGTACACGTAAGAACAGCCAAATCACGAAAGCAAACACACCTAGTATCGTCCAACCACCTAATGCCCACTGCCAACCTACTTGCTCCGATAGCGGTAATACGACGCCTGCGACGATACCTGCTGCTGTGGTCATCGTTAAACTGAACAACCCTGTAATCAACGGAATATGTTGTGGGGTACGCTGCTTAATGACCGGTGCTGCTAAAGTATTAGCGAAGCCGATGGCGAGGGTAAGTAGCAAAGTACCAATTAAAAACCCACTCCACGTCGGGATAGCGGTACGGGTAATCATCCCTACCGTTAACAGCCCAATCATGGCAATCAGTGTGTTTTCTAGTCCGAATCGCTTACCAATTGCTGGGGAAATCAGCGCACCAACGGCAAAGCTCAGCATAGGCACTGCTCCTAGCCAGCCTATCTGAAATTCAGAGATATCAAGCGCGTCTTTTACCACTGGAGCGATAGAACCTAGCGCGACGATAGGCGCACGCATATTGGTTGCTAGCAGAATCATGGCACACAGTACCAACCAAAAGGTAAAGCGTGAGGAGGGCAGGCTAGATGAAGCAGATAGATTGGACGAGGTAGACATAGCAGCACAACGATGACAGCGAAAAAGAACACGTTATTAAACAGCGCCAAGAAATTGCCGCTTATAAAATAACACCAGAGAGCATTTACCCAGACACGTACCTAAACGGTAATCGATATCTTAAATGAGACCGAAAAATATATGTAGCGCGTAAGACATACAATTTGCTTAACTGACTTTGCTAAATTGGCAGGCAGGTTAGTCAAGATATATGTGTGGTTACTTCGAGTTACGGCTTTAGAATCGTGATGATAAGAGATGGCGGTAATAAGGAATCTTAAATAAGCAGCCTTATCGCACAATAAAAATAGCGCCAAGTCACTTCTGAATGACTTGACGCTATTATAAGAACATATGTCAGGTAAATGCTACCAGCGTATGGTAACCAAAGGCTATTAAACCGATTTACCCAATTGAGCAGCTCTTAATGCATTCTCTTGCTGTTCAGCGATTAATGAATCGCACTTATTGGGATCATTACCACAAAACGAGCAATTTTCGTCGCCCATCAATTTGGCAACACCGCCACAAGATCCTCTAAGCGGCTTTTTTTTGACCATATAACCGACGCCCATAAAAATAAAGAATAGGACAAATACGGTGAAAGTAATGGCAAGCATAGGAAGCAGTTGGCTAAGCATAGAGGAAACCTCATTTTAAAAAATAGGGCAGTTATTAGTAGTGTTGTCTAAGTTCATGGAAGCTAAGCACCGTTAATAACAACTGTATAATAGTATAGCAAATTTTAGTGCGGCTCGTTGAGCGTTAACGTATTCTCTTGTTTCACATCTATCACTTACCAGTGGCTTTTAGAGTGTGCCATCTAGAGCTTGGAGAACGTTTAAAGCTTTTTATCAGCACGTAATGCTTTCATCGCTGGGGTCTGTACCACCTGCCAGTCGTCAATATCATCATCAGCAGCTTCGTTGGACATATCATCAGAACCTTTTGCCTTTACATCGTCAGCTAGTACCACAAACATGGCCGCCAGATTTTGCGTTTTAGCGAGGTCTAGTGCTTTGTGATAAGGCATCGCGGTAAGGGCAGTTGCCCACGCATCCGCTAATGCAACCGAATCAGCTGCGACAGTGACTGAAGGTGCGCCGCCTGCAATAGGGTTGCCCGTTGTCGGGTCGATAGTATGGCTATAGCGTTTGCCATCGAATATGACGGAGTTGCGATAGTTGCCAGAGGTCGCCAGATGCATTTGGCTAGCCGTATTCTTTGGCTGGCGAATAGCAGATATGGTCTGACGTTCGCTGACAGTACTGCCTTCAATAGGAGCGTCAATGGCAATTTGCCATGGCTGCTGTTGGTTATTCACACCAGAGGTGGCAATCTCACCGCCGATCTCAACCATATAATTACGAATTTGATAATCATCTCTCAGTACGTCAGCGATGACATCGACGCCATAACCTTTGGCCACAGCAGAGAAATCTAAACCAACGCCGTCTTTGGTTTTATAGATGGTGTCATCTTTCTTTATGATGCTCTCAAAATCGACCAATGCTTTTGCTTGCGCAATCTCAACGGCGGTCGGTGGACTTTGTAGGCGCTCGACTGTCATGGTACTTCCAAAGCCCCATGTATTTACGAGTGGCATAACAGTAGGGTCAAAGGCACCGCCAGATTGCTGATAGACAATTTTCGAGACATCTAGCACACGACTAAAATCAGCATCGATAGTGATAGGTTTGTCTTTGCCCAAACGATTGAATGTAGATATCGTTGAGTCATTTTGATAAGTAGACATGCTATCGTTAATTTGTTTTAGACGCTCGTCTACCGCAGCTTGTATGGCAGCTTCGTCCGCATCATCAGGCAACTGATAGCTAATATGATAGCTCGTTCCCATCGTCTCACCGATCAGATAGTTATAGTCTGGGGTTTGCTGGCAAGCACTGAGACCTAAAGTACTAGCAAGGCCAAGGACTCCAACTAGGGTAAGGTGCAGAGGTTTTTTGGAAGATAAGCTGGATATAGTGTTTTTCATAATATTTTCGGTATGGCGTAGAAATGAGTAGGGTGTAAAACAAGCCACGCTTATTTTACACCCCTTGAACCCAAAAATACTAATGAAGGCACCATTCAGCGACAATTCGTTCGGTTGAGTGGATTATTTTACTTGTGACTCACGTATGAGCTTATAGAGTTTTGGCGGAGAGACGCGGTTGACCCGTGTTGCCAGTTTTTCTTTGCGACCAGCGACGATAATATATTCTTCTTCCTTGGCGAGCGCCTTCACAACTTGTTTAGCAAACTCAGTCGCAGTTAGACCATTATTGGTGGCCTCATCCATCGTACCTTGTGCGCTACCATCGCCAGTCAATGCATTGATAGAGATGTTGGTCTGAATAAACCCGGGGAATATCGTGGCTACTTCGATACCTTGGTCATGTAGCTCAGCGCGCAAGCTATTTGCCCACATATGCAGTGCCGCCTTGGCTGCTCCATAAGCGCCGCGATATTGTGTACCCAACAAACCTGCCACACTTGAAACCATTACTACTTTGCCGCCGCCTTGAGCGATCATATCAGGCAACGCAAGTCTGGTAAGATGCGTTTGGGCAAAATAATCTATTTCCATGATTTGGCGTTCAACTTCTTCAGCCGTGTCCATGATGAGCGAACGCTGACTGATACCAGCATTATTGATGAGCCAGTCGATTTTTCCTGCCTGAGCTTTAGCAGTAGCATAAGCGTCTTTGGTTTGATTGGCATCACTAATATCAAAAGGAACAACGATATGCTTGTTAGCGCGTTTGCAGCTGTTTTTGACCACCTCTAACTTATCGCTGTCACGTCCACTTAGAATAATCCTAGCTCCGCGTTTGGCGAAGGCAACGGCTAATGCTTGTCCAATACCACTAGAAGCACCTGTAATCCAAATGGTCAAATCTTTGTATTTCGTTTTCATAAGAGTCCTTTCTCAATGTTTAGATAGTTCATAATATAGGATAATAAGGCTACTCTACTAGCTAGATTTGTAGCCTACAAAGCCACGACTATGTGTAAGAATCGCACAAAAAAAGAGCCTCAATTGAGACTCTTTTTTATATTCTTAAACTTACTTTGCTAGATTAATTATCTAACTTAACCACCGAAATCATCAAGCATGATGTTTTCGTCTTCCACGCCCATGCTGTGTAGCATGTCGATTACGGCCGCGTTCATCATCGGTGGCCCACACATGTAATATTCACAGTCTTCTGGGTTTGGATGATCTTTCAGATAGTTTTCGAGCAATACGTTATGGATAAAGCCTGTTGGACCTTCCCAGTTATCTTCTGGTAATGGGTCAGACAGTGCAACATGCCACTCGAAATTATCGAACTCTTCTTCTAGCTGATCATAGTCTTCAACGTAGAACATCTCACGAATAGAACGAGCACCATACCAGAAGCTAATCTTACGATCTGTTTTCAAGCGTTTGAGCTGATCAAAGATATGTGAGCGCATTGGGGCCATACCAGCACCACCACCGACAAAGATCATTTCAGCTTCAGTTTTCTTGGCAAAGAACTCACCATAAGGACCTGAAACCGTCACTTTGTCACCAGGTACTAAGCTAAATACCCATGAAGACATTTTGCCTGGTGGAATACCGTCAGGACCACGTGGCGGTGGACTTGCGATACGGATGTTAAACTTGATGAGGCCTTTCTCTTCAGGATAGTTGGCCATTGAGTAAGCACGGATAACAGGCTCATCAACTTTTGAGACATAGTTGAAGATACCGAATTTTTCCCAGTCTTCTCTATACTCTTCATCAACCACAAAGTCTTTGTAGTGCACTTCATGCGGTGGCGCTTCCAACTGTACATAACCACCAGCGCGGAAGTTTACTTCTTCGCCTTCTGGAATTTTTAGTACCAGCTCTTTAATGAAAGTGGCAACGTTATCGTTAGAGATAACTTCACATTCCCATTTCTGTACGTCAAAGAACTCAGGGTCAATCTCAATTTTCATGTCTTGCTTAACAGCTACCTGACAAGCTAAGCGCATATGATTGCGGATTTCACCTTGAGTAAAGTAGCCTTCTTCGGTGGGCAAAATAGAACCACCACCTTCAATAACGCGGCAACGACACTGCGCACAAGTACCACCACCACCACAAGCTGAAGATAAAAATATACCTTCGCCCGCTAGCGTTTGTAGTAGTTTGCCGCCAGCTGGTGTCACCACATCATTATCGGGATTATCATTAATATGGATAGTGACATCGCCTGAACTGACCAGTCTTGAGCGCGCCGCCAAAATAATAGCGACAAGGCCCATGATGATCAAGGTAAACATAGCAACGCCACCAATCGCCGTAGCGTAATCCATGGTAGGTATCCTTAATCTATGGGGTAGGGGTGAGGGGGCATAATCTATGCTGTACCCAAACCTCTACCGAATAAATGAATTAAATAAGTCAAATAGCTAATGAAAGCTTTGAGCTTAGCGGTTTAGATGGACATACCACCGAACGACATAAAGCCGAGCGACATAAGACCAACCGTGATAAAAGTAATACCAAGACCACGCAGCGGTGCTGGAATATCTGAGTATTTTAGCTTTTCACGGATACCCGCCAATGCTGTAATAGCAAGTGCCCAACCGAAGCCTGCACCCACACCATAGACAACAGATTCACCAAAGTTATAGTCACGCTCAACCATAAATAATACACCACCTAAGATGGCACAGTTTACGGTGATTAGTGGTAAGAATACCCCAAGTGCGTTATATAGACTCGGTACAAACTTGTCCAAGAACATCTCTAGGATCTGTACGGTGGCTGCAATCAAACCGATATAACTTAGCAATCCTAAGAAGCTCAAGTCGATATCAGGGAAACCTGCCCATGCCAGCGCACCATCTTTTAGGATGAACTGGAATAGTAAATTGTTTAGTGGAACGGTAATTGCCATTACGACAACGACCGCAACACCTAGACCAATCGCTGTAGAGACTTTTTTGGATACGGCCAAAAAAGTACACATGCCTAAGAAGTAGGCAAGCGCCATGTTCTCAATAAAGACTGAGGTTATAAATAAACTAACATAATGTCCCATTAGTGACCGCCTCCATGTGCCATGCCTTTAGACTGCGGCTTCATTACAAACTCAGCTTCTTCAACTTGTTCTGGTTTCCAGATACGGACAACAGCGATGAACAAACCAATGATAAAGAACGCTGATGGTGGTAACAGTAATAGACCGTTTGGTATGTACCAACCGCCATCAGTGACTGGCTGTAGAATCGTAATACCGAACCAAGTACCAGCACCCAATAGCTCACGGATAGTTGCAACGAATAGTAATACTGCTGAGTAACCAAGACCGTTACCAATACCGTCTAAAAAGCTTGGGATTGGTGGGTTGCTCATAGCAAATGCTTCAGCACGGCCCATAACGATACAGTTCGTGATGATCAAACCAACGAAAACTGACAAACCTTTACTGACGTCATAAGCAACTGCTTTTAGTACCTGATCAACCAAGATAACCAACGAAGCAATAATCGTCATCTGTACGATGATACGAATGCTTGATGGAATCTGCTTACGGATAATCGAGATAAAGAAGCTTGAAAATGCCGTTACCAAAGTCAATGCCACACACATGACCATAGCGTTAGCCATGCTGGTGGTAACAGCCAATGCCGAACAGATACCAAGGATCTGTAGGGCAATTGGGTTATTATCAAAGATAGGCGTGGTTAAAATGCTTTTAGTGTCAGCCATGTTATGCCTCCTTGCCGTTTGCTACTGGTAGCTTGGCTGCCAATTCGGTTTTAGGTTGAGCTGCCGGCTTTGATTGATTTGCTTGCGTGTCTGCACCTTCAACCGTTTGGCCGCTCTTTTCGCGTAGCGTATCTAGATAAGGCTTATAACCTTGCTCACCTAACCAAAACTGAATCATGTTGCTGACGCCGCGGCTAGTCAATGTCGCACCGCTGATGCCATCAACCCAGTTTTCTTTTGGGTTACCAGCTTTGGTTACACCAGTGGCAACGTTACCATTCTCGTCATAAGACTCGATACCGCTCCACTTTGCACGCCATTCTGGCTCTTCGATACGAGCGCCAAGACCTGGGGTTTCTTTATGCTCATAGAAACTGATACCTTTGATGGTATTCATATCACTTTCGAGCGTTAAGAAACCATAGATAGTGCCCCATAGACCGTAGCCCTGAATTGGCAGTACAACCGTTTCGGGCTGACCTGCGTCATCATTTTTGACATAGACTTTGGCATATTTTGGCTTACGACCAATACCAGCAGGATCGTTGTCACCCAAGTCTTCACTTAGAGCTTGGTTTTTTGTCGCTTGACTGGCGTCATAAGCATTACGATCAGGGATGCCAGCAGTTTTTAGCGCATCGTCATCGAGATAAGTACCTTCGTTTAGATCAATGATTTTTACTTCAAAATCTTTAAAACGTTCGGCGACATCATCTGCTGTATCAGACTCAGCGTCATACATATCAGCCGCGACTAAGATGTTTTTGTTGCGATCTAAACGTGCGTTTTCGACTTGTGCAGGCTTTAGACCAACAGCCACTGCTGAGACCAACACTGAACACACCAAGCATAGCGTCAAAGCCACACTGATGGTTTTCGCGTTATTACTTTTGGGCTTGGACATAGCGAACCCTCCGAGCGGTTTGGCGTTTGATATTTGCTTGAGTCACAAAGTAATCAAACAATGGAGCAAATAAGTTGGCGAATAGAATGGCCAGCATGATACCTTCTGGGAAAGCAGGGTTGATGACGCGAATCAATACGGTCATAAAACCAATCAAGATACCGTAAGCCCAGCGGCCTTTGTTTGTATGCGCAGCTGATACTGGATCAGTTGCCATAAATACAGCACCGAAAGCAAAGCCACCGATAACTAAGTGCCAGTAGAACGGCAAGCTCATCATCATGTTGTCTTCAGAGCCAATCATGTTGAACACAAGAGACGTAGCAATCAGACCGACCACACAACCTGCCATAATGCGCCAAGAAGCAATACGCGTCCATAGCAACACTGCAGCACCCATTAGGATGGCTAGTGTCGATACTTCACCAATACTACCTTGCATGTTGCCTAAGAATGCATCACTCCACGTGATGGCATTACCATAGACGTCGACGAAGTCCTGAG
Organism: Psychrobacter nivimaris; assembly: GCF_904846365.1. GTDB lineage: Bacteria > Pseudomonadota > Gammaproteobacteria > Pseudomonadales > Moraxellaceae > Psychrobacter > Psychrobacter nivimaris_B. The sequence goes on from NZ_CAJHAL010000022.1 coordinate 54,251, forward strand.
GAACCACACCAAGGGCTGCAAGGCCAAGAGGGGTTGCACCTGAGAAACCATCTACTGCCGTCCATACTGAGTCACCAGACATATAGGCTGGATAAGCAAAGTATAAGAATGCACGACCCGATAGGGCAGGGTTAAGGAAGTTTTTACCGGTACCACCGAACACTTCTTTTGCGACGACTACACCAAAGATAATACCCAAGGCAACTTGCCATAAAGGAATATCTGGTGGTAGACATAGCGCAAACAGAACCGAAGTTACAAAGAAACCTTCGTTAACCTCATGCCCGCGTACGACCGCGAAGATAATCTCACAGAGAATACCAACAGCAAAAGTGACGATATAGATAGGTAAAAACTGCATGGCCCCGTAAACGAAGCTTGCCCAGATACTGTCTGGGTTATAGCCTGCCATGCTAGTGATGACAGTACGCCAGCCTTCAGGCTGCAGACCAAGCTGGGCGATAGCCGTCAGTGCTTGATGACCGATGTTGTACATACCCCAAAACATCGCTGGGAACGTACATAGCCATACCGTAATCATAATACGCTTTAGGTCGATCCCGTCGCGTACATGTGATGAGGCAAATGTCGTTGTACCTGGTTGACGCAGAAACGTATCAAACATCTCAAAAATGGCATAGTACTTTTCGTGTTTGCCGCCTTTGGTGAAAGATGGCTCCATACGATCGAACATATTGTGTAAAAATTTCATCGTGGTTAGCCCTCCAGCTCAATGCGCGTTAAATTATCACGCAAAATATCACCAAACTCATATTTGCCAGGAGATACAAAGGTGCATAGTGCCAAGTCTTCTTCATCCAATTCAAGAACGCCCAAATCTACAGCACTAATAATGTCTTCGACAATCAATGCACGCAGTAACTGAGTGGGTAGGTAATCTTGCGGCATGACTTCTTCATAGACACCGATTGGTACCATCGCTCGCGGTGAGCCATTGCTGGTCGTGGTGAAATTGTATTTTTTACCACCAAAGAACTGCGAAATATAGATAGGCAATTTTGAAAAGCGGTTTTTACCTGGGCTAAAGAAATGAAACGCTGGGCGCTCATGACCTTCAGTCAGTACACTGATCTGGTTGTGAAAACGACCCAGATAAGCGATATTGTCAAATACTTTGCGACCGGACAACACTGAACCTGAAATAATTCGGTTCTCGCCAGCAGCAAGCTTGCCTTTGGTTAATGCCGTAATATCAGCACCGCGCTCGGTTGCAACCAAATGCGGGTTGGTAACCGCAGGACCAGCTAGGCTCAGCATACGGCGAGTATATAGACGACCTGTCGTAAACAGCTTACCAATCGCGATCACGTCTTGATAGCCAACTGTCCACACGGTCACACCGCGCATAATCGGATGCAAAAAGTGAATGTGCGTACCAGCAAGACCAGCTGGATGTTTTCCAGTAAAACCATGATACTCAGTGACATTATCCGCAGCAGTTTTTGCAACTGGCGTCAGTTTGGCATCACCATGATGACAGACAAAGGTCTTTGGCGTGAGCGTAGACAGTACAGCAAGGCCATCATTGAACGCTTGTAGCTGCTCATTGATCACCAGCATTGGGTCAAGCGCTAATGGGTTGGTATCTGTCGCTGTGACAAAGATAGCGTGTGGACGAGCACCGATTTCTGGTGCGCGGCTATAGGGACGCGTGCGAAACGCTGTCCATTCGCCAGAGGCAATCAGTTGGGTTTCAACGACTTCAGAGTCTAGGTCAGCAAGCTGCTGTGAGTCATAGCGCTCAAAGTCTACTTCTTCACCATTTGGGTCGACCGCAATCACAAGACTCTCAAACACTCGACGCTCGCCACGTTTAACAGCGACGACCTTACCGGCAGCAGGGGCAGTGTAGATGACGCCGACACGTTTTTTATCTTCAAAAACGGGCTGACCTTTGGCTACAATGTCACCTTCTTTGACATTCATTGTAGGTTTCATACCCACATAGTCATAGCCGACAAGTGCTACATGTGTCGGTTGGTGCTCAGATATCTCGCGGGAGGGTTCACCGGTAATGGGCAAATCCAAACCTTTTTTGATGGTAATCATAAGCGAAAACTTAGTCCATAGTCTAAAACGATACCAGACATCCTGTTTGGTATATCGGTAGCATGAACGTTTGTATCACTCAACAAAGCCTTCAATCGTCTATTTCCTTTATAGTGAAATAGGGATGAAAGCTCTGTGAAGACAATACATGATCATAACTACTAGTAAGAGTATTAACGCTGACCTTAGACTCCTTAACAACACGTTAATGTCTTATTCGAATTACCAAAGTGGCGACTGGCTACCAAGGTGTATGCTAAAACCGCTTCATCGAAATCAATCACTACAGCACATGGCTAAAAGAGACTGGTTTAAATACAAATGGCTTTATCACACGTTTCATTGAAATTTAAAACTTGTAACACCAGTATGTTTGACCATCTCTCGCTCACTAATACCGTCTAAAAGTATTCGATAGAATAAGAGTGTGGCCAAATAACGATCTATTAAGGTAGATGATATACTGGTTAAAAGACAAACTAGCTAAGCAACTGATAAGCAAACTTCACTTATTATAAGCTGCTATAGTTTTAATCGTAACGGTTTTAATATAGTTAGCTAGTGATAGGGGCTTGCAAGACATCTAATTAAGGTTAAATACCGCAGAATCGATGGTTTAGAGACTATTGGTTGAGATTTTTCAGATAGCCCTTTTTAGCAATTTCTTGGCCAATATTTTATTGGCGTATTGAGCGATTGCTCGATCCATCCTGATCACCATGCTGTATTAGTGAGTTGTAACAACTCAACAAAAAGCGTAACACATGGTTACTATCACATAGAAACAAATAAAAATTTACCTAGGATTATACGCTAAATTGACCTAAAATTGCCAGTCAGTAATAGAATTTAACGATTGTTGGTAGTGATTCTACGTACTAAAACTTATGGTTATGATTGTCTAGTTTCTGTCTTTCTTATTTATATTCAAACAGATTGCTAACTTAGCGATGTCTTGGTTTTCGATCTGTTCATAATTTATGCTACTTTTAAGCAGCGTTTTCTCTCGTTATTTGACGCTTCAATAACGTTTCATTCTCAAAACTTCAATTTACTAAATTTATTGCCAATCTTGTGCTTTATAAGGAATGCTATATGTGTGCTGTGCCCGTCATTATCCCGGCTATTGATTTAAAAGATGGTAAGTGTGTACGTTTAAAACAAGGCCGTATGGAAGATGATACGGTGTTCTCTGATGACCCAGTTGCTATGGCAGCACGTTGGGTAAATGAAGGCGCTCGTCGCTTGCATTTGGTCGATTTGAATGGTGCTTTTGATGGCGTCCCAGTACATAGACAAGTGGTCAATGATATCACCAAAGCCTACCCGAACCTGCCTATTCAATTGGGTGGCGGTGTACGCAACATGAACACCATTGAGCAGTATATTACCGCAGGTTTGACGTATATCATTATCGGTACAAAAGCCGTTGAAGATCCTAATTTTGTCGCGGAAGCTTGCCGCGAATTTGCCGGTCATATCATCGTCGGCATAGATGCCAAAGACGGCATGGTCGCTACTCATGGCTGGGCAAACGTGACAGATACCAAAGCGACCGAGCTTGCTAAGCGCTTTGCAGACGTCGGCGTGTCATCAATCGTTTATACTGATATCGCTCGTGATGGCATGATGCAAGGCGTTAACGTTGAACAAACTGTTAATTTGGCGCGTGAAGGCGGACTACCTGTGATTGCATCAGGTGGCGTTACCGATATGAAAGATATCGAGCTGTTAAAGCCGTATGGTGATTGTATCGAAGGTATCATCACTGGCCGCGCTATCTATGAAGGCACGCTGAACTTGAGCGAAGCACAGCTTTATTTAGATAGCTAAAAACCGCCAAAGTTAGTCAGCTAAAAACAGGCAACTAATTATCAGCAATCAGCTAAGCGAGAAAAATCCGTAAAAAATAAAGGATGCTTATGGCCACTTACATTGACCGTTCAATAATACGCAGTTCTATAAAAGCGTGGGGTCAAATGCTGTTGCTACTAAGCATCCTTTTTTCGTTTTCAGCGCATGCTGCCAGTGAAGAAATTTCTGGTATCGCAGCAGCGCTAGGCGTAGAGACGACTGAAGGTGTAGAAACGACAGAGGAAATCGTATCTAACGATAATTCCGCCACATCAGAAAATGAGACATTAACAGGTGACACTACAGAACCTGCCAGCTCATTGCCAACGCCTGCTCCACCGCCAGTAATCAGTGGCGAAAGCACTAATAATGCTCAAATTGAAACCACACCCACACCGCAAAAAGACAACGATATTCGTCAACGTATCAGCGGTATTTTCTCTGAAATCGAAGGCTTACAAGCCGTCAACGTTAGTGTCACCCAAGGGGTTGTTACCCTAACGGGAGAAACAGCCAACGAAAAAAAAGCACAGCAAGCGATTAACTTAACCAACCGACTAACAGATGTCGTCACTGTAGAAGACAGAATTAACCGCACGCTAGATGTTCAAGAGAATGTCTCAACGGTCTATCAAGGTCTAAAAGCGCAGGTGACCAATCTAGTGAAGGCGCTACCACTACTATTAGTTGGCATCGTTATATTTGCCTTGGTAGCATGGTTTGGCAGTTGGTTATCTAATCGCAAAAAGATGTGGCAACGTCTAACACCCAATCCATTCGTCGCTGAGCTGCTGTCACAAACGGTCAAAGTCATCTTTATTATCTTTGGTCTGATTCTAGGGCTAAGTCTGATAGGGGCAGAGACTATTTTAGGTACATTGCTTGGTGGGGCAGGTGTCATTGGTATTGCGGTTGGTTTCGCAGTCAAAGATACCATTGAGAATTATATCGCTTCATTAATGCTGAGCATTCGCCAACCTTTTCGTGCCCGTGATCATATCGTGATTAATGGACAAGAGGGCATCGTGGTTCGTTTGACTTCACGTGCGACAATACTGATGACACTGGATGGTAATCAGCTGCGCATTCCTAATGCTGAAGTCTTTAAAGGTACCATTCTAAATTACACCAAAAACCCTGAGCGTCGATTTACTTTTGAATTGGGCGTTGATGCCAATGATGATCCATTAGCAGCAATTAAAGTCGGGTTAGATGCGATACATACACTAGCATTTGTTTTGGATGAGCCCAAGGCAATTGCCGTCATTACCAATGTGGGCGATTCTAATATTGTTTTGGAATTTCAGGTTTGGGTAGACCAATCAGAGACTGACTTTGCCAAAGCACGCAGTATCGCCATCAGAGAGACCAAGCATGCACTAGAAGATAAAGGCTTTAGCTTACCTGAGCCTATCTATCGTCTGCGCTTTAACAACAAGTTAGAAAAAGCCTTTGAGCACATGCAAAGTAGTGTCAGCAATGCTAATAATATTCAATCTGATATGACGATTACTCCGACTATCCCTAAGCCTGCTGAAACAAATCAGGTCAACGAAAGTCATATAGATGACCAAGATAAAAAACAAGCCAAGGCTCGAGCCAAGACCATTTTACAAGGTCGCAGTGCGAATGAAGTTCTCGATGCCCGTCCTGACGACAAGCTGATGGAAAAGGTCGAGCAAGAGATTGCTCAAAGCTCAGATGAGACGGATTTATTGAATAATAATAGTCCTCAAGAATAGATGTTAGATGTTAAATAAGGTTTAGGCATAAAAAGTGCAACAGAATCTATATTTGATGGTTATTCAAATACGGGGCTTTTTATGGAAATGAAACACGTTATTATCTTTGCAGTAATTGGTATTGTGGTATTACTCGGCTTTAACATTATCAATGGCAATAGTCGCGAAAAAAATAGAGAGATCGCAGCCAGTAGCGTAGCGGCTGAACAGCCTGATTCTACAGTAGCTACCTCTGATACAGATATTACTAACCAGCCACTTAGTCAACAGCCGAAAGCGATCGTAGATAGTGCGACCAGCAAAATTGACCAAGCGCAGCAAGCCGAGCAAGACCGTGTAGAGCAATTGGTCGATGCGCAATAGGCACAATAAATAGCTATATCGTTGATGATTGAAAAGTACACAGCATAAAAAAGGCTAACGATTACGTTAGCCTTTTTGATTGTATTACAACATCAGTATCCAAGTATCAGTCTAAGCTTAGCTTTTTTTGGCAGCGCCTCTGCGGTTGCTGCTTCTTTTCGCTGGGGTTTTCTTAGGCTGCTCTTTCTTCGATTGACCTTTTTTGCTTTGGTTCATTGCACTAGATTGCAATTTAGCCTTCAAATCAAAATCAATTTGTAGCAGATCCATGTTGACACCTGCAACCTTCACTTTAACCGAATCGCCCAGCCCAAATAGTGTGCCTTTATCTTTACCGATAAGCTGCTGCTGCTGCTCATCGTAGACAAAGAAGTCATCGCCAACGTTTGAGATATGAACCAAACCATCGATATATAAGTCAGTCAACGTGACGAATAGACCAAAGCTAGTAACCGTAGTCACAACGCCTTCGAACTCTTCCCCAACATGATCGGTCATATAGTGACACTTGAGCCAAGATTCTACATAACGTGATGCTTTTTCTGCACGGCGTTCTGTATCTGATGTTTGTGTACCAGCACCTTCAAGAGAAAAGTCCATAACAGGCTGTGGGCTATTAGTGACTTTCGCTTTAATCGCGCGATGCAGCATCAAATCTGGATAACGGCGAATCGGCGAGGTAAAGTGGCTATATTCGTCATATGCTAAGCCAAAGTGACCAATATTGTCAGGTGCATAGTTTGCTTGCATCATTGAACGCAGCAGCATGCTATGAATACTGATGGCATCTGGTCTATCTTTAGTCGCTTCGATAATGCGTTGATAGTCCGCTTGAGTTGGATTTTCTTCTGGGAATGGTAAGCCAAAGTTTTTCGCATATTCATGAATACGCATCGACTTCTCATTATCAGGCTTATCATGGTTACGATATAAAACTGGTAACTCATGCTTAAGCGCGAAGTTTGCAGCACAAGTATTGGCAAGGAGCATACACTCTTCGATTAGCTTCTGAGAGTCGCCACGAGTGCGCGGTAAAATCGCTTCGATTCCGCCTTTCTCGTTGAACTTGATATACGTTTCAACCGTTTCAAATTCCATTGCATGACGTTCTTCACGCTTTTTAAGCAGTAGCTCATACAACTGATGTAACGTATCAACAGACTTTTTAACGTCTTTATTACCTGTCAGTGATTTAGGTAATCTCTTATCATTCGGATTCACAAGATAATCATTTACTTGATTATAAGTTAGACGTGCTTGTGAGTGCATCACTGACGGATAGAACTCATATCCAGTCACTTTACCGGCGCGCGATATCTTGATATCAGCAACCATACATAAGCGATCTAGATTAGGGTTCAATGAGCATAGACCGTTAGATAACACTTCAGGCAGCATCGGAATCACGCGATGCGGGAAGTATACCGAAGTACCACGCTCATAGGCATCTTGGTCAAGTGGTGAATTCGGTGTCACATAATAGCTGACATCCGCAATCGCAACCACGACCCGGTAATTACCACCAGAACGCTTTTCAGCAAATACAGCATCATCAAAGTCACGAGCATCTTCGCCATCGATAGTGACAAGCGGTAGATGACGTATATCTGTACGGCCTTTTATGTCTTTCTCAGTTGGCTCTTGGTAGTCATCAGCTTGCTTAAGCGCAGCTTCACTAAAATCTGATGGAATATCATAGTTGAGCAGGGTAGTCTCAATAATCAATTCACGATCATTGTCATCAGACAGCACTTCAGTGATTTTGCCAGTGGCAAATTCATGCTGGTTTGGCCAGTCAATGATATCGACTTTAACAGGAGCGCCTTGCTTAATATTTAGCGCCTGAACATTGTCATCAGTAACCGTAATCGGTTGATGATTGTTCGGGCTACCAAGCTCAACACAATAGCCGTCTTCATCACGAGCAAGTGTACCGATAAAGTTGTTTTGGCGACGTTCGACAACATCGACGATACGCCCTTCGGTACGTCCACGATTGTCTGTCGAAGTGCCGACGGCTGCTACCGTGTCGCCATTGAATACCCAGCGCATTTGTTTTTCATGTAAAAACAAATCTGGCATATCACTTAGCACCACAAAACCAAAACCTTTTGGATGGGCAGACACTGTACCTGAGACGATATCTTGCTTGGTTACCGTACGATAGCGATAAGGACGACCATCACGATTCACTTGGCCGTCACGCGCCATTGCTTTTAGGCGATTGCCCAAAGCATCAAACTGATCAGGGTCATCAATGTTAAAGGCTTTTGCCAATTGTTGATGCGTAACTTCCCCATGCTCATTAATCGTGCTGAGTATCAGCTCACGACTAGGAATCGGGTTGTCATATTTTTTTGCCTCACTTGAGGCGTTTGGATCATTCCAACTCATAAATTACCGTATCTATTTTTAAAATTATTAATAGTGGCTATCTTAACACGAACGACGTTGCAATATCTTGCGTCAATTGTCTTATGTGTATTCGGTAGCAGGAAGCGGTCAGTTTTCTGACGACCGCTATAGGGATAAATCAAATATCGATATCGACACTGCTAGATTGGTTAGTGATTTTTTTACTATCCAACTCTTTTGAGACTTCTAATACCGTAGTCTGATTTGATTTATCCAAGTATTTTTGTGCTTTATCTACTTCAGTGGTCAGTGTATTGACCGTTTGCTTCATATTCTCTAGCGCTTCAATTTTATAATTGCTAATCATATCCATAGTGTCATAGACATTATTGAAGGCATTTTGCAGTTTATCAAGCTCAATGCTACTGCTAGTCGCCTGCTCGTGAATCTCACCTGACTGACGCTTGAGCATCGCTGAAGTTGATTCAATCAAACTACTGGTGGTTTTATTCAATGCAGTGATTTGATCTAATACCAATTTTTGATTGGTCATTGCTTGAGCGACGACAACAGCCGTGCGTAATGCAGACACGGTAGTTGTGGTTGCACGATCGACACCTTTAATCAGCTCTAAGTTATTACGGCGAATAGTATCAAGCGCCAAATAGCCTTGTACATTCACTGCTAACTGAGTTAAAAAGTCAGTGTTTTTTTGACGGACATAAAACAACATCTCTTCTTTAATAATGCGAGCTTTTTCAGGATCGGTTGCTTCTATCGCATAGACCTTCTGCTCAAGTTGCTCATCAATCTTTTTGCCAACGTAGACATACTGACGAATAGACTGCATCAGCTCCCACATATTGACTTTTTCTTGCTCAATCATCGCATTATCTTTGAGCAATTCATCTTTACCATTATAGAGACTAGTCACAACGGCATTAATATGTGATTGTGCTGACTCATACTGACGGAAATAATCTTGCACTTTATTACCGAACGGAATGAGACCGAACAGCTTGCGTGAGCTGGTCAGCTCTTTTTTGCTCGGATCTAAGTCTTCTACAATCCCGCGTAGTTCCGTCAATGATTTGGCGATAGGAGAGTTGTCGAATAAACTGTCATTAAGACTTTTTGCAGGCAAATCTAACATTCGATTAGAGACTTGCGCAGATTCACGAATCTCTTTGGTACCTAGATTATGAATAGACTGTACGTTCTGTCGAAACTCATCGCTATGCACAGAGTTGGTAATCACATGATCGACAAAAGCATCAACCTTGGCATCGAGCTCAGGAATTTGGCTTTCATCCAATTTGACCATCTGATCTGCTTCACTTTTCTGTATTTCTTTGACAGGTTCAGGTGCTGTTAGAGAAATACTGGGAGTTGTAGCGTTTTCTGGTGGTGTCAATTCTTGCATGAAATATCCTCTGATATCGGAGAAGGGAAGTGTTTTTTGTCAACGACTCTGACAGTCGTGGTATACATTGTTTTTATTTATACACTTAGCTTTTATATACTTATAAGTTATCTGTAGCTCATACTAATTTCTATCACATGATCATTAGTTACTGCTAAGTACTGACTAGTAAATATCACTAGACCTTTAGATTACCGTGTAATCAGAAAGTTGAGAAGGTAGATTTTGTAAAATAGCGTCAGTCAATGATGCTAGGCTATTTATGTTCAATATAGCTATGTTTATTACAGCAGTTTTTGAGTCCAAATAATAAAAAACCATCAATATCCCGCAGCATATTGATGGTTAGAGTTATAAATAGCTATATAGACTAACAGCCACCACTCAAAGCAATCCAATAAACAGATTACTTTTTCTTAGTGGGTCCAAGCAGCATACCCATTTGACGACCTTCCATCTTAGGGTACTGTTCGACGTTTGAGATATCAGCAGTATCTTCAATGATACGATCAAGTTGTTTGCGACCGATATCTTGGTGCGCCATTTCACGTCCGCGGAAACGGATGCTAATTTTAACTTTGTCTTGATCTTCCAAGAAGCTCACGATTTTTCTCAGTTTAACCTGATAATCGGCCTCTTCGGTACTAGGACGTAGCTTCATCTCTTTAAGCTGAGTCTGCTTTTGGTTTTTCTTAGCTTCTTTAGCCTTTTGCTTTTGATCATAGAGGAAGTGCTTATAATCCATGATCTTACATACTGGCGGCTTAGCTTCAGGAACTAATTCAACCAAATCTAGATTTTCATCACGTGCCGCTTTCATCGCGGTTGCGATATCAACCACGCCCATTTGCTCGCCATCTTCTTTAACGAGACGGACTTCTTTGACATTGATATCTTCGTTGATGTTCAAACGGTTGGACTGTTTAATAGGTATTACTCCTCATCTGTTTTTGGGGTCTGTCGGCCTTTTTTACTGACAGCGGTCTGTACTAATGTAATAAATTCAGAAACACTCATCACGCCAAGGTTCTCACCTTCACGAGTTCGGACGTTGACACTGCCCGATTCGACTTCTTTATCCCCTAATACTAGCATATAGGGAATACGTTCTAATGTTTTCTCTCGTATCTTAAATCCAATCTTTTCGTTACGCAAGTCGCTAATAGCGCGCAAACCTGCATTTTTAAGCTCGCTAACTACGTTTTCGCATGCATCAGCCTGTTTATCGGTGATATTCATGACCACAACTTGCTGCGGTGCTAGCCATACTGGCATCCAACCTGCGTAGTTTTCGATCAAAATACCGATGAAACGTTCAAATGAACCTAAAATTGCACGGTGCAACATAATAGGTACTTCACGATCGTTTTGCTCATTGACGAACTCTGCATCTAGTCGTTCAGGCATGTTCGGATCAACCTGAATGGTACCGCACTGCCAAATACGTCCTAAAGAATCCTTTAGACTAAACTCAATCTTTGGACCATAGAATGCACCTTCGCCAGGTAAGTAATCCCAGTCTAGCCCTGAGCTGTCAAGCGCATCTGCTAGCGCTTTTTCTGCAAAGTCCCAAGACTCATCACTACCAACACGTTTTTCAGGGCGGGTAGAGAGCTTCATGATAATGTTATCAAAGCCAAAATCTTCATAGACGGCAAGCGTTAGCTTAATAAAATCAGCAACTTCTTGTTGAATCTGTGCCTGCGTACAGAAGATATGCGCGTCATCTTGAGTAAAGCCACGCACACGCATCAAACCATGCAATGAACCTGATGGCTCATTACGATGACAAGAGCCAAACTCAGCCATACGCAGTGGTAAGTCACGGTAAGACTTTAGACCTTGGTTAAAGACTTGCACGTGACAAGGGCAGTTCATCGGTTTTACTGCATAATCACGGTTTTCACTAGAAGTCGTGAACATATTGGTTGCGTAGTTGCCCCAATGTCCTGAGCGCTCCCACAAACTGCGATCAACGATTTGAGGTGTTTTAATCTCTTCGTAGCCGTTATCATATTGTACTTTGCGCATATATTGCTCAAGTACTTGATAAATCGTCCAACCATTAGCATGCCAGAACACCATACCTGGCGCTTGCTCTTGCATATGAAATAGGTTCAGCGCTTTACCAATTTTGCGATGGTCACGTTTTTCTGCTTCTTCAATACGCTGGATATAAGCTTTCAACTGTTTCTTATCAGCCCACGCAGTACCATAGATACGCTGCAACTGCTCGTTTTTGGCATCACCGCGCCAATAAGCACCTGACATTTTGGTCAGTTTAAATACTTTCAAAAAGCGCGTGTTTGGCACATGCGGACCACGGCACATATCGACGTATTCTTGGTGATGATACAAGCCAAACGCTTCTTCACCTGGCATATCATTAATAAGTTTTAACTTATAGTCTTCGTTACGTGATTCAAATATCTCAATCGCTTCGGCACGTGGCGTCATTTTTTTAATAACGTCATAATCTTGCTTGATCAGCTCCATCATGCGTTTTTCAATCGCTTCCATATGCTCAGGCGTAAATGGCGTTTCACTAAAGATATCGTAATAAAAACCATCATCAATGACAGGACCAATGACCATCTTCACATCAGGGTATAGCTGCTTAACAGCATGACCTAATAGGTGAGCGCATGAGTGACGAATAATATCGACACCGTCGTCGTCTTTTGGCGTTACGATTTCAACATTGGCATCAGCGACGATAGGATCATGTGCATCTACCAGATGACCATTTACACGTCCAGCAACTGTCGCTTTAGCGAGTCCTGTCCCAATACTTTGCGCCACTTCCATGACTGTTGTATGACCTTCAAAGTCTTTTACACTACCATCGGGTAAAGTAATCGCTACCATAATCTATTCGCCTATTATTGGGTCCGTTGGCAGTGATGATTGCAACCATCAATCATATAACCGTGAGACCACATCAATTATATCTAATCATTGTGATATGTTGTGAGAGAGACGCATTACCTAGAGTCTTAATATGACTATATATGCTAGAAATAATGTATGGCTCGAAGCCAGTCAATCAATAGCATTGCAGCAAAATGCATTTCGCTATAGAAGTAATATAACAGCCAACATATATAAGTAATGCAGCAAAATACCTATTATAGCAAAAACCGTCTCTCAACACTAGATATCAAGGGATTGCGTGGCGACTAATATGAGAGCCATATCTTATGATAAAGGTAGTATCAAATACTGCACTATATAGGACAGTATATTGAAAGCGTCATATAAGCCTGAATAACTTAGCTTATATATAGTGCTGATTATATGAATATCAACATTGAAAAATATGAGAGACAATTTACTTAGAAGAGATATGTAAGAATATCAGGACGAATAAGCCCAGTTGTGAATATTAGATAAAGCTTGTCTTTGATGAAAATTGGTGGATTAAAACATATTGCACACTAGTATTTAAAAAATAAAGAATATCAATTTTATAACCCATTGAAAGAAATACAGATTTATTCATCTACTAAAATAAGATTAAAAACATTAATAAAACGGGTTGACACAAAAGTTAAACCGTCTATAATACGCACCTCATCAAGACGAGCTGGAAGTAGCTAGTGTGTAATTACACATTAATAACCCAGTTAACTTGTTGAAACAA
>NZ_CAJHAL010000023.1:0-61749 GCF_904846365.1 Psychrobacter nivimaris
TCTGCCAAGCGGTGATGTCATCCAAGATGTTGTCAGTGACTCTGGAAACCAAGCTGCTTGAGATGTCGACGTCGTAGATGTCCTTGATGGTTTCGACAATCTCAGTAGTGGTTTGACCTTTGGCGTAAAAGCTGATGATTTTGTCATCAAGACCTGAAATACGGGTTTGGTGCTTACTGACAAGTACAGGCTCAAAGCTACTGTCGCGGTCTCTTGGGGTGGAGATCTCAAGCTCGCCTGTGTCGCTACGGACTCTCTTTTTAGTGTGCCCATTGCGCTTATTAGGCCTGTCTGCCTTTTCATGCTTGGGGTAGCCGAGATGCTCTTCCATTTCTGCTTCTAGGGCAGTGTCGATGAAGGACTGCATGAGCTGCTTTTGAAAGTCTTTGATGTCATCGAAGCTTTTCATGCTGCTGGCCATTTGCTCAGCCAGTTTCTTGATGTCAGATTGGTTAGTCATTGCTTATTCTCCTGTTAGTGGATTATAAGCAGTTACACAAAGTTTGGGAAACTCTCATTGGATATGCTGTTTTAGTGGGAAATGGTAGTTAAGTGAATCATTTACTTCGGTTGCAACGAATCAATTATTGGGCAGTGGCTATCGTCATCATTATTTTGGCATTGTCCTAAATGTTCTTCCAAAGCGTGTTCTAACAACAACAAGTCAGCCATCTTTTTTTGTACTGCGATCAGTTTTTTATTAGCTAATTCTTGTACTTTACTACATGGACTATCGTTTAACGCAAGTAACCCTTCAATCTCATTTAGCGTAAAACCTAATTCTTGAGAACGCTTGATAAAATGTATTCTATTTACCGTTTCTTTCGGGTAATGTCTATAGCCCTGCATAGGCTTTGGTGGTTGTTTAATTAAGCCTTTGCGTTCATAAAAGCGAATTGTTTCGACATTTACACTCAGTTCTTTAGCCAACATACTTATGGTTCGTTTAGACACGTTATCAATTACCTTACTGACTTTTTGTTTACTTACTTTATATCTAATTAAAGTGACCATCAATGAATACCAGTTTAAACATCGCTAATTGATTTTGTTTTTTCTTCTATTAAATAAGTAAAGTTACCGTTGTTACAACAATATTAAACCACAACAATGTATGGTTTATCCTTTTTCATTATCAAAGTCCAAATTAGTGTTATTACATGCAGTTCTACATGAGTATACCCCAAGGAAACCAGTTATTTTACCCTTCAAACATATTAACAGACTACTCAAAATAGACTGTTAATATGGAACCATCTATAACAGACTTTAGAATTATAGGACTGGTTGCTGTGCTTTTTTCCTATCATTAGCCTATACCTAAAACGTAAATCCTCTAAACGATAATTTATCTATCAGTAGACTTGTTTCTAATATTAAATGATAGTAATATCTGTCTATTATCAATGAACATTAATTATTAAGTCTAAGTGATAGGGGTGGCGTTATGACTGTTCGTATTTATGTGAGAGCCAGTACTAAGGATCAAGACGCTAAGAGAGCCTTGTCTGACTTGATTAGCTTTAGCCAAAGCTATGATGATAAGCATGTTGAGTACGTTGAGCATTTCAGTGGTACGAAGCTTGATAGACCAGTACTCACTCTGTTACTCAATGACGCTGAGGAAGGCGATATTCTGTTGGTCGAAAGTGTGGATAGATTAAGCAGGCTATCTCAAGATGATTTTGCAATTCTAAAGCAGCGCATCAAAGACAAGGGCTTGCGATTGGTGGTGGCTGATCTACCAACTACGCATACGGTAAGTAAAGGCATGACAGGTGAGATCCTAACAGTGATTAACCATATGCTGATCGACTTATTAGCAACGATGGCAAAGCTTGATAACGATAAGCGTAGAGAGCGTATTAAGCAGGGGTTGGCGAACAGTGGTTATAAGCCCACTGGTAAGAAGCCTAATACAACGAAACACAATCGTATTAAAGAATTAGCCAGTCAAAACAATATGACAAAAGAGGAGATCGCTAAGGCGGTTGGTGTTGGGGTAGCTACGGTTTATCGGGTGTTAAAGCAGGGCTAGACGACACTATGTCGGAGGGTCTCCAAACCCGGTACGGTTCACTCAAAAAATAGGAGCTTAGAGCTCCCATTTTTATGTTAGCTTTCTAAGTCTCTATGTTAATTTGAAGAATACTTCATCATAACTCCGAATACAGCTATATTTTTTTGATTTCTACAATATCATTTGATTCAATTAGCGATTGGATATTACCAAATAAACTTTGAATATAATCAGACGCTATATGGATATCTGGTGGTGTTCTAAAAAGTATGCTGGCGATAGAAGTCAATAAGAAATCTATGCTAAGTTCTCTGATTCTATAGGGCTTTCAAGGCTTCAAAAATTGTTCAAGTTTTAATCAGCATACTTTTTGACACACCACCAATTAGTTAACCGGACTTATAACAGCCTAATGCCATCTAAATAAGACCTAGACGATCACACCTGAAAGACAGGCGCGAATCCACCGCCTGGCGTACGGAAGTTAGTCACCTGACCTTGATACACACGCGCAGCAGGTAGTAACAGTTTTCCGCCATACGTATAAAGACGTATATCTACCTTTCTTGTTGTTACGATGTCATCAATTTTGAGTGATCTCTCTCCTGCAGGGACAAAGGTCTGTGCGATATAATCTTCATCCAGAATGTTTTCGAAGACGCGTCGAGTCAGTTTGCTACCGCGATAAACGCCTTTGCTTCCATGACCAGCAACTGGCTTAAAAAACAGTTGCCGCCGAGTAAGCCACAACTCTGCTGCATCGTCTCTTGATACAATCTTAGTCCTCGGTACAGACCTTTCGAGGCACTCCACTGCAGCCTCATCCAGACCCCAAGAGCGCAATATTTGGGAGTCTGATAGCAATGTCAGGTTTTGCTTATTGGCCAACATAGCATGTACGCGGGGATTGGGTGTCACTACCACAGCACCCTCTAAATAAGCCTGCTTAAGCAATACATGGTCAGGGTCCTCAAATGCAAAGTCGACAAGCCGATTGTAAATCATATCGATTTTCTGGCCATGGGCTGTTAACGTACCGTCGATATACTCGAGTTCAGAGGGATCAAGTATCACAGTATCAATACCTCTAGCTTGGAGCAGTTGACAGGCTAACTCAAACTCTAAGAACATGAACTGACTCTCGGGGTCATTGTCCACAATGGCTATCCGATTGGGCATAGCAACAGCGGACTGTCGCTGCCATTCCTGTTTGAACATGTCAAACACTGCTTCCTCGAACCTATCTAGCATTTGATTGGTTGCAGCGCTTTGCTCTGAGGGGTTGCAA
Organism: Psychrobacter nivimaris; assembly: GCF_904846365.1. Lineage (GTDB taxonomy): Bacteria > Pseudomonadota > Gammaproteobacteria > Pseudomonadales > Moraxellaceae > Psychrobacter > Psychrobacter nivimaris_B. The sequence goes on from NZ_CAJHAL010000023.1 coordinate 3,309, forward strand.
CAGCGTTTTTGTGCGCGAGCGAGCAACACATTCAGAAATGCGCCACCGGCATTAGTATTGACCTCGATGAGCTGAGGTCCATCGCTACCCAAGTGAAAGTCATAACCCATGAGGGCCCCTATTGGGCCTGGGTCGAAAGCAGCTATTTCTGGTGCCCACGACAGCACTTGCTCTTGATACAATGGCAGTTCGGCAGCTGACTCGATAGCCCTGACGATTCGCTCCATCGCCTCTATCTCTGTTTTGGGAACGAACACGGGTGTTGCTGAAAAAAGCTTATTAAGCTCGTTCGCTCCTATTGGATTGTTTCTAGTTTCTACCAATTGATCTTGAAGGCTTGTATTAAGCGCTTTACGATCAAGGGTAATGCAGTAGCACTCTTGGTTAAGTCGATTTGCAAGACCGTCATTTTTTTCGTTGTTATTAGTTGGGTGTTCCATTTAGAGTCCGTCGCTAAGTAGAGTACTCACGCTGACATACTCTAGTAAAAAGTAAAAAGTAAAAAAGGTTCTTGGCGTGTTTAAGTAGTGCTAGCTACTTTCTAATGTTTCATTCCCTGAGACTAAATCATTATTTCGTTCATTTTTAATTAATATCTTTGCTAAGAGTAAACCCAGCTCAAATAATAGCCACATAGGAATCGCCAACAACAGCATTGATACACCATCAGGCGGTGTCACTACCGCGGCGATCCCAAAACAGCCGACTATGATATAACGACGCTTATCTTCTAAAATTTGAGTAGAAACGATTCCGGCCATTATCAGCAATAAGGTAACCACTGGAATCTCAAAAGTCAGTCCAAACACCATAAATAGCTTGAGGGCAAAGCTCAGATAACTGTCAATATCGGTCATTGGTATAACGTTCTGCGGAGCGAACATAATAAAAAATTTCAATACCCCTTTGAGTACGACAAAGTAGGAAAAAGCAACACCAGCATAAAATAGAAATATCGAAGATAGCAGTACAGGAATGGCAATTTTCTTCTCTTTTTTATATAAGCCGGAAGCTACAAATGACCAAATTTGATACAGGATATAAGGCATTGCTAAAAATGCGGCGACGAATATCGTTAAGCGAATGGGTGCCATAAAGTTTGACGTTATATCAGTGGCAATCATGGTCGAATTGATGGGTAACTGCGCCACTAATGGGTCTGATAAAAGATTATAAAGCTCGCGTGAAAATCCCACCAATACTAAGAATATAATTAAGACGACCACGCATATTCTTATTAAGTGCGTACGCAGCTCGATTAAATGTCCGGTAATAGGCATATCGCCAAGCGTACCTAACGTATCTCCAGACTCACTATTCTGTGTTGTATCTGTTGGCGCCTCAAACTCTATATCTGTTATTTTTTCTTGTCGACTTTTTTGCCGTTTAAATAGGCTCACTGATCCGCCTCCTGTTTAATGAACGAGGAGGTAGTATTCTGTTGATGGTCTTTAGCATAAGGGGTGATTGACTGATGTGAAGCGTCTAGGCTTTGGTTCTGTGACTGCTCAAACTTTTGCATACTGCCACGCATTTCTGCTAATTCGCGCTTCATATCCGACTCGGTCTGACGGATTTTCGCAAGTTCATTTTGCATTTGTTGACGTGTTTCAGCTAGATCAAGCTCAGCTTCTATTTCAGATTGTAGAGTGGATACTGTACGGCGCAGTTTGGCATACCATTGCCCAGCGGTACGTGCGGCTTGCGGCAGTTTTTCTGGGCCCAATACGATTAAAGCAATGACGCCAAACAAGAGTAATTCGGAAAACCCAATATCAAACATAACAGTCACATATATTAATAGACTACTTAGTGCCGCTATTTATAAGCGGCGCGCTTCATACTTTAGGCTGGTCATCAGTGGAAATAGGGCTGATTTCCATATCATCAGCCTGATTACCTACACGCGTATTTAAATCATTACTTGCAGCTGGCGTACTATTTTCATGGCTAAGCACATGATTTTTGCGAGCATTCTCGGGTTCTTCATCTTTGACCGCTTCTTTAAAACCCTTCACCGCACCGCCTAAATCTTTACCTGCATTTTTAAGCTTGGCAGTACCAAATACGACCACCACTACGACCAATAAAATCAGCCAATGTGTAATAGAAAAGCTGCCCATAACGGTATCCTTATATTTTGTGATCTTGTTTAGACCAGTATGTGTCAGTGTGCTTTAGAACACTTTTTACCGTACCAGAATTATAGTTTCAAACGGCGCAATCGCAGCGCGTTAGCAATCACCGAGAATGACGACAAGCTCATCGCTGCCGCTGCTATCATCGGACTGAGCAGAAGCCCAAATATGGGATAGAGCACACCTGCGGCAATAGGAACACCAAGTGCATTGTAGATAAAGGCAAAAAACAGATTCTGTCTGATATTGCGCATGGTGGCGCGGCTAAGCTTATAAGCTTTGGCAATGCCCATTAAATCACCTTTTAGCAGGGTAATGCCCGCACTCTCCATCGCCACATCGGTACCGGTTCCCATAGCGATACCAACATTAGCTTGCGCTAGCGCTGGTGCGTCGTTGATACCATCACCCGCCATAGCGACCAATTTACCGCTGTCTTGCATTTCTTTGACGATACGGTTTTTATCCTCTGGTGAGACATCCGCATGAACTTCATCAATACCTAGTTTATTGGCGACTGCCTGCGCGGTTTTTTCGTTGTCACCGGTTAGCATCACAACTTTTAAACCTGCGTCATGAAGCAGTGAAATAGCCTCTTTAGTGCTTGGTTTAATAGGGTCAGCAACTGAAATAATACCAGCAGCTTTACCGTCTATAGCCACAAACATTACCGTTTCACCGTCTTTTCTACGGACATCAGCTTTAGTGGACAGCTCATTATCAAAACTATTTAGGCTTTCCATAAGCTTAGAGTTACCAATAGCGACTTTCTTACCATCGACCACGGCTTGTACGCCTTCGCCAGTAGTCGAATTAAAGTCAGTAGCTTTAGGAATAATGAGTGATCTTTCTTGAGCTGCTCTAACGATAGCTTCTGCTAAAGGATGCTCGCTAGCGCTTTCTACTGAGGCTACCAATGCGAGGAACTCGTCTTCATCTTGACCTACCTGCGCATCAATTGCGGTAAGCTCGGGCTTACCAGCGGTCAGTGTTCCGGTCTTGTCGACGACAATGGTATCGACTTTTTCCATACTCTCTAACGCTTCAGCATTTTTGATGAGGACGCCGTTTTGCGCGCCTTTGCCGGTACCAACCATAATGGACATCGGCGTCGCTAGACCAAGGGCACAAGGACAAGCAATAATCAGTACCGCAATCGCGTTAACCAAAGCATAGGCCATAGCGGGCTCAGGGCCGAATATCGCCCAGACAATAAAGGTTATGATAGAGGTGACAATAACAATAGGTACGAACCAACCCGCCACTTGATCTACCAATTTCTGTATAGGTGCGCGGCTACGCTGGGCTTCAGCAACCATTTGTACAATTTTAGATAATACTGAATCTGCTCCAACATTGACCGCTTCGACTAATAGCGTTCCGGTGCCATTTACCGTACCACCAGTCACTGTATCTCCTGCTACTTTTGATACAGGGATTGGCTCACCCGTCACCATTGATTCATCAACATTACTATTACCATCGATCACTGTACCATCTACGGGTAGTTTCTCACCTGGTTTAACCCGTAGCTTATCGCCAGTGACGACCTCATCAAGCGAGACTTCGACTTCTTCACCGTTTTCATCGACACGTCTTGCGGTTGGTGGTGCGAGCTCAAGCAAAGCTCTAATCGCACCTGAAGTTTGACTTCTAGCTTTGAGCTCTAATACTTGACCCAGTAGCACCAAGGTCACAATGACCGCTGCCGCTTCATAGTAGACTCCGACTTGACCAGAGGCATCTCTGAAACTGTCTGGGAAAATATCGGGAAAAAAGGTCGCGACAATACTAAAAATATAAGCAGCGCCTACGCCTATCGCAATCAAGGTAAACATATTTAGATTGCGGCTTTTTATAGACTGCCAGCCACGGACGAAAAACGGGGCGGCGCCCCAAAGCACTACAGGGGTCGCGAGCACTAACTCAGCCCATTGTAAAACCTGTGAAGGTATACCATACTGACTAAAGTCAACTCCAAACATACCGCTCATCACATATATTAATAGCGGTACAGTCAACACGGTACATATCCAAAAACGACGAGTCATGTCGTCAAGCTCTGAGGTGTCCTCTTCACCGATAGTAAGCGTTTCGGGCTCAAGCGCCATACCACATATCGGACAACCGCTATTTCTAACGTCTCTCACTTCAGGATGCATAGGACAGGTATATACCGTGCCATCGTAATCAGCAGGTACTTTATCGTATTTACCGCCTTTAACAGATTTTACTCCGCTACTATCAGTATCCTTTCCATGACAGCTAGCGTGACTATCATCTTTAGCAACTTCGTCTTCAGGTTTAAGAAACATGCCACATATTGGGCAGTCACTTTTTTCAACATCTCTTACTTCTGGATGCATAGGACAAATATAAATCGTGCCGCTATAATTTTCCGGTATCTTGTCGTACTTATTGCCTTCGACAGAATTTACCTCATTACTATTATTAGCATCCGCTCCATGACAATGCGCATGACTATCTTCATGGTTGTTGGATTCAGCAACCTCGTCTTCAGGTTTAAGAAACATGCCGCATATCGGACAATTGCTCTTTTCAGTATCTCTAACCTCAGGATGCATCGGGCAGATATAAACCGTACCACTATAATTTTCTGGTACTTTATCGTACTGACCACCTTTGATAGATTTTTCATCGGCAATATGTTTCATAAAACCACTCCTTGAAGACAATAAATATTTATAATAAGTACAACTCTTAAAGCACTATCATCAATCCTCGATTGCTATTCATCTAATCATTAATCTAAAAACCTCTAAAAAATAATTTCTATACTTTTCAATTGGAATTTAGTTTTTATCACGCAAATACTTGAGCAGTGCCATGATTGTTAGTACTAGTACTGCGAAAAATAGTAGGGTGAATAACAAACAGATAAGCATCATAACCCAGCCCATGCCATACATCATTGAGCCGTTCATCATGCCATGCATTGACCCATTCATTATGATTTCTCCTCAGTCTAAACTATGATCACTCCAACTCTTCAATTAATTTTTACTCGAACCGAAGAGGTTTACTGACTGTTAATATATCAATATCTTTAGCGCACTTTGGCGAACCAACGGTATAATGGCACGAATAAGATTGCGAAATACCAACCGTAAAGATACGATTCGACAAACCCAATTAGAAAACCTGTCCACGTCAACCACTCAAAGCCAGGTAGCAGAGGCGCCCAAGCTTCATGCATACTTATCTGTTCGGGTGCAAGTAAGCCAAAGCCTATGCATAACAGGTAACTAATGAGTAGAAACAACGATACACTGTTGCCAACAGGGGCAATCCTTAAAGTACTTGTTGTTAAGTTTGATTTGACCATCTTAGTAATCCTCACTATTGTATGATGTGGTTCAAGCTCAAGATAACCAATCGTATCTAACCATGCTAACTCTAAGGATTTGTATGAATTAAAGCTTTATCCTGTATTGATATTACTTTTTAACTCGTGCGGCGGCGGCAAGTTGACGCCATTGACCCCATTGAGGAATAAACATTGGCACTTGCTGTTTGTAAGCAAGGTAGTCTTTACCAAACTCTTCAAACATATGCCGTTCCTCACGTCGAGCTAACCATGTGTATACAAGCACAATCACTGGAAACAGACCGATTGAAAACAGAGTTGGCCAATGCACCACACCCTCACCGAACAGTGCAATAAACAACCCGGTGTACTGAGGATGACGTACGTAGGCATAGAGTCCATCAGTTACTAAACGATTTTCCCCTCGTGCTTTGTGGACTTGGCGCCAACCTTGAGCAAAAAGACCGACTCCTAAAAATGCAATAGCATAGCCGAGTAGCATTGAGATCATCATGCCTGTCTCACCTAAACCAACAAGGGTCGACCATAAGCTAGCGCTGACATATTGGCTGTCCAAACCAAAAAACCGTACTAATAAATATATAGTAAGCGGAAAGCCATACATTTCTGCGTAAAGTGCAATAATGAAAGCCTGAACTACACCAGCACCCGCCCATTCACGCCAGTTCTTTGGTGCGAAATAACGGTAAAAGAACCAAGAAATCAGAACAATAACAATTAGTGCGAGACCCCAAGTTCCAGCGTGATTAAATGACTCATTCATAGCTTACTTTCCCTGTTGTCTTTATGAATATCGTATTGCATGAAATCAATTCTTGAAGATAGTAAGCAGACGCTTAAATCTATGCAATTTTTAACCAAACAATTTTCTGTAAACTCTTTGATGTTACTGTCAATGATGGTCTGCAAGCGTATCTTTTTCGATAGCTTTTTTCCTCGCTGAAGATTTCAGGTAAACCTGCTCAGCCACAGCAATCACTACAATAGTGACGACTGCTACGCCAAGTACGAATGGATCTGAGTTTAGTTTAATCCAGACAAAACCGCCGAGAACCAACAGGTCAAGAAGTATGGCCACTATAGGCACCCACATCACCGCCTTTATATCCTGACGAAGGTATCGCAAAACACCCCAATGAATGGCGATATCCATAATTAGATAGAAAACAATGCCAAGCGCTGCAATTCGTGATAAGTCAAATAACGTCGTAAAAGCTAAACCCAACACCACAGTATAGACCAACGTATGTTTTTGAACGCTTCCCGGCATTCCCAAATGACGATGAGGCACCAGCTTCATCTCAGTCAACATAGCAAGCATACGAGAGACTGCGAAGATGCTAGCAAGGAGGCCGCCAGCGGTAGCTACCATTGCGATTGCAACTGTGAACCATAGACCATAGTCGCCAAGTGCTGGGCGTGCGGCGGCAGCCAAGGAGTAATCTTTAGTTTCGATGATTTCGGCAAGAGATAGATTACTAGACACCGCTAAACCGACTAGAGTGTAAATAACTACGCATATTGCGATTGATATTACAATGGCACGGCCGACGTTGCGATGAGGATTTTTTACTTCCGAGCCACTGTTGGTAATCGTGGTAAAGCCTTTAAATGCCAGTATGCCTAGCGCCGTTGCGCCAAGAAAGTCACCAACAGTATTAGTGTCACCTAATGTAGAAGAATCAACTGCAAAGCTATCAGCTAGCCAGATACCAACCAACCCGAATATAAGAATACCGACAATTTTTATAATACCGATAACCGATGCAACCCCCTGAATCCAACGATTACCAAGTAAATTGATAAAGAACGCAGCAAGAATAAGCGCGGCGCCAAGGATGGATACCATGCGACCGCTGTCATCGCCACCGAATAACTGCATAGTGTATGACCCGAACGTCCGGGCCAAAAAGCTCTGCGCTATAACCATGGAGAAATACATCAGCATGGCATTAAATCCAGTCGGTAAACGATCTCCGTATGCCTGATGCAGGTACATTGCAACACCGCCAGCCGACGGGTAAGCGTTAGAGATTTTGATATAAGAATAGGCACTAAAAGAAACAACGATTGCGGCGGCTAGAAAAGCAAGTGGGAAAAGCGAACCCGTCATCTGAGCCATCTGACCGGTCAGAGCGAAAATACCAGCACCGATCATGACACCGGTACCTAGCATAACTGTTCCTGATAATGTCAAACTATCCTTCTGATAGCGAGTCGTTCTATCTTGCTTCATACTTATTCGACCTTAATCTATTTCTTCGTAGAACTTCAGTTTTACAGGTTATTTTTGAAGTAAGGAGTAGGTATAGTTAGAATTAAAAGACGCGATATAGTAAATAGTTTTTAAAGAAGAGCTTACTTATTGGTATCATAATATATTATTCCAACTCATCAATAAGTGCTTGCATCTCACCGATTTCACGCTTTTGTGCTTCGATAATGTCATCAGCAAGCTGACGTACACGTGGATCTTCGATATCAGCACGCGAACTGGTCAAAATAGCAATCGAGTGATGCGGTATCATCGCCTGCATCCAATCCACTTGATCGACCGTTTGTTGTGATCTAACGCCCCATAAACCAAAGGCAAATAGCACGACACTAATCCCATAAACCATTAGATTGACCTTAGTCTTTTTATACATATTGGTCATAAAGGCGAGCATAATAATAGCCATCATAGCGCCCATATACAGCGCCATATAAGCTCGGGTTTCACTAAAGTAAATATGATCCCACTGATAGGTGTTAAAATACATCATGATAAACATCACCACTGTCGATGTTAAAATCATGATTGTGAACTTTACATAAGGGTTCATTTGCTTCTGTTTATTATCCATATGGTTATTCATATTCTTGTCCTTAATTTAGTAAAAAGGCACCTAAATAAAGAGGTGCCTTTTTTTAGAGCTAGTGTTATAAACTGTTGTTACTTACATGGTTAACACTAGAACCAAAACATCACACCAGCAGTCAGACTATTAGAATCAACGTCTTCGTCCTCTTGACGACGTAAGTCTCGCGCATCACCCAAGGCGCTCTTGTAGCTGAAACCAACATAAGGCGCGAGCTGACGACTGAATGTCTCATAAGCCAGCCTAACTTCAGCTTCAAACTCATTAAATCCTTTAGTAATACCGTTATCGGTATCATCTTTACTAAAGGCAGTCAGCTCCAGCTCTGGTCTGACCACCCAACGCTGATCTAAGCGCCACTCGTACGCTGTCCCAAGATCAAGCTGGACTTGACCATCAGTATATAGATAAGCTCTTGCGTCAGTCTCAACGAAGTACGGCGCCGTACCAACAATGCCTGCCATGATTGCGGACTTATCGTTTTCAGTATTATAAGCAATACCCGCTTCTCCATTCCAGAAGATACCGAGCGGCTTCCAATAAGCGAGTGAGGTTAAGCTATCAATTTCTTTATCATCGTTAGTTTGAGCACTACCTTCACTGCGTAGAGTGACACGATTACTATCAGTACCGTACCACGTATCAAACTCAAAATCGATTTGGTCATTCTCAAACTGATAGCCCAAAGTTTCTACTGACACACCCCATAACGGTAAGCTATCCATCATCACAGGCTTACCAAAGCGACCATAGGGAACACCGTTCGAGTAGTCAGGGCTTCGAGCATCAGCTGGAGCTTTACCACCTTGCATACCTCCTGACATATCCATACTGCCATGGTCCATACCTGACATGTCCATACTACTGTGATCCATACCTGACATATCGCCCGACATATCCATGCCACTATGATCCATATCTGACATGTCACCTGACATATCCATACCACTGTGATCCATATCCGACATATCGCCTGACATATCCATACCACTATGATCCATATCCGACATATCGCCTGACATATCCATGCCACTATGGTCCATATCTGACATATTGCCCGACATATCCATGCTGCTGTGATCCATATCTGACATATCCATACCAGACATGTCCATACTGCCATGATCCATGTTCGACATCTCAGCAGCGTTTGCTAAAGGTGACATTAGTAGCATCAAAGATGACATGCCAATAAACGGTAGACCTACTTTATATATTTTCATAATAAGGCTCATATTCGAAGGTTTATTAAACAACGGCAACTTCTCTAAACATCCCGGCTTCCATATGATAGAGCAGATGACAATGCCATGCCCAGCGACCAGCTTCTCCTGTGACATCAAAGCTAATTTTTTGCGCTGGTTGCACCATTATCGTATGTTTGCGAACTTGAAAATCGCCATCAGGCGTGCGCAAATCGCTCCACATACCATGCAGATGCATAGGGTGGTTCATCATAGTGTCATTGACTAAGGTAATACGCACACGCTCGCCCGGTTTGATATTGACAGGCGGCGCATCCTTAAACATGATGCCGTCGAGTGCCCAGATATAGCGCTCCATATTACCGGTTAGATGTATTTCAATCTCTCGAGTGGGCTTGCGCTGCTCGGCCATTATTTCATTGCCAACAGAATGCAGTTGGTTATAGGTTAAAACCTTACGATTAATATCACGCAAATTAATACCCGGATCATCGAGATTCATCCGTGGACTATCGACGCGCATATCTGTCTTAAAGTCATATTCGGTCTTAGCATGACGGGCATCATAGCCATTAGCACCCATAGCCCCCATCATATCGGACATAGTTAGCCACTCAACATCATCCATAGCAGGTATGGCAGCGCGAGCGCCTCTTTTAGTGGCAAGCGTGGTTGCGACAAAGCCGGTGCGATCGATGTTTTGGGCAAATATGGTATGCGCGTCACGGGTTGGGGTGACGATGACGTCATAAGTCTCGGCCACCCCGATACGGAAGTCATCGACATCAACGGGCGCGACATCAATCCCATCCGTCGCGACGACTTTCATTTTTAGGCCGGGGATGCGTACATCAAATATCGTCTGCGCGGAGCCATTGATAAAGCGTAGTTTGACAGGCTGACCGGCTTTGACCAATTGCGACCAGTTAGCCGCTGTCGTTTTACCATTCATAAGATAAGTAAACGTGGTCTCACCAGATAAATCAGTAAAATCAGTCGGCATCATGCGCATCTGGTTCCACATTTTACGTTTATCATAAGCCGCCTCAAGATCCGTAGCGGCAATATCGGACAATAGCTTTTTAAAGTCTGGCAGATGATAATTATCAAAGTCAGCACGCTGCTTAAGTAGTTTTAGCAGATTATGCGGATCGCGATGCGTCCAATCACTAAGCAGGATAACGTGATCTTCCTCAATAGGATAGCGTTCGCGCCCTTTAGGTTCAATCACAATAGCCCCGCGCATACCGGTTTGTTCTTGGAATCCAGTGTGCGAGTGATACCAATAAGTGCCTGACTGTGTCAGTTTAAATTTGTACGTGAAGGTGCTACCCGCAGGAATACCATCAAAGCTGATACCCGGTACGCCATCCATCTCAAACGGCACTAAGAGGCCATGCCAGTGAATAGAGGTCGACTCATTCAGCTGATTATGGACTCGAATGGTGACCGTATCGCCTTCTTGCATCTTAAGCGTTGGCGCAGGCAGTGAGTCATTTATCAGCGTTGCCATGCTTGACTTGCCGTTGACCGTTATCATCTTCTCACTGACATAAAGATCAAACTCTTTGCCTGTCAGTATAGGTACTTTATGATCGGGTTTATCACTGTTAATGACGGCATTTTTTTGATTTGCACCCAACGCACTATTGGCAATGGTTGGTAACGTCGATAGCATAGACGCGCCAAGTAGCGTAGATGACCCTGTCAAAAAACGCCTGCGGTTAAATCTGTTTTTATTCATAATATTGACCTAAGTTAATCCATGAAATGAGAGTTGAACTTATATATCTGATAACTTATTAATAGAACTACATCTGCTGCGCTGGCGACTCAATAGCCGCATACACTTGAGTGCTGCCATCCTTGTTCAATTGCATGACTTTATAGGGCATGAATTTACCTTCATACTCCATACCGGGGCTACCAACCGGCATACTCGGTACGGCAAGTCCAATAGCTTGTGCAGGAGGATTTGCTAAGAATTCAGCCATGTGTTTAGCAGGAACGTGACCTTCAAAAACATAACCATTAGTAGTGACGGCGGTATGACAAGAGCGCATTTGCTGCGGGACACCGTAACGCTCTTTAAATAAAGATAAATCTGTAACGTCTTGCGCAGTTGCGCTTAGACCATGACCTTCGGCATAGCCTACCCATTCTTTACAGCAGCCGCAGTTGGCATCTTTATAAACCGTGGCTGAGACGTTTTTGAGTAATGATGACGAGCTGTTAACGGGAGCATTTGTAGGAGCAGAACTTTCATTTTGTACTTGTGCATTCTGGGTAGCAGACTGTTCAACCTTTACTGGTTGAGAATCAGAGCCACTGGTATTAGATTGGCTGCAAGCGGCTAGCGTTAACGAGAGTGACGATGTCACCACCAATAAAAGGACACGACCGGATAACCAGCTATGTCCATTAGAAAGCACATGTGTGTAATGTCTCATTAAATTACTCCTAAACGTCTATTATTATGCTCGATATTCTAAAAACTTACACCCTATATTTAAATTCTTATGTACTTAACTAAAAACATTAAATGCAGCATTGTTCAGTACTGCATTATTAATATAATAGCGACAACCGTGAGTTAGGAGGCTTTCATATCTAGAAAGTATTAATGCTGCATTCCAGATCCATCATCCGACATATTCATATCACCGTCAAATGACATGTCCATCATATCGCCATCTATCCTAGTGGTTAGCATCGTGTACTGAGCTTCATCTAATTCAGGTAACGATCTGATAAAAGCAACCATTGCCCACATTCTAGCGTCGTCATGAGAAGCACCCCACGTAGGCATTCCAGATGCCATAATACCGTGCTTGATTGCCCAAAAGCCTTGCTTTGCACCGTCTTCTGTTTGATAACGTTTGACAATATCAGCCTTGGTAAAGTTGGGCGGCTTTGGATATAAGCCCTCACTAAAGTCAGTTTGTGCCACTCCCGGAGACAAGTGACAGCCTGCACACATATCCTTATAGTCCGCGCCCCCAGAAATGATATCGACCTTCTCTAAGTCTGGTACCACAATATCTTTACTGGCATTTGCTATGGAACGATTGCGAGCGGTTTCCAAAAAGCTAAACATCATTGGGCTATGCTCTTGGTCAGCTCCCACATTGACAACACCACTAGTAACAACCGCAAACACGCCAACGATTGCCACAAATACGGTAAAGAGCGCACCCAATAAAAATTTCATATGTTTTCCTAAAACTTTATTTTCGTTAAGTGTTGACTGCTATTTAGCAGAGCTAAAATTTTTAAGATTTACTGTCGTTAGTAACACAGTTTTTTTGGTACATTTGCTTCATTTTACCCATGTTAGCCATCATTGCTTTCATAGCAGGATCTTTCATATCCATCTTGCTATGATCCATTTTTTGCATCATTTGCATATTCTTTTGCATTTTTTCACAGTTCATTTGATCTTTTTTAGCATGCAATTTTGGATCATGCGCCATAGCTGAGGTCGATACGACAAGAGCGATGGCAGTGGCTACGATTGCTTTAGGTAAAGACTTTGATTTAAAGAGTGACATGGTTAATCCTTAATTGATTTAGTTGAGGGTACATAAAGCTTTAGGATATTAATTCAGTCTAAAGCATAACTTATTGATTCTGACAGAGAGATGACAGCAAGATGACAATATTGTCATCTTGCTACTTTTATATTTTAATGCTGCACGTATTCATTTAGTATGGCATCAGCATTTCTATCACGATCGCTACCATATTTTTTTATAAAATACTTTTCAGACTGCAGATGTTGATCTTGATGCTGAACTTGGCAAGCGACTCGTGCATCAACATAGCTTTTCATTTGAGCATCAGACATCTGCGCGTTATTGTGATCTAGATTTCTGGCAAACGTAGTTAAGTTATCGCAATTATCGATAATTGAAGTGCTTAGATTGGTAGTATGCGCATTAGCTGCTGATATACCGATAAGCATCGAAGCGGATAGCAGCACCACTTTTTTGAATGAACGATAGCTTTTCATATAACATCCTTAATAAATTATTAAATATTGAAACTAATTACCTGTAGTAATAATTCATAGTAGCTACTCGTATCAAGAATGAGCCGCTATGTACTATAGGTATAGATTAACAAACGAAGACTGACCATTTGATGACGAGCGCATGACATCTTTGTCAGATACCAGTCCGTTTTGTCATTTATATTGATTTGGGTATTATAAAATCATAATTATATTGAAGGATTACTATGAAAGTACTACTAGTAGAAGATGAATTAAAACTCGGCGAATATGTAAAAAAAGGCTTAAGTGAAGCAGGCTTCATTGTTGATCATCAGCTGACAGGTTTAGATGGCTATCATGCGTTAATGACTGAAGATTTTAGTGTGGTTTTGATGGATGTCATGCTACCTGACGTCAGTGGCTTTGAGTTGGTACAGCGCTACCGAGCTGCTGGAAAGCATACGCCAGTTTTATTTTTAACGGCTAAAGATGATTTAAGCGATCGGATCAAAGGTATTGAAATTGGTGGCGATGATTATCTGACCAAGCCTTTTGCTTTTGCTGAACTGATTGTTAGAATAAAAAGCCTATTGCGGCGTGCCAATCAATCAGACTATAAAAGCTCTGTCATACATATGGCTGACCTAAAAATGGATATTGCTAAACGCACTGTATATAGAGGCGATACCAACATAAAATTGACTGCTAAAGAATTTGCTTTATTACAACTTTTCTTAGAACGTCAAGGTGAGGTACTGCCACGCACTGTGATTGCCTCACAAGTATGGGACATAAATTTTGACAGTGATACAAATGTCATTGACGTGGCTATAAGGCGCTTGCGGATAAAAATTGATGATGGATTTGATATAAAGCTGATTCATACGGTACGCGGAATGGGCTACAAGTTAGAGCCACTGAATGTCGACGTGGATAGTGGCATGGGCGACGATGACACCAACAAAGATGATCTAAAATAAAATGAGAGATAAATTTAAGAATCGACGCTGGCCTTTGTTATGGCGTACTGTTTTTTTACTGACAATATTTGTTGTTATCTCTCAAGTTGTTATTTATATATGGGTTCAGCGCTCTGTTAACGAGCACTTTGAGCAAATGGACTCAGAGATTATTACCCATGCAGCTTTTAACCTGCGTAAACGCATGGTGAATTTTAACGATCACATAGAACCTTTTACAGTGTCAAAGTCGCAAGCGCTAATTGATGCCAATCATCTACATTCTTCTTGGTTAGACTATGATTTAAAAACGTTAATATCAGACAAAAACGGCAATTTATTGTCCAGCGATCCCAGTAATTTCATCAATGATCTACCGGCAGATTTTAGCTTGTTACAACTATTGCAGGACTATCGCGATCAGCAGTTTATGATCAAGATAAATAATAGGCATTACCGAGCCATTATCATTACACATCAAGAGGTTTTGGCATTTATTGCTCTACCTATCGATGTGCATCATCAATATCTTATCCAGTTTAATCGCCAGCTGAGCTTGATACTTATCGCCATTACCTTATTATTGGTTTCAGTAGCAGCACTAAGTGTACACTGGGGTTTTGCTCCCCTAGCTACTATCGTACAAAAGATGAAAGGCATTAATCTTCAAAGGTTAGATGAAAGAATTGTGGTTGGCGATATGCCGTTAGAATTACGTCCACTAACGGAGTCTTATAATTCTATGATGGTCAAGCTTGAAAGTAACTTTGAATCATTATCACGGTTTTCAGACAATATCGCCCATGAGCTACGTACGCCAATAGCGACGCTGAGTACGCAAACGCAAGTCATGTTAACTAAGCCAAGAGAAAGCGACGAATACATTGAGCAATTGCATCATCAGCATGATACGTTAAAGCAGTTATCCGCCATGATTAACGATATGTTATTACTGGCAAAAACTCAAAAAGAGCTGAGTGATTCGCAAATCAGTCATGTCGATATAGAGAGCTTGATCACAAAGCTTATAGATTATTATGAGATGATTGCTGAGGATCGTGAGATAATCTTTGAAAAATCGGGTGATTTTAAAACAGTACTAGGTGATAAAGGCTTATTGCAACGGCTGTTTGCCAACCTGATGTCAAATGCGATTTATTATGCGGCTAGTAATAGCACTATTATGATATCCGCTACTGTCCTCACTTCAAGCACCTCGCTTAATGCGCCAAAAGACGATATTCAATCCCCAGAGCAGCTCTGGTTAAGAATAACTATGACCAACCGTCTAGACAAACCATTAAATCAGATTGAAGCCGATAAACTGTTTGAGCGATTCTATCGTCATGATAAAACGAATACGATGCATTCAGGAACAGGCTTAGGCTTATCTATTGTGCAAGCTATCGCCAATGCTCATAATGGCAAAGTTAGTATTACTATCAAAGATGAGTGTCTTTTTGAGGTTGCTGTAAAGTTGTTGATTGCCAGGTAGTAAATACCTTCATACTGTCTATGAACGAGCCTTTCCTAAATTTCGTGTAAGTACTTCTACAATCTAAATGATAGTTACACACTTTTTAGGAAAGGCTCGACAATGCAAGAGCTAATCTTAGCATGGGAAATATATCAAAATTTTTAATTCCTATACCTCCTCTAGCTGAACAACACCGTATCGTTGCTAAAGTCGATGAACTAATGGCTATTTGCGATCAGTTAAAAGTTAAGCTACAGCAGTCTCAAGAGACACAGGTTCAGCTTACCGATGCGTTGATTGATAGGGCTTTAGGGTGAGTTTTAATGTTGGAGCAATCACGTTTTATATGCCTTAGTACAACTAAAAGAAATAAACAAGACCTTCTATTAGCAGTGATATTTTAAAATCAGGTATAATAACCTTGTATGTATAACCCATATTGTGCAG
The DNA here is from genome assembly GCF_904846365.1 of Psychrobacter nivimaris. Taxonomy (GTDB): domain Bacteria; phylum Pseudomonadota; class Gammaproteobacteria; order Pseudomonadales; family Moraxellaceae; genus Psychrobacter; species Psychrobacter nivimaris_B. Next base: position 19,739 of record NZ_CAJHAL010000023.1, read on the forward strand.
AATTAAAAGTGCACAATGCTATTATAGCTGTTAAGGCTATGTTATTAGGCGTCTTGTGCATAAATTAGGGGTTATAATATTCCTAGGCGTGCCTTTCAACATTGCGAGCTATGCGCTATTGACTCATATGATCGCGCAGGTGTGTGGTTTAGAAGTTGGAGAGTTTGTTTGGACAGGTGGTGATTGCCATATCTATCAAAACCACCGTGAGCAGGCTGAGTTACAGTTGACTCGCTCGCTATATAAACTGCCGACATTGTCTTTGAATCCTGAAGTAAAAGACATATTTGCGTTTGAATACGAAGACATTAGTGTCAATGACTATGAGTCGCACCCTGCTATCAAAGCCAAAGTTGCCGTATAAAGTTAGTCTGGTTAACTACGCTAAATAAGAGCAAAATTTAAGAATATAATAAAAAGGATATATTATGAGCTATGCCCATACCGAAGTTGCCCAAATCGCTGCTATTAGTAGCAATCGCTGTATCGGCAAAAACAATGAGCTACCGTGGCATATCTCAGCAGATTTGCAACATTTCAAAAGCATGACGACCAAAGAAAACGATAGCAAGATTCAAGGTATCGTGATCATGGGTCGTAAGACATTTGAGTCAATGGGTAGTAAACCATTACCTAAGCGTGTGAGCTTCATTGTCACGACACAGATGGATTATGCTGAGACAAAAGGTCTCGCAGATAGCAACAATGCTTATGTGGTACACAATCTAGACGATGCTCTGACACAAGCAGCTAGCCTAGCACATGGCGCGCATCTTGATACGATTTGGGTGATTGGCGGCGAGCGAGTATTTAGTGACGCTCTGATGTACACCGACCGTATTGAGCTGACTCATGTAGATACTGACATTGCTGACGGCGATGCCTTTTACCCTGAGTTGCCAGAACGCTTTAAAGTAGCAGACGAATCTGAGCAGATGCATGATGAAAAGAGCGATTTAAGCTTTAAATTTACCACTTATAAAGTAGAAACTGATAAGTAGTAAAAGCCTATTAAAAAAGGGGCAGTCTTGGATAATTTGACTTATCCAAGACTACCCCTTTTTTTTTAATCTCCACACAGTCGTATTTATAGACAATGAAAAAGATAAAAACTGCTGCTTGATAATATCTAATCCTTTACTCATGCAATACTTTATAAACCGTTTTTGCGAGTACTGGTCCGATACCTTGTACGCCTGCCAACTCCTGCTGTGAAGCGCCTAACAGCTGCTGCATACCACCAAAGTGATTGAGCAAGTCACGACGACGTTTCTCACCCAGTCCCGGTATTACCTCTAGCACTGATGATGAGCGACGCTTATCGCGTTTTTTACGGTGAGCGGTAATCGCAAAACGATGCGCCTCATCACGAATGTGCATCAGCAAGTGCAATGCTTTGCTATCCATTGGTAGATCTAACGGCTCATGATCGATAAAGTGCAATACCTCAAGCCCAGCCTTGCGACCTTCCCCTTTTGCCACACTGATGAGCAAAGTGTCACCAAGAATACCCAACTCAGTCAATACTTCTTTGGCAATACCAAGCTGACCTTTACCACCATCAACCAATAGCAAGTCCGGCAATGGCTGCTTCTTATAACGTCGGGTCAGCACTTGTTTCATCGCTGCATAGTCATCGCCGCCTTGGATATCATGGATAGCATACTGACGGTAATCGCGACGGCGCGAGCCACCTTGGTCAAATACCACGCAGCTACCGATGGTCGCCTCACCCATCGTATGTGAAATATCAAAACATTCAATGCGATCAATCGTCCGATCGGTGACAGTCGCCAACACGTCTTTTAGCGCACCAAATCGTGCGTGCAGCTCTAAATAATCGCCAAGCTTGGTTTTTAATGCATTACTGGTATTCAATGTGGCTAAGTCCAGCCACTCTGAACGGTGCTCGCGCACGTTGGTCTTGATGACTACTTTATTGCCAAAATGCGTTGCCAATGCTTCGCTTACTGCCACCTGATCTGGTATCTGATGGCTCAATATGATTTCAGCGGGCAAATCATCGGTTACTTGGAAATAGAACGACGTAATAAAGGCTGATAGGTTATCTGCTAACGACTCACTACTATCCACATCTGGGAAATAGTTTTTCCCGCCCAATACACGGCCCCCACGTACCGTCAACACATTCACACAGGTCATGCCAGCCTGACTGGCAATCGCAATCACATCTGCCTCACCTTGTACGGTATAGACCGCTTGCCTTGCTTGTACTTCACGTAACATGGAAAGTTGATCGCGATAAAATACTGCTTTCTCAAAATCTAGTGCTTCAGCTGATGCTTCCATCTTTTCAATCAGAGTCGTATGAATATCACTAGAGTCGCCTTTTAAAAAACGGATGGTATTATTCACATCCTCTGCATACTCTTCTGGCGTTACCAAACCGACACAAGGCGCACGGCAACGTTTGATCTGATACTCAAGGCAAGGACGCTGACGCTGCTTAAAAAAGGTGTTGGTACATTGACGCATTTGAAACATCTTTTGCATCAATACCAGCGTTTCTTTTGCCGCATGTGCAGAGGGAAACGGGCCAAAGAATCGACCCTTTTGATGATTGCCTTTGCCGCGACCGTAGGCCAAACGTGGATAAGGCTTATCAGCTGAGATAAACACATAAAGATAGGATTTATCATCACGCAGCAGCACGTTATAGGGCGGACGATGCTCCTTGATTAGATTCTGTTCAAGCAACAGCGCTTCGGTCTCACTACGCGTAATAATAGTCTCAATATTATGAATCCGTGCCACTAGCGCCCGTGTCTTTGGATGATCTATCGTCTTGGCAAAATAGCTATTTACTCGGCTTTTTAGCGACTTAGCTTTACCAACGTATAAGATGTCGCCGTTCTTACCCAGCATCTTATACACCCCTGGCAAGTTAGGTAGGCGTTTAATCAAATGCTTAAGACGGGCTTTTTTATCATCGATAGGACTCGATTCTGAGACATTAACCATAGAATTTATTGCTCTTAAAAATCTTAGTAATACTGCTAGTTATGGGGCGGGAGTCATTGTTTTACAAGCCAATTATTATCGCAGTGCTACTCATAAAAAAGCCAGCTTTCGCCGGCTTAGTTTGTTCTATTATCGTTTATACAATCACATACTATTAATGACGAAAGTTAGCCATCAGTGCTGGGATACCCGGCAGCATACCGACGATAGCCATGACGCCTGTCAGTACTACAAACATAATACCCGGTATGATCCAGCGGCTCATCTTAGTCAAATTGGCACTACGTTCTTTAGAGCCAATCAAGCCCAAGTTATCAAGCAACAACGTGAGCGACCAACCAAAGGCTGGGTTAACCAATGCAGAGGCAAACACCACGATAGCAGCAGATTGCGTGGTTTTACCTTCACGCGTCATCTCCATACCAGCTTCTAGTAATGGAATAAATACCCCAACGATCAAGGCCACACACATCACTGGCTGCCAAATGGCCAAATCCATCGGATAGCCCCAAACCCCTGCGATAATACAGAATAGAGCCGTCAATAAAGCACCGGCAGGAATCGGTCGTTTAGCAATCGCTGCAGGAACAATATACGTTCCCCACGATGACGCAAAGTTTGCGCCGCCCAATACAGAGCCGACTACCTGACGAAATGAAGCACTAGTCATCGTGTCATCGATATCCATAAGCACTTTTTCAGTACGCTTAGGATAGCTGATTTTTTGGAATACCTGATGGCCTAAGAAATCTGGTGACCACATCGCCACGGCCAAAATAGCAAACGGCAATACTACAATGAAGCTTTCAATCGTCGGCAGACCTAACATCCAACCTGTGTTTTCACCCCACCAATACATTGGGTTCATGTTTGGTAGACCTGGTGCTGTTTTGAACTCAAAAGGTGCGCCCAATGCAAATGCAAGACCACCACCCAATACACAGCTTAGCGGAACCGCGAGCCAGCGTTTTTGCCAATGCTCGAGCAATGCATATAGCAGGATAGTCGCCAGAATAATAAAGAAAGCGATATGCGACATGCCAATCCCTTCTGCCCAAGCAAAGAGATTTTTGACCTGTGATGTGGTACCAATAAAGCCCAAGTAAATCAAGAGGCCACCGCACACCCCTTTACTGGTTAAGTTGGCTAGTAGACTTCCTCCTTTACTAATCGCAAGGAGCAGACCAAAAGCACCGATAAGCAAACCAAAGGCCATCGGGTGCCCACCAGCTGCTACCACAATAGGAATCAAAGGAATAAGTGGACCATGAGTACCAGCGAGGTTGGCGGTCGGCAGTAAAAAACCTGAAAATAAAATAATAAAGAAGGAGACGATCAATAGCTCGTAGCGCACGTTTTCTAAGACAAACGCATCGCCCAAGCCGAGTGGACCTGCAAAGGTTGCTGCAATGGCGCCCACCATAACAACTTTACCAATGGTCGCGGCCATTGCTGGAATAGTATCTTCGTATTCAAAACGGTAATCACGGAATGGTAAATTAGGACGCCAGCGTTTCGGCTGCATGATTTGTAATTCATGGTTTAAATAAGCATCACGACTGTCGAAACTAGAACTGGGCTTATGCAAATCTACATAACTGCCTTGTACTTGACTGTCGTGGTTTACGTTCGAGGTCGGCGGATTAGACCCTGAAGAGGGGGTCTGAGGGTTACTCATCACATTTCCTTGTGTCGATTACGTCTTTGATTGACTACACACGCTCTGCTCTAATGTCATAGACCAAAGCGCCTATTACAAACTGCGAACTATTGTATGCCAAGACTTGATGAAATGCGAACCTAAAACCATTTAAAGATACTATGTATCTCATTATAATATATAAACTAAAGTTTCTATTTTAGACGAAATTAACCTTAATAGAAAACCATGAGTAAAAAATCTCTCTGTTATAGACTTTGAATTAGGATAAACGACCATTTTATTGATAATTGTTTACATCTAGGTAGATTTTTATCACATAGATGAATAGCAAAGATAGTTATAATAAATAACGATCGTTACTTGTAAGTGGGCATAAATATGTCATTTCGGTTACGCTTTAGAGCTAGCGGGTTGGGTACTTTTTAATTATGATAAATACTTTTTATCGATTTATTTCTCAGTGATACTGTTTAAAACCGCATTATTGATACAATCAAAAAATTGAGAAAAGGCAACAGGACAAGTTTATGAGCGTATTACCTACCAACCTTGAGACGTTGAAACGTCGGGCCAAGCAAAGCATCATGCCATTGCTGACACCGCATTTATTAAAGCTGCGCCTTAATACTTATGCACCATACATTGGCGCAGGTATCAAAATCGATCATATCAGTCTTGATCAGGGTTTATGTGTGGTAAGCATGGGACTAAACACTCTAAACAAAAATATCGTCGGTACTCAGTTCGGTGGTAGCTTATATTCGATGGTTGACCCTTTTTATATGCTTATGCTAATGCATCAACTGGGTAGCAATTATGTGGTGTGGGACAAAAGCTCGCACATTGATTTTGTTGCGCCTGGCAATAGCAAAGTCACAGCACGCATGAAAATACCTAGCTCTGAAATCATTACTATTCAAGAGTTGGCAAAAGAAGGCGAAGCAGTATTTCGTGAGTATAAAGTCGACATCGTTGATGAGCAGCAAAAGCTAATCGCGACCGTCACCAAGACTTTATACATTAGACTGCGCAAATACAGTAAGTCCAAAGAGCAAGTCAACCGCATCGATACCTTTGATGCTCAATAAACTTTAGCTTATAACTGGTACTATTAGAGCTGATAAAACTCAAATTATTAATGCTATACATACAAAAACCCCAATCTAGCTTTCGAATAGATTGGGGTTTCGTCTTTTTTGGTATGGCCCGCTTATTTATAAATAAACCTATGAATAAGGGCTTGTATCTACTATTACCTTGTTTTGAGTCGATTCCAGAATAATACAATCAACTCAAGACGGCAAACTTGTGCTTAGATACCCGGTGCAGTATCAACTGCATCAGGTACGCCAGCGTCAGTCTTTTTCTGAGCTGGACGTGGCGCAAGTTTTTCGCGGATACGTGCTGATTTACCAGAACGCTCACGTAAGTAGTACAGTTTCGCACGGCGAACAGCACCGCGACGTTTCACTTCAATGCTATCGATGATTGGTGAATGCAATTGGAATGCACGCTCAACGCCAACGCCGCTTGAGATTTTACGTACAGTAAACGCTGAGTTTAAACCGCGGTTACGCTTAGCAATTACAACGCCTTCAAAAGCCTGTAAACGCTCACGCTCACCTTCACGTACTTTTACTTGTACCACAACGGTATCGCCGGGTGCAAAGCTTGGGCGCTCAAGCAATTGAGCGTTTTCGATGACCTGAACCAATGGATGCTTGTTGCTCATGAGAGTTATCTCCTCACATTAGATAATAGAGGCTTGACGCATATCACCTGTTTGTAATAATTAATCGCATCTCTTTATAGTGAGACACAACGTAAATGGGTTATAACCAACGGCCACTATGCTATGACTCGTTTTATTATTGCTCAAAATTCTGTTTCTTAACTGTTTATTAAACTTGCTAACGATAAAGTCAGATTTTAAAAATCTACTTTTTATCTGCTTTGGCCAGTGCTTTCAACCACTTCGCTTGCTCTACCGTTGGAGTAAACGCTTGCCATAAGTCTGGACGACGCATTTGCGTACGACTGACTTGCTGACTAAAACGCCACTTGGCGATATTGGCATGGTGACCTGAAAGTAATACCTCAGGAACCGCCATACCCGCAAACTCATGCGGCTTAGTATAGTGTGGACAGTCAAGCAAGCCATCGACAAAAGAGTCTTGCTCCGCTGACTTGTCATCACCCATGATATCGGGCAGACGACGTATCACACTATCCATCAGCACCATTGCTGGCAACTCGCCACCAGTTAACACGTAGTCACCTAACGATACTTCCATATCGACATATTGTGATAGTAAACGCTCGTCAATACCTTCATAACGACCGCATAATAAAATCATGCCATCGTAATCAGTCATATTGACTACGCTACTCTCACTAAGCGTCTGTCCTTGCGGTGACATATAAATCACCGGACAGTGCTCACTATCGACACGACAACCATGTTGACTGGCACGCAATCGTGCATCCTCAATGGCTTTCGATAATGGCTCAGCCATCATCACCATCCCAGGACCACCCCCATAAGGGCGCTCATCAATACGGCGATAGTTATCGGTGGTATAATCACGTGGATTAATGCATTCAATCGTAACTTGATCTTGAGTCACTGCTCGGCCCGTGATTCCAAACTCACGAATCGTGGCAAACATCTCAGGAAAAATACTAATTACGGCAAAATACATCTGATGTCTACTTGCGTTAAGGCTAAAACAATCGGTGTAAGTACTAATAATGTCTGACTAAAAAGCCAGAAACGCTATTAGTAATCACTTGGCCATGCCACAAGCACTGTTTTTTCAGTCATATTGACTTCTATCACAGTTTGCTTATGCCATGGAATCAGGCGTTCTTCATTGTCTAAACTGTCTGAATTTGCCGTTACACGCATGATGTCATGGGCACCGGTTTCAAACATTTCAGTGATATTACCTAGATACTCATCCTGCTCGTTCATCACGCGCAGACTGACCAAATCCGACCAATAATATTCGTCTTCAGCTGTTTCAGGTAGGACGTTTTGCTCGACCCAAACGGTAACACCGTTCATAGTCTCAGCAACATTACGATCAGGAATCTGCTCAAATTGAGCCACAATTCCTGTTCCTTGCTCACGCCAAGCCTTCACAGTCAAAGGTTTCATGCCAGTGGCAGTTTTCATCCACCAAGGCTTCATGTCGAATATCGCTGTACGGTCATCAGTATCACTGAATACCCAAAGCCAGCCTTTAATGCCGTAAGGCTTCTTAAGCTGACCAATTTTCATAAGGGCACTAGCGTTTGGAACAGATGACATAGCAGCTAACCTAACAATGATTAAAACAGCAATTGCAAAAACAATTGCGTCAAAAGCGATAAACAGTTAATGGCGCACCCTGGTCAGACCAGTTACGCTATGTATTCTAAAGTCTACTGAGTCATGTCATAGTTTTGCTATGAACGTCTCAGTAACAACCAAAACTTAAGCAGTTGCTTCAGTTTGAGCTGCAGACTTGTTGTAAGCTTTTGCTAATGAAGCAACGCGATCTGAAGGTTGTGCACCTTTTGCGATCCACGCATTGTACGCTTCCATGTTTAGGCGTACTGCTTCTTCAGACTCTTTAGCGAGTGGGTTAAAAAAGCCGATGTTTTCAATATAGCGACCGTCACGCGCGCGGCGTTGATCAGCAACAACTACTTGATAAAATGGGCGTTTCTTGGCACCGCCCCGTGCTAAACGAATAACAACCATGTGAATTCTCTCTTTCGCAGGTATACCAAAAAGGGCATAATTATATCACAGTCTTTATTTGTTGAAAACATAAACTGTGCATATTTAATTATTTATTAACAATAGCTTAAATGTCGACCTAAGTAAAATATAACTGATAATAATGGCTTATTTTTAAAGTTTTTCTTTAGATTCTATAGATTACTGTCGCTCTCTCTGAAAAATAGATGATTGCTAAATACATTTATCCTTAAGCTTAACTTTATATCTATTCCAATAACTGTTTGGCTCGCTCGTCGATTGCATACTGTATCAGTACTATTTATTGATTATGCTATTCTATGATATACCGCTATAGATTGATGCACGGACTAGCTTTAAGGCAATCGCAATTAAAGAGCTACACGCTATATCACGCTAACTTTTCTTTTACTCTGTTGGACACATATGATCTCTCCGAACCCAAAGCCGCGTCGTAAAGGTTGGCTGCCACGCTCTTATTCCAACACTTGGCTAACGACCTTGATGGTTGCCTTTATCGTGCTTATCAGTGTGAGCTTATCGATTTTGTTCTTTTGGCGCAGTCTGTATCTGCCAGAGTTAAAAAACCATGCGCGTTATTTAACGAGTGAATTACAGCTGATCAATAGCGTCAATAAAGACTGGCAAGGTCGTCCCGAAGTACGTCAATGGATTTACCAGCACTCTCATGTCGTCGTGGTGAATAACCCAAGCGACTTTCCAGAAGTCGCTGACAAGCCATTCGTGAGCTTTTTTACGGATGTATTACAACGTGAAATCGGTGCACAGCTCGGCCGCCCTGTAGAGGTCTATTTTAAATTTAAGCCAACACCTCAGCTATGGGTACAAGACAGCCGTGATGATAGTTTTTGGGTGCGTGAGCCTGTGGTTTACTATTCACAATATAGCCCGACGTTACTGGTGCTATTTTTGATCGGACTGCCTATCCTATCGCTACTAACGATTATTCTATTAGCCCGTCAGTTAAATCGCCCGCTACGCTACCTACAGCGGGCAGCTACTAACTATATTCGTCTCGGTCATGCAACCACACTGCCCACTCAGAAAGGTCCCACAGAAATACGTCAAGTTAATATGGCGTTTAACCGACTGTTTACGACATTGAACCAAGCTCAAAAAGAGCGAACAATCATGCTTGCCGGCATCTCACACGATTTGCGGACGCCGTTGACACGTATGCGCTTGACCGCAGAAATGCTACCAGATGATTTTTTCCGTGAAGGGCTGATTTACGATATTGAAGATATGGATGCCATTTTGGAGCAGTTCATCTCATTTATGAAAGATGGTTCTGATGAGCCAGTCAGCTTGACCAATCTAGACACTATATTTAACGAAATCATGGTGCAGTTTGCGCCAATGAAGTTTGTATATGAGTCAGAATGCGACAAGGTTGTTCCCGTACGTCCATTATCCATCAAGCGTCTGATTATCAACTTGGTCAATAATGCCAATCGTTATGGAAAGCCACCAATTTATTTATCGGCGACGGTTGTACCGACATTTATAGAAACTGTCGAAGACGAAGATACGGATGTGGTCAGCGAAAATGTAGTGAACAAAGAAGCTCAAGAACAGCTAGTGATTTGTGTACGAGATTGCGGTGATGGTGTCGCTGACGATCAATTAGAGCGAATTATGCAACCGTTTGAACGTGGAGAGACGGCACGGACTACTCAAGGTAGCGGACTAGGTCTTGCAATTGTTGATCGTATTGCACGATTACATCACGGTACTGTTGAAGCCATTAACCACCCTGAAGGTGGGCTACAAGTATGCGTACGCATTCCCCTACTCTCTAAAGTCGCTGGAGATACTACGTTAGCGGCTGAAGTAGAAGAGGTATCTGAGGTAGACAATACGGTACCAAATTCAAAATAGTGATGAAACTTTAATCTGAATAAGCAAAGAGGTCAACGCTAGTCTTTGCTACCAATAGCCGGCGGAATATACTCAGCACTGTTAGTAAAAGCTAGTGGCTGGGTAATTTCAGCCTGAGCTGTTTGTAGTGTTCGGGTCGTTGATGGCTGTTTTAAGAATAAATAATAGCCTAGCGTAATCGCATTCAATACTACCAAGCCACCAAATAAATATGGCATCCTATGCCCTCCTATGACATTGTCCAACTGTCTTAAAAATAGCGACAAGCGCCGCACCCAGCTATAAAGCTGTATCCTGTTATACCATTAAGATGACGCTGATTGTCTTTAGCATCATGACTAAAAATTATGGCGTAGTCTGATGATTTAGTCTGATGATTTAGTCTGATGATTTAGTCTGATAGCTTGCTCTTATAGCTTAGCCCTATAACTTGGGCTAATCTGACAACTTAGTATCGAAGTCGCGCTCGCTTTTCTCTTGCGTCAATTCATCAGCAGCAAGAATTTGCGTCAATGGTTTCATAGGCCATGTCATCACAAACCTTGCACCGCCTAACTCACGACTCTCATCTACTTTCATACTACCATTAAACCAAAATGCAATACGCGATACAATAGACAAGCCTAGACCATAGCCACCTGACGCGCGTGTACGGCTATCATCTAAGCGTGAGAATGGAATGAATACTTTTTCGCGATCTGCTTCAGGAATACCATGTCCATCATCTTCAACACTGACGAAGGCATTGCCTTTTTTGACACCTGCACTAATGATAATAGTCGTTTCTGCATAGCGTAACGCATTACCTGCAAGATTCTGAATCACACGGTGTAAGTAGCGTCTATCTGCCACTGCTGTTACTTTTGCATTTGGCAGACTGGTTACTATTTTGATAGGTTTACCTAGCGCATTGGTTTCGCGCTCGATCTGCTCTAACAGCTCTCTTAAGTTTACTGGTTCTAAATCTAACTTTGGTGACCCTTCCTCAAGCTTAGCATAGGTCAAAATCTCATCAATCAAACCATTAAGCGATTCAATATCTTCATCAATATAATCACGCTGCATAAAACGTGAGTCTTCGTCATCTGTATCAGCAAGCATATCTACGGCAAATCGAATACGAGCCACTGGCGTACGAAGCTCATGTGAGACCGCTCGGGTAAGCTCGCGCTGTGATTCAATCAAACGCTTAATATGCGAGGTCATGGCATTAAAAGTCGCTGACAAACGCGCTATTTCATCTTGACCAATAACCTGTACTTGAATATCAAGGTTACCTTGACTGACCTCATTCACACCTACCTGAATCAATTGTAGCTTACGTTCAAGCGGGAAGATGAGCGCATATACACCTAAGCTAATTAGGAACATACTGATAAGAATCATACTAATAATTAAGTTAAGCGGGAACCAGTTAAATAACGGTATAGGCCCAATTAAAATTGCCATATCATTGATTTCAGAGGGTACTATTACCCTAATAGCAGAGTTACTCGTACTACTGTTAGTATCTTGCAGTGATATGACGACTTCGTCACGACGCAGACGAGCCATCTGATCTGAATCTAACTCAAGCGTATTAACTGCTTTAAACGCTAAAGGAAAAGAAAACTTTTTCTCCAATTCAGCCAAACGTGCGCGCTTGTCCGATAGTGTCATGTGATAAGACAAATCATCTAACAGAAATACCGCGATTGCCCGTACTTGCTGCTCGGTAACCTGTGAGATTCTCGCTGTTAATACACTCTTATTATCCGGCAAGCGATAATAAACATCTGCATATACAGGCTGGTTGAAATAACGTACAACGGTATTATCATTTTTAAAACGGCGTAGCTCACTGGCGCTAAAATCTACTTCATCAATAGGCAAGACTTTAAAAGTAGTACCAAACAAACTACTCGCATCTGATAACCAATATTCACGCTCTTCTTCGCTATTTTGGTGAGAGATGCCTTCACTCACCAAATGAAACACGCCCTTTGCCATATTTTCACGATAGGACTGGACACGCTCCTTATTGATGGTATCCATCAATAACTGCGCAAACAGTGCCACACATAAGCAGACTATAAGTAGCCCAGCATAGATACGAACAAAAATACTGTGTTTTAAAGAAGAGACTAATGACATACGTGCCGTGACCAACTTAATAAATAGAGATTGCTAATATCATCAAACATATAGATAGTGCTATGTGTTTGATGATATCGAGCATGATCGAATAGAGATAGACTTTTAATTACCGCATTTTAATTCATATGCAGCAATCATCCAAAGACTTATATGTATGACATATATTTAGTCAGCGTCTATAATAATGAGTTAATTAAACCACATAACACTGCATTTAAGTTTAAAAATTAGAATTTAGCCACAAAAAAACCAGCATCGTTGCTGGTTTTTTCGAATAGTGATTAATAATTAATCAACCTATAGAAGCAACAATATTAGTTGCCTTCTTTTACGAATAGATAGCCTTTACTACGTACGGTCTTAATACGCTTTGGATTTTCTGGATCATCACCGATTTTTGGACGAATACGTGAGATACGTACGTCAATTGAACGATCTTGACCATCATACTCAATACCGCGTAGACGCTCAAAGATATCTTCGCGAGATAGAATACGACCTGCATTAGAAGCAAGTAACCATAGTAGATCATATTCAGCACTGGTGAAATCAACCAACTCATCACCTAGGTTAACTGAACGACCACCGTTATCAATAACCAATTCACCAAACTCTAGACGTTGTGGCACGTCTTCTGATGGTGCATTTTCTGAGCGGCGCAGTAGCGCACGAATACGGGCAAGCAATACACGTGGCTGAGCAGGCTTGGCAACATAGTCGTCAGCACCCATCTCAAGACCCAATACCTGATCCATGTCTTCAGTACGTGCAGTCAACATCAAAATTGGATTTTGATAATGCGGACGCACTTCACGGCATACGGTCAAACCATCGCTACCAGGTAGCATAACATCAAGTACAACCATATCTGGCTGCTCATTGACGATACGGCGAATAGCACGATTACCATCAGTTTCAATTGCCACTTCTAAACCATTCTTGACCAAGTAATCTTGAGTCAGCATGGCCAGACGCTCATCATCTTCAACAATCAAGATTCGGGGGGTGTTGTCTTCTTCATTCGTTGTCATTGTTATATCCTCTAATACATCTAATTTAAAAGCAGTAAAAGTAAGAGCGGTAAAATTAATAGCACCATATAGTGGCACAATTGATGTTCGTATAGCTGTTACAAACTTGGTAGCACAGTATACTATTAAATTATCAGCTTCCTATACTATAGCTGATAGTCGGTAACAAAACCTATAAACTACCCCTATCAAAACTTTAGTTTGCGTCCAGAAATTACGTCAATTACTTCGTTACTACATCGCAATTTGTATTATCTATCGTTTGCTAATTACACAAATCATCGAGCCAACGTTATCGCGTACAATTACTGCTCGTTGCTTATAATACGTTATGTCTAATATAACCATATATTACCGTTGTCGCCAGTGTCTTTTTAAGAAAACTCCAATAGGCGATGATTCATTGATAATAAAAGATTTTTCCTGAGAATAGAGTGAACTGCCACAAATATTATCCAAGTGATAATCATGTGTATTCAATGCAGAACCGTTAATTTCATAATGAATAGGCATAAAAAAAACAGCCCATATAATGGACTGTCTTTTTATCATTATTTCTAGCGACAACTCTAAATTATTAGCTAGAGCTATCAGTAATAAATTACGCGCGGTTTTTGTACTTACGAATAGTCTGTAATTGTCCTACAGACTCTGCAAGTGAGGCCAAAGCCGCATTGGTTTGTAGCGTATCAGACTGGTTAACTAACATTTGCTCAGCTTTTTTACGTGCTTCGACGATTTTGCTTTCGTCAAGATTGTGTGCACGCATAGCTGTATCAGCCAATACCGTAACCATCTTAGGCTGTACTTCTAGTACACCACCTGAGACGTAAATTACTTCTTCTTCACCGTTTGGTGTTTGCACTCGCATTGCACCTGGCTTTAGCAAAGTAATAAGCGGTGTGTGACCTGGCAATACACCAATCTCGCCTTCGGTACCAGTAGCTATTAACATGCTAATTTCGCCTGAATACAACTCTTCACGAGCACTTACGACGCGACATTGTAACGTTGCCATACTTAATTCCTTACCATCAAAGCGCGATCAAAAAACAGTAAAACTGCGATGCGTTACTGAAGAGTAGACACAAGGTTTATATTATATCTACTCGTTAGCTTATGCTCATATAACTTACGCTGACTTAGACTTCATTTTTTCAGCTTTAGCGACTACTTCATCGATGCTACCAGCCATGTAGAACGCCTGCTCTGGTAGGTCATCGTATTCACCAGCGATGATTGCTTTAAAGCTAGCAATGGTATCGCGTAGTGGTACGTATTTACCAGGTGCACCAGTGAAGACTTCGGCTACGTGGAATGGCTGAGACAAGAAGCGCTGGATCTTACGAGCACGATAAACAACCAGTTTATCTTCTTCTGATAACTCATCCATACCCAAGATAGCGATGATGTCTTTAAGCTCTTTATAACGCTGTAGAACTTCCTGAACACCACGAGCAACATTGTAATGATCTTCACCGATTACTTGTGGATCTAACTGACGTGATGTTGAATCCAATGGATCAACCGCAGGATAGATACCTTGTGATGCGATATCACGGCTTAGTACAACTGTTGCATCCAAGTGAGCAAACGTTGTAGCAGGTGATGGATCGGTCAAATCATCCGCAGGTACGT
The DNA here is from genome assembly GCF_904846365.1 of Psychrobacter nivimaris. GTDB lineage: Bacteria > Pseudomonadota > Gammaproteobacteria > Pseudomonadales > Moraxellaceae > Psychrobacter > Psychrobacter nivimaris_B. The sequence goes on from NZ_CAJHAL010000023.1 coordinate 34,839, forward strand.
ATACCGCTTGAACTGAAGTAATAGAGCCTGACTGAGTTGACGTAATACGTTCTTGTAGTAAGCCCATCTCTTCAGCTAGTGTTGGCTGATAACCAACCGCTGACGGCATACGACCAAGTAGTGCTGATACTTCTGTACCCGCTAGTGTATAACGGTAGATGTTATCAACAAACAATAGTACGTCACGACCTTTGCCAGTAACAGGATCTTTGGTATCACGGAAGTACTCAGCCATGGTCAAACCAGACAGTGCAACACGTAAACGGTTACCCGGTGGCTCATTCATCTGGCCATATACCATTGCTACTTTAGACTTACTGAAGTCTTCAGTGTTTACAACGCCAGCTTCCTGCATTTCGTGATAGAAATCGTTACCTTCACGAGTACGCTCACCAACACCAGCAAATACTGACAAACCTTCATGTTTTAGAGCGATGTTGTTGATCAGCTCCATCATGTTAACGGTTTTACCAACACCAGCACCGCCAAACAGACCAACTTTACCACCTTTAGCGAACGGGCAAAGTAGATCGATAACTTTAATACCAGTCTCTAGTAGCTCAGTGCTGTTTGACTGATCCGCGTAGCTTGGCGCTTCACGGTGGATAGACCATTTTTCGTCAGCAACAACAGGACCTTCTTCATCGATAGGACGACCAAGAACATCCATGATGCGACCTAGCGTACCAGTACCTACAGGCACAGAGATAGGTGCGCCAGTATTAGTAACAGGTAGGTTACGCTTTAAACCTTCGGTTGAACCCATTGCAATAGTACGTACGATACCATCACCTAGCTGTTGCTGTACTTCTAGGGTAGTTTCGGTACCGTCTACTTGCAAGGCATCAAAAATTTGAGGAACTTCATTACGGTTGAACTCAACGTCAAGAACCGCGCCAATAATCTGTACAATACGACCGCTACTCATTGCGTTCTCCTTGAACTTCTATATATAGGTGTAGTCAATTATGAAACAGCAGCAGCACCGCCAACGATTTCCGAGATTTCTCGGGTAATCGCCGCTTGACGCAGCTTGTTATAAACCAACTGTAAATCGTTAATAAGGTCACCAGCATTATCTGTTGCCGCTTTCATCGCAACCATACGTGAAGATTGCTCAGAGGCAATGTTTTCCATTACCGCTTGATAAACAATCGACTCAATATAGCGACCAAGCAATTCATCAATTAACGTCTTGATGTCAGGCTCGTAGATATAATCCCAGCTAAGTTCTGTCTGTAGACCACTGTCTTCATCATCGAATGACTGCTCTGGTAGAGGAACCAACTGATTGACTGTTGGTTTTTGAGTCATCGCATTGACGAATCGGTTGTAGACCACATAGATACGGTCAATATTGCCGTTACTATAGTCTTCAAGCATCGCTTGAACCGGTGCATTTAATTGTTCAAACGTTGGTTTATCGCCATAATCGGTCACAGCCGATGTAACTTTACCACCAAAGTTTTTGAAAAAACTCACACCTTTGGCACCGATGACTGCAAACTCAGCTTGTACAGACTGATCTTGATAATCTTGGATACTTTTAGTTAGGGCTTTGAATAAGTTAATATTCAAACCACCCGCTAGGCCACGGTCAGAGGTAATGACAATATAGCCAACCTTATTGACTGGACGCGATACCATATACGGATGTTTATAGTCTGATGAGGCATGCACCAAATGTGAAATAACCCGGCGCATACTATCAGCATACGGGCGACCCACGTCCATGCGCTCTTGCGCACGGCGCATTTTACTTGCCGCTACCATTTGCATAGCACGAGTAATTTTCTGGGTGCTTTTAATACTGGTGACTTTGGCACGTATCTCTTTTAAGCTTGCCATAATGATTCCAATATAAGAGGGTTAAAAAGCATTGGCGCATGCGACAATCGTTTGATATACAACATCAATCCTACAGAATAACATTTTATATCTTGTGGCATTACGCGATCTAATACCGGTAATGGTTAAAACAGTGGCGCAAATATCTGGTCAGACAACGCGCCACTTTATCAGCTCTAAGCTACAGTTATAACCAATTCGGCTTAACCCGTTAAATTAATAACTGTGATTTTGTTTAAAGGTCTCTAGAGATGACTTTAAACGACCTGCGATATCATCATTGTAGTTCGCAGTGTCATCAATCTCACGCATCAATTCACTTTGCTCATCATGCATATAACGTAGGTACGCTTCTTCGAAAGAACCAATCTTTTCGACAGGTACGTCAGCTAAGAAGCCTTCGTTCGAAGCATAGATAACGGCTGCTTGCTCAGAGATTGACATCGGCTGATACTGCTTCTGCTTCATCAATTCAGTCACACGCTCACCATGATCAAGCTGCTCGCGAGTTGCATCATCAAGATCTGATGCGAACTGAGCGAATGCTGCTAGTTCACGATACTGAGCTAGAGCGGTACGAATACCACCAGATAGCTTTTTGATGATCTTAGTCTGAGCAGCACCACCAACACGAGATACCGAGATACCAGCGTTTACTGCTGGACGGATACCTGAGGCGAATAAGCTAGACTCTAGGAAGATCTGACCATCAGTGATCGAAATAACGTTGGTTGGTACGAATGCAGATACGTCACCAGCTTGTGTTTCAATGATTGGTAGTGCGGTTAGAGAACCAGTTTTACCTTTCACTTCACCGTTAGTGAACTTTTCTACATAATCAGCATTTACACGTGATGCACGCTCAAGTAGGCGTGAGTGTAAATAGAATACGTCACCAGGATAAGCTTCACGACCTGGCGGACGACGTAATAGTAGTGAAATCTGACGATAAGCGACTGCTTGCTTTGATAAATCATCAAATACAATCAGTGCATCTTCGCCGCGGTCACGGAAGTATTCGCCCATCGTACAACCTGAGTACGGTGCGATATACTGAAGTGCTGCAGGCTCTGATGCTGAAGCAACCACAACAGTGGTATATTCTAGTGCGCCAGTTTGCTCAAGCTTACGTACGACGTTAGCGATCGTCGAACGTTTCTGTCCGATAGCCACGTATACACATTTAATGCCTGAAGCTTTCTGTGCGATGATCGCATCGATAGCCATCGCTGTTTTACCAGTCTGACGGTCACCAATGATAAGCTCACGCTGACCACGACCGATTGGAATCATGGTATCAACGGCTTTATAACCAGTCATTACTGGTTGATCTACTGATTGACGGTCGATAACGCCTGGAGCGATCTTTTCGACTTTATCAGTCATCTTGGCATCGATAGGACCTTTGCCATCAATAGGATTACCCAAAGCATCAACAACACGGCCTAACAGCTCAGGACCTACTGGTACTTCAAGAATACGACCAGTACAATAGGCTTTTTGACCTTCTTGCAGCTTTAGGTAATCACCAAGTACTACCGCGCCAACAGAATCACGCTCTAAGTTTAGAGCCATTCCGTAGATTTCGCCTTCAAACTCAATCATTTCGCCGTACATGGCATCTTCAAGACCATGAATCTGCACGATACCGTCAGATACTTTGACAATCGTGCCTTCATTCTTTGCAGTTGCACCCGCATCAAGGTCTTGAATACGCTGCTTAATCAGGTTACTGATTTCCGCTGGATTCAATTGTTGCATTGCCTTGTTTCCTTTAATTTATGATAACCCGCCCACTGACTTAATTGCTCTTATAATCATACAGTCAATATTTGACTGTATTGATGATTGGCATTAGGCAGTTAGCTGTGTTTTTAACTGTTGTAACTTGCCGCGCATCGAATCATCAATGACTTTGTCACCGACTTTGATTGTAGCGCCTGCCAATAGACTTGGATCAACTGATTCGTGAATCACTACACTAGCATTTAGCGAGGCAGCAAGACGCGTTTGTAGCGTTTGACGCTGTTCATCAGTCAATGGGTAGGCAGAGGTCACATATGCGTCAAGCTGCTTTAAGCTTATTGCCTTGTGACGGCGATAATGCTCATAAACTTCAGGAAGCAGCGCCAGACGCTCTTGTTCTGATAACTGTTTAACGAAGTTACTAAGTGCTACTGATACTTTTGGATAGCTTACGTTACTGTCAAGGCTAGTCCCTTGAGCTTCGCTTAATAACTGCTTAAAAGCAGAATCATTAGCGCTAGCTACTTGCGTATCATAAAGATCGACCAAAGCAGCTGACTTATGCTCAGCAGAAACAGCTGGATTGTCTAGCCAAGTACTGAACGACTTGTCATTGACAACAGTGCTAGCAACAAGTAAGAAGTTTTCCCACTCGATGACTGCGCCGTTTTCGTTGGCATAGTCAAACGCGGCTTTAGCGTACGGTCGTGCTAAGGTTGATAAGTCAGCCATTATATCCTCACAATTACAGCTTCGCCGCCAGTTGGTCTAACATACTGGCATGTTTTTGCACATCGACTTTGTCTTGCAAAATCTTCTCTGCACCAAGTACAGCCAGTTCAGCAACTTGGGCACGCAATGATTCACGCGCTTGATTGATTTCTTGATCGATAGATGCTTGCGCTTGTTGACGAATGCGCTCGCCTTCCGCTTGGGCTTGCGATTTTGCATCTTCGACGAGCTGATTGGCACTCTTGTTCGCTTGCTCGATTAGAGCGGCAGCCTTGGTCTTTGCAAGATCAAGTTCCTGCTGGACATTTTGCTCCGCGGTCGCCAAATCTGCTTTTGCTTTTTCTGCGGCATTCAGACCTTCAGCAATTTTACGCTGACGCTCATTGATGGCACCGATAAGTGGTGGCCACACGAATTTCATGCAAAAAATCACAAATATTGCAAAAGCAATGGCTTGACCGACGAGGGTAAAATTGATATTCACGTGATCACCTCTTTGTTAATGAAAAATCAGTTTCATTGATCATGTTTGGTAGTCAAATCTTGACTATATTTGATAGAAAGTCTCCGAATACCAAACATTTACAACTGAGCTTTCGGATTAACCTGCTAGAGGGTTAGCGAACAACAATAGCATAGCAATACCAACACCGATCATCGGAATAGCATCAAGAAGACCTGCTACGATGAACATACGAGTTTGCAATTGTGAGCCAAGCTCTGGTTGACGCGCAACGCCTTCTAAGAATTTTCCACCTAGAATAGCAAAACCAATACCTGTGCCAAGTGCGCCAAGACCGATAAGTAGTGCTACTGCGATAACTGTGTAACCACCTAATACTGGATCCATTGATGTATCCTCATTTACCTATTGAATGTCTAATTAATGTTCAGTTGATGATGCAAGCGACATGTAAACTATCGTCAGCATCATGAATACGAACGCTTGAAGTGTAATAACTAAGATGTGGAAGATAGCCCACGGTACCGATAACGCCCATTGAATCCAAAACGGCATTAGAGCAATCAGTATGAAAATCAATTCCCCAGCATACATGTTGCCGAATAGACGCAAACCAAGTGATACAGGTTTGGCTATTAGAGTAACTGCTTCTAGGATGAAGTTGATGGGAATCAAAATCGCTTGTACGATTGGGTTTTTGGCGCCAAACGGATGTAGTGTTAACTCACCGATAAAGCCGCCCAAACCTTTTTCTTTAATGCTATAAAAGATAATCAGTGCAAAGACAGAGAACGACATGCCAAGCGTGATGTTAGGATCAGTCGTTGGAACAATCTTAAAGAAAACATGATGTGGATCATGGCCCATAGCGGCACCGATTTGCCCAGCAATACCTGGAATGAAATCAACAGGTATTAGATCCATCAAGTTCATCAAAAAGATCCAGACAAAAATGGTCAACGCCAATGGCGCAATCAATTTTGATGTACCACTGTATGAATCACGAACGTTGTTATCAACAAACTCAACGATCATCTCAACTGCTGCCTGAGTTTTTCCTGGCACGCCTGAAGTGACTTTTTTGGCAACCATCCAAAAGACGGCGCAAAATAAGATACCTAGACCAATCGACCATAGCATAGAATCAAGATGGATAGCGTTAAAGCCCATTGCCCCTGCTTCTTCAGCAGTATGAGCAACTTTCCAACCTTCGCCCGGCAGATAGCCATACGTCCAATTCGTTAAGTGGTGAGAGATATATTCTGATGATGTTTGCTCGGATGCCATAATGTAAGCTTCTTATTAATCAACGATTTAATCAACTACCAAAAATATGGTTGTCATCTGATGAGGTGTAGTATGGATATCTATCTTGCTATTAAGCAAATAAATAAACCTTACTAAAACACTCATGTAACCAACAACATCCAACCCATAGTTCTATTACTAATATGCAGTATTTGATAGCGTGAGATAAATTTTAGCTATCAAAAAAGGGCTTATGATAACTCAGTAATAGCCCTTGCATTTTTATACGCAAAATTATTATATATGTGCTTGCCCACTGACCGTTTTTTACGATCGGCGCTTAATGTAGCGCTTATAAGCAAAATATTTAGCCGCCTATATTAATGCAGCGTTGTATTCGTGTAAAGTCAATTGTGATTTTTTTATCCACTGTATGAATAAGTTAGCCACTAGTTTTACTTGCTAATATAGCTACTAACCATAATCAGATAACCGTACTCTAATTATCAGCAATACAGATAGTTGAATAACCCCTACCCTCTCACTGCATACTACGTCTAACATTGAGACTCATAGTGCGGTCTTTATAATCACTGGTGCTATCCTAAGACAACGTTGTGCTTCGACTTTTCGAACTAGTCATAGAGAAGCTGGACGGCAGGGTGACTTGCCAGTACTATTAATAAATCATCTGTTTAGCGATCATTTATTAGCGCTAGCGTATATGCCACAACATCCAACTGTGACTAATTTGCATTACCATAAAACCGATAAACAGCGCTGGCGCAGATAGGGGTTGTACGGTAATAAAAATTAGTGCAAAACCAAACACGGTCAATAACCATTTTGACATTTGACCCCGATATAGCTGGCTAACGATGTGTTGGCGCGCGCGATATCCGGTGTACCAAAAAATAAAAAACGCAAATACTGCTTGAGTGATAAAACTTAGTAGCGCACCAATTGCAGCGCTTTTTGCTATCGTAAGCTCACTATGTAGCCAAATAGTATCTACTATCCAAGCAATGATAATAAGGATAAATAGTATCCATGCTTGTCGTTTAATATAGATGCCAATCTTGTCTTTTTGCGTGCGTTTGGCAGGCTTGGTCATCGGTATTCCTATAGCCCTTACAGCATTGGGACAATATATCATACTTATGATAATTTTATCCGTGAATGACTTACTCTACAGGCATTACCTTTCGGCCAAAATAAAACGCTACTTATTATAGGTAGAGCGTAACTATTAAGCAAGTAAAATATGACTTTTATCAGTCACCTAACGCATTTTGCTAAGATTATTATAGTATTTAGTCTGTCATAAGTGCTTGAAGCGAAGCTGTACAACCAACTCAAACAATCCTAGCAAATTGCTGTTTTTGGCTACATTAAGAGATACATTGATATATCTGTTTAGCCATACTCTGCCAACCGCTGATAAAGTCATCGCTACTACTCATATCTTCAGGTTGTACCGTACTCTTCACTGGTTGCAATTTCGCAAGTAAGCCCTTTGCTGGCTCACTTGGACTGACTAAACACATTTGCTTAGCTGGGCGTTGCTCGTTTAACCAACGTAGTTGGCTTGCTTTGGGTGATAGATGATGATCTACGCTAAGGCTACCGACGAGCGTTAAGTGTAAGCTGTCTTCGATATATTGATACGCATCATGATAAGCCCAATAAGGTCGTGTTTTTGAGGCACTTTGAGTAGAGCTTTGCTCAAATGCAGTAACTTCTTTGTCTAGTTGCTGTGCAAATTTTTTCGCGTTGGCTTGGTATAGGTCTTTATATTGCGGATTGGCATGGCTATGAATCACAGCCAATGCACGGGTAATGGCTTTGGCATTTTCAGGGTCTAACCAAATATGTGGATCTAGTGTACCCGCGATAGCGTCGCCCTTTACATCACGTAATGGATGACGATTGAATGCATCAAACTCAAATAAAGCAATGGCATTTGGGGCTGTTTTTAGACTTGCTGCTAGATTGTTTTCTAGCGGCTCACCGAACCATACCACAAACTTGCTGTCTTTGATTGCTTTGATATCACCTGGGCTGATACTACCATGATGTCCCACCTCCCCCGCTTGCAATAGTCGATTGGCTGATGGCGCGCCTTCTGTTACTGCTTCACTTAACAAGAATAGCGGATAATTGCTAACACTGACCGTTGCAGCTTGTGCATTCAGTGTGAAAGTTCCTAAAACTATCAGTCCTGTCATTAGCAAGCGCTGTAATGTGATAAGCGAACGTACGGAGTAAGTAAAAACAGCGTTCATAGTAAGCTCTTTTATTGTTAGATAACATTATTGGATAACGAAAGTATAAGTAATAATATCCTGCCCAACTCCTGTGAAAAGGGTAGATAAACAAGACTATTATAAGACAATTAGCTCAGTTCTTATTTTAGTATGTTATACTATAACAATAAAAAACGCTATCATAAAAAACGTCATGCGATTACCATGCTATTTTTAGGAGCTTGTACCATGTCTATTACTTCATCGATCTGCGAACATTTGCATGATGTGCAAGATCTGACTCCGCATGATGTTCATGAACGCTTAGCAGCAGCTAAAGAGCATTGCCGTGTAAATGGCGCGCGATTTACGCCTTTGCGTCAGCAGATATATCAATTGGTCTTGGAGGCAGATCAGCCCGTCGGCGCTTATGACCTAATCACTCAGTTGCAGCAAATGCGACTGTCTATACCTAATGATAGTAATATTCAAAAAGTAGCGAGCCCACCAACACTTTCGGTAGACACTAAGACAACCAAAAAACGAGCGCCGAAAAATGTCGCGCCACCGACGGTTTATCGCAGTTTAGAATTTTTGCTAAGTGAAGGATTAATTCATCAATTAACGTCTATCAATGCTTATGTTCCTTGCTGTCACCCGCGCGCCCAGCATACAGCCGCCTTCTTGATCTGCGATCAGTGTCAACGCGTGCAAGAATGCAGCAGTCTGCCCGTTCAGGAAATGATGAGCTTTGCCGAGCAAGATGTGGGGTTTGTGGTTGAGCGTAGTGTCATTGAGCTTAGCGGTCGTTGCCAAGCTTGCCAGTAAAATTAAAGCTACTGTGGTTTTTGTGAATGTTTTAAGCATGATTCGTCGATTGTCTATTTACCTATGCGTTGTCATATTATGAATACCTCTACCCTACCTTCTAATCAGTCGAATACTGCTGTTGCGAATAGCAGTACTGTGAGTAATGCTGACAAATTATTGAGCTTAACCAATATCAGTTATCATATCGGGCCTCAACGCCTGCTCTCTCACATAGATATCGACATTGCTGTTAATGAAACGGTCAGCCTTATCGGTCCCAATGGCGCTGGTAAGTCAACGCTAGTCAAACTTATCTTAGGTTTGATTGAGTCAACTGATGGCTCTATGACAGCACATCATCCGCTACAGCTTGGCTACGTACCGCAGCGATTTGCTGTGCCACCGATATTGCCGCTACGTGTCTGCGACTTGTTGGGGCAAGCAGATAAGAAACGTTTAACCCCTGAGCAGCGGCAGTTTATCTTTGATAACTTATCATTAACCCATCTACTGTCACGGCAGATGTTGCATTTATCAGGTGGTGAGACGCAGCGCGTACTATTGGCCAGAGCGCTACTAGACAAACCCAACTTGCTTATTTTAGACGAGCCGATGCAGGGTCTCGATCCCGATACTGAAGTTTGGCTATATCAGTTCATTGATGAGCTGCCTGATTTCTTACGTTGCGCCATGCTGGTGGTGTCTCACGATTTGCATTGGGTCATGAAAGGCAGCCGCCGCGTCATTTGTTTGAATAAGCATATTTGCTGTGAAGGACAACCAAGCGAGCTGGCCATTAGTACTGAGTTTCAAAAGCTATTTGGTCATCATTATGAGCAGCCATACGTGCATCAGCCCCATGCCTGTGAACACCATGCACCAAGCAAGCTATAGCGTCAGTAATCAAGGCTCAAAATCGCCAAAATCTAGCTCATTAAAGCCAAAACTATTAAACATATAAATAATACGGCTTTACTCTTTTATAAAAAATTTTACGGACATTCATTATGACTGCTTGGTTAGCCATCATTGCGCCTGCTTGGATCGCTGGCAGTATATTAGCGTTATTATCAGCGCCGTTAGGTTGCTTGGTATTGTGGCGGCGCATGGCGTTTTTCGCCGATGCCTTAGCTCATGGCACGTTGCTAGGTGTGGCTTTGGCTGTGTGGTGGCAATTACCAATGGGTATCGGCATTGCATTAGTCAGTGTCATGGTCGTACTGGGGCTGGTCTTGATTGATGATGAGCGTCTGCCAGTGGATGCTGTACTGGCAGTCGTTTCGGTATCGCTCTTATGCCTAGGCTTGCTGGCTTTGACCCAATTGACTGACCAACAGGCCAATGTGCTCGGGTTTTTATTCGGCAACTTGCTAGATCTTGATTGGGCAGATTTGCCTTTGCTTGCTGGTAGCGTATTAGCTGGCTTGGGACTGCTTATTTACATTTGGCCTGCGCAAATCAAGCTGGCAACGCATGAAGCATTGGCACGTATTCAAGGTATCAACCCAACGCGGCAACGGCTGTTTTTTATGGGTGTACTGGCAGGGTTTTGTGCGATTGCACTACAAGCGGTTGGCAGTCTATTAATCAGCGGATTATTAGTGCTACCTGCACTGACCGCACGTCTATGGTCGGCATCGCCAAAACAAATGGTGATTATAGCGTTGATAATCGCTCAACTGGGTGTGACACTTGGTGTGTGGGGCAGTATTTGGCTAGATATTCAAACAGGTCTTTCTATCGTCTTGATATTAGCTGCTTTATTTTTTACTGCACTCATTTTTTCGAAGTTAATAAAGATAAAACTTTAGTTAGCGTCGCTGTAAATACGTTATAATAAATAAAATATGACTGTTTTTCGCTATCTTTTTGTTCGACTTTATTTTATTAATATAATGAATACTTTAGTTCAATATTACTATAAGTTGGCTCTAACTTTGATATTACTAGTTAATAGTATAAATATCGTTGATTAGAGTCAAAGTAAGTTCAAAGCAAACGCTGTGCTCTTTTATAGTAGATTGATGATAATTATAAATACCCAGTGAAAAATAGTAGCTCATTTATCCATACTCGCGCTAACAATACTTATTGTTGTGATTCGATAAGGGACTGAACCAATGCCAAACTATCCTGCCAATAAGTTAAGCACCTCTGACCAAACGATAAATATCTTACAGATTACTGATTTGCACTTATCGACGCCTGTCTTTGTTGATGAGAATAATACCTATAATGATGACGTGACTTGTCAGCGTAGCTTTGAAGCAGTGCTTCAGCAGGCGCTTAGTGAAGATATTCGCTGTGATTTGATTATTGTGACCGGTGACTTGGTCAATCGAGTAAAGTCTTCAATTTATGATCATATCTTTACTGTATTACAGGCGACTCAGATTCCTTTTGCTTGTATTGCTGGTAATCATGATGTGACGGACGAGAATGGTAAAGACTTGCCATTTTTTCAGCGAGAGCTTGTCGCTCAGCCTGCTGACTCACGCTTGTTAAGTCGTCATGTCATTGAGACTGAATACTGGCAATTGTTGTTATTAGACTCGTCCATTTCTGGTAAGGTCGCAGGCGAGATCACGCCTACTGATATCAATTGGTTATGTGAGAGACTCAGCACCTGTGATAAGCCCGCATTAATCGCCCTACACCATCATATTGTTCCAGTTGACTCTGACTGGATTGATACCCATATGGCAGAAAACACTGAGAGTTTTTGGCAGCATATGGCGCCATTTGAACAGCTACAAGTGGTGATCAGTGGCCATACTCACCAAGAGCAAGTTCGATTGCGCCAAGGCGTCACGGTGTATAGCACGCCATCTACCTGCTATCAGTTCAAACCTTATGAAGATGATTTCTCTTATGATGAGCATGCATTACCAGGATATCGCTGGTTGCAATTAGCCAACAATGGAACAGTTGCAAGCTGGGTTGAAAGACTGGATACTTGATGCCCAGAATTATTGGTACTGGTATAAGTCTTAGCCCTTTATACTTATAGCTTTCACCAATGTTTTTTGATAAAAAACACAGTAATAAACAAATAAAATATGCATTCAGTATAAAAAATCACTTCATTATTATTACAAACAATGATACAACTTATGAAATAAAGCAAGGGTGGCCCAATATCTAATATGAAGCCACTGCACGATAGCTAGGATGGCCCATTAACCACAAGCTCAGTTTTCACAATCAATGACCTACGGCATGCTTTAGACAGTATTATTAAAACCGAAGTTTGTATAACAATCTATCTAACAATCGGTATATAACTGTCAGTATATAAAGTCTACGATATTATTTGATCAGCTGTGTTACTTGTATTACCAAGTGGTGAAACGTTTGATAAAAGGACAAATTGTAGCGTTTGTAGCATTAATAACGTCTTGTCTTTTGATACGTCGTTTTATTGAATTAATTTGAAAAAGTAGGATACCCATATGAGCACCCTGACCACGAATCCGAGTGAAGTTAAATTTACTCCTTATGTGCCGGCCAAAGACGAAGAGTATATGTCTGATGCGCAGTTGGAGCACTTTAAGGCTATTTTATTGGATTGGAAAAACCAACTGATTGGCGAAGCGGATCGTACTAAAAATTACATCCAAGATGAGTCAAGCGCCATGCCAGACATTAATGACCGTGCCACTCAAGAAGAAGAGTTTGCATTGGCATTACGTACTCGTGACCGTGAGCGCAAACTTATCCGCAAAATCGACAAATCTATGTTAGAAATCGAAAATGACGACTATGGATTTTGTGAGACTTGTGGTGTAGAGATTGGATTACGTCGCCTTGAAGCACGTCCAACCGCTACCCAATGTATCGACTGCAAAACTTTATCTGAAATCAAAGAACGTCAAAACCAAGGCGCTTAGATCAGATATTACAGATATGAATGTAAACAGAAGCGACCTTATAATGGGTCGCTTTTTGTATTTTAGACTGTCACTACTTTGCTGTATTGCTGACTTTGCTCTGACAAATACAATCGTCTAAATAATGACATGACTAACAAAACAATCTCATTTAATGAATATCTTTTGATACTCATATTTATTATTCTATCTTTATTACCTCTTATAGACAGCCATTTATTTTGAAAACAATGCCTACCACCATGCCAAATCAAACGCCACCATCACAGCCCATTGGCCGCTTTGCGCCTTCACCAACGGGTGAGTTACATCTCGGCTCTTTAACGACTGCGCTTGCCAGCTTCTGCCATATCAAATCAATCGGTGGTAAGTGGCTGCTGCGTATGGAAGATACTGATACTGAACGCTGCGATAGACAGTTCACTGAGCAAATTTTGATGGATCTTGAGGCACTTGGGCTACATTGGGATGGTGATGTCATTTATCAGTCTGAGCGCATTGATATCTACAACGATTATATATCATCATACCTAGGGCCGTTGACCTATGGCTGCCAATGCTCCCGTAAGGACTTAGAACAGTACTGGGCGCAAGAAGAGATAAGTAGAAACCATAGTCGTGCTAGCTTAGCTGCGCTGACCGACCAGACATCGTTAGACGAACAAGTTTCACCAATTGATCAAGTACATTCAAATAGACAACGCTATCCGCGTCGCTGTGTGGGAGCTGACCTTGATAGACAGCAGCACAAGCTACGTATTCAGCTACCAGACTATCGGATTGGATTCAATGACGGTATTCAGGGATTGCAGTGGGATAATCCGCAGCAGACATTAGGCGATATGGTTGCTCGCCGCCAAGATGGTATGATTAATTACATACTGGCAGCCAGCCTCGATGATGGTCTACAGCAGGTTACTCATATCATGCGTGGTCTCGATATTCTACCTATGACGACGGCGCAAATCGGTATCATGCAAGCCGCGCGCCTACCTACTATTGACCAATGGTATCATCTGCCATTGATTAATAATGCTGATGGCCAAAAGCTCTCTAAGCAAAACCTTGCTCAACCAATCGACACATCAGATCCGAGCCAACTTATTACTGAAGCCCTATCGCTACTGCAGCAAGCAAAGGTCGATAGCGATACCCCAGAAAATATGCTTAAACAAGCCATTGCTCAATGGGACAATACCCCACTACAAGGCAAGCAACAGTTAAACTTGTCCTACTGATAAGAGTTCAAAAGCTATAAATAGACAATAAAAAGCGCCACTATGAGTGACGCTTTTATTCCAATAGTTCGCAACACTATTTACCGAAATCTTAAAGTTACATTATGCCAAGCCCATTGTATGCAAAACCTATTAATAGTAACGGCATTGGCTTTTTTCTATTTCAGGGCTTTCTTTATATATCTTCAATAATAGCGCGACCATAACCAAACTAATCAACATAGACGATCCGCCATAACTAAAGAACGGCATAGTCAAACCTTTGGTTGGAATGGCGCCCATATTCATCGCAGCGTTAATAATCGTCTGGGCAATAAACACCACACCGATTCCGAAAGCGGTATAGCTCATACGCATTTGACGACGTTTCAGCGCGTTGTAACTGATACGCATCGCACTACCGATGATCAATGCTTCAAGTATGAGTACCATGCTAACACCGACGAACCCTAACTCTTCACCCGTAATGGCTAATAAGAAATCCGTATGCGCCTCAGGCAAATGCGACAGTTTCTGTACACTTTCACCATAGCCGACACCCGTGAACTGGCCACGACCAAAGGCGATCAAACTACGTGCCAGCTGATAATCGGTATCCTGCACATCGTCAAATGGATCCATAAACGACATCACACGCACCAATCGGTACTCTGCCGTAGTCACCATCAACACTGCACCGCCAACAGCAGCAGCAGCCAATGCTAAGAAATGCTTGTAAGGCGCCCCAGCAATATAAAAAATCGCGAACAGCGTACCAATAATGACGACAAAAGAACCAAAATCTGGCTGCGACAATAGCAGTATCGTTATCAGCGCCACTACTAGCATAATTCGTAAGAAACCGTCTAGGCCATTACGAACTTCAAAAGACCGGCGCACCACAAAGTCAGATACAAACACAATCATGACCAGTTTGGCTAGCTCGGCTACCTGAAAGTTAAAGCCGCCTACCGTAAGCCAGCGTTTAGAGCCATTAATTGGTGTGCTAAACAATGTGGCAATAAGCAATAGCCCCGTGATGCCCAGCAAAGCAAACTGGGTCTCGGTCTTATATAGGGTGCGTAAAGACACGCCATAATAAGGAATGACCGCAACGATTAAACCAATCGTCATATACAACAGCTGGTTTTTGAAAAAATACAGCTCGGTCATACCACGGCTAAGCGCAAAAGGGATAGAAGCAGAAGCCACCATCAGAAGACTAAGCACCATCATACAGCCGACGCTAGATAATAAAATTGCGCGCGCTGACGGCATAGACAGAACACCATCTGAGCCAGAGGTTTGCTTGGTTTGGGGCGAGGAACGAAAAAAAGAAGAGAGCGCCATAATTTTATATACACTAACAAACGAAAAAACACGGCGTCTATGAAACGCCACCGTTTAAAAAATTATAAAATAAATCGTACTAAATAGATGGTAATAAAAAACCTTTAACCATCGACAAACGCCTTAGCTAGCACCTATTTTAGTAATCAGGATTATATGCTTGACAGTAGCAGCAATCTATAAGCAAAACAATCATTTATCCAGAAAATACTGGCTGTTGCTAGAGAATAGACATCTGCTATGCCAACCTATATAGCTGCTTAATATATTCGACTACCTATCAAGCTTCTGATTGTGCGGTGTCTAATTGATTGACCAGTTGGCTAAAGTGTTCACCGCGAGCCGCATAACCACTATATTGGTCAAAGCTAGCACAAGCGGGTGACAGCAATACAGCTTGTACTTGCGATAAACTACTGGTAGTGACTTGTTGAATAGTCGCAAAGGCATTCTCTAGTGTCTGACACTGATGTAGTGCGACATCATCACTCAATTTCGCAGCTCTGAGATGTTGTTCAATCTGCTGACCATCCTCACCAATGAACAAGACTTGGCTCACATATTGATTGATAAAAGGCGTTAATTCACCAAACTGTTGCCCTTTGCCTTGCCCGCCTAGGATCAATAGTAGCTTACCGTCTTTTGGCGCATAGACTGCGCCCAAGCCTTCGATAGCGGCCATGGTCGAACCAATATTGGTGCCTTTAGAATCATTGAAATAATCAATGCCAGCAGCATTTGCCACATATTGGCAGCGGTGCTCAAGACCTGTGAACCGCTGTAAAGTGGTTAGCATGCTCTCTAGCGGTAATCCTGCAAGCTCGCCAAGTGCCAGAGCCGCTTGCGCATTCAGTAGATTATGACGACCTTTAATCAACAGTTTGTCTGCCGACAGTAATCGTTCTGTACCACGAGCAAGATAAGTTTGGCCTTCTGTGTCGGTAATAAGACCATACTGACCTTTATCAGGGGCATGAATACCCGTACTAATTCTCGGTAGGTTGTCTGCGACCAATGGACGAGTCAGTGCATCTTCGCGGTTAATCATCACTGATTTAGCACCTTGGAATATACGGTGTTTGGCTTGATGGTAGCCAAGCATATCTCCATGACGATCTAAGTGATCAGGCGACATATTGAGCACAGTTGCTACTTTTGCGCCCAAGTTGGTGACGGTTTCTAACTGGAAGCTAGACAACTCAAGCACTGCAAGCTCCATATCAGGATTCGCTAGTAATGTTAAAGCTGGTACACCGATATTGCCGCCGACACCCACATTAACGCCAGCATCTGCCGCCATTTGACCGACTAACGTAGTGACCGTACTTTTGGCGTTAGAGCCTGTAATTGCTACAATGGGTACAGTACACGCTTCGCAGAACAGTTGAATATCGCTAACTACAGGAATATTGGCTTGGCGAGCAGCAGCTACAGCGGCAGTTTCGAGAGAAATACCTGGGCTAATAATAATACGTGCCGCTTGCTGCAATAAATCGGCATCTATCCCACCGAACTGACGAATCTCAATCTCGGCTGGCAACTGATCGGCCAATTTAGGGGTAACTTGAGCATCAGTGACTGCGACTTGATAGCCTTGCTTGGCCAGATAATGCGCGACTGACAATCCAGACTGCCCCAAACCGACCACGACTTGTAGACCACTACCCTTATGAAGTAAGGCTTCTGTTGCTGTATTAGTGGTCATATCTATTCCTTCTATTAAACGAGAAAAGTTGTATCAAATAAATCTGCTGTATAGCGACTCTAATCGACACCGCTAAGATGTGCAGCATCTTAACGCCATCGTTCAGATTTCGGTACTGATTTTTTATGAGTTTATGCTATTATTCGCCTGTTTTTATATTAAGTGGCTAATGCTATAATAGTCAGCTTGATTAATATTTATCAGTATTTTGCTGAGCACATTGCTCAAGCATTTTAGTTTAGCATGTTGTCACATTTATCGCGCGATTGTCACGTCTCTTCATCAACGATTCTCGTTGTAATAAGGGTGTATCAGACAATTTTGATAATTTGACGAGTGATATATCACCTTCTACTACAGCAAGTGATTGCTGACTCTATATATTATTGTAGGTACATCTATCTAGTTGCCTATTTTAAGCAATCTTTTAAAAAATATTTTTAGGTAATTTACTGCCCTTATCATCGTATTGATTATTGATGAGCGTATTTTTGATACCAAAAAAATCAGTAGCTACTTTGGTTATTAGTTAGATACCTCGGTTATTAGTTAGATACCTCGGTTATTAGTTTCTCACAATTCAACACAGCAACATGACCTAGTGCATGTTGAAGTAAAAGAAAAATGAATAGCTATTATTAGCGACGCGATCATTTTATAAATGAGTAATGATTACTTTTTTTGCCTCTAACCCTATGTAGTTTACTTATGACATCTTTTATTGATAACTTGCGTGACGAGTGGTTTTCCAATGTTCGCGGTGACGTTTTATCGGGTTTGGTTGTAGCCCTAGCCCTTATTCCAGAAGCCATTGCCTTTTCTATTATCGCTGGTGTCGATCCAAAGGTTGGCTTATATGCCTCATTTTGTATCGCGGTAGTAATCAGTTTTGTCGGTGGTCGTCCAGGTATGATTTCGGCAGCAACTGGCGCGATGGCATTGGTCATGGTCGATTTGGTTGCTGACCACGGTCTGCAATATTTGCTTGCCGCAACTTTGCTTTGCGGTGCCATTCAGGTCGTAATGGGCATTCTAAAGCTTGGTAACCTGATGCGCTTTGTCTCTCGCTCAGTGGTTATCGGTTTCGTCAATGCT
The DNA here is from genome assembly GCF_904846365.1 of Psychrobacter nivimaris. Lineage (GTDB taxonomy): Bacteria > Pseudomonadota > Gammaproteobacteria > Pseudomonadales > Moraxellaceae > Psychrobacter > Psychrobacter nivimaris_B. The sequence goes on from NZ_CAJHAL010000023.1 coordinate 53,189, forward strand.
TTAGCAATATTGATTTTTGCCGCGCAATTACCAGAACTGAACCCAATGACTGAGCGTGTCGGCATGACCGTTTATATCATGACGGCAGCTGGTTTGGCGATTATTTATCTGTTTCCACTTATTCCTAAAATCGGTCGCATCGTTCCTTCACCGCTTATTTGTATTGTAGGTTTGACCGCTGTTGCAATGTATATGAATCTTGATATTCGTAACGTTGGTAGCATGGGTGATTTGCCAGATTCATTACCAGTATTCTTGTTGCCTGACATTCCATTGAACCTAAATACCTTGCTGATTATTGCGCCATACTCTATCGCGCTTGCCATCGTTGGTCTTTTAGAGTCTATGATGACAGCAACGATCGTCGATGAATTGACTGATACCCCAAGTGATAAAAACAAAGAGTGTCGTGGTCAAGGTATGGCTAATGTCGTATCAGGTTTCTTTGGTGGTATGGCAGGCTGTGCGATGATTGGCCAATCAATGATCAACGTCAAATCGGGTGGTCGTACGCGTCTGTCTACTTTGATGGCCGGTGTTGTGCTTCTTATTATGGTCGTGTTCTTAAGTGAATGGGTCAGTCAAATTCCAATGGCAGCCCTAGTTGCAGTCATGATTATGGTATCGATTGGTACGTTTAACTGGCAATCTATTCGCGAGTTTAAAACGCATCCAATGTCGTTTAATATCGTTATGCTGGCGACTGTATTGACTACCGTTTTTACTCACAATCTGGCTTACGGTGTGGGCGTAGGTGTCCTGCTATCTGCTTTAGCATTTGCCAATAAAATTGGTCAGTTCCTAACCATCTTTAGTGAATATGATGACAGCAGCAATACCCGCTACTATTATGTTCAAGGGCAGGTATTCTTTGCCTCTACCACCCAGTTCTTGCATAGTTTCGATACCAAAGAGGCTGTAGATAGTATTCAGATTGATGTAAGCCAAGCACATTTCTGGGATGTCAGCGCTGTTGATACCTTGGACAAGCTAGTGATGCGCTTGCAACGTGAAGGTATTGATGTCAAAGTGGTAGGACTCAACAATGCAAGTCGAACACTGATTGATCGCTTCTCTGTTCATGACCGCCGAGACATTGGCTTGTTAGACTAAGCGACACTGCTAAGTAAATCTACGCGGTTGCCATGTGGCTATATTATTAGTCCATGGCTGATGTATCGGATATTAATAGACAGTTATATTGGTAAATGGGTTGGATATATTTTTCATACATCTACCCTAAACTGAGATAGCAGATTTTTATTATTAAAATGATGTGGTCGTTTTATGAGTAATTTAAAACCAGATAGTGTGATTGCTTGCTTGGACTGTCCTGATCATGTTCAAGCGGTACTAGAGGCCAGTATGTGGGCTTCTATTCGCCTGCGCGCGCCTGTTGGCTTATTGCACTCGATGCCAAGCTTGCAGCAAAAAGCCGCTATTAATTATTCTGGTTGCCTCAATATTGATGACGAAAACGCTTTGCTCGAACAGTTCACATCTAAAGAGCATCTGAGCAACTGTGAACTAAAAGCGCAGGGGCGACTGCTATTATCTCAAGCAACCTCATATTGTGAGCAGCAACGTCATAAGCTAAAGACATACACATTGCATCGTCATGAGAACCTCAATCAGAGCATTGATTACGTCGATGACCAAGCACAATTGATCGTTATAGGTCATCATGTCACCTGCAAATCAACACTGAGCCAACTCATTCGAGTCAGTCACTGCCCCATTTTGGTGACACATGCACCATTTTTGCCCCCTACTACCGCTTTATTTGCGTTTGATAACAGTCCAACGTGCCATAAACTACTAAATTGGCTGTGTAAAACGCCACTGGTGCGTGCACTAACGGTTCATATTGTGATGGTTGGCAAGGAAACTTCTGATAACTGTGATGCGTTGCGTGAAGCCTACGCCAAACTCAAACAGGCAGGTATCAAATCCAAAAAGACATTGCTTGACTGCCGTGATGTAGCGGCAGCTTTGAACTACTATCAAAACCAACATGATATCGGTTTACTTATGACTGGGGCTTTTGGCCAATCTCGTCTACGCGAATTACTACAAGGTAGCGATACAAAAAAGCTATTGGTCAGTACAAAAACCCCTTATCTACTCTTTCCTAAAGCCTAACGACATATATATAAACACGTCCAAACCCTTTATTTACCTAAGCGCAGGGGTCTGACTACTATGTTAGGCTCTGCCGCTTATCTCTATTTTCTCTCTACCTTCCCGCCATTCATCTTTGATATGCTTGCATGAAAAGACCAAGCTAACGACCAAACTCAAGTTAGCAAATCGTCACATGAAATAAAGGGATAGCCTCCCCAAGCACTCAAAAAGTTGGTTATAATAAAGTTTTCGTTAACCAAACGCTAAAGATTGATTCACCTTTATTATGCTTGTAGCGATGGCTCTAATCGTTGCATCGTAGCCCATATTCTATGTCACTACTGTCATTACTTTTTAATGAACACGCCAATTCTACCTCCCCCCTTGAGTAGGTTGGCACAGTTCTTGAATAACTTACAGTAAGCAAGGCAGAGATATGATGATGCACCATAGTACTTCTATCAATCTGCGGCATCACACAAATAAGGAATTTTTTATGAAGCTAATCACTGCGATCTTAAAACCGTTTAAGCTCGACGACGTGCGTGAAGCGCTTTCCGACATCGGTGTTAAAGGTGTCACTGTCACTGAAGTCAAAGGTTTCGGTCGTCAAAAAGGTCATACCGAGCTCTATCGCGGCGCAGAATACGTGGTGGACTTTTTACCTAAAGTAAAAGTCGAAGTCGCTGTGATCGACGAGATGGTTGAGCCTGCTATCGAGGCAATCACTCGTATCGCTAGCACTGGTAAAATTGGTGATGGCAAGATTTTCGTCACTGCACTTGAGCAAGTTATCCGCATCCGTACGGGTGAAACAGGACCTGACGCTATCTAAATTTGAAGACCTACCTACGGGCATAAACTTATAGGTACAGACTCTTACAGCATTTTTATCTATCGGTAATGCCGATATCTATATTATAAATTCAAGGGGGAATTTAAATGGAAAGTCAAATTTTTGAGCTCCAATATGCGCTCGATACGTTTTACTTTTTGATATGTGGTGCGTTGGTCATGTGGATGGCAGCAGGCTTCACTATGTTAGAGGCCGGACTGGTCCGATCAAAAAATACAGTCGAAATCTTAACCAAAAACATCGCACTATTTGCAACGGCTAGTATCATGTATATGGTATGCGGCTATGCGATTATGTATGGTGGCGATCTATTCTTAAGCGGAATTGCAGGCGGTGATACGTTAGTAGAAGACGCTCTAGCAGCCTCTGCTGAAAACGGCTTCGGTGGCGACTCTGTCTACTCTGCCGCATCAGATTTTTTCTTCCAAGTAGTCTTTGTAGCGACCTGTATGTCAATCGTATCAGGGGCGGTTGCTGAGCGCATGAAACTGTGGTCATTCTTATTATTCGCTGTGGTCATGACTGGTGTTATCTACCCACTAGAAGGTAGCTGGACATGGGGCGGCAACGATGTCTTTGGTCTATTCAACCTAGGCGACATGGGCTTCTCTGACTTTGCAGGCTCTGGTATTGTACATATGGCAGGTGCTGCAGCAGCTCTAGCAGGTGTATTACTCTTAGGTTCACGTAAAGGTAAATATGGCCCTAACGGCGAGATACGCGCTATTCCTGGTGCCAACCTACCATTGGCGGCACTCGGTACACTAATCTTATGGATGGGTTGGTTCGGTTTCAACGGTGGTTCAGTGCTTAAATTAGGCGACATCGCTAGTGCTAATGCTGTTGCAATGGTATTCTTGAACACTAATGCTGCTGCTGCTGGCGGTGCTGTCGGTGCCTTAATCTTAGCCCGCATCATCTTTGGTAAAGCGGATCTAACCATGCTTCTAAACGGTGTACTAGCAGGTCTAGTTGCCATTACTGCTGAGCCTTCAACTCCTTCTGCATTACAAGCTACTATCTTCGGTGTTATTGCCGGTATCATTGTAGTGTTATCAATCTTAGCCTTAGACAAAATTAAAATTGATGATCCAGTTGGTGCAATCTCAGTTCACGGTGTGGTCGGTCTATTCGGTCTACTAATCGTACCTATTACTAACCCAGCATCTACCTTTATCGGTCAGATTGTGGGTGCTGCAACCATCTTTGCTTGGGTATTCATTGCCAGCCTAGTGGTTTGGTCTATCATCAAGCTGGTTATCGGTCTACGTATCTCTGAAGAAGACGAGTATGAAGGTGCTGATATTGCAGAATGTGGTATGGAAGCTTACCCAGAATTTATAAGATAAGCTCCTTTCAAGTAAGCTAAAGATTGATGTTAAATGCGCTGATACTACCCACTGTAGTATCGGCGTTTATAATTTTAGTGTTTAAAGTTCTCCCCTGTTGAAGCCATAAGCTTAAATCTAAAACGTAAAAAATCCCGCGAGACCTTTCGGTAACGCGGGATTTTTATGTATTACGCTAAAACTAATTTTTTAGTTTATTTCTTTTTCCACTCTTGGCTACGAGAGAATGGTCCGATATAGCCTTTTAGCTTCAATGTGTTGCCGCTTAAGCTTGCAGTCATACGATAGTCTTTGCCTTTTTCAGGGTCAGTAATCGTACCACCACTATATTTACCACCACCGTCAGCTTTTAGACCTTTAATAATGGTCGTACCAACGTGCTTTTTGCCTTTAGCTGAGTTAGTAGCAATAAGAGTACCGGTCAACACACCATTTGACTCAGTGATCTTTACCGTACCTTTTGGCTTGCCTTCATCATATGTCTGCCAAGTAGTGTTGGCTAATGGGTCAGCGGCGAATGCCATGCTAGCAATACCAATACCAGCAACTGCTAAAGTGGTCTTTGTAAATAATTTCATAGATTGACTCCCTTCATACAATGATTACTCGAAACGTTATGTTTCTGTTGTCCTATGCTTATCCTTTGCTAGAACCTTTCATTACGAGCTTTACGGTTTCGACCTTTTTAAATGATAGTTACCATTACAACTTATAAGCTTTTGGTTAAAGATTCAAGCGACACAAGCGATGTCTTAACTCATTATAAGCAATTTTTAGGTTTTGCCTAGTAATTTTTTTACAGTTTCTTATTTCTGTAAAAATAAAACTATATCAAAGACTTATAGGAAAGGATTGTCGATATCTTTATCTAATTGGTCATCATTTTCCTTTGACTTAGCATCATTCTTACTATATAGATTTTTATCTGCAAATGCTTGTACGATTTTCCCCGACAGCTCATGTAGCTGTTGGGCTTGGTCGTATCCTAATTCGTCAAAAGTGAGATCAATATCACCATATATAATAATCTTGTCTTTTTGATTTTCAATGACAAGATCACCAATCTGCATGCTTTGATGGTCGTTGGCGAATGGCTCAATCATTTGATTATCCTTATTATCAGTAACATTTTATTTTTTTCGAAATGAGGCTATTTTTGGGTCTTACTTTCAGCTTAAGCTTGCAACTGTGCAATTAACCATTCTAAAATAGCCCAGACAAATAGCATCCACTCAGGCTCCTCCACAGGTGCCTCAGGGGTATCTGAGCTCTCACCTGCCTTCAATGGTAAATCAAACGCTTGAGATTTGGACTGACTATCTAGCATAGGTAATACATCGATGCCAATCTCAGTGGTCAGCTCATCGATACTGATCACATCGATGCGTTCTGACTCATCATTTGGTGCGTAATACACGCCTGCTTGATTGGTTGCTGGGATATATACCGCTTTGAAGAAGTGGCTAGGCACAAGGACACGGTTAGCGAGCTGCTTGGTTTTTTTATCAGTAAATGCCACACCCGTGATGGTATACACCTCACCGTATTGCTGCGTTAAATACCGAGTGGCAGATTCAATATTACGCCAAATGTAGCGATTGTTACGTGGTGACTGCGGAGCAATATTGGCTAAACTAAAGCTATCATACTGCTGGCTGCGATTGGCCATATTGGCATTGGGTGCCAAATGACCTCGATCATAGCCAGAGCCTGAATAATCGGATAATGAGGCTCGTGCTGACTTTGGCAGTTTACTCTCTTCGTGAAAGCTATCTTCACGATCGATCTGCTTAGCTTGTTGTAGACGTGTGCGATCGAGATGCTCTGCTGACCAAAGCGGTGTACGCGATACCCCTGAATACATAACCGCAAAGCCATCCATGCATAGCGCTTGTGTGTCTTTTTTTAGCTTGGTATTGGTAAATTCAGGATAAACACCCCCATAAAAAGACTGGCTACACTGGGTCAAATCATCAGCGTGTGCTTGGGTAATACCCGTCGCGACAAGCAATACTGCCATCAGTGCACTATTCTTACATCCGTACTTAAGCCTACTAAAACTTATCATTCAACTTTCAACCATTTATACTTGCCGTTACATACTTGCTATCCTAGCAGGCGCTTGCCAATAAAGAAAGATAGCGCGCAAGTCGTGACATTCTAAATGGTATCCGCTATACTTAGGCGTTCAAAAAACGGTGAAGTGGGTGAGTGGCTGAAACCGCACGCCTGGAAAGTGTGTATACGTTCATAGCGTATCGAGGGTTCGAATCCCTCCTTCACCGCCAATCTTATAAAATCCTCTCAAATAGCAGCTTTCCCACCTTGCCCCAATTCCACCCATATACTAATCAAACCCTTTATAAATAACGCTTCTAGCGTTTTTTTTATGCCTACTATTTTCCCAATTCAACCCAACGTGACACACTTATCCCGTCGCTTGTGTTGGTCTATTATTCATATACGCCGCAATTAGACCAACATTCGATCTAGATTTATATGCTGTAGACCAACATAATCCTCTTAATGCTTTAAGCATATAGCTCGTAGGTATAGGGAATAGACCAACATGTTAAGTGATAGTAAGATCCGTAAGCTCAAACCCACTGATAAATGCACCCCTTCTTGCCCAGACAAATATAGCGATCAACGAGGTTTGCAGTTGCTGGTACGTAGTTCAGGTACGAAAACTTGGATAAGTGCGTATCGCTTTAATGGTCAGCAGAAAAATATGATCCTTGGTACTTACCCCCTCATGTCGCTGTCTGAGGCAAGACAAGCCAATATTGAGATCAAAGCACTACTGGCTGACGATATCGATCCAAAAAACAAAAAGCGTCAAGATAAGCTGGCTAATATCCACGCGCAAAAATTTAATGACTATGCGCTAGACTGGCTTGCTGAACGACAACGTAACGTCAAGCCGCGTACTTATCAGCAAGACTATAACCGTATGCATAAAGACGTGTTATCTCATTTTGAAGGCATTGCTTTAAAGGATGTAAGCTTTGAAGACTGCCGATCAATGGCAGACGAGATCGAAAAGCGTGTGAACAAAAACGGTGAACCGCCACGTGAGGTTACCAGACGCACTATTGATTTGGTTGCTAATGTTTTGAAGCGTGCCAAACGCGAGCGTATCATTGAGCAAAACCCAATCGATGACCTAAAGGAACTCTATCCTAAAGCCAAAAGTCAGCACATGAAGCATGTCGATATCAGTGAGCTGCCTGGCCTACTACAAGCTATCGAGGGTTATCATGGTCACGACCAAACTAGATTAGGTATGAAATTCTTAGCCTATTCATTTTGCCGCACCATTGAGCTGCGTATGATGAAATGGGCACATATCGATTTTGCCAACCGTTTATGGCGCGTTGATATCGACAATCTCAAAATTGCGCGTAAGCATGTCGTACCACTATCAGATCAAATGCTCGCAGTGCTAGAAGAGATGAAAGCCATTACAGGGCAATATGAATACGTGTTCTATCATACGGGCATGCATCAACCGTATAGCGAAGAGTTCATTAATAACGCGCTAGATATACTAGGGTATGCGGGCAAACAGACAGGGCACGGCTTTCGCCACATTGCTTCAACCAATCTGAACGAGCTTGGCTACATGGGCGATGCTATCGAAAAGCAAATGGCGCACGATAAAAAAAGCAGTATCAGAGCGGTTTATAACCACGCGCAACACTTAGAAGAACGCCGTAAAATCATGCAAGTCTGGGCAGACTTTTTAGACCTGCTCAGAGAAACAGGCGAGGTCGTTGACTTTCAGACAGCACGGCAGCAAATTGAAAAGTCGCTAAATGAGCATAAAAAAGCATCACTTTCAGATATGGACAGCGATGCTCTGATACAAGCGTTAATAGATAAAGGTTTAAGCACTGAAGAGATACAATTATCATTGTCTAATAAAAATTAAGCTTTAATCAGCAAGGTGGCTTCTCAAAGACTTTGTTTCTACGAGGCTTAACGAGCCTTTCCCAAACTTTGTGTAACTGCTTATAATCCATTAACAGGAGAATAAGCAATGACTACTCAATCTGACATTAAAAAACTGGCCGAGCAAATGGCTGGTAGCATGAAAAGCTTTGATGACATCAAAGACTTCCAAAAGCAGCTCATGCAATCCTTTATCGATACTGCCTTAGAGGCTGAGATGGAAGACCATCTCGGCTACCCCAAGCATGAGAAAGCAGATAAACCAAACAAGCGCAACG
>NZ_CAJHAL010000024.1:0-60465 GCF_904846365.1 Psychrobacter nivimaris
CTAAAAAGTGGTCGATGCCCATCCGTAACTGGACGTCTGCTTTGAATCGCTTTATGATTATGTTTGATGACCGTATAAGCAGGCATTTAATCTAAATGGCAGTTACACAGAATCTGGGATGGTCTCAGTAAGTCATTCATAGTAAGTAGCTTATTAACAATAGATTTGTATTCACCGTATTATAGGGAAATCTCAACCTCTATTTTGATTGGTCGTTTTAAATGGATAGTGACTTTTATATTAATAGAAGCTGCTTCTGGTGGCTCATTGTCCAAAGCGCCGTCAACGATATGTGCTATTTTCATTGCTTCTACTTCTTTAAGCTCAAAGCCGTTTGCTTTGGCACCTCTCATCACTTTTTCATAAATTTCTTTTTCGCCTATATAGCGCTCTTTATTGTTAAATGATAACTGCATAACTTTAGAATAGGCGACGCTAGACATCTCCATCGGCTTTTGCATTTTAAACCTATCTAAACTAGGATCAGCTGAACTACTAGCAGAAGCCAACACTAGGGCTGATGCTACCATTGCAATCGATAAAATCTTCATTTTGAATTCCTTTTGAGTTAATTTATTCCTTCTAAGTTAAAACGCTGTTAGCGAATATATTCGCTATATCAACTATATCCTAATAAATTATTAATTGAAAATTTAAATTAATATTAGTAATACTAATATTATTAAGTAATGGGTAATTTTAATCAGTTATCCCTATTCTGATTTTCTGCACAATGCCAATTATTACTTTAAATCAAACAAAAAAAAGCCCTGCTATCTTTCGATAACAGAGCTTTTAATAGTTCAAACGCTTTCACAAAAATACTTACAACTCTAGTGAAAAACGCTTTATGAGTTGACTAAAGCAGTACGACTAGGCAACCGAGTGAAGATTGTACTGATAGTACATCGAGCGAGGTTAACAACGTCGTACAAAGTTAGTCGAGGCATATATTACATCATGCCGCCCATTCCACCCATACCGCCCATTCCAGCACCACCGCCCATAGCAGCCATACCGTCATCACCTTGCGGTAAATCAGTGATCATAACTTCAGTCGTTAGCATTAAGCCTGCAACAGATGCTGCATTTTCTAGCGCTGAACGAGCAACTTTAGCTGGATCAAGGATACCCATCTCTAGCATATCGCCATATTCGCCAGTCGCTGCGTTGTAACCGTAGTTACCACTGCCACTCTTCACTTCGTTAACCACAACTGAAGCTTCTTCGCCAGCGTTGGTTACAATTTGACGTAGTGGTGCTTCCATCGCGCGACGTAGGATGTTCATACCCGCGTTCTGGTCATCGTTGTCACCGCGTAGTTCAGACAATGCATTCATCGCACGAACTAAGGCAACACCGCCGCCAGGTACAACGCCTTCTTCAACCGCTGCACGAGTTGCATGTAGTGCATCGTCAACACGGTCTTTTTTCTCTTTCATTTCAGTTTCAGTTGCTGCGCCGACTTTGATCACTGCTACGCCGCCTGCTAGTTTAGCAACACGCTCTTGTAGCTTTTCTTTGTCATAGTCAGACGTAGACTCTTCAATTTGACGGTTGATAGACTCAACACGGTTTTCGATGTCAGCTTTGTTGCCAGCGCCATCAACGATAACAGTGTTTTCTTTACCGACAGTCACTTTCTTAGCAGTACCAAGTTGCTCTAGAGTAGCAGTCTCTAGGCTTAGACCAATCTCTTCAGAGATTACAGTACCGCCAGTTAGCGTTGCGATGTCTTCTAGCATTGCTTTACGACGATCGCCGAAACCTGGTGCTTTAACGGCACAAGTTTTCAAGCCGCCACGCATGTTGTTCACAACTAGTGTTGCTAGTGCTTCGTTTTCTACATCTTCAGCAATGATTAGCAACGGCTTGCTCTGCTGCATTACTTGCTCAAGTAATGGCACGATTTCGCGAATGTTGCTGATTTTTTTGTCAACTAGCAAGATATATGGGTTTTCAAATTCAGCAGTTAGGCTGTCTTGCTTGTTAGCAAAGTATGGGCTGATATAACCACGGTCAAACTGCATACCTTCTACAACTTCTAGGGTATCTTCAAAGCTTGAACCTTCTTCAACAGTGATAACGCCTTGCTTGCCTACTTTTTCCATCGCTTGCGAGATCAGTTCACCGATTTTGGTGTCTGAGTTTGCAGAGATAGAACCAACTTGAGCGATTGCTTTGTGATCGTCAGCTGGCGTTGATAGTTTATGGATTTCTTTGACCGCTTCACGTACCGCTTTGTCGATACCGCGCTTAAGATCCATTGGGTTCATGCCAGCAGCAACTGACTTCATGCCTTCTTGTAGAATTGACTGAGCCAATACTGTCGCAGTGGTTGTACCATCACCAGCGACATCGTTAGTGCGACTAGCCACTTCACGTACCAGCTGTGCACCCATGTTTTCAAATTTGTTTTCTAGCTCGATTTCTTTGGCAACCGATACACCATCTTTAGTGATGGTAGGTGCGCCAAATGATTTGTCGATAACAACGTTACGACCTTTAGGGCCTAATGTTACACGTACTGCGTTTGCTAGAACGTTTACGCCATCCATCATTTGTTTACGGGCATCAATGCCGAATTTTACGTCTTTTGCCATGTTAAATTACTCCACTATTATAAGTATGAGAATACAATTGATTGATTTGATAGTTGCTTATCAAAAGCGATTATTAGAAACTGCTATCAAAATGTGCTGAGTATAAAATAATACTCAAAAGGACTAGCCTTCTAGCACACCCAATACATCAGACTCTTTCATAATCAATAGTTCTTCACCGTCAACCTTTACGGTTTGACCAGCATATTGACCGAACAAAACTTTGTCGCCAGCTTTTACATCTAACGCACGAGTTTCACCGTTGTCACGAACTTGACCATTACCAACTGCAAGCACTTCACCTTGTGAAGGCTTCTCTTGTGCTGAACCAGGAAGCAAGATACCACCAGCAGTCTTTGTTTCTTCTTCTATGCGGCGGACGACAATACGGTCATGTAAAGGACGAATGTTCATCGATATGACTCCAAAAGTTGGTTAATAAAATTAAGGGTTTATTTGAATTAATGGTCTCAATACCAGTATCTATAGGGAACACTGCCAAAAACAATGCTTTATAGATAAGCCTTGAGCTTGTAACAAAAAGTGGGGGCAAGGTGAGTTCGGTTCAAGTGTAAAGCCCAAAAATTTACAAGATTATTTTGCAAAAATTGATCAATCAACGTTTCATATAAATGAATGAAGCTTAGTAAAGCCGATATGCTATTCAAATAAGGAACAAGAAGTAGGAATATTTAGAAATATTAGCGAGCTGAATTTATATTTTGACCAATGCCAAATTAGCTATAGAAACATTTGCTACAAGCACTACACGAAGCGGTATGACATCACGCTTGAAAATGTAACAGCGTATGACCATTATAGGTCTGGTAAACATAATAAGAACGAACGAAAAAAGTTGCTATATCGGCAATAAATTAATGAAGGGGTATCTATGAGTTTTTCATCAATGTACAAAAAGTCATCAAGCGACAATGTTGATAATGCTAATAACGCAAAACGCAGTCCATCTAAATTTTTATCTGCCTTGGTAACAGGCATCAGTATCTCTACCGTTGGAGCTTTGAGTATGACCGCACCTACCCTCGCCAGCGCAAAAACTGTTCAACCATCGACTGCCGATTATAGTTTTACTGTTGAGGACAAATACAAAGGCACAGCAACTCGTACGCTAAGCAAATCTGGTAATACGTGGAAATATAACGTTAAGGCTCGCGTCGCTGGTGTGGCTAGCGCCTCGCAAAACAGCACTTTTACGATTAATGGCAACAATGTCAATCCGACGCAGGCAAGTACTACGTACAAACTACTTGGCATGGGTCGCACGCATAAACTAGACTTCAACCCAAGCAGCAAAAAAGTCACCAGTAACTATAAGGGCAAGTCGACGACTATGAACATGTCGCAGCAAGCCTTTGATGATTTAAGTCTTGAGGTACAGATTCGCCAAGATTTACTAAACGGTAAATTCTCTGGTAACTACTACATGGCGAAAAAAGACAAAATCGAGAAGACGCCATTTAAAAAATCAGGCAAAACTAAAGTCACCGTACCAGCGGGTACCTTTGATACGGTACGTGTTGACCGTGTCCACGATGACGACAGCCGCTCTACCAGCTTTTGGTTAGCTCCAAGCTTAGACTATATGCCAGTTAAAGTTAGCCAAATTAACGATGGTAAGAAAATGGATTTAGAATTGACTAAGATTAACTAATCTACTTATTTTTAACGTTATAAACAAAAAAGCGGCGCTCTAGATGGAGTGCCGCTTTTTTATGGTTTTAGATTAATGGATATAATTTATTAGGCTTCAGATAAATTCAATTATTGACGAGGTTTCTTCACAACGTTGTTCATCGAAGGCAAACGTTTGAGCAAAATAAATAGCCAAATATTGATAGCAAGCAATAGTAAGAAGTCCGTTAAGTATACGGCGATTTCTGCCCAGCTACTGCCATATATACGAGTAAACAGCACCACGCCACTCGCACCCAAATATACCAAGGTAAACATACTACTTATCAACAATGCATAAGGTGAACGACCACGCAATATCCATGGCGTCAGAATCAACGCGGGCACTAGCCATAATGCCTGCCAAGCAATACCGCCAACGATATCAGGGCTACTAGGATTAAAGATACTAATAAAGATAGGCAATCCGAGCAGTCTATAAACGAGCCAAATTAACCACGTAACCTTCAAGCGCTGTGCAATAGGTGCGATAGGCTTAACCGTTTTAAGAGGCTTTGTATTAGAGCGGGTTGTGGCCATTAGATATTTTGATTTCCTAAATGAATAATATACTGCTGAAGATGAATAAGTAGCTCTTTATTATAATCACTTGCTTATAACCGAGTGGTTATAACCACTCAATCATAGACTTTGAGACTCAGACGATTCTAGACAGCAGGTTTATAAAAGTTGCTTATCGGCCCCAATCAGCCTTTGCTAATGCAGCTGCAGTAATCGCTAAACGGCGACCCTGCGCAATACCCAAATCTCGCTCGTCAGTAGATATAGGCTGATCATGTGATGCACCGCTGACATGACTGGCACCATAAGGCGTGCCGCCGCGATGAGTACGGTTCAATGCTGGCTCTGCATAGGGCACACCTACGATGACCATACCGTGATGCATCAACGGCAACATCATCGTCAACAATGTCGTTTCTTGGCCACCATGCATAGAGCCTGTCGCCGTAAACACCGATGCAGGCTTGTTTTGTAGGTTCCCTGCCAGCCATAGGGTCACGGTATTATCCCAAAAATACTTCATGGGTGCAGCCATATTACCAAAGTGCGTTGGGCTACCAAGCGCTAGACCGCTACAGTCCTTGAGATCGTCCATCGTACAGTACAAATCACCCTCATCAGGTATGGCAGGCTTACTTGACGTGGTTTCAGGTGCCACTGTCGGTACCGTACGGATACGCGCCGACATGCCAGCATCTTCAATACCTTGAGCGATAGCATATGCTAATGTCTTAGTCGTACCGTAATTAGAATAATAAAGCACCAAAACATAAGGGTCGGTCTGACTCATTAGCAAAGCTTCCTTATAAAATCGTTAGTCGTACTGGCCACCAAAAATGCGGCGAAATATACGACTAACTGGCATTGTAGAATATGTGCACATTATGCCCGAGTCATTCACCGTCATGCAAATAACCATGATTGATAACCTGACTTATATTGTATCTGGTGTGCTACGCGGTGCATTTTGACACAATTAAACCGCAGATGATAACCGTTCATCTTTGTTACACTATTGTCACTCTTACTTTTGCTTAATGGTCGACATGGAAAAATTATCTCAAAAACTCCCGTTTTTACAGCAGCGCTGGTTTCAGTTTTTACGGTTTTTGACTCGGCATTTTTTTGAAGATAATTGCCAGCAAAAGGCCGCTTCACTAACATACACCACGATGCTGTCGATTGTGCCTGTATTGACGGTATTATTGATGATTTTGTCATCTGTACCAGCACTCGCATCGGTTAGAGCTCAGATTTATGACGTCATTTATAGCAATCTATTGCCGCAATCGAGCATGCAAGTTAGTGAGTACATTAATAGCTTTGCCGAAAAATCATCCAACCTAACCATTATCGGTGCCATGATTTTATTCTTTACGACTATCATGACCTTAACCACTATCGAGCGCGCGTTTAACCAAATTTGGCGAGTAGAAGATCGCTCCGGTGGTATCAAAAGCATGCTGCGTTATTGGACTATCGTTACCCTAGGACCATTAGTATTGGGTACCGCTTTTATCGCTTCAAGTACTGTACAGAGTCTGAGCTTTCTCAATCGTCAAATTGCTGGCTACGGTATCGACTGGAGCTTTTGGGTACAAATGGCATCGATTGGTATTACGATGGCGGGCTTTATCGGTATGTACTGGTTTATTCCAAAGGCGCGCGTACCAGCAAAGAACGCAGCCATCGCTGGCGTGTTTGTGGCCATTGTCTTTGAATTAATGAAGCATCTGTTTGGTACAGTGATGGCTAACTTTACCAGCTACGAAGCGATTTACGGCGCTTTTGCCGCATTGCCTATCTTCCTACTATGGATTTATCTGTCGTGGAATTTGATTTTATTAGGCGTTGAAATCAGCTATACCTTGACGATTTTTGAGACAGAAGAAGTCTACCCTCGTCACCCGTTACTTAGTTTGCTAGACATGTTGAATTTGGTCTATACCCACCACTTAAAAGGTGAAGCCGTTAGCGAACAAGCACTGCGCAATGTCTTAGGTCGCAAAGAGCTGCCAAAATGGTATACCTATATCAACTACCTACAAGACAGCAATCTTATCACCATGACGGATGATGATGACTACGTGCTCAAAAGAGACCTGAGTAGGATGACGTTATGGGACTTTTATCGTACCTTGCCCTATCCACTTCCTATCAAGGACGAGTTGGATGAGATGAAATTGGAAGGTCAAAAGCCTTGGCTAAGTTTATTGGTAAAACGCTTTGAAAACACCGAAGCATATGCCAAACAGCAATTGCATCTGCCGCTAAATGCTATCTTTGCCAATAGCGAACCGCGTAAACAATCTAACAGTAAGCATGGCGATGACCGTAAACTATTTAGAAAAACCTCTGCCGCCACTGAAAATGTACAACGACATGATAATCTAGATAGACATAATGAGAATATTTATAACGGTAATGATTCAAATATTGAAGCCTCACCGCACCTAGAGCCTATGGCTTATGATAAAGACAGTGATATTGAGTATGACGATCACGACAATGAAGCCATCATACCTCTAGGGACTAGTGAGAGTCATGCTGAGACAAATATGAGCAGACGTACGCACAAAAACGCTATTATTACAGAAGCAGATAACCCTAAGGCTCATCACAGTGAATAAAAATGATGGAGACAGTGTCTGGACACGTACGATCAATGCAGGTCAAAACAGGCTTAAGCAGTTCACTAAGTTGTGGTCAATACAAACGCTGACCGACTTGCCTGATCGCTTAAATAACTTGTGGCAATGGCTGATTGGCTCTTATTGGTTTATTCCAACCGCTTGTGTCATCGTCGGTATTTTACTTGCTCCTTTGCTAGTCGCGATTGATCAGCATTTTGATCGTGAAACGGTAAAAGAGATCTCCTTTGCCTTTACTGGGGATGACGAGGCTGCGCGCGCGATTATGACAGCTATCGCTGGTGCGGTATTGGGCGTGGCCGGTACGACATTTTCGATTACAATCGCCGTCCTGTCGATGGCATCCTCACAGTTTGGTCCAAGACTGCTACGTAACTTTTTGACCGACACCCCAAATCAGTTTGTCCTTGGCGCTTTTATCGGTACATTTAGCTATAGCTTACTGGTATTGAAGTCTATCCATAAGTCTGACGTAGCTTTTGGTGTGCCGCAATTGGCAGTGACCTTTGCCATTATCATGGCGATTATCTGTGCGCTGCTTTTAGTTTATTTTGTACAGCATATGGTGCATGCCATTCAAGCATCACACGTCATTCAAAATGCTAGCAACGATGCGATTGCAAACATTTACTATTGGTATAATGATCGATGTGATATTCAACATCAACGCGATGCTGAGCACCACGATATCGAGCAGTTCCAAAACTGGCCTGCTATGCCGATTTATTCACCAAATTCAGGTTATTTACAGCAGATTTATCTTGAGTCATTGATTGCGCTGTCACAGGATTATGGTGGCGTGGTACAGATGCATGTCAACCTCGGTAATTACGTCACTGACAAAAACGTCATTGGCTACTTTTATCAGCGGCCTGAATCTCATCCAAATAATCGCCAAAGGACAGCGACTCCGCATCTGGCAATAATACCGAGAGCACCCGATGGACTGTTTTGGCAACGTCTTGCAGGTTGCCTACGACTTGAGCAACGATTGGCGCACTCCAACGACATTGCATATAGCTTAGGTCAGATGACGGAAATTGCTGTACGCGCGTTATCCCCTGGTATCAATGATCCAAAGACTGCGGTCAATTGCGTCCAATCTCTAACCAGCTGTCTAAGCATTATGATGCGTCGTCAGCCACCAAGCCCTTATCATTTTCACATACCGCAGTCAGACACTAACGATAGCTCTGAAACTACTATCAAACAGAAGCGACTGGCCATATTGGCACTAGTCACTCATACCCCCCAAATTTCCGACTTTATCAATGTATCACTCGGTGAGATACGTCGTTATGCAGCTGCTGACCTAATGGTCTTAAAAGCATTATGTCAGGCAATGGTCAATCTGAACTATGCACGGGTAAACAGCGCACAGCAGCAAACGCTATTACATGAATTGCATCTAATTCAGCGTGCTGGAGAAGAGAATTTAAATTATCAGGAGCTGGTCGATGACTTGGTCGCTATGTGCGAACAAGCCAAGCAGTTTATTCTTGATAACGATGCGCAGCATAAGCATTTTAATTATGTCAGTGATTTTGAAGCTGATATTCGTCAAGCGTTACAGACACAGTCTAGTTAACGACATGACCAATTAACTGTTTAAATAAACGGCCGTATCAGCCCTTATAAGCACATTACTTATAAGCACAATACCTATAGCTAGCAACACTTATAACGTCCCTATAAGCCCTGCGCTTTAGATACTTTTTATATTCATATGAGACCTACTTTTTATGGCATCTGCAACCAGCCTCACCATTCTAGAAATCAGCGCCATATTTTTGTCGATTACTGCTTCGTTAACTTATATTAATCACCGTTTTATTGGTCTGCCGACCACTATCGGTGTCATGGTCATCTCTATCTTACTGTCAATCGGTGCGATATTTTTGGGCTTCTTAGGGTTTGATCAGCTGATCGATTACGAAGTCAGTTTATTGGAGCAGCTTGATTTTACCGAAGTACTCTTAGACGGCATGCTATCGATGTTGCTATTCGCAGGTGCATTACACGTCAATATTGGTGATTTAAGACGTTACAAGTTACCTATCGGCATCCTTGCCGGACTTGGTACGATCATATCGGCGATGCTTATTGCGACCGCGATTTATTTTATGCTGCCGTTGTTTGGTTTTGGCCTACCGTTTCTCTGGTGCCTGTTATTTGGGGCGCTTATTTCCCCTACCGATCCTATTGCCGTCATGGGTATCCTGTCGTCAGCAGGTGCTCCAAAGAGTATCGAGACTGTCATCGCTGGCGAGTCATTGTTCAATGATGGAATCGGAGTGGTTATCTTCGTCTTACTGCTGGGGATTTTATCTAGCGGTGATATCCCTACTGCCAACTACGTCGCACATACTTTGGCGGTTGAAGCTGGTGGCGGCGTTGTATTCGGACTGGTACTTGGCGCAATTTTGTATTACTTGCTTAAAAGTATTGATAGCTATCAAGAAGAGGTGCTATTAACATTAGCAGGCGTCATCGGTGGCTATGCGCTGGCCAGTCATTGGCATTTATCAGGGCCACTCGCCATGGTCATGATGGGCCTGATGGTTGGTAATCGTGGTCGCGAGCTAGCCATGAGTGACAAGACACGGCACTATATTGACTTGTTTTGGGAATTGATTGATGAGATTTTAAACGCCATTTTATTTGTACTCATCGGTCTAGAAGTGGTGATGATTGCTTATTCAGGCAATTTATTTATTGCGAGCGGTTTGACGATTTTGATTGCGCTCGTTGCCAGATTTATCGTGGTAGGCATGACGACCAAGACTTTTCATCGTCAGCTTGATTTACCTACGGGCGCATGGAAAGTTCTGACGTGGGGCGGCTTACGCGGAGGCATCTCAGTCGCGTTAGTATTACAGCTACCTATCGGGGCTGAACGCGAGATTTTATTGGCACTCACTTATGCGGTGGTGATTTTCTCCATTTTGGTACAAGGTCTCAGCGTTGGAAAAGTCGCTAAAAGCATTCGTACCGATGAAAAAACAGTAGACGTATAAGCTAAAAATATAGCAAGCACAAAAAATCCAGCATCAGACAAGTATCTTATGCTGGATTTTTTAACTTAAATTTAAACGTTATATCAAGCCCTTTCGTTTCATATTGCGATAAACCACAACAATAATGAGCAGATTAGAAACCAGTATCCCAAGCTTAAACCAGTCAAATGGGCTAACGATCAGATAGTAGATTTCTATAGGAATAAATACCCCATAGCCTAACACCCCGAACCAATACGCCCATGTTTTGTCATGCCACAAGCCATAGGCTTCGAGGAAACGCAAACTGGCATAAGCGAATATCAATAATAAAAACATCGGCCAGTTTTTACTTGCCTGCTGAGCAATACGTACGGCACTATCGATTTGCGGGGCAAGCATATGGCCGAAGCTGCGCTGCCAAGTAACCGTTGCCGTCGTCAGCCAATGCTCAAGATTGGTATGCCACCACCATAATGCCCCTGCTCCTAGTAACGCACCAACACCTTTGACTACCTCATAAATGGCCACTGCTTTGATAGACTCACTCGCCGTACTGCGCGATTTTTCTTGCTGACCATTCATGGCAACCCCTTTATCCTTCGAGGATGGCGGCAGACGGTCATCCTGTTGGGGCAAATTAGCCAAAGAATGTCTCCACAACACGTCCTTGCAACTGCTGATTGAAAAATGGCGTGTTTTTACCACTTGATAGCATAGATTGTGCCGTTACTTGCCACTCAAGGTTAGGATCGACTAATACTGCACCGCCGATAGCTTCATACTGCTCGCTAATACCTGCGATTTTTGCAGGATTCAGGCAGATTTTATCTACTAATTGCGAGAGTGTTAAGACATCGTCATTTACCAGCTGACAAGCCAACGCCATAAACGTATCAAAGTTTGAGATACCGGGCGTACTCTCAGCAAACGGTGCTTTTTTGGCGGTACTATTCAGTGGCTCGTGATGACTACAGATAGCGTCGATAGTGCCATCTTTTAATCCGCGGCGGATTGCCTGCTGGTCCGTGTTACTACGCAGTGGTGGTAACACATATGCCTGAGCATTAAAGCCTTCAAGATTGTCATCAGTTAAATACAGCTGATGCATCGCAACATCACACGTAACAGGCAAGCCTTTATCTTTTGCCCAGCGCATGAGCTCAATGGAAGACTTACAGGATAACTGGCTAAAATGAGCAGCGATTCCGGTCTCTTCAACCATCAGTAGCTGCGTAGACAGTGCAACAGTTTCCGCAATCCAAGGAATCCCTTGCAAACCATGATAAGAAGCAATATAGCCCTCATGTGCCACACCGTCTCCAGACAGACTTGGCTCATCAGGATAAAAGAATACCTTCATGCCAAAGGTTGCTGCATATTCTAATGTGCGTAGCAATACTAAGTCATTGCGAAAAGGTCTACGCGCATTAGATACTGCGATACAGCCGCCCTTTTTAAGCCCTGCAATGTTAGACGGTCGTTCGCCCTCTAACCCTGTGGTCAATGCACCCAAAATATGCAAGTAAATCCCGCCATCACTCAAGGCACGCTCACGTAAACCTTTTAAGAGTGAGCCATTTTCTAAAATAGGATTGGTATCAGGTGGCGTCACCACATGTAAAAATCCATTACCACGAGCAGCGCTGCCTTCTGATTTTAGCGTACCGTGTTGCTGCTGGCCTGGCTCACGCAAACGCGCGCATAGATCTACTAGTGGTGGCAATAACCACATCTCACGGTCAGAATCGAGTGTAGATAGTTTTTCTGTTGCAATTTGCGGCAATGCATCTTTAAATGCTTTTGGTAAATGGTCAAGAATGGGTGCATCCGTATTAAGCATGGTAGACATAACGTTATTACCGTATCAATAAAATTAAATAAATGAGAATAAGTCGCTCGGCAGCCTATTATTTGCCAGCCGCTTGATGAGCGCGTTGACCTTCCATCGCAAGTGATAAGACTGCCATGCGAATGGCAATGCCGTTATTTACCTGCTTTAAGATAACGGATTGCGCGCCATCAGCCACACTAGAGGCAATCTCAACACCGCGGTTCATCGGCCCCGGATGCATCACTAGTGCATCAGGTTTAGCGAGAGCTACTCGCTCTGGCGTGATTCCATAATGCTTATAGTATTCACTTGAGGATGCCAATAGCGGCGAACCGATACGCTCATTTTGTATTCTTAATCCCATGATCACATCACAGTCGGTGACACACTCGTCCATGTTTTCATATACTTGCACGCCAAAACGCTCAATACCTTTTGGCAGTAAAGTGCGCGGCGCACAAACACGGATGTCTGTCACACCTAGTGTTTGCAATGCACTGATATCAGAGCGTGCCACGCGTGAGTGCTTAATATCACCAACGATTGCGATAGACAGCTCTTCAAACGGGCGCGGAGCTTCACGGTGAATGGTCAACATGTCGAGCATTCCTTGAGTGGGATGCGCATGCCAGCCATCACCGCCATTGATAATAGCGATATCAGGCGTCACTTCTGTCGCCATAAAATGCGCGGCACCTGATGCTGAATGTCGAACTACAAAGATATCCGCAGTCATTGCCTGTAGATTCCACAACGTATCGCGCAGACTCTCGCCTTTTTTGGTACTAGAACGTTCGATATCGATATTGAGTACATTGGCACCCAAACGTTTTTCTGCCACCTCGAATGTCGTCCGTGTACGAGTCGATGGTTCAAAGAACAAATTCATCACCGTATAGCCGTCTAACTCAGGACGATTAATTAACTGTCCGTTTTCATCAAAGAAAGTCTCTGCTTTTGCGATAATAGCTTTGAGCTGTGCTTTGTTAAGACCTTCAACACCTAAGAAATGCCGGATACTGCCATCAGTGTTGAGCTGCGGACGACTTAGTGAAGTATTGAGCCTTTGATGAATCGTATTGGGATCAAATTTTGCATAATCAGTCGGTGAGACTGGTTGTGTAGCGCTACTATCGATAGAATTTGACATAATGGCGAGTCTTTATTGTGGGTTTATATGAGTCTATAGTAATCACTTATTCATCTTTGTTCGATCATTTATCACTGATAGGCATAGATACAAAGGACATTTTGACGCTTATTTGCTACAATTTACCGTAATCAAATTCGACCAAAAAATAGCCTCAGCAGACAATCAGAAAGCGTGAGTAGACATGCTGTATTCTCATAGAGAATAATTCTGACAAAACTATAAATGAATAACAATAGATATAGTGTAGCCGATTTTATGGTCGGGACAAAGATGCCGTATTAGCTATTTAAGAATTTACCTATTTCAGGTGTGCTAAATGCCACCTACTTCTTTACTTTGACACCTATCCGTTCTTTTACTTTCCATACTATTTATTAGGAAGCCTTATGACGACCTTAGCAGACTATCTAAACCAACATGCTACTAGCCCTGCACTTAACGACGTGATTACCACTGTCACTGATGTCGGTAAGACGATTTCACAACTGCTCAGAAAAGGCGCTCTGGCAGACATCTTGGGCGAAGCAGGTAACCAAAACGTCCAAGGCGAAGATCAGAAAAAATTAGACGTACTAGCCAATGACTTACTACTAGATGCATTGGCAAAAAATACACATTGTGCTGGTGTTGCGTCAGAAGAGCTCGATGACGCGACCCCTGCTAATGATGACGGTAGCCTATTGGTGTTATTTGACCCATTAGATGGCTCATCAAATATCGATATCAATATGGCTGTAGGTACGATTTTTTCTATCTTACCGTATGAACGTCAAGGTCAAACCAGTGAAAACAGCGACTATCTACAGGCAGGTAACAAACAGCTAGCAGCCGGTTATCTGCTATATGGTACCTCTACTGTCCTAGCGTTAACCGTCGCTGATAAAGTTGTGATGTTTAGCCTAGATCCAGAGACTTCTGACTATGTGCTGATAGAAGACAATGTTCAAATCGATGCCGATACGAGCGAGTATGCTATCAATAGCTCAAATTATCGCTACTGGCGTGCGCCGATGCAGCAGTACATTGATGAGTTAATCGCTGGTGAAACAGGTGTACGTGGACGTGATTTCAATACGCGCTGGGTAGCAGCCATGGTTGGTGACGTCCATCGTATTTTATGTCGCGGTGGTCTGTTCACTTATCCGTTTGATACCAAATACGCTCATAAAGCGGGTAAACTACGCTTGATGTATGAAGCCAACCCAATGAGCTTATTGATTGAACGCGCGGGTGGCGGTGCGACAGACGCGGTCAATCGTATCTTAGATATCGAACCGACTGATATCCACCAGCGTGTACCAGTAGTACTCGGTAGCAAAAACGAAGTCAGTTACGTGAAAGACTTACACGTCAATTATTCTGAGAAATAATTGATTGACGCGCCTGTTAAGAACAGTCAGCAGAACGCTAAATTAATAATAGATATTTTGCTGGTTATCTAAACGACTCCTTTACTCTTCTCTAAGCGATCCACTATGGTATTAAATCCCACCGAGCTGATTACCTCAGATAAGAACACAACCGTGAAGCTTGTAAAAGCACTGTTGTCCCAAGCACGCCAGCGTAAAAAGAACGGTCAGACAGTCATAGAAGGCGTCCATTTGATAGATGCTGCGCTGCGTAGTGATTATCCTTTCGCTCAAATACTACTGTCTGAGTCAGCGCGTAGCCACTCTGAAGTTCAGCAGATATTGACTCGCCTGCCCACTTATACGCCTATTCTTACTTTGTCAGACTCACTCTATGAGAGTATTCGTAGCTTGGGTACAGGCATCGATATCATGGCGATTATCAAAGTACCAACGCCTAGCTTATCGATGATCAATGAAGACTGCTTAATCTTGAACGACGTACAGGATAGTGGGAATGTTGGTACGCTACTACGCACAGCTGCAGCCGTTGGTATCCGCAATATCTTATGTACCAGTGCGACCGCTCAAGCTTGGTCTCCCAAGACGCTACGAGCAGGTATGGGTGCACAGTTTGCACTGACTATTTATGAGGGCTTGAGTACACAAGATATTTTAGATCAAGTACAAGTGCCGCTTTTGGCAACTAGCTCACATACAGATACTATCATTTACAATCACGATTTATCTGCACCTGTAGCATGGATTATGGGTCATGAAGGTCAAGGCGTTAGCGACGAGCTAATGCAATGTGCCACGCCGATAGCATTACCGCAGCCAAATGGTCAAGAGAGCTTAAATGTAGCGATTGCAGGGTCTTTATGTCTGTATGAGACCTTACGCCAAAGACAATACTCTTAGCATGCATTTATAACTGTTATTAAAGCCTAATTTATTAAGCATAAAAAAACCCACTACCAATTGATAGTGGGTTTTTTATTATCTGCCTACTACTGATATAGTCAAAGAGGTCTAAAACGGATATAAAGCATCCAACTGCAGATTGTACAAGTAGTACATCTAAGGAGGGTAACGCCGTAGCCGTTTAGTAGTTCTGTGACTATATATTAAACCTTACTAGTTAGCTCAATATTAAACCTTACTAGTTAGCTCAGGCAGTGCTTCGAACAAATCAGCTTCTAAGAAGTAATCAGCAACGCTAGCAATAGGCGCTTCTGGGTCATTGTTGATAGCAACGATGACTTTAGAATCTTTCATACCAGCCAAATGCTGAATTGCGCCTGAGATACCAGCTGCGATATATAGCTGCGGTGCAACGATTTTACCCGTTTGACCGACCTGCATATCGTTTGGTACATATCCGGCGTCAACAGCGGCACGTGATGCACCAACAGCAGCGCCTAGCTTATCGGCCAATGGCTCAATGTACTTGGTGAAGTTTTCACCGTTTGCCAATGCACGACCACCAGAAACAACAATACCAGCTGACGTCAATTCTGGACGATCAGACTTAGCCATTTCTTCGTTCACAAAGCTAGCTTTGCCAGTTTCTTGTACATTGTCGATAGTTTCAACAGTAGCTGAACCGCCTTCGCTTGCCACTGGGTCAAACGCAGTAGTACGTACTGTTAGTACCACTTTGTCTTCTGTTGTTTTTACTGTTGCCGTTGCATTACCTGCGTAGATAGGACGCTCAAACGTTTGCGCATCTACTACACCTGAGATTTCAGACAACATGCTGACGTCAAGTAATGCAGCAACGCGTGGCATAAAGTTTTTACCAGTCGTGGTCGCAGCCGCTAGGATATGGCTGTAATCACCAGCGATATCAGCAACCAATAGTGCCACGTTACCTGCCAATTGATGCTCATAAGCAGCGTTGTCAGCCAATAGTACTTTAGTCACGCCTTCTGCTTTTGCCGCTTCATCAGCAACAGCTTGGCTACCACTACCAGCAACCAATACATGGATATCATCACCCATTTGTTTAGCAGCAGCGATCGTGTTTAAAGTTGCCTTTTTTAGACTGGCATTGTCATGTTCTGCATATACCAAAATTGCCATGGTTTTAGTCCTTTATATATTCGTATTATCTATTCATGCGGTTGTTTGTGTACAAAGCTATTTGAGAAACTATCATTTAATCTAAGATAAAGCAGTCAAATTCACAGCCTTGTACAGGATATGCCGTAGCGAAGTATCCAATCATTAAAACATTAAATGACTTTTGCTTCGTTTCTTAGCTTATCGACCAACTCATCAACTGAACCTACTGTAATACCAGCTTTACGGTCAGCAGGTGGCACGACTTTAATAATCTCTTGCTTAGATGTCATATCAACACCGAAATCTGCTGGCGTTTTCTCATCAAGTGGCTTTTTCTTCGCTTTCATGATGTTAGGCAATTTAGCATAACGTGGCTCATTCAAACGTAGATCAGTCGTGATAACCGCTGGCAAATCAAGAGCAACAGTTTGTAGGCCGCCATCAATCTCACGCGTTACGTTTACTTTGTCGCCTTCAACTTTCACTTCTGATGCAAACGTACCCTGACCGATACCCATCAATGCCGCTAGCATCTGACCAGTTTGGTTGTTGTCATCATCAATCGCTTGCTTGCCTAATAAGATAATATCAGTGCTTTCAGCTTCAGCGATACTTTTTAGAATCTTAGCAACTTGTAGTGGATATGGTTTTTCGTCACTTACGACTAACACACCACGGTCAGCACCTAGCGCTAGGGCTGCACGAATCTGCTCTTGTGACTCTTTTGGACCGATTGAAGCAACAATGATCTCATCAATGACGCCAGCTTCTTTCAGACGAACCGCTTCTTCTACTGCGATTTCATCAAAAGGGTTGATTGACATTTTAGTGTTTGATAAGTCAACGCCAGAGTTGTCGGCTTTTACACGAACTTTTACGTTATAATCAATGACACGCTTGACCGCTACTAATGCTTTCATACGTTCCTCGTTTATTAATGTTATGAGTTAAAAATTGTCAGTTAAGAACCAAAGGTTCGTTGTGGTTCAAATTGTCGTTCAAAATACTGCTCAAGGTTATTACTACATCAACAGAATATAGTTAACTAAGAAAGATGAGCCAATACCTAAGAGCATATTAGCATTGTATCTCTTACTAATGAAATCTGCTAAAGCTAAGCCGACCGTTATTATCAGACCTATGTATCTTGCGTCAGCAGGCAGATAAGGTCAAGACAACGCCGTGAATAATGCGTCATAAATTTGTCAACACTCTACAATAAATACTCTATAAGCGCATCGTTTCAAGATTTTTATGGTTCAACAGCTCAAAATGCTCATACCCTTTATAGCATTCTAAGCCTTAGCTTTACTTAATATTTTGTTATTATTTATCTCTTCAAAGTTAACGGATAAGAATAGTTAATCGAGTCAGACCTGCGACTTACCATTCTTACTAGCACCAAGCAATAATTCGCTATCACGTATATCGTCAAATAAAGACCAATCAGGTTCGACATCATTGTTCTTGATGACACTCATATCACCTGTCGTCTCCATAATCACTGCAAACACTTCTGTTTTCGCTTTGATACCATTTTTACGTAGCACTTCCTGCACATCGCTGGTACTAAGATTAGCCTCTTTTAGATTATCATCTAAATACTCGCCATGAGCCATTAGGATAATAGCTTGATTATCTATCAGAGCTTTTAGTGGTTTTATTTTGCGTCTGATAATTGAAATAACACCCTGTATCAAGAATAGCACCGCAACAGCAAACAATCCTTGAAGTAGAGAGGGCTTATCTGACAACACTGTCGACGCTAATATACTACCAATACCAACGGTCATGGCAAAATCATGGCTTGATAACTTGGAAAAACTGCGTAAACCCATCAATCGAGTAAACAGCATCAATCCTACGTAAAAGCCTATAGCAGATAAAGAAATCCCGAGCACTTGTTGCCAGTCAATTGAAAGCCAGTTTTCCCACTTCATAATACAACCTTATTTATTACATCTTTATTAAATCATTGTTCGTTATTACCTGATGATGTTAACTGTCAAAATCAATAGCAATTTATCTAAAGAACACTTTGTCATATCAAAAAAGTCCCATAAAAAAAGCAACCTGATAAGAGGTTGCTTCTTTTTAAAGTCGATACAGTATTTTTATTGTTTTAACAAACAAAGTAATCAATGCATATTGATAATCTTATTGTCATTAAGTTTACTGGCAAGCAGTTAGCCTAATAATAAATGAGATTAGATAGCTTCGATTTGCTCAGCTTGTGGGCCTTTTTTGCCATCACCTAAGATGAAAGACACTTTTTGGCCTTCGGCTAGAGTTTTGAAACCGTTACCTTGGATAGCGCTGTAGTGAGCGAATACGTCTTGTCCGCCGTTGTCTTGAGCGATAAAACCAAAACCTTTAGCTTCATTAAACCACTTTACAGTGCCTTCAACTTTATCTGACATAAATTTTCCTGACTCTTTAACTGTTGGCGAGACTTGTGTCATCACCGATTAATTGATATATACCCTAATATTTTCTGCTAAATGCGGCGGCCAAAAATGCTAAATAATCTTAAAGAAAATTTGGATTTTTTGCCTCAAATATCTTGAGTACAGTCTGATTATAACAGTTTTCCATGGTAGGAACAGTCTAAATTGCTGATTTTTGTAAATAAATACTAACTATTGTTGCAAGCTAACATCGATAGTAATCAGCTCTATATCTTATTGATATAAAATAGTTTTTATTTATAGATGTACTACAACTTCATCAGTAAACCACTAATTAAATAAGTCGACATAGATGATGATAGGTTGGAATATCAATCATTGCAATGACGATGTTGGTAGCCATGCTGAACTCAATACGAGCAAACATAACGCAAAAAATACCAATGAAAATGACTGACTATAGGCAATATACTTGGCTGGAATGACCAAATCTTTAGGAGAGTCAGGGATGCCTTTGCGCTTAAGTAGCTTGGTACCATATATCCAACCAAAGGTCGTGTATATGCCATATGCAGCAGGCACTGCGATAGCTAACGGGGTCAAATCAATAACGTATAAAATTACCACTGATATGAAGAACCATAGAGTATCTAACAATGAACTGACTTTGAAGAATTTAGATTGAGGCAGTTTACCATCGGTCTGTTTGAGCATCTCCCCTTCTATCCAAATTAAAACTGCTACCACAGCGCTAAGAGTAATATATACGAATTGCGGCGTTAGCCAGTCTGAATAAGATATTTGCACAGCATACAACCTATTATCTATAGAAAGTGAGAATGAAGCATCCGCCCGCTTCGAATACTTAGAAACGGGTAAGAACAATGATGAATGTTGATCGCAAAGGCGCTTTGGCCAATGTTAAGGTGCCTGCTTATATTGGGTAGCGATTACTTGTTTTCAACCGATAACCCAGATTCAAATCAAAGCAAAAAGCGCCTATCAAATACTTTGCATAAAAAAACCCATGCTATCAAGTGATAACATGGGCTATTTAATCTAAATCAGATTATTATCTGAATAAGACTTTTATCTGTATAAAACTTAGTTTTTGTCTTTATCGATGATTTTGTTGCCACCGATCCATGGCATCATGCCACGTAGCTTAGCACCAGTGATTTCGATTTGATGATCAGCATTGTTACGACGACGCGCAGTCATTGATGGATAGTTGGTTGCGCCTTCAGAGATGAACATCTTCGCGTATTCACCAGACTGGATGCGTTTTAGTGCATTACGCATGGCTTCACGTGACTGCTCATTGATAACTTCAGGGCCAGTAACATATTCACCGTATTCAGCGTTGTTACTGATTGAGTAGTTCATGTCAGCGATGCCGCCTTCATACATCAAGTCAACGATCAGCTTTAGCTCATGTAGACATTCAAAATAAGCCATTTCTGGTGCATAGCCTGCTTCTGTTAGCGTCTCAAAGCCCATTTTAACTAGCTCTACTGCACCACCACAAAGTACGGCTTGCTCACCGAATAGATCCGTTTCAGTCTCATCTTTGAACGTTGTTTCGATGATGCCTGAACGACCACCACCAACACCAGCAGCATACGATAATGCTAACTGTTTGGCTTGACCAGAAGCGTCTTGATAGATAGCGATAAGATCAGGGATACCGCCGCCTTTAGCGAACTCTGAACGTACAGTATGACCTGGTGCTTTTGGTGCAACCATGATGACATCAAGATCGCCACGTGGTACTACTTGGTTGTAATGAATCGCGAAACCATGAGCGAAAGCTAACGTCGCACCTTCTTTGATATTTGGCTCGATTACATCATTATAAAGCTCTTTTTGGAACTCATCAGGCGTCAAAATCATGATAACGTCAGCAGCTTTTACTGCTTCTTCTACTTCAGCAACTTTTAGACCAGCATTTTCAGCTTTTTTCCATGAGCTTGAATTTGCACGTAGACCAACAGTTACATCGACGTCTGAATCTTGCAGGTTAAGCGCGTGTGCATGGCCTTGTGAACCGTAACCGATAATGGCAACTTTTTTACCTTGGATAATAGATAGGTCACAATCTTTGTCATAATAAACGTTCATAAATAGAGTCCTTGTTCTCAATCATGGCTTGCCATGGATAGTAAACGCTTATGCTGTAGTCAATATAATAACTAAGATAAGCGCTTTGTTGATTAGATAAATAAATATTGGTTGAAACTGGTTTTGATAAATAATTAAATGCTGAGGGTTTTTTCACCGCGGGCAATACCGATAACACCTGAGCGAACCACTTCCATAATGCGCTCACGGCCAATCACATCGATAAAACCATCAAGTTTGGCTTTGTCACCCACGATTTGAATCGTATATAAATTCGAATTTACATCGACGATTTGTGCGCGGAAAATATCTGCGCTACGTTTAATCTCTTCACGAACACCGCCTGTTGCACGGACTTTAATGAGCATTAATTCACGCTCAACGTGTACGTTCTCCGTTAGGTTAAGCACTTTAACCACTTCAATCAATTTATGCAATTGTTTGGTGATCTGCTCAATTCTTTCAGGTGATGTAATGGTCGTAACCGTTAGACGTGAGATACTTGGGTCATCAGTAGGCGCGACGTTCAAAGTTTCGATATTGTAGCCACGTTGTGAGAACAAGCCGACTAACCGCGACAACGAACCCGCTTCGTTTTCCATCAATACCGAAATCAGATGTTGTTGTTGCATTAGGTACGCTCCCCTTTTGTTAACCACATATCACGCATGGCCTGTCCAGCGATTTGCATTGGATATACATGCTCATTACGATCGACGTAAACATCGATAAATACCAGTTTGTCTTTCATAGCCATTGCTTCAGCCAATTGTGCCTCCATGGTCGCAGGGTCAGTAATTTTGATACCGACATGACCATAGCTTTCAGCCAATTTGACAAAATCTGGTAAGGAGTTCATATAAGACTGGGCATGACGACCTTCATACAGCATATCTTGCCACTGCTTCACCATACCAAGCTGCGCATTGTTAATGTTGAGAATTTTAACTGGTAAGTTATATTGCAAGCAGGTCGATAGCTCTTGGATATTCATCTGAATAGAGCCTTCGCCAGTAATACAAACCACATCACGCTCAGGATTGGCAAGTTTGGCAGCCATTGCATACGGCAGACCAACACCCATGGTACCAAGACCACCTGAATTCAGCCATTGACGTGGCTCATTGTAAGTATAGTAAAGTGCCGCAAACATCTGATGCTGACCGACGTCACTTGTGATAATAGCGTTACTGTTAGTCACTTTATCTAGAGCTTGTACGACACTTTGTGGCTTAATGCCATTATCTGTGCTGGTGTCATAACGTAAGCCATGACGCTTACGCCACTCATTAATTTGTGACCACCAATCGAGCAATGCGTGCTGCTCTAACTGCTTGTCTTGACCAACGATCTCTAGCATGTCCGTTAAGACCGACTTCACATCACCTACGATAGGAATGTGCGCAAGAATCGTTTTTGAAATTGACGCAGGATCGATATCGATATGAATGATGGTTGCGTTAGGGCAGAATTTTTTGACGTTGTTGGTCACACGATCATCGAAACGCGCGCCGACAGCTAAAATCACATCAGCGTGATGCATGCTCATATTGGCTTCGTAAGTACCGTGCATGCCAAGCATACCTAAGAACTGACGATCAGAGCCAGGGAATGTACCAAGACCCATCAAGGTATTAGTCACTGGTAAATTCAAACGATGTGCAAGATCTGTTAATTCTTCGTGCGCATTGCTCCAAATCACACCGCCGCCTGCATATACAACAGGACGCTGCGCTGCTAATAGCGTTTCCATGGCTTTTTTGATTTGACCGCTATGGCCTTTGAGTGAAGGCTGATAAGAGCGTATAAAAACTTCTTCTGGATATTCATAAGCGAATTTTTCGCTAGGCGCAGTCATATCTTTTGGCACATCAATGACGACAGGGCCTGGGCGACCAGTCTGGGCAATATAAAATGCCTTTTTTACAATCATTGGAATTTCGCTAGCATGGCGTACCTGAAAGCTATGCTTAACGATAGGACGTGATACGCCTACCATATCTGTTTCTTGGAAAGCGTCTTCACCGATTAGGCTGCTTGGCACCTGACCTGCGATTACAACCATTGGTACAGAATCCATAAAGGCAGTAGCAATAGCTGTCACGGTATTGGTCGCACCAGGGCCCGATGTGGCCAACACGACGCCAGTATTACCAGTCACTCGCGAATAAGCATCGGCCATGTGGCCCGCTGCTTGCTCGTGACGTACTAAGATGTGCTCAATATTTTCTTGCTGAAACAGCGCATCATAAATATGTAAGACCGCGCCACCTGGATAGCCAAAGATGTATTCGACACCTTCGTCAGTCAGTGCTTGCACCAGCATTTCAGCGCCCGATAGCATCACAGGCTGTGCACTACCTTCTGCAAGACGTTGTTGCTTTTGTTCAAAATTTTTGGCGGCATTACCCGTTTGGGTATGTCCCGTCATGTTCGGACTTTGCGTGGTTTGCGTCACTGTCATCACCTTTTTTTGCGGCGAGAATTTGCGGGATTCTATGAGTAAAAATAATTACTTACCGTCGTTATTTTCACTTACTGAATGATCGCTAATTCTTGTCCATATCAAGAATATCTGCCTAATAGGTTTAATTAACACTGTCTGATAGGACAATACTAATCAAACATAGCAGTGTATTTTAGGTCAGCTTTGTGATGGATGTTTATCGATATACAGTGACAAGATGCGAGTGCATCTATAAAAGAAGAGGCTTATTATTGAGATTTGATACTAGCAAGTACCTATTGTGACTTTATTTGTGTGACTCTATTTGTACAGATGCATCGATATACACAAGCAAAAAAACTTCATAACCAATGCTAAATTATAAGATTTTTAAAACTTACAATAGGCTTTGGGGAAATCTCTTAACGTCATACTATATCGCGTTTGATACAACTGCTAAAAACACATTTAGCACATTTCAAATAATAAGTTTATCTTAGTCATTGTAGACAGATAAGTCCGGAGACAATGTATCGCTATTAATAGTGATCGTTGTGCCACTATGCTTGCTATATCATTATCACAAAGGAAATAAAACTGCGTAAGCTACCGATAAGTAACTTGTAGTTCTCTTTCTCAAGTGCCACGGCAACATCGTAAAAGCCGCTCACTGACCAGTCAACTGCTATTATATTCGATGGTTTACGAGTTATTGTCAAGCAAAACTTCTAAAGCCTATCCCAAACTATTAGTTATTAAATAATATACATTGATAAGTATTATTTGCTAGAATCGATAGTCGATACATTATTACTACCAATAAAACGTTCAAGTGTTATATTTACACCCATATACATTTGATTTTTATTAAATAAGAGGATTGCTACTATGGCATATGCGTCTAAGATAAATACCGCTGCCAAACTGTTGATGAGTACCGCGTGTATGCTAATGCTGTCCATGAATGCCAGTCAGGCTATTCAAGTTTATAAATCTATTGGGGCACATGGTGAGGTAAAGTATAGCCAACATGCGCCGCAAGTCGGCAAAAATATCGAACTGATTGAGTTTCGTAGTGACGGTAGACAGAACAATGCAGGACAAATGGCAGGAAAAACAGATCCCAACCAGAGCAGCAATGCTCAAACTGCAGAAGAACAACGAGTAGCCGCACTTGAAGCACGTATTAAAGAACAAGAAGCTCAGGCTAATGCTCAGCGCTGCCAATCACTACGTAATAACTTGACCAACCTAAATGTAGGCGGACGCATCTATGAGATGGATGCCAATGGCAAACGTCAGTACCTAGATGGTCGTGAGATTGAGCTTAAGCGCGAGCGCGTACAGCAAGCGATTACTCAGTATTGCTCCAACCCTTCTACCTAGCCAGACCTCTTGAAAGCAAATATCAAACTATCATAAGCTGCATGACGTGACGAATGGCTGCTGGCATATCTTGAGCTTGTAGCCCTTGTTGCCCCACTAGTAATGTATTGGTGTCGCTATTCGCTTGATTGACTAATACATCTCCTGCAAACCCATGTATAAGAACTGCTTGATGTAAGCTACGCGCCTCTGCTGATAAATCTTGCTGTGCCAATAGTCCAGCAGTCACCCCAGATAGCACATCACCCATGCCAGCGGTTGCCATGCCAGCATTACCCACATCACAGACGTATATTTGCTCTTTTCCTTCTTCTTGCTCTAGCACTAACGATCCTGCCCCTTTTAACACCCAGTCACCACCGTATGTCGCGGCGCACTGTTTTATAGCTTGCAGTCTATTGGACTCAATCTCTCTTACTTTTTGCTCAAGCAATCTAGCTGCTTCCCCACTATGCGGCGTCAAGCAAACCCGATGATTAGTACTATATTCTCGTAGCTCTGTTATCAGCTCATGATTGTCCACATGTAGTGATGCCAAGTGATAAAGACCATCAGCATCAATCACGATTGATTTTTCATTCTCTATAGCAGCCTGTACGTAATCAATAAATAATGCGTTGGCTTTTTCGTCATGGCCAAGTCCCATCCCAATGGCAACGACACTGGCCTGCTTGATTAAATTTTTTACGCCGCTTGCGTCATGTAAATTAATGGTCATCGCATCTGGCAATGAGGTCAATAGTGACCCATGAAAAGCCTCATGGCAGGCAACTGTTATTTTACCGGCACCTGTCGCCATCGTACTGGCCGCAGACAGTATGGCAGCACCGCCCATACCTTGAGAGCCATCGACGCGATTTCCGCCAATGACTAATACATGACCATAGCTGCCTTTGTAGCTGTTTTGGCGACGTGGCTTCATACTATGTGCAGCCGTCAGCAGCGTAGCAACTGGCGCAAATGCTTGACTGGTATTTTTCTTAGGTATCATATGATGGCTAGCTGTTTGCGGACATGCCATTTGATGAGGTATCAACGGTATATCGACTACGTCTCCGCTATAGTCTGTACCGTCTTTGGTATGCAGACCAAACTTACGCGCAATCAAACATAAAGTCACGTCAGCTTGTATTGCTATATGCTCGAATACCTCACCAGTAGAGGCTACTAACCCACTCGGAATATCGACTGCTATTGCTAAGGCGTTATTTTGTTGAGTAAAGTTATTAAAAGCTTTAATAGCTGCTTTATAGGCTCCCTCTGGTGCACGATCTAAGCCAATACCAAATAATGCATCGATATAGATATCAGCTGGCAAAACTCTTTTATCCGCATCATCGTGACTAATAATATCTTCAAACAGTTGATAGTGACAACTGCTCGCTAAAGCTACCTGTAATGCCTTTGTCGCGTCCGTTATATTCCCACTGTCACTGTCTTCATTGTTAGAATTTTTAGAAGTGACTGATTGATTATCGATAACAAAATCATTTTCACTAAAACCAACCGTTATTATCTCGATTTGCCAGCCAGCTTGCTGTAAATAATGAGCGATAAGCCAACCATCACCACCATTATTACCTTTCCCTACCCAGATACTTGCTCGACGTGGATGAGCACTACGGTGATAAACGTTAGTATTGGTAGAATGGCTGGCACTGACATTTTTTCGCTCATAAATCTGTTCTATTTGCTGTGTCGTTTGCCAAGCGGCTTGTTTCATCAAACCAAAACTGTCGTATCCCTCTGCAAACCAAGCCTGCTCCATCGCATAAACCTGCTCACTATTATATAGCGCAATAGGTTTTGTATTTTTTATAGGTGACAAATTGGTATTATTTCTCATAACTTATCCTTGGTGTTTCTACTCATTTTTTATTCTATTTAAATTTGATTGCTCATTTCTCATATCAGCTTAGCAAAAGCTTACCTCGACTTATGTATCAATATGAATGTGAGTTTATTTTCTTTTATACTTGCACTCATTGCTCACTGGCTTATCATAGCGGTATTTACATTATCTCTGATTGTCAGATATGAATAATCTGATTAAAACAAACGAGAAAACATCTAATAAGCACCTACTCTCTATGCCTACTGATAAAAATAAAATTACCATTACCAATCCAACTGTATTTGCAACCACAGCTGATGTTAAGCAATGGATCAAAGCACAAGCACAGGCACTAGGATTTGCTGATTGTGGTTTTTTATCTGTGCATCATCCTTTGTTTACTAAGCAGATTGAACAACTACAGAAGTGGCTAGATAAAGGTTATGAGGGTCAACTGCAGTTTATGCACAATAATCATGTTCTGCGCGCTCATCCTGATCAGCTAGTCGAAGGCGCAAAGACCATCATCAGCGTACGTATGGACTATCTAACTCAAGCACCCATACCGCGTGCTGTCACTGATAACGATCACCCTAATAAAGGCATCATTGCGCGTTATGCAAGAGGGCGCGACTACCATAAAACGATGCGTAGTCGTTTAAAGCAATTGGCTTTGAAGATAGAAACAATGCTTCCTGAATGGCAACATTTGGATATCGGTTCAGAGAAAGAATTTGTGTTTAGACCTTTTAGCGATTCGGCGCCTATCTTTGAGCGGCCTATTGCAGATGCAGCAGGTCTCGGTTGGACAGGTAAACATACACTACTTATAAATAAGCAAGCTGGCTCATTTTTTGTGCTTGGTGAGCTATTTTTGAGCCTTGAGCTACCCGATGACAAACCAGTCAAGGAGCATTGCGGTAGTTGTAGCGCTTGTATTGACATATGCCCTACTCAAGCAATTATAGCGCCCCATGAGCTTGACGCCTCTGCTTGTATCTCCTATTTGACTATCGAGCACGATGGAGTCATCGACACTAAATATCGACGCGCGATAGGCAATCGGGTCTTTGGCTGTGATGATTGTCAGTTAATCTGTCCATGGAATCGTTATGCCAATCTAACTACTGTTGATGACTTCGCACCAAGGTACGGATTGGATAATAGTAGCTTGCTTGAACTATGGCAGTGGCAAGAAGCCGACTTTATGAAGAACACTCAAGGTAGCCCACTAAGACGCACCGGCTATGTGAATTTTTTACGTAATATCGCTATCGGCCTTGGCAATGCTAATGCCAGCTTAGAAGTAGTCGAACAGTTAAAATCTAAATTGACCTTACATAATGACATGCTAGATGAGCATATCGAATGGGCTCTAGCTGAGCAGCACAATAAGCTAGACTTAACCAATTAACCAATTAACCAATTAACCAATCACTTTATAACTATCAAATATCCCTGAGATAAAATGGTTATTTGAAGTGTACAACATAAAAAAAGCCTCTTAATAATAAGAGGCTTTTTTTATTAGAATATCATATTTAAAATATTATTTTTCTATACGCTTTTTCTAGAATTATGGCTTAGGAATACGTAATACTTGACCTGGATAGATTTTATCTGGATCAGATAACATTGGCTTGTTCGCTTCAAATATTTTCATGTAGTCGCCAGATGATCCATAAACTTCTTTAGCAATCTTAGATAAGCTGTCACCAGACTTTACCGTATACATCGTAGATTCAGGTGCATCTTCTTCGATATCGATGTTATCAATAACTTTTGCAACGTTTTGCACGTTACCGATAGCGATAATTGCTTTTTCACGATCAGCTTGAGTTTTAGCATTACCACTGATTTCTGCGGTATCTGTAGAACCGTTATATTTAATTTTTAGGTTACTGATATTGAGGTTTTGCTGCTGAATACGGCGCAACAGAATATTAGCCACTGATTGTGCACTCGGCTCGCTACTTTGTACTGGTGTATTAGCATCTGCTTTCGTTTCTGTCTTAGCATCATGTTTTTCGTCATCACGGTTAAAAATCTTATCACCGATATCTTTTGCAAAGCTAAACATACCCATATATCTACTCCTTGAAATATTATTATTTGTCATTCTTTTAATAAAACACGCAATCAAACAATATTTTAAATGTCTAACTGGCATCTTCTTCTACGACTTACTATTATGAGTATAGATAAAGTGAGCCAATGTAGATAGTAACAGTATGTTGAATAATGTTGAATTGACGTAGTCAATGTTAAATTCGATTGCTGTATTTAAAAATATCAGTCATACACACATAAAAAAACCGCCTATCTAATCAGATAAGCGGCATTATAAATCTACTAAATAAGTAGCAAATTATAGTTGGGCTTGTACGTAATCGATTGCTTTTTGAACAGTAGTCAATTCTGCAGAATCTTCATCAGGAATAGTGATACCAAAATCACTTTCAAATGACATAACCAATTCAACTAGGTCTAAAGAATCTGCACCTAGGTCTTCCATGAATGAAGCATCGTTGTTGATGTCTTCAACGTTCATACCTAGTTGCTCAGCCACTGCTGCTTTTACTCTTAGCTCGATATCATTACTCATGTAGATCACTCCGTTATCATCTATTATTTTTAATAAACTGCTATATCGCCTTATTTAACGCTATAGCATGGTATATAAAATGCGTTTGCCAGACCAGCAATGCTGTCTGAGTACTCTATGACATGTTATACAGTTTGTCTGATGTCTAATAAAGCCCTGTTATCATACAGGGCTTTGACTCAAAAGTATCCGTCATTATAGCACCCTTTATTATAGTTTACACTCGTTCACACAGTTTTTTATTATAACTATGTAACGCTCGTATATTGACTACATATACATGCCGCCATTGACAGGAATGACAGCGCCTGTGATATAGCTGGCCTCGTCGCTAGCCAAGAAGTGTACCGCTGCAGCGATATCTTCTGGCTGACCAAGACGGCTAATAGGTACAGCATCTAACATAGAGTTCAATAGGCGCTCATCAAGCTCATCTGTCATATCCGTTTCGATCAAGCCTGGTGCCACGCAGTTGATGGTCACTTGGCGTGAACCAATCTCACGTGCAAGCGTACGGCTAAACCCTTCTACGCCAGCTTTGGTCGCCGCATAGTTAGATTGACCTGCATTGCCCATTTGAGCGACGACAGAGGTGATGTTGATAATACGACCACGACGTGCTTTCATCATACCGCGTACAGCACGTTTGCTCATGCGATATACTGAGGTCAAATTGGTATCGATGACATTTTCCCAATCTTCATCTTTCATGCGCATCAGTAGGCCATCTTGAGTGATACCGGCATTGTTAACCAATACTTGCACCGCGCCATAGACGCTTTCGATCTCTTCAAACAACTTGTCAATTTGAGCAGTATCACGTACGTCTAAAACACGACCAATACCACCAGTATCATGAAGGTAGTCATCGATAAGCTCAGCGCCCTTTTCAGTGGTCGCGGTTCCGATGACAAAATGTCCTTCTTTAGCAAAACGCTTGGCCACTGCCTTGCCGATACCTCGGCTAGCGCCAGTCACTAATGTAATCGTACGGCTCATGATAACACCTCCAATAATTTTTCTAGACGGGCAGGCTTGTCAGTAGGATAGCTGGCGATTGGCTGCGCCTGACGCTTCGCCAAATTGCTCAGTACATTACCACTGCCACATTCGATTAAGATATTGATTTGCTTGTCAGCTAACTCTTGCATGGTTTTTGACCACAGTACTGGCTCGCTCAGCTGTTCAGTCAATGCTTGCTTAATACCGACCGCACTGGTTTCAACGCGTGCATAGCGATTTTGTATAACAGGAATGGTTGCCTGATCAAACTTGATACCCGCTAGTATCTCAGCCAATGCATTGCTGGCAGGTTCCATAAGTGCGCAATGAGATGGCACACTCACTTTTAGAGGAACAGATTTTTTGCCCGTGTTTTTGACTTTATCAATAACAGCATTAACACCAGCAGCGTTACCCGAGATAACCACTTGTCCTGGACTATTAAAGTTGGCTGCACCGACTACTGCATCTTCGACATGTTCGGTTGCTTGCTCACACAAGTTTTCGACTCGGTTATCTTCTAGTCCTAATACTGCAGCCATAGCAGTATCAACACCTACAACGGCCTCTTGCATCAACTGACCGCGCTTATGTACTAAAGTGACTGCATCACCCAGCGATATCACATTGGCAGCACACAGGGCACTGTACTCGCCCAAAGAGTGACCAGCTAAATAACAAGGCGTATCTTCTATTTTTTGTTGTAGAACACGCCAAATAGCAATACTAGCGGTCAAAAGCGCAGGCTGAGTATATTGGGTTTGATTGAGTTTTTCTTCGTCCTGACAGATTGCCCACAAATCCTCACCAAGCGCATCACTCGCTTCGGTAAATGTATCACGTATCTCTGGATAGATTTCAGCAAGCTCGCTCGTCATTGCGACTGCTTGAGATCCTTGTCCAGGAAAAATGACCGCGATACGAGCGGGTTGCTTTTTTACCATATCGGGTACAGAAGCCATAACCAATATTCCTTATCTGATTAGAAATATCCCTAAAAACAATGGGGTGTATTATATTATTAGATGTTATACAAAGCCGCTACTTCAAGTATTTATGCAAGAAAACGGATTGTCAGTAAACTATACACTGACAGACACTATTATCATAGCGGATGCAAACCAAACAGCAAGAGTAACGCTGCCCAAATTAAAGGAGCAGATTATATCAGCACATTTTTAAATCTACTAAAAATAACAAGCGAATTAAACAACAAGCCTAGCTATAAATAACAAAAAGCCAAGTTATCCAGCCACATAATATATGATAGCGAAATAACTTGGCTTTTTTTAGCTCAAAGCTTATTGACTAGTAATAACTAGGCAAAAACAATAATAGTCACCAGTACTATTATTGTTTTCGCCTAAGCTATCACAGAGCCAATGTCTTAGGCGTCTTGGCTGACTTTGAACAGTTGACGACCACGGTAGAAACCATCTTTAGTCATGTGATGACGACGATGTTTTTCACCAGTAGTAGCATCTACGCTTAGTTCAGCAATTTCCATACGGTGATGTGAACGGCGCATGTCACGACGAGAACGGCTTTTACGACTTTTTTGAACAGCCATGATATAGCTCCTATACTTAAAAGGGATAAGCTTGAAATTCAGCTTAAGTCGATACTGACAGAGGCTATATAATCATAACAACCTAAGTCTTAAGCATCATTAGTTAAATAGATTGCCACTCACATAAAGCACTGACCAAGGCTGAATCTTATAAAAAATTTACCCAGTCAGTTTCTATCAGCAAGCAACAGGTTGCTCGAATGCAATAAACCGGACATTATACGCATGTTTATTAAATTAATAAAGCCCTGCCTTGCACTCTTCTGTACAAAGCTGATAAAAGGCTTTTTAAATGCATTGAGTAGATAATTTTGACGCTTATAGTTTGCCTTTTAGCGAGGCTAAAGCAGCAAAAGGATTTTCACCTTCCTCTTCTTCTGGTATCTCACCAAACTGCTCAACAGACATCTCACAATCGTCGTGCTTTGGCGCCATTGGGGTTTTAAGCAAGATCTCGTCTTCTACCAACTTCTTAAATGGCAACAGACGCTCTGGAGATTGCTCGGTGACGATTTCATCCAGTAATAAATAATCTTGTTCATCTTTAACTAAACGAACCTGACTATCGTTTTCTAGTAGCGCGATGTCATAATCATCAGACAAGTCTATCGCGATTGGTTGTAAGCAGCGCTGACAAGTTAGCCAAACATCACCTGTCAAAGTAAATGCTAGATGCAAGACGTTGTTGCGACGATATAAGTTAGCGTTGAGCTGTATGTCTGACTGCTCATGTTCAGTGCTCAGAGTAGTAGCAAGACGATCAAACGAGCTTGGTTTGACCTCTCCTGACCATTCATAGCCAGTGTCTGCCCACTTGTCTAAGGAGATCTGCTCAGGCATGCCAGTAGATACAGGCGCTTTTTTATTGTCAGCGTGAGGTGCTGACGGTTTAGTTTCTGGAGTGCTTGACATGCGCGGCCTCATTCATAAAAACGGTGTATAATATTGCCTGCCATACTAACGGAAAGTGCCATATTCTGCTAGCGCTAGTATGTTAAGATTTTTTGATAGTAAATTTGTTTAAGCTCTTTTACTACTTACCTTTTTACCTAAAGTTTTTTGTCTTTAGTATTTATTAAGTCAATGTCTTCTCTATGAATCTATCCGATAATAAAATTAATTTTTCTTATTTACTTTCTCCTACTGAAGCAAGTTCGTTACTGCAACATCTTACTCAGTTAGGGAGTCATACTAAAAATGTTCCTAATAATAGACTATGCCTCGATAAAGATGAGTATTTAAACGAACTCAGAAGTCAGTGGCAAAGGTTATCTACTACTCAGCTTGACGATACTCACTCAACAGAATCGATAGTTGATGGCGAACGATTAGCTACCGATTGGCTCATACAGTTATTTAATATTTTATTTGCTGATCAGCAAGTTATATTGGTTCGTAGCAATGATGAACCCGAGTATTTCCCAGCTCAAAATGATAAACCTGCCAGAATTGAATTCGCTCATGGCTTTTTTGCCAGTGCTTTACATGAAATCAGTCATTGGTGTGTAGCTGGTGACGCTCGTAGACAACTATCTGACTTTGGCTACTGGTATGCTCCAGATGGACGATCAGCGGCGCAGCAGCAGGCATTTGAGCGTGTAGAAATCAAACCTCAAGCATTAGAGTGTTTGTTCACCTTGGCGTGTGGACGAAATTTCCAAGTCTCACAAGATAATTTGTTTGCCGACTTCGACACCAGTAGTAGCACATTTGCTAGTGATGTCTATCAGCAAGTCCAAAGCTATATAGCCAAACCTAATACTCTGCCGCGTGACGCTAAGACTTTGCTGATTGCGTTACTTAGCGCTTGCACTTCTTCATCTGAGATCAGCGCTTAGTTTAAATTACTAAGCGTTCCTACTTATTAACGATTTTCTACGGTTGGTAACGCCTTGCCACTAAACTTATATCTACTTTGAGCTATACTGATAACTGAAGTGGTATTTTGAAGATATCGATCTGCTTTAGTTCTAGAATAGTTTTTCTAATATATCCAATGATTGAACCACATCTAACTAATGAAA
Source organism: Psychrobacter nivimaris (assembly GCF_904846365.1). Classification (GTDB taxonomy): domain Bacteria; phylum Pseudomonadota; class Gammaproteobacteria; order Pseudomonadales; family Moraxellaceae; genus Psychrobacter; species Psychrobacter nivimaris_B. The sequence goes on from NZ_CAJHAL010000024.1 coordinate 34,264, forward strand.
AATTTGTCTCAATTAAAAACCAATAATTATAAAATAAGGAACCATTATGGAAGTCTTCTATATTCATCCCGATAATCCGCAGCCACGTCTCATTGAGCAAGCCGCTGACCTATTGCGCAGAGATCAGTTAATCATTTATCCAACGGATACCAGTTATGCTTTTGGTTGCCGTTTGGGCGCAAAGGATGCCCTAGCTAAGCTTAAGCAAATCCGCGAACTTGATGATAAGCATCAATTTACCTTACTGTGCCGCGACCTGAGCGAAATTGCCAATTATGCAACAGTTGATAATGTGCAGTTTAAACAGCTGAAAGCCCACACCCCTGCCCCAATTACTTTTATTCTTACTGCCACTAAAGACGTACCCAAGAAACTGGCGCATGCAAAGAAAAAAACCATTGGTATTCGTGTACCTAGTAATCCCATTGCTCAAGCATTATTAGAAGCGATGGATGAACCTATCTTAACCAGCTCACTGATTTTGCCTAATCGAGACGATATTTTGGATGACCCATTTGAGATTGAAGATTTGCTAGGCAATCAAATCGACGGTCTCATCAATGCAGGTATAAAGACAACTAAGCTTACTACTATCGTGGATATGACTAGCAGCGTTCCTGAAGTTATCAGACAAGGTGCGGCCGATGTCGATTCGTTATTACTGTAAGCAGCTATTTATTGCTTTAAACAACTAATAATATATTTAGTCAAATTTAAGACAAAAAAAAGCTCCAATTGCATTGGAGCTTTTTTATGGAATATGTCTTGGGTGCAAAACTAGTCGCGATCAACCAATTCTACATAAGCCATTGGCGCATTGTCACCATCACGGTAACCGCATTTTACGATACGCAAATAACCACCTGGACGCGTTTGGTAACGAGGACCTAACGTGCCAAATAATTTGCCTACCATAGCTTTGCTACGCATACGGCTGAATGCTAAACGACGGTTAGCAACGCTGTCTTCTTTAGCCATAGTGATCAATGGCTCGGCAACGCGACGTAGTTCTTTAGCTTTTGGTAAAGTTGTTTTGATCAGTTCATGCTCAAATAATGAGTTAGTCATGTTCTGAAACATTGCCTTACGATGACTGCCGGTACGACCCAGCTTGACTCCACTCTTACGATGGCGCATAGTCAAAAATCCTTAAAGTTTAACGGCTACGATAAGAAAAGCGATCATCAACACGTAAATCAGCTGGTGGCCAGTTATCTAGGCGCATACCGAGCTCTAAATCTTTAGACGCTAATACGTCCTTGATTTCTGTCAATGATTTCTTACCAAGATTTGGGGTTTTTAGAAGTTCAGTCTCTGAACGCTGTACCAAATCACCGATATAGTAAATGTTTTCAGCTTTCAAGCAGTTGGCTGAGCGAACCGTTAGTTCAAGATCGTCCACAGGGCGTAATAGCACCGGATCAACCTCTTCTTTCTCTTTCACAGGCTCAGGCGCTTCTTCAGCTTCTAGGTCAACAAAGATAGAAATCTGTTGTTGTAAAATAGTGGCTGCTTTACGAATTGCTTCTTCTGGATCTATAGTGCCATTAGTTTCAAGCTCAATGATAAGACGATCAAGATCAGTACGCTGCTCTACACGAGCGTTCTCAACCTGATAAGCAACACGAAGCACAGGACTAAAACTTGCATCAAGCTTTAAGCGTCCAATTGCTTTAGTATCACCATCTTCACGGCGCTGGTTTGCTGGCTCATATCCACGACCCATCACTACACGCAAACGCATCTTAAGATGACCACGATCGCTCAATGTACCCAAGACCAATTCTGGATTGATGATGTCAACATTGTGCGGCAACGCGATGTCTGCAGCAGTAATAGTGCCTGGACCTTGTTTATCCAAGGTCAAAAATACTTCATTTTGGTCATGAAGCGTAATTGCTAAGCCTTTTAGGTTCAAAAGCAAATCAAGTACGTCTTCTTGCAGGCCTTCAAGCGTTGAGTATTCATGGTCAACACCATCAATCTCAGCTTCAATGACTGCAGCGCCAGGTAATGAAGATAACAAGATGCGACGCAGAGCATTACCTAGGGTATGCCCAAAGCCGCGTTCTAACGGTTCGAGCGTGACTTTCGCAATCGTTTCGTTAACCGTATCCACATTAATGGCATTCGGCGTTAGAAACTCAGTTGCATTTAGCATCATGATGTCACCTCGATTTATTAAACTGGTTTAATTAACGTTAATTGCTCAATGCCATTTTCATAACATTGAGCATTACGTCATTACTTAGAGTATAGCTCAACGATCAAGCTTTCGTTGATTTCAGCAGGTAGATCAATACGATCAGGCGCATGTTTAAACGTGCCTTGTAGTTTGCTGTGGTCAACATCAAGCCATTCTGGAATACCACGTTGTGTCGCTAATTCGATAGCGTTTTTAATACGTAGTTGTTCGCGAGATTTCTCTTGGATAGCGATGACATCACCATCTTGAAGCTGAATTGAAGGAATGTTCACACGAACAAACTCATCACGGCCAGCTTTTTTTACCATAACAGTACGATGACTGACTAGCTGACGTGCTTCTGCGCGAGTTGAGCCAAAGCCCATGCGATATACAACGTTATCTAGGCGGCTCTCAAGCATTGCTAGTAGGTTTTCACCAGTAGCGCCACGCTTACGAGCAGCTTCTTTATAGTAGTTCGCGAATTGACGCTCTAGTACACCATAAATACGCTTAACTTTTTGCTTTTCACGCAACTGTAGAGCATATTCTGAGGTCTTGTTACGGCTTACGCCATGCTGACCTGGTGGACGACCAGCTTTCTTCGTTTTTACGTCATACGGTTTAACGCCAGATTTAAGGCCTAAATCCGTACCTTCACGACGTGATAATTTCAGTTTTGGTCCAATATAGCGGGCCATTGTTATGTCTCCTATAAGCTTTTAGTATAAAAAGCTTCGTCTTTAATATTAGACGCGGCGCTTTTTCGGCGCACGGCAACCATTGTGTGGGATTGGGGTTACATCAGAGATGCTGTTAACTTTATAACCCAATGCACCTAGTGCTCTTACCGCAGACTCACGACCCGGTCCTGGTCCTTTGACCAAAACATCGATATTCTTAACACCATATTCTTGGGCCGCTTTACCAGCGACTTCAGCTGCAACCTGAGCTGCAAATGGTGTAGATTTACGTGAACCACGGAAGCCTTGTCCACCTGAAGTGGCCCAAGCCAATGCATTACCTTGACGATCGGTAATCGTAACAATGGTGTTATTAAAAGACGCATGGATATGGGCAATGCCCTCCGATACTGAACGACGAGCCACCTTTTTGCGACTGCGAGTGTCTTTTGCCATCTTTTAGCTTCCTAAGTTAATTATCTTTTGAGAGGGCGTGTCGGACCCTTACGAGTACGAGCGTTGTTCTTGGTGTTCTGACCTCTAACTGGTAGGTTACGACGATGACGGATGCCACGGTAACAACCAAGATCAACTAAACGCTTGATGTTCATTGAAACTTCACGACGAAGGTCACCTTCAGTCATGTAGTTTGCAACTTGTGCACGGATAGCATCTAACTGTGTATCATCTAACTGACTGACTTTAGTAGTAGGGGCGATGCCAACTGCTTCTAAGATTTTCTGAGCAGTGGTACGACCTACACCAAAGATGTAAGTTAGTGAAATAACAGCATGCTTATTATCCGGAATGTTTACGCCGGCAATACGAGCCATTGATTTCTCTCCATTAAAGAAAAATAAGCGTTATCTAGCGATAAGGCTTTACTCTTCAGATTTGTTGCTGTTAATACTAGAGCTTTTATAGTCATTATCGATGTTTTGACTATAAGTCTGCTCATCGATTCTATTATAAAAGATTTTGTATAAACACGGCAAGTGGCGGATGATATCGCATCCGCCGTTATTTTTCAAGTATTAATTTAATTAGCAGCGAAAACTAGATGTTTTCTAATACTAAATATTAACCTTGACGTTGCTTGTGGCGAGGTTCTGCTGTACAAATAATATGTACACGGCCTTTACGGCGCACAACTTTACAGCTACCACAAATCTTTTTAACTGATGCTTGAACTTTCATAGCATGCTCCTTGAAATATCGTACCGCTCATTTAAGGTTGAGTGGGCGATTGAATTAACGTCTGATCATGATATTGATGGGTCATCAAATGCGCTTGAATCTGCGAAATGAAGTCCATTACCACAACCACCATAATCAGTAAAGACGTACCACCGAGTTGAAACGGCACACCAAACGATGACTGGACGACCATTGGCATTAAACAAATAACCGTCATATACATCGCGCCAATAAAGGTCAGTCGGTTTAATACATGATCGAGGTAACGCTGAGTTTGTTGTCCTGGGCGAATACCTGGGATATACGCACCACTACGTTTAAGGTTCTCTGCTACTTCACGCGGACTAAATACCAATGCCGTATAAAAATAACAGAAGAAGATAATCATTGCGCCAAACAGTACTAAATATAGCGGCTGTCCTGGAGACAACACCAATGCCATATTTTGAAGTATTTTCTGTACAAAGGTAGGATCAGTCGATTGACCGACCCACTGCCCTAAACTTGCAGGAAACAATAACAAAGAACTGGCAAAAATAGCTGGGATAACCCCTGCCATATTTAGCTTAAGCGGCAAATGTGATTGCTGCTGAGCATAAATTTTGCGACCTTGTTGCTGTTTTTGTGCGTAGTTCACAGGAACACGGCGTTGAGCACGTTCAATATAAACGATACCCGCAGTAACCGCGATACCTAGCAGTACAAAAATAAATAGCACAATCAAGTTCATCTGACCTTGATTGACCTGTTCAATAGACTGCGAAATGATACCTGGAGTACCAGCCACAATACTCGCAAAAATGAGCATTGAAATACCATTACCTACGCCGCGTTCTGTAATTTGCTCACCAAGCCACATTAAGAACATTGCGCCTGCTACCAAAGAAGTAACAGCTGGAATATAAAAGGTAAGACCAGTAGATAAAGTAAGGTTTTGGCTGATTAAGCCGGCACACATTCCTAATGACTGTACTAGGGCTAAAGCAAGCGTTCCCTGACGGGTATACTTGTTTAACTTGCGTCGTCCCGCTTCACCTTCTTTTTTGAGGGCTTCAAGCGATGGCAATACTGCAGACATCATCTGTACGATAATCGATGCTGAGATATATGGCATAATGCCAAGTGCCATGATAGACATACGCTCTAGCGCACCACCTGAGAACATATTAAACATGCTCAAAATGGTGTTTTCGTTGCGCGAAAACAGATCAGCCAAGTTAACTGGGTTGATACCCGGAACTGGAATATGTGACCCTAAACGATAAACAATCAATGCGCCGATTAAAAATAATAAACGCGTCCATAACTCATCATACTTACGTATAAATGCGAATGGATTAAGCGGTATACCAGCCGATGACATTGATTGTTTTGACACGTTACTACTCCTCGATGCTACCACCAGCAGCTTCGATAGCTTGCTTAGCACCTTTAGTCACTTTAATACCTTTGAAAGTATAAGCTTTAGTGACTTCGCCTGATAGCATTACACGAGCACGTTTCATATCGTGACGGATAAGGTTAGCAGCTTTAAGTGTTTCAAGGCTAACTACATCGCCTTCAATTTTATTCAGTTCAGAAAGACGTACTTCAGCAGTCTTCATAGCCAGTTTACTGGTAAAACCAAATTTTGGTAGACGGCGATATAAAGGCATCTGACCACCTTCAAATCCTGAGCGAATGCTAGAACCTGAACGAGATTTCTGACCTTTTACACCACGACCACCAGTCTTACCAAGACCTGAACCGATACCACGACCACGACGTTGGGCAGTTTTCTTTGCGCCAACACCTGGTGATAATTCATTTAATCTAAGACCCATTACGCTTCCTCCACTTTTACCATGTAGTTAACGCGATTGACCATACCACGAGTCGAAGGAGTATCTTCTACTACTACAGTATGATTAATACGGCGTAAACCCAATCCTTTCAAGCTCGCTTTGTGGCTCTTTAGGCGATGGGCACCCGATTTAAATTGAGTGACTTTCATTTTTTTCATCGTAACTCACCTAGTCTAAGTTAACCCAAGATTTCGTCTACAGATTTACCACGTTTAGCTGCCATCTTCTCTGGAGTTGACATATCACGTAAACCGTTAAACGTTGCGCGAACAACGTTAGCAGTATTGGTAGAACCATAACATTTAGTCAAAACATCTTTGACACCAGCAACTTCTAATACAGCACGCATTGCGCCACCAGCGATTACGCCAGTACCTTCAGATGCAGGTTGCATGTAGACTTTACTAGCACCATGACGTGCTTTGATTGGATGATGCAAAGTTGCATCATTTAGCTCAACAGTAATCATATTACGTTTGGCAGCTTCTAGTGCTTTTTGGATAGCAGCTGGCACTTCACGTGCTTTACCGCGACCAAAACCTACACGACCATTGCCATCGCCCACTACAGTCAATGCAGTGAAAGAGAAAATACGACCACCTTTAACAACTTTCGCTACGCGATCAACGGTAACTAAGCGTTCTACTAGACCGTCAGTCTGTTCATTTTTATCATTTTTATCATTTCTAGCCATGATTAAAACTCCAATCCGTTTTCGCGAGCAGCTTCTGCTAAAGCTTTAACTCGACCATGATATTTGAAACCACTACGGTCAAAGGCAACTTTAGTAATGCCAGCTGCTTTTGCGCGTTCTGCGATCATTTGGCCTACAGACGTTGCTGAATCAGCATTACCAGTCGCGCCTGAACGCAAGCTGCTGTCTAAGGTAGATGCCTGAGCAATCACTTCACCACCATTTGGAGAGATAATCTGGGCATAAATATGTTTTGACGTGCGGTTAACCGTTAAGCGATGAACGCCTAAGAAACGGATATGCGCGCGTGTTTTCTTAGCTCGACGCAGACGAGCTGCTTTTTTATCAAACATTTCAACTCACCTTATTTTTTCTTAGCTTCTTTGCGAATCACATGCTCGTCACTATAACGAATACCTTTACCTTTATAAGGCTCAGGTGGGCGGAAACCACGGATGTTGGCGGCTGCTTGACCAAGCTGCTGTTTATTGTTTGATTTCAAAACAATTTCAGTTTGCGTTGGTGTTTCAGCTGATACACCTTCAGGTAACGTATACTCTACTGGATGAGAATAACCAACGTTCAAGGTTACCTTGTTACCAGTAACTTGCGCGCGATAACCAACACCAATCAACTGAAGACGTCTTTCAAAGCCTTCATTTACGCCAGTAACATAGTTGTTAACAAGAGCGCGCATGGTGCCAGTGTGCATCATAGCTTCTTTTGAATCGACTGTAGGTGAGAAAATGATAGCATCATCTTCCTGTTTCAGCTCGACCAATTCATGCAGGCGTAAAGACATAGAACCGTTCTTGCCTTTAACTTCGACCTGCCGATCGTTCAAAGTAACGCTTACGCCGTTTGGCAGCGTCACTGGGGCTTTAGCCACACGAGACATAGGAATATTCCTTAAAAAATTTAACTTCTTTATATTAGCGAAAAAACTAACAGGCTAAAAAGCGTGTTAGTTTAGCATAGTTGACTGTGTTAGACATCTATCAATTCAAAATAATTTAATATTACTCAACCGATAGAAGCCTAACAACCATCAAATAGACTTCATCGTCGTATAGCTTACGCTACAAATGCGACGATTTCACCACCGATACCAGCAGCGCGTGCAGCACGATCGCTCATGATACCTTGGCTAGTAGATACGATAGCAACACCCATACCTTGCTTAACAGTAGGGATAGCGTCTTTACCGCGGAACTGGCGTAAACCAGGACGGCTATAACGTTGGATAGTTTCGATGACAGCACGGCCTTCGAAATATTTCAATTCAATAGTAAGGGTTGCTTTGTTGTTTTCTTCTTCAGCAACAACAGCGCTAGCCACATAACCTTCGCTAACTAGTAAATCAGCAATTGATTTACGTAATTTAGAGCTCGGCATTGCTACCGATACTTTGTTAGCCATTTGTGCGTTACGGATACGGGTTAGCATATCCCCAACGGTATCTTGCATACTCATATAGTTACTCCTTACCAGCTTGCTTTACGAACACCAGGCACATCGCCTTGCATGACACGCTCACGCAGCATATTGCGTGACAAGCCAAACTTGCGGAAGTAACCGTGAGGACGACCGGTGATAGCACAACGATTACGCAGACGTACTGGTGATGAGTTACGTGGAAGAGCTTGTAGCTCTAACATCGCTTCCATACGAGTTTCGTCACTTGCAGTCATATCACTGATAGTTTCTTTTAGCTTGATACGCTTTTCAGCATATTTAGCAACCATTTTTTCGCGCTTTAATTCGCGGTTAATCATGCTCTTCTTTGCCATAACGTCTTTACCTTATTTAAATGGGAAGCCGAATGCTTTAAGCAACGCACGACCTTCTTCATCAGATTGAGCTGACGTAGTGATTGTCACATCCATACCACGGATACGATCAATCTTGTCAAAATCTACTTCTGGGAATACGATTTGTTCTTTGATACCCAATGAGTAGTTACCACGTCCGTCAAAGGCTTTAGGTGAAAAACCGCGGAAATCACGAATACGAGGAATTGCAATGGCAACGAGACGATCTAAAAATTCGTACATTTGCTCACCGCGTAGCGTTACTTTACAGCCAATTGGCCATTCTTCACGAATCTTAAAGCCAGCAACTGATTTACGCGCTTTGGTGACAACAGGTTTTTGACCAGCAATCGCGGTCATATCAGCTACAGCACCTTCCAACAATTTCTTGTCTTGAGACGCGCCGCCTACACCCATGTTAAGTGTGATTTTAGTGATTTTAGGCACTTGCATCACATTTGCCAAACCAAGCTCTTCTTTGATTTGCTGCTTTAGTTCATCGTTATATAAAGATTTTAATCTTGCCATTACCATTACACCCTTAGTGTCTTACGCAGTCGCCACTACTTCACCGCTTGAACGATAGACGCGTTGTTTCTTGCCGTCTTCGCCAAACTGATAAGTAATACGGTCTGCTTTTTGGGTTTGCGCATTTAAGATTGCGACATTTGAGATATGCAGAAAAGCTTCTTGCTTAAGAATGCCACCTTCAACGCCAGTTGCCTGATTTGGCTTCTGATGTTTAGTAACAATATTAATGCCTTCAACTTTAATACGATCGTTTTTTACAGCTTGTACAGTACCTTGCTTGCCTTTGTCTTTCCCAGCAATCACGATAACTGTATCGCCTTTACGTAATTTTGACATGGATTACCTCACAATACTTCTGGTGCTAGGGATACAATTTTCATAAACTGATCACCACGTAGTTCACGAGTTACCGGTCCAAAAATACGAGTTGCAATCGGTGCTTTGTTTTGGTTCAACAATACCGCAGCATTGTCATCAAAACGCAGAACAGAACCATCAGGACGACGAACGCCTTTTTTGGTACGTACAACTACTGCATTCATCACGTCGCCTTTTTTAACACGACCGCGAGGAATGGCTTCTTTAACCGTTACTTTAATAATGTCGCCAACTGATGCATAACGACGATGAGAGCCACCCAGTACTTTAATGCACTGAACTCGCCTTGCACCGCTATTGTCTGCAACTTCCAGCATTGACTCAACCTGAATCATAGCGTTACTCCACACGTATGAGCAATAAAAACCAGTTGCTGCCGCTAGCACAGTATGAGTAGTCGGCATTTTAATATAAATAACCGCTGCTACTCTTAATGTGAGTGATATACGCTCGGCGCAATCAGCATCCTTAAAAAGGCGGCTATTTTAACAGCTTCTGGCTTTTAATGCAATTTACTTAGATTTTTTCTACTTTTTCAACCACATCAACTAAAGTCCAAGACTTAGTTTTTGAGATTGGACGCGTTTCTTTGATGCGGACAAGGTCGCCTTGTTGGCAAACATTATTCTCATCATGAGCTTTGATTTTTGTAGAACGACGAAGCTGTTTGCCATACAAAGGATGACGTACAAGACGTTCAATCAAAACTGTGATGGACTTGTCCATCTTGTCGCTGACAACTCTTCCTGTCAATACGCTAGCATTAGCTGTTTGATTGTTATCGCTCATGAGTCGCCTCGTTGTTTCTCGTTAATCAAAGTCTGAATCTGAGCAATCGTGCGACGATTGCCTCTGACTTCATGGGTATTACCCAACTGACCAGTTGCTTTAGCCATACGAATACGGAAAGCATCAAGTTGCTTTTCATCAAGTAACTGGGTCAGTTCTTCTAATGATTTATCACGTAATTCACTGATCTTCATTACATTATCGTCCGCTTAACAATGGTAGTTTTAAAGGGCAGTTTTGCTGCAGCAAGCGTGAAAGCTTCACGTGCAAGCTCTTCTGGTACCCCTTCAATTTCATATAGCACTTTACCAGGTTTGATTTCGCATACCCAATATTCTACTGGACCTTTACCTTTACCCATACGTACTTCTAATGGTTTGTTGGTAATTGGTTTGTCAGGGAATACACGAATCCAAATCTTACCGCCACGCTTAATTTTACGAGTGATGGTACGACGTGCTGCTTCGATTTGACGAGCTGTCATACGACCACGCGTCAATGATTTTAGACCAATTTGTCCGAATGCAACGGTGCTTCCACGATGAGCTAGCCCAGTGTTACGACCTTTGTGCATTTTACGAAACTTGGTACGTTTTGGCTGTAACATAGTTTAACCTCTGTCTGAGTTTCGACGGTTTCCACGACCACGGCGTTTTGGCGCACGAGTCTGCTCTTCTTTGACGGGATTATATACACTGTTCATACCGTCAAGGATTTCGCCACGGAAAATCCAAACTTTAACACCGATGGTGCCGTAAGTTGTCTCTGCACGAATTGACGAATAGTCAATATCAGCACGGAGTGTATGCAATGGCACACGACCTTCACGGTACCATTCACTACGAGCAATCTCAGCACCGCCTAGACGGCCAGACAGCTCAACCTTGATACCCTTAGCACCAGAACGCATGCTGTTCTGTACCGCGCGTTTCATCGCACGACGGAACATAACACGACGCTCAAGCTGGCTACCGATGCCGTCTGCTACCAAACGTGCATCAAGGTCAGGTGACGTGATTTCTTCAATGTTGACCTGAGCAGGTACGCCCATAATTTTGGTCAATTCTTTTTGAAGTCTTTCGATATCTTCGCCTTTCTTACCGATAACAATACCAGGACGCGCAGTGGCGATGGTAATCTTAGCAGCGCCAGTAGGACGCTCGATCATGATGTTGCTGATCATAGCGTTGTCTAGCTTTTTGCGTAGATATTCACGAACTTGAATGTCGTTGATTAGGTATTCTGAGTATTGTTTAGGGTTAGCATACCAGTTTGCGTTATGCTTTTTTACAACACCAAGACGAATTCCGATTGGATGTACTTTTTGACCCATAACTTATTCTCCTACCTTTATAGTGATGTGACAAGTACGCTTGCTGATGCGATCAGCACGGCCTTTGGCACGTGGTAGGATACGTTTTAGCGTAATGCCTTCATCAACATAGATAGTAGCGACTTTTAGGTCGTCAATATCCAAGCCGTGATTATGTTCGGCATTGGCGATGGCTGAGTTAAGGCATTTCTTAACAAACACAGCGCCTTTTTTATTGCTATACGTTAGGATATCCAAAGCACGCTCAATAGATTTGCCACGAACTTCATCAGCAACGAGTCTAACTTTTTGTGCCGATATGGCGGCACCGCGTAATTTTGCAGTTACTTCCATGGTAAGCACCTTATCTCTTAGCTTTTTTGTCAATGCCGTGACCACGATACGTACGAGTCGGGGCAAATTCACCTAGTTTATGACCAACCATCTGCTCGCTCACGATAACCGGTACATGAGTACGGCCGTTGTGAACAGATAAAGTTAGGCCAACCATTTGTGGCAGAATCATCGAGCGGCGCGACCAAGTCTTAATTGGCTTGCGTGAGTTGGTGTCTAATGCATTCTCAACTTTAGCAAACAAGTGCGCGTCTATGAATGGACCTTTTTTCAATGAACGAGGCATGAAATTCTTCCTTTATTTCTTCTTGGCGCGACGGCGGATGATCATGTTGTCAGTACGCTTATTGTGACGCGTTTTAAGTCCTTTAGACTTCTGACCCCAAGGGCTGGTTGGATGGCGACCTTTGTTACGACCTTCACCACCACCGTGTGGGTGATCAACCGGGTTCATAGCGACACCACGAACAGAAGGACGAACACCACGCCAACGTGAAGCACCGGCTTTACCAAGTGATTTCAAGTTGTTTTCAGTGTTAGAAACTTCACCAATAACAGCGCGGCAATTTACGTGTACACGGCGAGTTTCGCCAGAACGCATACGTAGAATAGCATAAACACCGTCACGACCTAGTAACTGAACGCTAGCACCCGCAGAACGAGCCATCTGTGCACCTTTACCGATTTTAAGTTCGATATTGTGAATCACAGTACCCAATGGGATGTTTTTTAGCGGTAAGCAGTTACCTGGACGAATTGGAGAAGTCTCGCCTGACATTACTGTATCACCAACTACTTGTTTCTTAGCAGCGATAATGTAACGACGTTCGCCATCAGCATACTTAAGTAGAGCAATATGAGCAGTACGGTTAGGATCGTATTCAATACGCTCTACCGTTGCTGGGATATTGTCTTTAGTACGTTTGAAATCGATAATGCGATAATGTTGCTTATGACCACCGCCAATGTGACGAGTAGTAATGCGGCCATTATTGTTACGACCACCTGACTTGCTTTTTGATTCTAGAAGTGCTGCAAACGGACGACCTTTGTACAGGTGTGGATGCACTACTTTTTCAACAAAACGACGGCCTGGTGATGTTGGCTTTGCTCTTACGATAGGCATGAGTGTAATCCTTATTCGTTATTCGCTGTTTCACTAGTAGAATCAGTAGTATTCGCTACTTCTTCACCAGCATCAGCCATTTGTACATCTTGACCAGCTTTTAAGGTAACATAGGCTTTTTTGTAGTCGTTACGACGGCCGATGCTTTTACCAAAACGCTTTGTCTTACCTTTAACATTCAAAGTGTTTACTTTAGTAACTTCAACACCTTCAAACATCAACTCAACTGCTTTCTTGACTTCAAGCTTAGTAGCATTAGAATCAATTTTAAATACCTGCACACCAAGTGAGTCGCCAAGCATTTGAGATTTTTCTGAGAATACAGGCCCTCTTAAGACCTGATAAAGTCTTGCGTTATTCATGCTAGTGCTTCCTCAAATTGTTTCGCAGCTTCAACTGACATGATCACTTTATCAAATGCGATCAAGCTCACTGGGTCCACTTCATTTGTACCAAGTACATTGACGTGTGGAATGTTGCGAGCAGCTAAGTATAAGTTTTCATCAACTTCTTTAGTAACGATTAGTGCACGAGGTGCATTCAAATCGTTTAACTTAGCAATCAGTTCTTTGGTTTTCGGCCCAGAAACGCTCAACTCATCTACCAAAATCAGACGCTCTTGACGAATCAATTCTGCTAGGATGCACTGCATCGCACCGCGATACATTTTACGGTTTACTTTCTGTGACCAATCTTGTGGTTTTGCAGCGAATGCACGACCACCTGAACGCCAGATTGGGCTACGAATAGAACCCGCACGAGCGCGACCAGTACCTTTTTGGCGCCATGGCTTAATACCACCGCCAGAAACTTCGGCACGTGTTTTTTGTGCGCGTGTACCTTGGCGAGCACCAGCTAAATAAGCGGTGACGACTTGATGCACTAGTGCTTCGTTGAATTCACGACCAAATGCCGTATCAGAAAGCTCAACCGCCGCACCTGTAACTGTTTTTAAATCCACGTTAATCCCCTTGCTTAGGCTTTGACTGACGGACGTACGATAACATCGCCACCGGTGGCACCTGGGATAGCACCCTTGATGACAAGTAACCCTTTTTCGGCATCAACCGAAATCACTTCTAGGCCCTGAACGGTAACACGTTTGTTACCCATCTGACCCGCCATCTTCTTGCCTTTGAATACTTTACCTGGTGACTGGTTTTGACCAGTTGAACCATGCGCACGATGAGACACTGAGTTACCATGAGTAGCATCTTGCATACTAAAGTTGTGACGCTTAACAGGGCCTTGGAAACCTTTACCTTTGCTCTGTCCTGTCACATCAACCATCTGACCTTGTTCGAACAAGTCAGCTAGAATCTCGCCGCCAATCTCACGACCTTCAAGATCGCTTTCGTTGGCACGGAATTCCCAAACACCACGGCCAGCTTTAACACCAGCTTTAGCGAAGTGACCCTTTTGTGCAGCTGTTACGCGGCTGTCACGACGAGTACCTGTGGTAATTTGGATGGCTTGATAACCATCTACATCAGTATTTTTTACTTGAGTAATGCGGTTTGCATCGACCTCAACAACTGTTACAGGGATAGATGCGCCTGTTTCAGTGAAGACACGGGTCATGCCGCACTTTTTACCGACTAAACCGATCGCCATTTTAGACCTCTTTATATCTTATATTAATGGGTTGGGTGTTTAATGTGCATTAACCCAAAGCAATTTGAACGTCAACACCCGCCGCTAAATCTAATTTCATTAGCGCATCCACAGTTTTGTCAGTTGGCTGAACGATATCAACCATACGCTTATGAGTACGGATTTCGTACTGGTCACGAGCGTCTTTGTTAACGTGTGGTGAGGTTAGAACGTTGAAGCGCTCAATGCGAGTCGGCAACGGTACAGGACCACAAACTTGCGCACCGGTGCGCTTTGCAGTATCAACAATCTCTTGTGCAGATTGATCAATCAGACGATGATCAAAAGACTTAAGACGGATACGGATTCTCTGGTTAGCCATGCCAGCAAGCTCCTAATATGTGCCTTTGTCATTCTTGCGTCGCAAGACCATGATCAAAAGCAGTTTGGTTAAATATTCACTTAAAGCGGCCTTCTGTTCTTAACCAGAATGAGTTCTTTATCCGAACTTATAGCGTGCCAAAAGCAAAATAGTTTAAAGCCCCGCCAACCCTCCTATTAAATGGAAAGTAGCAAAGGCATAATGAAATAGTGCTAGAAACGATGCTCTAGCTGTCATAGCGCCAGCTTTTTTATTCAGCTGCGCATATATAATTCAGTGGTGTATATTATACATAGTATTTTAGGTATTGCAAGAGCAATCTCTAGTATCATTAGAGATGTTCCTTCTTATACTGGCCACTAATCACACAAATAGTTTCATCTAAAATTATTATTTGTTTTTAATAAAATTAATCTAAAACAATATCATACTGCTCTTGGGTATATAGATTCTCTACATCAAAAGTAATGACCCTACCCAGTAGATACTCTAAATCAGCCACTGTGTCTGACTCTGTTGTGAGTAGTAAATCAATGACTGCCGCATGAGCTACTACTGTGAACTTTTTGGGAGAATTATAAGTACGGGCGCAGCGCATAATTTCGCGGAAAATCTCAAAGCAAACGGTCTCTGCGGTTTTGACAAACCCGCGACCTTGACAAGTTGAGCACGGCTCACACAGTTGTTGACCCAACGATTCACGCGTGCGTTTGCGTGTCATCTCTACTAAGCCAAGCTCACTAACCTGCGTAATCTTAGTTTTTGCATAATCTTGAGTAAGCTGCGCCTGTAAGCTCTCAAGCACGTCATCTTTGTGCTGTTGCTCAAGCATATCGATAAAATCTAGAATAATAATGCCGCCTAGGTTACGTAGTCGTAACTGTCGAGCGATAGCATGTGTGGCTTCTAGATTAGTCTTATAGACCGTATCCTCTAATGAGCGACCACCCACAAAAGAACCTGTATTGACATCGATCGTGGTCATAGCTTCGGTCTGATCGATAATCAGATAACCGCCAGACTTGAGATCGACACGGCGCTTTAGTGCGTCACGTAAGTCATCTTCTACACGGTGTACATCGAATAGCGACTGCTCAGCGGTATAATGCACGATTCGGTCATAGACGAATGGAACAAACTCTTTGGCAAAATATCTGACTTGCTCATAAATCTGCGTATTATCAATAATGACTTTTTCGGTATCAGCGTGAACCAAGTCACGGATAGAACGTAATGGTAATGACAGTTCTTGATAGATCAGCTCTGAGCTCTGATGATGATTAATCTCTTGGCGACGAGCACAGATAGTACGCCATAGCTGCAATAGGTAATAGATGTCCTCTTCTAGCTTATCGACAGGCACACGCTCAGCAGCGGTACGGGCAATCAGTCCACCTTTTAGATTGACCGTCTGCATTAGGCTACTAAGTTCGGTCTTTAATCGGCTACGCTCTTCTTCACCATCGATACGCTGCGATATACCAATATGATCACTCGATGGCAAATATACTAGATAACGTGATGGTAGTGAGATGTTGGTCGTTAGACGAGCACCTTTGCTCCCTAACTGATCTTTGGTTACCTGTACCAAAATACGCTGACTTTCATGTAGGCGATGCTGAATCAATGTTTTAGACGCTGGTACTATTTCTGTGCTTTGCGCACTGACAATAGGCGGTGTCACAGCCAAGCTATCAGCAGCAGCATTGGTAGTCGCATCGTCCTCATTTATCTCGTGCTTAGTGGCCTTAGCCGCTTTGTTTTTTTCTGCAACGGGGCGCGGTTCACGCTGCATATCGTTGACATGTAGAAATGCGGTCCGTGATTGACCAATATCTACGAAGGCTGCCTGCATACCAGGAAGGACACGTACGACCGTCCCCAGATAGATATTGCCGACCAACCCCAGTTTGTGATGTCGTTCAATATAAATCTCGCCCAAAATACCATTGTCTAAAACCGCAACACGGGATTCCATTGGACTAATATTAATCAGCAGCTCTTCGGACATAGTTTTTTCTCTTATCTCTCAGCTTTCTTATTAGACGGTCATCGCCTATTAGATTGACAGTGTAACAAATGCGACTTGCTCTTGCCCATTACCCTACCGTGTCATTATGTGCATATCCCATTATAACGGGTTGACTGTGTCCATACTGCCTTCTGTCATTTCTTTGATTAGTGCCAGTGTTTGTGCCAGTGGCAGACCAACGACATTGGTATAGCTGCCATTAATACGACTGACCCATGTAGCACCAAGTCCTTGAATGCCATATCCACCTGCTTTATCAGCAGGTTCGCCACTATTCCAGTAGTCGCTCATCATCTGTGTCGTCAGTGGTATAAAAGTCACTTCCGTACGTTCAGTGATTCGCTGCTGGTTAATAATTTGCAAGCACTGTGTAGGTTTTGCTTTGCTTGGTTCTGCTTTAGTCAATAACTGTACTTGAGTCGCTTGAACGGCAGTCCATACTTCGTGGACGTTATCAGACATACGCTGCCACATACTATATGCGTGCTCGCGATCGACGGGTTTGACCAA
The DNA here is from genome assembly GCF_904846365.1 of Psychrobacter nivimaris. Taxonomy (GTDB): domain Bacteria; phylum Pseudomonadota; class Gammaproteobacteria; order Pseudomonadales; family Moraxellaceae; genus Psychrobacter; species Psychrobacter nivimaris_B. The sequence goes on from NZ_CAJHAL010000024.1 coordinate 51,685, forward strand.
GACTGTCTTACCATCCGACAGCACGCCAATGGTATCAGAAGTCAAAATCATAAATGGTGATGTGAGGCTATCATGATCCGCTTGAGAGGTGTCGCTTAGCTGTTGTATCGCGGCATTAGCTTTGGTTTCGACCATGCGTTCGATATAGTCTGTTGGCGACTCATTATCCAACGGCGTCTCATCGATATCTACACTTAAGATAGTAAAGTCTAGTTGCGCTCTTTCTAGTAGCTCACGACGACGCGGAGAGCCAGACGCTAAAACGATATCCATCGATATTCTCTTCATTTATAAATTTATGATGTGTGTGGTCATACAGTATTGTGGGCCGAGCAAGCTAAGCTGTTAATCAGAGTAACAGCTATAGCTAGTGACTCATTAACGCGAAAACTTGCGTAAAGCAAACAGTACGAGTGGCCAGCTAATGATACTCATAAACAATGACAAAGCAGACTGAGCAACAAAGACGTTTTGAATAAACATCTGTAGTATCCATAGATTTAACTGAAAGACAATCAACCCTAGACTAGCAATTAACCAAGCGCTAACGGTATTCAACTGTCTGACATAGATACTGGTAATTTTGATAACCAGTGCAACCACAACAGCGGCGAACGCTTGCTGGCCTAAATGCGTATCCATCAATAAATCAGCAATCAGTCCAACCGTAAATGCGGTAAAAATGCCAACATAACGTGGCTGAAACAGTAACCAATAGATCAACACCATGATCATGACCATGGGACGCAGTGTGGCCATGCTTGGGCTTAATGGATAGACATTGAGTGATGATGCAGCGATGAAACTTAGAACAATCACAACTATCAATAGTACCGTGGCATTCTCAGAATCAGGATACGACATGGGTACTTACCTTAGCGAGTGTTTGATAGTTGCTGTTATATTGTTGATTGGATATTGGCAAGGTGAATACCATAAGTGGAAAGAGCTTTAAAACGTTAATACTGTGGCTTACGTCATTATCTATGGAGCAATAGCAGCAGCATTATTCTCATTTAGCAGCTTGTCTTGAAGTATTAATACATAGGCATTGTCAATAAAGTTAGCTGCTGGAGTAACTTCGATCGTTCTAAAGTTATCAGTTTGCTCGTCTTTGACATGCGCGATACGCCCTACTCGATAACCTGCCGGAATACGACCGCCCAATCCTGACGACACTAGCTCATCACCTACCCGCACATCCGATGTTTTGAATACGTAATTGAGACTTAATGAGGATGGAATGCCTTGACCTGTGACGATAGCACGCTGACCGGTACGCTTGACAGTAACCGCAACTGACTGCTGCTCATCTGTAATCAACAACAGACGGCTAGTATTCGGGTAGACATTGATAATCTGTCCTAATACACCATCTTCATCGATGACCGTTTGCCCAACTTGTACGCCATCTTGCTCACCTTTGTTAAGCACCACAATCTGTCTGAGCAAATTGGTATCTGTACCGATGACTTGCGCCAAATTAAGATCAAACTGCTCAGGCTTGGTGGTAGATAAGATACCTTGCAGACGTGCGTTCTGCGCCAAGATATAATCTTGCTGTTGTAGCTTGGCATGCGCGTGTATCAATTGCGACTTTAGCTGCATATTTTCGCGACGCAGTGCTTCTTTTGACTGCAGGCTGCCACCAGCCCAATGCTTGGCATAGCTTGGTAATAGAGACAGCTCATAGATTGGCTGCATGGCGGCATGACTGGTGCTACGTACTGGCTTGAACCAATCAGAGTTTTTGCTATCAAACCACATCAAAATTAAGGCTGCTATCAATACGATAACAGTCTTACGAAGTGATAACGGCTGGCGCGCAAAAATACTTGGAGTCATAAGTCGTCTGATTTAAGGATTCTAAAATGAACAATAGCACTTATTTATAGCATGAGTGTTTATCGAGGATATTGGGTTCTAGCACAAATGAATGCAATTAAAGGTAGCACAATCGGCTACCTTTAATTTTATATATAGTCAATTTTATATAAATTGGGTACGGTGTCAGTCTCGCTCAGCCTACTATTTGTACTACTTTCGCTCGGCTTTCTTGTATCCAAATTATATTGAACCGACTATATTTATAGTGTCATCATTCACATAAATCATCATATATTACCAAGACTATATGGCAATTAAAGATAAAGATGACTTAAACAAAAATCATGTTTAAACTTTTGTTATTGATGAAATCAAGCGCGATACCACCGCCACGACTAACGCAGGTTAGTGGGTCTTCTGCTACCGTCACTGGCAAACCGGTCTCTTGCGAGATAAGTTTGTCTAAGTCACGTAATAGCGCGCCGCCACCTGTCAATACAATACCACGCTCAGCGATATCTGATGACAACTCTGGCGGAGTCTGCTCAAGTGCTACTTTTACAGCGCTAACAATACCGCTCAATGGATCAGTCAATGCTTTTTGCACTTCTTCTGAATTGACAGTAAAGGTCTTTGGCACACCTTCTGCCATGCTACGACCACGAACTTCTACTTCTAGTTGGCTGTCTTCATTCAATGCAGAACCGACTTCTTTTTTGATACGCTCAGCAGTCGTCTCACCGATGACACAACCATGCGTACGGCGTACATGAGTGATGATCGCTTCATCAAACATATCGCCACCGATACGAATCGACTCAGCATATACGCAACCAGACAGTGCGATAACAGCAATCTCAGTTGTACCACCACCGATATCCACAACCATAGAACCACTGGCTTCATGAACTGGCATACCAGCACCGATAGCCGCAGCCATCGGCTCTTCTAGCAATAGTACTTTGCTCGCACCTGCTGATGATACTGCCTCACGAATCGCCTTGCGCTCAACTAGAGTAGACTTGCATGGTACACAAACCACGACGTTAGGCTGTGCCATAAAACGCTTGGCTTTTACTTTAGCGATAAAGTGCTTAAGCATTTTTTGCGTCACTTCAAAATCAGCAATCACACCGTCTTTCAACGGGCGAATCGCTGTGATGTTCGCAGGCGTACGACCTAGCATCTGCTTGGCATCGATACCAACAGCGGCGACGGTCGGGTTTTGAGTACGATTGCTTCGTAACGCGACCACCGTAGGCTCGTCAAGCACGACGCCTTTATTAGGAATAAAAATTAGGGTGTTCGCAGTACCGAGGTCGATAGCGATATTATTTGATAAAAATCCAAACAGGTTCATGACTAATATATCCAGCGTCTTACGAATGAGGCGAATGAGATTGACTGAGGTGTTACTCGTCAGTGTTGAGCAGGTCGTCGTTAAACATTACTTGTGGCAACAGTTAATCATCCCAACAAGTCAAAATTCAAACAATAATGATGAAATGAAAAAACTGAGCTAAATTATACCGATTTAGCTCAAAAAAAACATAGATATTTGCATCAGTAAGTAAGGATTTTTGTCTTAGACGCCAAAAGTTGTTACAAAGTTTGAAATAGTAGCGAATATCATTCAACTCAATGAAACATCATTTAATCTGATAACTAACAAGGCTCTACAGGCAGATGAATGTTTTGCTTAATAGCAGATGCATACTGTAACGTATTTTAGAAGCTAATTGGAGAGCAATTGAGGAACAATGATGAATTAGGGGGTCAGTTTTGCAATTCTCTGTAAATCATTGTGTCTTAATTAGCATTATGGCTTGTCTGACACCATATCTTATTTAATATTACGTCTTTATCAATTCAGCCTCTTGGTTGAGATTGTGCATCAATCAAGCGTCATGCTCTGTAAACTTGAGTCAGATGCTTTATAATAAGCCCACTTACTATTTGTTTGTATTTTAGTTGTTTCTATTTTAGCGCTTATGTATTTTCGTTTTCGTAATCAACTACTCTAACAAAAACTGTCCTTAACTGGAGAAACTATGTCTCAGCAGCCAGCAACGTCTGACAGCAACGTCAGCCGTGAAGAAATCCTAGAAGTTGCCAACCTTGCCCGCTTAGGTGTCGATGAAAGTACAGCCGATAGCTATGCTGATGATATCAGTAAAGTATTAAAACTGATGAATACGCTATCTAACGTTGATACCACAGACATTAAGCCATTAGCCAATATCCATGAAGCTTGCCAAGAGTTGCGTGCTGATGTGGCAAAACATGATATCAATCGTGAGCGTAATCAGTCAGTCGCGCCTGCCGTAGAAGAAGGCTTATATCTAGTGCCTCAGGTGATTGAATAATAGTGGCTGAATAACACAATCACGCATTTGCCATTATCTCATTTTATTTTATGCTATTAACATTTTGACGGACGACACCTTATGTCTGAACTTCATTTATTAAGTACCGAGCAACTCATTACTGGCTTGCAAAACAAACAATTTAGCAGCGCAGAATTAACCGAACACTACATCAAGCGTATCGATGCGCTAGATAGCAAGATTAACAGCTTTATCACTCATACTTCTGAGACAGCACGCGCACATGCAAAAGCAGCAGACGAGATGCGTGCTCAGGGCGATCAGCGTCCGCTACTTGGTGTCCCGATGGCGCATAAAGACATCTTTTGCACCCAGGGCGTACTGACCACTTGTGGCTCAAAGATGCTACATAACTTTGTCTCACCATATGACGCGACTATCGTCTCTAATATCGACAAGGCTGGCATGATTAGCTTAGGTAAGCTCAATATGGATGAGTTTGCGATGGGCTCAGACAACAGTAGCTCATACTACGGTACGGTACAAAACCCTTGGAACCTAGAGCGCGTTCCTGGTGGCTCGTCAGGTGGTAGTGCTGCTGCCGTTGCCGCTGGTTTTGTCCCTGTTGCTACTGGTAGTGATACGGGTGGCTCTATTCGTCAGCCTGCTTCATTTTGTGGCTTAACCGGTATCAAGCCCACTTATGGTCGCGTCTCGCGCTTCGGTATGATTGCCTATGCTTCAAGTCTAGATCAAGCAGGTAGCATGGGGCGCAGCGCTAAAGATTGCGCCTATCTGCTCCAACCAATGATTGGTCATGATCCACGCGATGCAACTTCTATCAAATACGAGATGCCTGACTACGTACAAGATATCAATGATGCCCAAGCTGCTGCTGGTGATAAGCCATTTGACGGTCTTCGTATTGGTGTAGCCAAAGAATACTTCGGTACAGGGCTTGATAGCGAAGTTGAGCAAGCAGTACGTGCGGCTCTGAAGAAATATGAAGAGCTTGGTGCAACGATTGTAGAAGTGAACATCACTGATCCTGAGATCACGCTTGCCACTTACTATATGCTAGCGCCTGCCGAAGCATCATCTAACCTATCGCGCTTCGATGGCGTACGTTTTGGCTATCGCTGTGAAAACCCAACGGACCTTATCGATCTATACACGCGCTCACGCTCCGAAGGCTTTGGCCCTGAAGTACAGCGCCGTATCTTGACAGGGACGTATGCGCTATCGGCTGGCTACTTCGATGCTTACTATACTAAAGCACAGAAGATTCGCCGTTTGATCGTTAAAGACTTTGATGAAGCATTTGCTAGCTGTGATGTGATTGCTAGCCCAACCGCACCGACGGCAGCTTACAAGCTTACTGACAACCTAGATCCTGCAACGATGTATTTAGGTGACGTTTATACCATCGCGGTCAACCTAGCAGGTCTACCTGCCCTCAGTCAGCCAGTTGGTTTGACGACTGAAGGCCTACCTATTGGCTTACAATTAATCGGTAAGCACTGGCAAGAGAGTCAACTGCTCACGACTGCGCATCTGTTCCAGCAGCATACTGATCATCACCTACAACACTCTACCATCGCAAAGGAGACGGTATAATGAGTACAGCTACTACTGATAACAATGCCGTCCGTGAACACGCGGTGCGTAAAGAGCTATTTGTCGATGGCTATGAAGTGGTCATCGGTATCGAGATTCACTGCCAGCTAAATACGGAAAGTAAGATCTTCTCAAGTGCGCCGACTGACTTTGGTCATGAGCCAAACAGCCAAGCAAGTATCGTCGATTTGGGTCTACCTGGCGTATTACCAGTGTTAAATGCTGGTGTGGTCGATCGCGCATTAAAATTCGGTATCGGTGTCAATGCTGAGCTGGGCCTGTTTAATACGTTTGACCGTAAAAACTACTTTTACCCTGACTTGCCTAAAGGCTATCAAATCACTCAGATGGCAAATCCTATCGTGGGTGAAGGCTATATCGATGTCGTGGTCAACGAAGGCGAAAAGAACGAATACCCTAAACGTATGGGTATCACCCGCGCGCATCTAGAAGAAGATGCGGGTAAATCTGTACATGACGCAGTCGATGGTATGACGGGTGTGGATTTGAACCGTGCTGGTACGCCACTAATCGAAATCGTCTCTGAGCCAGACATGCGCTCAGCTCACGAAGCACTTGCCTACATCAAAGCCATCCATCAGCTAGTCACTTGGCTAGGTATCTCAGACGCAGTGATGGCCGAAGGCTCATTCCGCTGTGACTGTAACGTCTCTGTGCGCAAGCCAGGCGCTGATCTCGGTACACGTACTGAGCTAAAAAACCTAAACTCGTTCCGCTTTATCGAACGTGCTATCAATCGTGAAATCGAACGTCAAATCGATATCTTAGAAGATGGTGGCAAAGTCGTACAAGCGACGATGCTATATGATCCAGAGCGTGATGAAACGCGTACCATGCGTACCAAAGAAGACGCCAACGACTATCGCTACTTCCCTGATCCTGACCTGCTACCTGTCCGTATCGAGCAGCATACGGTTGATGCGATCAAAGCAGCAATGCCAGAATTACCAGTCGCTCGTCGCGCACGCTTTGAAGAAGCGCTTGGTCTGTCAGAATACGACGCTCGTATCTTAACTGGTAGTCGTCAAATTGCTGACTATTTCGAAGATGTAGTGGCTGAAATCGGACAGCAAGATGCCAAAATGGCTGGCAACTGGGTCATGGGCGACTTACTCGGCGCACTGAACAAAGATGACACTGACATCATCGACTCCCCTATCAGCGCCAAACAGTTGGCTGGCATGCTCAAGCGTATCAAAGATGACACGCTATCTGGCAAACTGGCTAAGAAAGTCTTTAGTGCTCTATACGAGCGTGAAGGCGGCGATGGCGATGATGCAGCAGATAAAATCATCACAGACAAAGGCCTTAAGCAAGAAACCGATACTGGCGCTATCAAAGCGATGGTCGAAGAAGTCATCGCAAAAAATGAAGCGATGGTCGAAGAATATCGCGGCGGTAAGGAAAAAGCCTTTAACGGTCTGGTCGGTCAAGTCATGAAAGCCAGTCGCGGTAGTGCTAACCCACAGCAAGTGAACCAAATTCTAAAAGAATTATTGGGTTAACATTGGCTGCTAAGCGATTATACTGACTATGCTAGGCAGAATAATATTGTAGAGTTTGGCTGCTATAAATAGCCCTTGCAATATACATAATTTTGCGTAAAATAGTCAGTCACTCGGGGCGTAGCGCAGTCTGGTAGCGCACTACACTGGGGGTGTAGTGGTCGCAGGTTCAAATCCTGCCGTTCCGACCAAACATAGCAGTAAAGAGAAAAGCCAATCATTGTTTTCAATGGTTGGCTTTTTTTGTGCTAAATTTGACTGGTGATTGTATGATGTTTTGATTGAGCAAATAATAATAAAAATCTTGCAAGACATGATGAATAATCTAAAGCCAGTCATCCATATAGCTTTAGGCTGGTTTGTCTTATATCTACTTTGATTTAATGGTGTGTAGAAGTGTGAATTGTGACTTATTTTTTTTCTGATATTCAAAAAGGTTATGATACCCACATGGAACTTGCTTCCTTGTTAGACGTACTTATATCTATATCCGAATATCCTATATGTTCTGCTATTGAGTTCTTGCAATATCACGATTTTCAAAAGAAGATTAAATTTTATTACTTAGAAGATATAAGTTATAAACCTATTGAACTAATGGGAGCTGAAAATATTGTCAATAATACTCTTTACGAAATTAATAGTGATTATCCTTTAATAACAAAGGTGTTAACAGAGTTACCGCCTCACATTATGAACATAATATGTAATATCTATTTTGACCCTATACAACTTAATGAATTGGATTTTATATCTAAACTGGATTTTGATTTTACAGATAAAAAACGAATAGCAGATTTAGCTATGCACGATTACACAATTGAAGGTAGGCTAATTGATAAAAAGCTATCTAATCTTGCATTACAATTTGGACTCGTAGATAAAAAACTCAAACCTATCCAATTGCCAATTGATGAGGTTAAAAATTTAGTCACTCACTTTAACCACCAATTTGTGATTAAAAATAATAATCTTGAGTTGGTAAACCAAGATATTTTTATGGCTGCAGGTAGCAATTTAACATTTATTAATTCTGAACCAAAAATTAATGATCGTCCTCAACGCATCGTAGAACTTGACAGAGAGTTAGCACAAATTAAAGACCAACCAATTAAATTTAAAGCCAAAATTCTAAACCATTCGGTTGATGACGAGCCAATCCATCATAAAACTATTAATTCTATGGCAACATTGGTAGCTACTTTGCTTAAACTTGCAAGTTATGACAAACAAGACTTAGAAAACCCTCACGGTAATATCAACAAAGAAATCATAGCTAAAGCCGAGGGTTTAGGTTTAACTTTAGGTAAAGACTTCATTGCAAAATGGCTAAAGAAAGCTGATGAAGTTCTATAGAAGAGACCATCCCAGATTCTGTGTAACTGCCATTTAGATTAAATGCTTACTGATACGGTCATCAAACATAATCATAAAACGATTCAGAGCAGACGTCCAGTTACGGATTGGCATCGACCACTTTTTAG
>NZ_CAJHAL010000025.1:0-58436 GCF_904846365.1 Psychrobacter nivimaris
TCAGACTAGGATTCAAAAGGGTTTGGGCTATAAATCGCCAAGACAGGTGTGGTTTGACTTTTATCGTCAGGCTGCGTAACTAAAATCTCCCAAGTTTAGTTCTACGGGATTGACAGCAGGGGTCAGACTTCCCTCGAGCAGATTTTTTATAGTTAGAATTTATGCTCAAACTATTCAAAGATATTTTTAATCTTATGCCCAATATGTTGTCTTTTTCGCACGAAAAAACAGCTTTCATTTATGCTATAAGAGACTGCTTAATCGATGCTCGTTAACGCTTTACTAACATCTAAGAAGTTGACAGCGGGGGGCAGCTTATACTACTCTTTATCACTCATTCACTTTATTAACCTTACTTCTTAAATAGTAAGATCGTTCCGGAGTAATCCCATGCAGTGGACCAAACCAGCTTTTCAAGACATTCGTATCGGTTTCGAAGTGACTATGTATTTCGAAGCACGCTAAAACTCATTAGCACTCAATCCATTAAAAGCCCTAAATGATTAGGGCTTTTATTTTTTTGGAAATATTGATTTATGTATATTCACGTTTTAGGCTCAGCTGCTGGTGGCGGTTTCCCGCAGTGGAACTGTAACTGCGATAATTGCCACGGTGTGCGTCAAGGCACGATTCAGGCAAAAACCCGTACCCAATCTTCGATAGCCATATCAGAAAATGGTGTGGATTGGATCTTATTCAACGCATCCCCTGATATCCGCCAACAATTATTTGAGTTCAAGGCAGCACAGCCAGCACGTCAATTGAGAGATACCGGCATCACCAATGTGGTATTGATGGACAGTCAACTTGACCATACGACGGGGCTATTGACCCTGCGTGAAGGTTGTCCAATTCCTGTTTGGTGTACTGACATGGTCTATCAAGATCTAACGACAGGATTTCCTCTCTTTAACATGTTGAAGCACTGGAATGGCGGCTTGCAATATAATCAAATTGATCCAGAAAAGACGTTTAAGATTGAAGGGTTTGACAATTTAGAATTGACGCCTTTGGTGATTAGAAGCTCTGCACCGCCCTACTCTCCGCATCGTAATGACCCGCATGATGGCGACAATATTGCCCTGATTGTAAAAGACTTAAAAACACAAAAACAACTCTTTTATGCGCCAGGCTTGGGCAAAATTGACGATGAAGTCATGCAAATCATGAAAGCGTCTGATTGCGTAATGATTGACGGTACGCTATGGACAGACAATGAAATGCAAGAACGCGGCGTTGGCACTAAAACGGGCCAAGACATGGGGCATTTGCATATCAGTGGTGACGATGGCTCGCTGCATTATTTAGATCAGCTCGATAACGCTCGTAAGGTGCTCATTCATATCAACAATACCAACCCGATATTGAACGAGCAATCTGAACAAGCGGCGACATTAAAACAACATGGTGTTGAAGTAGCATTTGATGGTATGCAGATTGAGCTGTAAGACAAACGGTAAGGCAATGATAGCAATCGTAAGGTGAGAACAATGCAAGAAGAAAACACAGCACTCAGTCCAGAAGCGTTTGAACAAGCGATTATGGCAAAAGGTCAGTATTATCATATTTACCATCCCTTTCATATCATGATGCATGAAGGCAAAGCGACCCAGCAGCAGATCCAAGCATGGGTCGCTAACCGTTTTTATTATCAGATCAATATCCCATTGAAAGATGCAGCTATTATGGCAAACTGTCCTGATCAGCGCGTACGTCAAGAATGGATTCAGCGTATGATTGATCAAGATGGCGTCTATCCTGATGGGGGTGGTCGCGAAGCATGGTTGGGTCTGGCAGAGGCAGTTGGTTTGACTCGTGAGCAAGTGATTTCTGAAGAGCTGGTGCTACCGGGTGTGCGTTTTGCCGTGGATGCTTATGTGAACTTTGCACGTCGGACTTCATGGCGAGAAGCCGCTAGTAGCTCACTTACAGAGTTGTTTGCCCCGCAGATTCACCAGTCGCGTTTAGAGTCTTGGCCCAAGCATTACCCTTGGATAAAGGAGCAAGGCTATACCTATTTCCGCTCACGCTTGAGTCAAGCGCGCCGCGATGTTGAGCATGGTCTGACCATCACGCTCGACTCGTTCAAAACAGCTGAGCAACAAGAGCGTATGCTTGAGATATTACAATTTAAACTCGATATTTTGTGGACGATATTGGACGCCTTGAGCCTAGCCTATGTGCATAATCAAGCCCCTTATCAAAGTGTTACCACTGACAATGTCTGGCATAAAGGATTGTTCAAATGAGTATACCTGCTAGTTTGCCTGAGCTGGATCAATCCATCGTACCGGTATGGCGTCACGGTTATCGTTTTCAGTTTGAGCCAGCGCAAAATGCGTATGTCTTGCTCTACCCTGAGGGTATGATTAAGCTCAATGATAGTGCCAGCATCATTGGGCAACATATTGATGGTCAAGCGTCCATTGCTGATATTATCCAAAAGGTGCAAGCTATGTTTGGGGATATCCCCGAAATCGAGCAAGACATCATTGAATATATGCTGGTCGCCCAGCGTGAACATTGGATTGATTTAGTATGAATACGCCAGTCGGACTACCGCTATGGCTGCTTGCTGAGCTGACCTATCGCTGCCCCTTACAATGCCCCTATTGCTCAAACCCTATTGACTATGCTCAGTATAAAGAAGAGCTAACGACAGAGGAATGGTTTGATGTGTTTGATCAGGCGCGGCAAATGGGCGCGGTGCAGCTTGGTTTTTCTGGCGGTGAACCACTGGTTCGTCAAGACCTAGAAGAGCTGGTCGCTTATGCGCACAATCAAGGTTTTTATACCAATTTGATTACGTCAGGTATGGGATTGACTGAAGCTAGAATTGCGCGTTTAAAAGAAGCAGGTCTTCAGCATATTCAAATTAGCTTCCAAGCCAGTGATCCAACGGTCAACAATGCCTTGGCAGGATCAAAGCATGCCTTTGAGCAAAAGTATGAGATGTCACGTCTGGTCAAACAGTACGATTACCCGATGGTACTTAACTTTGTCATTCATCGGCAAAACATCGATCAGATTGACCAGATTATTGAGCTGTGCTTAGAGCTGGAAGCCGACACGGTCGAGCTGGCTATCTGTCAGTTTTATGGCTGGGCGTTTGAAAACATAGAAGGTCTATTGCCTACCAAAGCGCAAGTGGTTCGAGCCGAACGCATTACCAATGAATACCGCAAGAAGATTGAAGAACGTGGTATTAAGTGCAAACTTATTTTCGTGGTGCCTGACTATTACGAAGAACGTCCGAAACCTTGTATGGATGGTTGGGGCAAGATTTTCTTAACAGTCGCACCAGACGGTACAGCCCTACCTTGCCATGCTGCCAGACAAATGCCAATACAGTTCCCCAATGTACGAGAGACACCACTGTCGGATATTTGGTATGAATCTGCCAGTTTCAATCAGTTTCGCGGTGATGACTGGATGCCCGACATCTGCCAAAGCTGCCCCGATAAAGAGCGCGATTATGGCGGCTGTCGTTGCCAAGCCTTTATGCTGACGGGCGATGCCAAAAACGCCGATCCTGTGTGTGGCAAATCGCCTTATCATTATCTAATCGAGGAAGCACGTATCAATAGTGAAACGCCTGTACCTTTTGAAGAGTTGCGCTTTCGCAATCCAAAGAATTCTAAATCACTGAGTAACAAACAGCTGAATAAAGACAAATTGATTCCTACTCGTATGGTAACAGGTGAAATATGAATGCTAATACTAAGCCTGTGATATTTGATGGACATAACGATCTGTTGACCCGCCTTTGGCTAAGTTCAGCTGCCGATCCGGTACATGACTTTATTTATGGCACGCTACCAGGGCATTTGGACTTACAACGTTGCAAAGACGCGAACTGGATGGGCGGATTATTTTCTATATTTTTACCGCCCTATGCTTATGTGAAAAACAACCATCCTGAAAAACTATCTGACCCCTCAAATTCGGATTTTACTCCGCAAGAAATCGTCGATATCTGCTGCACACAATTGAAACTAGCCCAGCAACTAGAGGCAAGATCTGACGGTCAGATTCAGATTTGCACCTCATTAAAACAAATCCAAGCCTGTCAACAGAATAAGCAACTGGCCATTGTATTGCATTTGGAAGGTGCTGAGTTTTTAGCCATACAGCCTGACCTGCTTGATATGTTTTATGAGGCAGGCCTCAGAAGCATTGGCCCACTATGGAATAGAAAGAGCCTCTTCGGTGATGGCTTAAATGCGTCTTTTCCGCATTCTCCCGATACAGGATCTGGGCTCACGACTCAAGGTAAAGACCTCATTCTTAAGTGCAGTGAAAAGCATATGCTGATCGATGTGTCGCATATGAATGAGCGTGCTTTTTGGGATACGCTAGAGATTGCCTGCCAGCCGATTGTTGCGACACATTCAAATGCACATACTCTCTGTCAGCAAGCACGGAACTTGACCGATCAACAGCTGGCTGCTATTAAACAAAGCGATGGTATGGTTGGGGTGAATTTCGATGTGGCGTTTCTTCGTGCAGATGGGCAACGTAATACGCAAACATCACTCGATGTGATTGTCGACCATCTTGATTATCTGATCGACCATCTAGGCGAAGATCACGTTGGGTTTGGCTCTGATTTCGATGGTTGCCTACTACCTGATGAGTTATCTGATATCAGTCAAATCTCTATGTTGATTGAGCGAATGCAGCAACGGCACTTCTCTGATCAACTGATTGAAAAGATAACGTCAAAAAACTGGTTTACGGTGCTTGATAAGGTATGGCAATAATTATAATAGCCATCCAGCAATTACTGTCTAGTGACTGTTGTTTTGCTCGTCTGATTAAATAGGGTAACCATTAATTTTTGTTTTACCTTAACACCTGCTCTACCCGTTCAATCAAGTATTCTTTGACCGTATTAAACAGTGGATCGATTAATCGCCGTTCTGGACAAATCAAATATAGTGGATAGTTGGCCACTTGCCAGCCGTCCAACTCTACCTCAACCAGTCTCCCTGCCTTCAAATCGCCGGCTATATCTAACTGAGACTTTAATGCGATGCCTTTACCCGCCACTGCCCAGCGGCGCACAACGTCACCGTCTTTACTTCTGCGATTGCCATCCACGGCCACACGTTTAGTCTTTCCCGCTTTCTCAAAAGTCCACTCGCTCAAATACTTTTCATCATGCCCCAAACGTAAGCAATTATGCTGCGATAAATCTTCCGGCATTTTTGGCATACCAATATCCTTATCAATTTTGCCCAAATACTCCTTTGACGCACACAATATAGGGCGATTATTCAATACAATAGGTAGTGCGACCAGTGATGAATCTTTGGGCGCGCCGTAACGTAGTGCCAAATCAATCTGCTGACCGTACAAGTCCACATAGCTGTCTGACATATGTAGCTGCACCGTCACTTTTGGGTGAATGTCTATAAAATCGTCCAACCAAGGCAAAATTAAGTTTCGTCCCAAATCTGATGATGCCGACAGCCGAATGGTACCCGTCAGCTCAGCATCATTGTCATGCAGTCCTGCATAAGCGTTGTCTAAAATAGCCACCGCATCTCGGCAATGCTTTAAATATTGCTCACCCTTGCTAGTTAGACGCAGCCTACGAGTAGAGCGAACAAATAATACCGTCTCAATTTCCGCTTCTAATCGCTTGACCGCTGCACTCACAACGGCAGGCGACAGATCTAAGTGCCGAGCACAGGCAGATAGGCTACCTAAGCGAGCGGTCTCAATAAAAATACGTAAATCCTGCAAATTTTTCATCGTCATGCCTTCGTTCAATTAGCGTCTAACTTAGCAACCACCATCGCTTGCTGCTGCTAGCCTCATCATTATATAAAAATTATTGAAACTGTTTCTCTAAACCTGCTGATTATCAAAATCATTAATTATAGTAGCATGCACCTATAAGATTTACTCACACATTTGGAGATACACGATGGATACTATAATACGGCCTACGAGCACACAGGACACTCAACACCATAGCCACCATAGCCACCATGATAGAGATAATAAACAAAGCGCACTACAGCAAGCACGCAACTTACCACTACCTTCAAAATCAGACATGCTTAGACGTGCACCATCGGTAGAGCATTTCTGGCATCAAAACAGCCAGTTACTAGAGCAAGCATGGGCAGAGTGGGAAACCACTGAGCATGACTTGCCTGTACTCGATGACTCATTATTTGATCCAACTCTACGTGATGCAGTGACGCAAGCATGGCACACTCCTTCTACGGAGACGGCTGTTAAAAATTTATGGCAAGAGATACTACCTGACGTATACCAAGGACAACTCTTTGATCCAGCACAACTATCAACGCTGCGCCATTATCTGCAAGCAATCGCAGACGCTAATATCCCAATACGTCCTCCTTATGGTATCGCATTGAACAGTAATGGGGCCATGCTAGATGCGCGCTCACTAGGCTATTTGGCCATCCCTAATTTTCAGGCGTTTTATCATAAAGTCATGAATCAATATATGCGTCCTATCGCTCGGCTATTATTTGCCAATGTTTATGGCTATGACACTCAGACCTTTGGGTTCTCGATTCAATACCAGCCGACAGGCGACACATCGCTACAACTGCATACTGATGCTTCAGCGGTGACTATGAATATTAACCTAAATCTGCCAGGCGAAGACTTTACTGGATCAGAAGTTGACTTTGTTGATCGCCATTTGGGGCAAACCAAACGTGCCATCTTTAAACCTGGCATGGCGATTATTCATAGAGGCTCGGTGCCGCACGCCGCACATCCAATTACTAGTGGCAAACGTACCAATATGGTGCTTTGGCTGTATGGCGATAATATGCAAATACCACGAGGAGTTGGGCTTAATAGTCATATTGATGCCAATCAACGTTGGACTGCTACGCACAGTCAGCCTGATAATTTCGCGCCGTTTTAACAGCGGTACGCTATCGTTAGGTCAGACACAGCATAAAAAGTTAAGACAAGCATAAACATCCAAATCAGTGAGCACCTCTGCGAAAATGCGTACTTAAATCAGTAGTAGCTAATAATTGATATGTTATAATGTTTCGTTTTAACTATACAAAGGCTATTGTATGGCGACACCTTTTCAACGGTTGCAAGCGATCGACGCACTTCGAGGGCTTGTGATGCTCATCATGATGGTGGATCATGTTCGAGAGACCTTTTACTTACACCATCAAGTTCCTGATCCAATGCTGATACCAGGAACGGATGAACCACTATTTTTCAGCCGAATGATTGCCCATTTATGTGCGCCTGTCTTTGTGTTACTGACGGGACTGTCTGCTTATTTGTACCAACACAAACACAATAGTATTCAAATGACCCGCGAATTTTTAATCAAACGCGGGCTTTTTTTGGTGTTTTTGGAGCTGATTGTAATTAACTTTGCTTGGACAGCACAATTTCCACCTGATGTAGTTTACCTCCAAGTGATATGGGCGATTGGATTCAGTATGATTGCGCTCTCAGCAGTTATTGGCCTACCTAAGAAGTGGCTGTGGCTACTCAGCTTGGTGATTATATTTGGTCACAATTTATTAGATACCGTCTCATTTGCCGACATTCCTATCGTCCATCAATTGTGGCTGATACTTCATGAGCGCGGTTGGATTGAGTTTGGTGAGGTGATTCGTTTCAGAACCTCTTATCCTGTACTGCCTTGGATTGGCGTTATCATACTGGGCTATTGTATCGGTACATCTGTGTTTGATAACGCTACGTCTGTGCAAAAGAGAAACCGTACGTTACTTACATTTGGTATGGTGAGTATCGCGTTATTTGTGGTACTGCGACTGGCCAATGTATACGGCGATCAAGCATGGCTGATGATGCCGACTCTGAGCGAAACCTTCATGAGCTTTATGAATCTCACTAAATATCCGCCATCGTTACTCTTTATATTGTGGAATGTGGGCATAGGACTGGTTTTATTGGTAATGCTTCAAAAGATTGAAACCAAATCATGGACAAAACCCCTTATTGTCATCGGTTCTGTACCCATGTTTTTCTATATCGTACATCTCTATGTATTGAAGCTGCTGTATGTATTTGCTGTTCAACAGTTCGGTATGACGCATGGGGAATATTTTGGTGTAAATGACGTTAGTACACTTTGGTTCATTGCGATTGCACTGAGCATTTTACTGTATCCCTTAATGCGTGCTTTTGCCAAATTCAAACATAGTAATAAGCACATTACTATCCTCAAATATTTATAGCTATAGCTCCCAACGATATAGCGACTATATAAAAGACCAACAATACTATAAGCAGGCTTGGCCAGCCTATATGGGATATAGCGAAGTCTAGACATTATCAGATGGTCAATAAGCATCATTGTAACGTTGCTATTGACCGTTTGAGTTTCTGCTATAGATTTTCTGACGTTTTTTAATAAAATTTCTTATTGATCTATTGTATTGTTTTTAAAATAGTATAAATAAACATTCCGATCGATCCATCCATTACTTGCTACCAGTAGTGTGAACGCTTTATTTCTTCAGCGAGAAAATCAATAAACTTTCTTTGTAGTGGTGTCACCTGCTTTCGATTGGCATAAACCACATAAACACCCAAAGTTTTAGGTTTCCATTCAGGCAATAACTCAATAAGTTGGCCAGAGGCAATCAAAGATTTGACTGCGCCAGATGGCTGTAAACTAATCCCATGTCCACGCAACGTGGCAGAGAGCAAGACTTCAGAAATATTGGCGCTGATATTGCCAGAGATAGGAACAGACTCTGGACCATTTGGCCCATCAAACACCCATGCCGACCGTCCAAAATACGCAAACGATAGACAGTTGTGATGTACAAGCGACTGTACATCTGTAGGTCTGCCACGCTTTTGTAAATACTCAGGGGCAGCGCGAGTGGCACTCACCGATACGTCTGGCAACGACATTTGGCTCCAAGTCATTGGTGATACGAATCGCCAAGTCAATACGGGCATCAACTAAATTGACCGAATCATCAGTGGTAAGAATATCAATTGCTGTTTGCGGCCAGTGAGAAACAAAGCGACCAACCACATCCATCAGAAGGCTATCAATTAGCGAAACGCGCCACCTCGACGCCGTGAAGGGTCGATTTTTCGATTTGAAGATGTGACTGAGAATGTGGTTATATTGCTCATTATTTGGCCTGCCTATAGTAATAACTTCAACAAACAAGAGCGCCCTTGTAGACTAGTGCCTTGCCTGAATGGTTGTATCTATAGTAATTTGCCACAAAAAATGAGTATGAAAAAACGATTTAAACACACGAATTCATAACATAAAGTCATGCGAATATTATGACGCTTTCTTTATCCGCTCTCTATGTTTCAAAACGCTATAAGGCTGTTCTTTTATATTTAATAGACTCAAGCGTGGCGAGCCAAATCAAAGGTAAGACAATCAGAGCCGAACCTATCAAAAGACTGATATCCGGTACTTCATCAAACCATACGATGCCGATAACCACTGCTCCTAACAGACCGGTATATTCTGCACTAGATATTTTATGTGCTTCAACCGCTCGGTAGACCAGTACGCAGATACCCGCATAGATCAAAATAAACAAATTCGAGCCTGCTGCTATCCATAGCGCGTACCAACTCAAAGGGGCATTTTCCCAAATAGCCAAACCAAGCCCCAACGGTATTCCGACTAAATTGGTCAAAAACAGTGTTTGTGCAACGGTATGATTCGAATGCAATTTACGAACCAATAGATTGTTCGTCGCCATGGTTAAGGCCACGATCAGCGCAAATATAGCACCCATATTAATTTGTGTTGGTTTTACCACGACAAGAATACCTATAAAGCCTAGTATTGCCACAATGATGCTTGGTGCTGTAAGTCTGTCTTTATAAAACAAAAACCCTAACGGCAACATCAGTAAAGGTGCAGTATAAAAAATCGCATTGACCGTGGCTAGCGGTAGCGCTTGGATAGACAACACCATAAATACCGCGCCAAACAACCAAATATGCCCACGTACAAAATGCCATTTTACGTTACTAAGTAGCTTGGCTTTTTGGTTGAATAAACAAAACGGTAGCAGCATCAAGACAGCTGTTAGCTGACGCAATAGCACAAACTGATAGACCGCTGCGCCATCTGGCAACTCTTTTATCAGCGCATCTGAAAGGACTGCAATCATGTTTCCTGCAACCAACAGTATCATTGCAAATCCAACACTCATCTTCGGCATTGTCATGCTTATACCTATCTCAAAATACATAAAATTTTAAATTAAGCCATTTAATCTAATGGTCAGATAAATAGTATATTCGCGTATACTCATGACGTATAATGATATAAAAACGTTTAGTATTAGTTGAACTCATAATGAAACTCCCCCCATTACGTGCCATACAATGCTTTGAATCTGTAGCAAGGCTCAATAGTTTTTCTAAGGCAGCAGAAAGCCTCAACGTGACGCAAAGTGCCGTGAGTCATCAGGTTCGAACGCTTGAAGAATATCTTGGTGAAGCGTTGTTTTATAGGCAGGGCCGAACCCTTTCTTTAACAGATATAGGTGCTCGCTATTTCACAGAGGTGAATCAATCGCTGACTACTCTATCCAATACCAGTCAGGCCATTCGCCATGATAAGCCTGGCCATATTCGCCTAGCGCTGTATAGTTCAGTGGCTGTCAATTGGTTGATTCCTCGGTTAGAAAACTTCCGCGAACAGCACCCAGAGATTGAGCTGACCTTAAATATGGTGACAGACCAAGACGACTATAATGAGCAATGTTCGGATTGCTTTATTACCGTCAATCCACCGAAACGCAATGTAGTCAGCAAGCTTTTATTCGCTGAGAAGCTATTTCCTGTCTGTGGTCAAAAGCTTTGGGCAGAAATAAAGGATCAGCCATTGCCTGAGGCGTTATGGCAACACCCTATACTGTCCGTAAAATATTCTGATAAAAGTGAAGGTACGGCTAATGATTGGCTAAAATGGTGTAAAGCAGGCGGGTTTGAGCTGCCAAGCGAGGTAAAGATTAATCAATTTAGCCATGTACTGCTTGCCGCACAGGCTGCACGTTATAACTTAGGTATTACGCTTACCGACAACTATATGATGCTAGAACAAACACATCAGCAAAATCTTGTCAAAATCCCAATGCATGAATTACTCACTGGCGACAGTTTCTATTTCTTTTATAATGACTTAAAGTCAAATCAACCAGACATCATTAAATTGAGTCGTTGGTTAGAGTCGCAATGTCTTTAAAAGCGTTTTAAATAGCATTTTGAATAAACGTTTCTAAAGTTCGTCATTAACGAGTATTACCCATGATTGCGACCAATAAGTGCTGTGAAAGTATCAACCCCCTACGATAAAGAGCAAGACCTATGCAAATAATCCTCAATCAAATGGATATTACCGATTATCAAGTATCAGTAAATGCTGCTGCGATATTAAAATCAATCCATGATCATCAAGCCTGCGATGGCTTTATGATTTTTCCAGAACTTGCTTTGACTGGCTTTCCGACGCTAGACAATATTGAAGTGTTGTATCATCAATCAATAGAGCACTTCCACAGCATATTGGAAGCAAGCAAAAATACAGATTCAACCATCATTATTGGACATATTGACAAGCAGGATCAACTTTTCTATAACACATGTTTTTTTATAAAAAACGGCGAAATCATTCATAAGCACCGAAAGTCAAAACTTTGGCTTGATGATGTTGGCGTGTTTACCAGTGGGGATGAGTTTTCCGTCGTTGAAATTAATGATGTGGTTTGCGGTGCTCAGATTTGTTTTGAGCTAGAGTTTCCAGAAGGCTCAAGAGCACTGGCAAAAAAAGGCGCACAGATCATATTTATGCCAAACGGCAATATGTCTCCCTATGCAAATACCCACTATGTATTGACTCAAGCTCGGGCTATAGAGAACCAATGTTTTGTGATTACCTGCAATGGTGTCGGCGTCGGTCATGGCGGTCAGTTTGTAGGAGAGAGTCTAATCGTTTCTCCTACGGGACGAATCATCAAAAAACTTGGTTCGTCGCCAGATATAGTAACAGTAGATATAGATTTAGAGGAACTAGAGCAGTCTAAGCAAAACTATCACTATATAGACTTGTCTTAATGTAACCATAGAGCTTAATCATTAAACTGAGTGGTAAGGTTATTTTCTGGAGAAACCACAGTGAAGAAAAATCACGGTTACTTATCGCGGCTGATGTCTGGTGGATTGAAAGCGAATGGACTATCGTTGAGCTAGTACAGTGCAATCTATATATCCTATGACTTACTATTCTCAGTCTCTCAAAGCATCTTCAACAAAGCTCAACCGGTCTTGACCAAAAAACATCTCACCATTTACAAAGAAACTTGGTGCCCCAAATACGCCTCGTGCTACTGCTTCTTCGGTACTAGATTTTAAACGCGCCTTGACCTCAGGCTCACTAATACGCGCCATAAAATCAGTCGCCTCAATGCCTACTTTCGACAAAACTTCAGCCACGACTTCTGGTGATTCCATATTTAACTTTTCAGCCCATAGCGCATTGAAGATAGCGGACAAATAACTCTCAAATTTAGGTGTCCCCAAATAGGCGGTAACACCGCGCATAAGCTGCATCGTATTGACTGGGAAAAACGGATTGAAGCGAAAAGGCACGTCATAGATGGCTGAAAAACGCTTAAGGTCTTTGAGCATATAAGCGCCTTTAGCAGGTACGGCAGCTGGTGAGGTGTTACCAACGGCTTGAAACACTGCGCCAAGTAACATAGGTCGCCAAACAATCTCGGCATTGTGACGCTGCACGATACTCGCTAACTGTGTCCATGCCAAATAACTGGCTGGGCTGCCCACATCAAAGAAAAATTCTACTTGTTTACTCATCTTGGCATTCCTTGCAATATGTTAAAAATCCATTAAAAGTTTTGATGGTTATTAACCAGATAGGATTAAAAAGTTTCCATCCATGGGCGTAAATCCAGCTCATGCGTCCAGCTATCCCTTGGCTGACAGTGCAACTGCCAATACTGCTCAGCGATATGTTCTGGATTTAAGATACCGTCTTGGTCTTTTAGCTCATAGCGCTCGGGAAAGTTGTCACGAATAAAATCAGTATCAATGGCACCGTCAATGATAGGGTGTGCGACATGTATGCCTTTAGGTCCTAACTCTCGCGCCATGCTTTGTGCCAATGCCCGCAGAGCAAACTTAGCGCTAGCAAAAGCCGAAAAACCTTTACTACCGCGCAAAGACGCTGTTGCACCCGTAAAAATAATTGTCCCCCTCTCACGTGGAATCATGACTTTTGCCGCTTCTCTACCTGTCAAAAATCCAGCCAAGGCACCCATCTCCCACACTTTTCGATAGACCCTCTCTGTCGTATCTAAGATGGAGAAATGAACGTTTGCCCCGATGTTAAACACCACGACTTCAATCGGCCCAATGTCTTTTTCAATATGAGCAAACAGCTCAACCATCTCTTGCTCGATACGCGCATCACAACCAAATGGCTTGACTACTCCTCCAGCCGCTTCGATATCACTGACTAATGCCTCTAGCTTCTCAACAGTCCTTCTGGTCACGCACAAAGTAAAACCTTCTCGCGCAAAACGTCTGGCAACAGCGCTGCCAGTGGCATCGCCTGCACCGATTACAACTGCTACGGGTGCTCTGTTCATATCTATTTCCTTATAGGTTCCTTTTTAGAACTAACAAAAACATAGCTTTATTTTTGGACCCTGTCAAGCTAACCTATAGCTTAAAGATAAAGGAGATAACCTATGCGCTGGGATGAACTGGACCAACAGTCTTGCTCGGTGGCTCGCACTTTAGCAGTCATTGGTGATCGTTGGACGCTCATGATTTTACGCGATTGTTTTTTGGGAGTCAGACGATTCGACGTATTTGAGCAACGCTTAGGCATTACACGTCATGTCCTATCTAACCGTCTTCGTAAATTGGTTGAATACGATATCTTAAAAAAAGTTGCCTATCAGCAGCGGCCGCTACGTGAGGAATATAGACTGACAGAGTGCGGATTAGATTTGCACTCTGTCGTACTGGCATTAGTCAGTTGGGGTGATAAATACATGGCTGATGAACGCGGGGCGCCGCTGTTGCATAGACACAAGGCATGTGGTCACATTATGCATCCGGTGACAGTATGCTCCAAGTGCGCTGAACCCGTTACTGCACGTGATATTGAAGTTGAGATAGGACCCAAATGGATCGGTAATGATGGAGTGAGTATTTAATATAGTAGCGGTTTATAAACCATTAGAGCTAGATATCAGAACACTTTATTTAAAAGACTTAACCTTTTACGGCTGTACTGTGCTTCAGCCTGAAGTGTTCCAAAACCTCGTTAACTGTATCGAACAACGTAAAATAAATCCAATCGTGGCGTGTACCTTTCCATTAAAAGAGATACATACTGCTCAAGCGATTTTCTTAGAAAAGAAACACGTGGGTAAAATCGTTTTGAACGTTGCTCAAGAATAATCATCGTTCGATAGCAAACAAATAGCGTATAAATGGCTTTGAATATTTTATTCAAAGCCACTTATATCTAAATCAATAAACGCTGTTTTGAAGCATGAAAGTCAGTCGTCTCAGTCATGACTTTCAACCATTCATTTTATTGTTAGCAGCAGAATATAGATCAAACCTATGAGATAACTGTCATTTCAGTAACGATAAATTCATCGACCATTCCATCTGTTATTTGTACATAGTTTTGGAAATGCGGGCTTTGTACATGTTGCTGAAGACACTCGTTGTTTTCCCAAATTTCATAAACCACGAAACCGTTACTGTTTGCATTTTCTTGATGCAAGTCATATTGAATACAACCTTGATCATCTTGTGATGCTGCTGTCAGTTTAAGTAGCTCAGTTTTCACTTGTTCAACGTGCTCAGGTTTGGCTTTGATAGTGGCGACGATGGTAAGTGGTTTGTTTGCTTGCGTGCTCATCTATTTATCCTATGTTTATTATTATCATTGATTTAAATAGGTCCAACGTGTCTGCTAAAAGCGTCACATTGGACCTATTAATCTAAATGGCGTTATGCGTTATGCAGACCAGCCTTCTAATACAATTTTGCCATGCGCTTGCTGTTTTTCTAGCATTTGGTGTGCACTACGTAGGTGTTCAGCGGTGATAGCCCCAAGATTGTGCACGACCGTGGTTTTGATCTCGCCTGCATCAATCAATTTTGCCACCGCATTTAATAAATGATGCTGTTCAATCATGTCTGGCGTATTGAACATTGAGCGTGCAAACATAAATTCCCAATGCAGACTTAAGCTTTTGGTTTTAAGCGGGTTGGCATCTAGTGATTTTGGATCATCAATCAGTCCAAGCTTGCCCTGCGGCTTTAAGCATTTAATGATTTCTTCATAATGATCTTCAGTATTATTGAGACTCACCACGTAGTCCACTTCAGCAATACCTGTTTTTTGTAGTTCATCAGACAATGGGTTGCGGTGATTGATAACATGATCAGCACCCAAATCTTTGAGCCACTGCACGCTCTCATCTCTCGAAGCTGTACCAATAATCGTGGCAGATGTTCTTGTTTTTAATAACTGAGTTAGGATAGATCCAACGCCGCCCGCTGCGCCAATGACCAATACTGAGACGTCATTAGCATTCTCGTTACTACCGCTGTCATTTGCTGCGCTATCAGAGACAGGCACTTGTAAACGGTCAAATAACATCTCCCAAGCTGTAATCGTCGTGAGTGGTAATGCCGCTGCCTCAGCGAAAGACAAAGAGGCTGGCATGTGTCCAACGATACGCTCATCGACCAACTGATATTCAGCATTGCTGCCTGAACGGGTCAAATCTCCAGCATAATAGACGTTGTCGCCTACTGAGAATAAACTGACGTCTTCACCGACAGCCGTCACAGTACCGGCAGCATCCCAACCAATAACAGCATACTCACCCTCTGCGGCAGGACGCCCTTCACGGATTTTGTAATCTACAGGATTGACTGATATGGCTCTTACTTCTACGAGAATATCGCGGCCTGAAGCAATTGGCTTATCAAGGGTGATGTCTTGTAGCGATTGTTCATTATCGATAGGTAGATTGTTTTGATAACCAATGGCTTTGATAGTTTGCATAATATTGTGTCCTGTTTTTAATAAGAAAGTTTTTAATAGTAAAATTTGAAAATATAGTTAGTAATGGTTTAATTGTTTGAAATTCATTAATGCTGCTAAATATAAGTCTTATGCATCTTATGCAAAAATTGACTGCAATACTGTCTGAGTCTGCTGCTCAAGCTCAGCAATGGCTGCTTGGTTTAAAGCATCAGCATGTGGTCGACCAAATTCTCCTCTTGCATCGCCATGTGCGCCATCTTTTATATCGTTATCAAAGTATTTACCAGTATCGTTAGCGAACTCATCGGAGATGGCCAATGCAGTTAGGATATTTGCGCCCTTGTCTGCTGATGACCAATACTGACCATACGCTTCGTTAGCCATTTTTGTGTTCAGTAGCGAACCTGGGTTAACGGCGATGACATTGATATCGTTGCTAACGACTGTGTCAGCTAATGCCATACTCCACATGGTTAATGCCAGCTTGCTTTGGGCATAAGCATCCTTATCATCAAGGCGAGTCTGGCCTGCAAGTGCTTGATAAGATATTGACGCTTGCGCAGCTGAGCTTAAGTTCACGATACGCGCTTTATCAGACTGCTTTAGCAAAGGTAATAAAGCATTGGTCAGCTCATAAGGCGCTAGATAATTGACTACGAAACGTACATCCAAACCGTCTTTAGTCAATGCTGATGCCGTAGTATAAATCCCTGCGTTATTTATGAGCACATCAAGCTTGGGCAGTTTTTCATTGACGTCTGCCGCCATCTTTAGCACATCCGTTAAATCAGAAAAATCAGCCACAAACCCATCAATATTATCTACTGCTGCGCCTGTCGCGACTGCTTGAACTTCTGCAATGACGCTAGCAAGTTTGTCAGCATCGCGGCCATGCAGGTACACTTGGTGCCCAGCTTCTGCCAGTTTTAACGCTGCCAATTTGCCAATGCCATCTGTGCTGCCAGTGATTAAAATTGTTTTAGTGGTATTCAGAGTCATAAACCGCCCTTATTGTTTGAATTATTGTTTCAGTTTTGGATACCTGTTCTATTTTATCCATCATGATAGCGCCCATTGTAATGAAAGTGTTGTGGGTCAAACAGTAGCCATCACCTAAAACACTTTCAATATAATTTTGAAAGTGAGTTATATTTAAGGAGTTATTTAGACTGTTATCTAAGCGGTTGCTAGTTATACTTAGGTTCAAAATTCATGAGGAATGTTAAATGCAGTATCCGATAGCAATTACACCAAGTAATGAAACAACAGCTTACGGCATATTTATCCCAGACATAGTGAGTTGCTATTCAGCCAGCGATGAACGTGCAGATATCTTTAATAATGCTAAAGAAGCGATTATGCTCCATCTAAAAGGATTGATAGAAGACGGCGAAGCCATTCCTCTACCTACCGATAGTACTAAACATAAAGATAATCTAGATTTTGAAGGAATGGATTGGGCAGTAGTAGATATTCAGATACATGAGCTATATGAATGACATCAAAGAACCACTCATGCCTGCCAGATATAATAAATGAACTAAAACAATTCATATAACAAAATGGACAAGTAATCTAACCATGAAAAATTGAAAAGATAATGAATAGAAAACTGCATTATCAATCTTATTTTAAGTCACGCTATGCAAATTGGCGTTCGAATGACGTCCAGTCCTCAACATAGGCTGGCTAGCAAATAAGACAATCACACCAACTAATGAAAACACACCAAAGGCGTAGAATGCAGTAGCAGCACCATACCGATCCACAATCAAACCAGTAAAGATGACGGGTACACTAAGCCCTATATATGCCATCAGAAAATAGCCTGCACTTGCACGTGCCTGCTCATTTCCAGCAGATTTTGCGACTCCTAACATACCGCCTAAATAGACAAAGCCATAGCAACTCGTACTGGCCAAAAATGCCGCCAAAAGAATGACTGGTAGATTGGCATTCAACGTCCCCCAAGCCAATAAAGCATAAGCTGGTAGTAAAATCAGAAGACCAAGCTTGCTTGAAACTTGAGGGTCAAGCTTTCGGGCGATTGGCTGAACGATCAATCCACAACTGATGGCTAACATAGAGGATACCCCTGCATATTTAGCCAGTCCATGCGTGGCCAGTACTGAGGGAATAACTGAAAATATCAAACCTGTCGTCGCCCAACAGATCAAGATACCGCTGCCATACCAGATGACCTCACGGTTAAAATAAGGTAGCCGTAGCATAGAGGTGGGCAAATTAGTGCGTTTAGGTGCTGTCTCTGGTAATTGATATAACAAAAACATAGCGAACAGCCCGCTCGCTAGCAGTAAGAAAAAACTGGCTGGTTGATCAGTTTCATAAAGCATCAAAGAAACCGTCGTCAATACAGGGCCAAGACCAAAACCTATCGTTGTACTGGCCGTCACCCACGCTGTCGCACGCATCGTATCTGATGAGCCAAGTAGCTCAATCATATGGGCAGTCGCCGTCGCAGCCATTAGAGCTGTTCCCACACCCAGTATGAATCGCGCTAATGCTAGCGCTCGCGTGTACGGATAAAACAACATAAGAGCCGTTGCTGCTACCGATAGTGCCAAAGAGATTAAAATCACCTTACGTCGTCCGATCCGATCCGACAACCCACCGAAAGCTAATAATACAGGTATGACGCCTAATACATAAAAGGAAAACGCTATCGTAGTTGCTAGTACACCATAGCCATCATTGTGTGCATAGACGGCATAAAGTGGGCCTTGGATATTGACACTTGTCGTTATCACGCACAAGGCAAAGGCCAGATATTTATTATATTTTTTAGTGGTCATATATCGCTGCTTGTTGAATAATAATCGCTGAATTGACTGAGGTAAATGCGTTTCACAATAGAATCACACCTACCTCCACATCGTTTACGTTCAATGATTAAAACAAAAGCACAGCAGGTTATCTATATACAATCCAGTACAATTAGACAGAACTGTTTGGACTATAAAACCCATACAGTTCGGATATCCTACCCATATATTGTCCTAGCTATAACCTTAAGATAAAACCTTCACAAAATTCGCCTTACCAAAAATTGTAAAAAATATGAATAAGAAGCTAACACGTATCGAAGTTGTCATGGCTGACGTAAAAGAGAAAATAGCGACCGTTATCTACATGCCAGAGTCGCGGCTACCATCTGTCCGTGCTGCTGCCAAAGATTATGGGTTCTCGCCATCTACCGTGGTTGAAGCCTATGAGCGCCTGCAAACTGAGGGCTTTATTTACTCTCGGCCTGGTGCAGGGTTCTATGTGGCAGAGACGACAGCGCCGCTATCATTGACAGATATAGCACCAAAAATTGATCGAGTGGTAGATCCATTGTGGGTATCGCGGCAGTCGCTGGAGCCACCCGATGGTGCACTAAAGCCAGGCTGCGGCTGGTTGCCAGCGGACTGGCTGTTTGAGGCAGGTATACGCCGTGGTTTGCGAAATGTAGCAAAAGCTGACGCGTCCATTATCAGTGAGTATGCAACGCCGCTAGGACTGTTAGCATTGCGTCAACTAATCACGCGGCGTATGGCAGGATTGAATATCAATGCAGAACCGTCACAGGTCATATTGACGGATTCCGGCACTCAAGCGATAGATTTGATTTTTCGATTTTTGCTGACACCAGGCGATACGGTTGTCGTCGATGATCCTTGTTATTTTAACTTTCGAGCACAGCTGCTTGCCCATCGGGTCAAAGTAGTTGGCGTCCCTTATACGCCAAATGGGCCAAATGTAAAGGCCTTTGCAGCGATTTTAGATGAGCATAAGCCGCGCCTGTACATCACCAATGCTGCCATTCACAATCCTACGGGCGCAACGTTATCACCTGCTACGGCATACCGTGTATTACAATTGGCTCAGGCTGCTGGTTTGTACATCATCGAAGACGATATTTTTGCAGATTTTGAAGTCAAGCCTGCGGCGAGATTGGCGGCTTTGGATGGGTTATCACGCGTATTCTATATCGGCAGTTTTTCTAAAACGTTATCCGCATCCCTACGCTGTGGTTATATTGCAGCGCCTACAGAGTGGGTTGAGAGTTTGGTAGATTTAAAGATAGCGACTGGCTTTGGTGGCAGTCAGTTAGCAGCGGCGGTTGTGTTCTCAGCGTTGACTGATAGCGGCTACCGTAAGCATATGAATGATATCCATACTCGGCTGGCAAGCGCGCGTACTCATACGCTACCACGATTGGCTAAATTAGGCATCGTACCGTGGCTGCTCCCACAAGCAGGTATGTTCCTATGGTGCCGATTACCTGAGAATAATAATGCGACCGAATTGGCCAATCGCTGCTTATCACAGGGTGTGGTATTGGCGCCGGGTAATGTTTTTAGCCAATCGGACAATGCTGAGAACTTTATGCGGTTCAATGTGGCGCAAATGAGTCATTCAAAAGTTTTCGAGGTATTGGCTCAATCGTTAGACTGACCAATCAGAAATTTATATATTCATTCCACTATTATAAAAGTATTACAGCGTTAACCTCGCTTGAAGTATCAAATGTACATCTATACTCGGTTGCCTTGTACTACTTTTAAATTGAATCGACTATAGTGCTAGTACCGTCCTATTATATAGTGACCTTTCGACTATAACTCTAAGTCTAAATATCAGCCAAACACAATCAAATCTAATCACTTCCGACAACGGATAATAACCCTCTAGGATAGCTCATATGTCCCCTATATATACTGCATTGGCTGTACTGGTTACCTTTATCTGGGGCGTAAATTTTACTTTTATTGCGTGGGGTCTTGAGAGCTTTCCGCCACTGATGCTTACCGCCCTGCGTTTTTTCTTTACTGCTGTGCCACTGGTTTTGTTTCTAAAGCCGCCTAAATTCAACCGTACCCTGTTTATTTATGCCATCGGTACATTTGTCATGCAGTATGCCTTTGTCTTTACAGCGATGCATCTGGGTTCATCCCCGGGGCTGACGGCACTACTGCTACAAATTCAGATTTTTATCACGGTATTGCTAGCGTACTTTATATTGGGCGAAGCAGTCAGCCGTATGCAAATCGTCGGTATGTTGGTCGGTGTACTAGGACTCAGCGTGATTGCGTTAAACCTTGGCGGTGATATGCCTTTGGCAGGGTTCATCTGTATTTTGATTGCGGCCATCGGTTGGAGCTTTGGTAATATTGCCTCCAAGCAAGCATCAAAACAGGCTTCAGAAAAAGTGTTAGAAAAAGCATCAGAGCAAATGGCTCTAAAGGCGATGCAGCAAGGAACAAGGGGATCTGTTGCCACATCTAGCACTGGAAAGAATAAAGCCTCTGCTCTGTCTGCGCTAGCGCTGGTAGTCTGGGGCGGTCTCATTGCTTGCGTGATGTTGACGATATCTTCTCTTACATTTGAGACTGATGCATGGCAGCTAGCGACGTTTACTGAAGCTTCACTCAAGTCTTGGCTCTCACTTGGATTTATCGTCTATATCTCAACCTTAATTGGCTTTGGTCTATGGGCACACTTACTCAGTCAAAATACCGCCTCCAAGGTTATGCCGTTTGCACTATTGGTACCCGTATTCGGTATGGTGACCTCAGTACTACTCACAGGAGAAGTAGTGACGTGGTGGAAGATGCTGGCCATGATGTTGATTTTGTCAGGACTGTTATTGGCAAATGTGAAGATAAAAATTAAAAAAAGCTGCTAGCGACGACCACTAAAACACTTGGCCATCATTAGCAGCTTTTTATTTTCTGCAGCTTTTTTTCTATAGTTATCGTAAATCATCCACGACAGCTAGCATTGCTACCAGTGATGCTTCCCCTAACTTGATAGAACGCTCTGGCGACCAACCCATCTCTTCATCGGGCAGATTATCATTGTCTTTAAATGGCATCTCTAACGTATTAGCAAGGCAATCAAAACGCTCTGCTACCCAATTGGTGGCAACGGTCATATTGGCAGCACCTGGTGCATCAATCTCATAGCCAATCTCAGACTGAAAATCAGCACTGGCTAACTTCAATACCTCTGAAAATTTATCACGTAGTACAGCGAGACGGTCACTGTAGCTTGGCGTCCCTTGTGAGCCAGCTAAGAATACATACGGCAATGCTTCATCGCCATGCACATCGTAAAATAGATCCACGCCTGTCGCTTCCATTTTATTAATCACATGAAATACTTCAGGGCTTTTGTCTAAGCTTGGACTTTGCCATTCACGGTTTAGGTTGGTTCCGACAGCGTTAGTAC
This sequence comes from Psychrobacter nivimaris, assembly GCF_904846365.1. Taxonomy (GTDB): domain Bacteria; phylum Pseudomonadota; class Gammaproteobacteria; order Pseudomonadales; family Moraxellaceae; genus Psychrobacter; species Psychrobacter nivimaris_B. The sequence goes on from NZ_CAJHAL010000025.1 coordinate 22,325, forward strand.
GCAAGTGACCACGTACACTGCCATCAGGGTTCATATTAGGGACAATATAAAAGTTTACCTTGTCTAACAACTGTTTGCCAGTCGCATTATCGCTATCTAACAAGCTATACAACAAACCCTCAATGAGCCATTCAGCCATCGTCTCACCTGGATGCTGACGAGCAGTAATCCATATATTGCGCTTGTGGGCAGCACCATCACCTATTTTGACTAGGGTCAAGTCACGTTTATCAAGCGTTTCGCCCAAATGCTCTAACGTCACTAGCGGATGCACTTGCACTGCGGCCAATAAATCTTGATGACGCTCATAGCTATAAGGCGCAAAGTACGCAATCTGAATGGTTTCGCATTCTAACTCTGCCACGATGGTCAACTTGCCATCTTTATAAGACGTTGGCAGACGGAACCAATGCTGACGATCATAAGAAGCCACCGCTTGGTAGTTCTCCCAACCTTCTAGATAAGACGCCTCTCCTGCATTCAAAATGTTGAGAACATACTGCTCCCCTATTTGACCTGACAGACGAAAGTTAAACCACTGAAAGAACTCGCCACCAACATCTGGGCGAATCGCTAATTGAATGTCTTTTTTGTCATCTGCATTAATAATGTCGATGTTGCCTGCATCAAAATTAGCCGTGATATGCATAGTCATTCCCTAATTGGTTTTTATGATTGTGTTTTAAGTATTATGTTCGTTATCGACTTACTATTTTACCTATTGCCTTTTAATAATCTCTAGCTTTATATTGGGCACTAGACATACATTTACTTGGTCATTACCAGCTCGTTTTCAAGGCAATCACTTGCCGAATTTATCTATTCAGATTGAATATCTATCGTTGACTACTAAAAGATTAAACGTCCTCCAATAACTCGACACTCACTTGAAAGTAATCATCGTCCTTTATAGTAATACTGACGTTACCGTTATGCGCCCCAACGATAGACTGTACGATAGATAGACCCAAACCTGTTCCTGTATGGCGATCTATTGTTTTGTGATCTCGATAGAAGCGCTCAAACAACTTATCTGCCTCACTTTGTGTCAATGGCTCATCTAATCGGTTGGTGATGGTCATTCGTAAAATAGCTTGTTTTGATTGTTGAAGACTGCTTATTGTTGTGCCCACCATCTCATTTGAGTTTATTCTATCTGCCCTAATGGTTATAACGCTATCTTGAGCAGCATAATAAATCGCATTCGATATCAGATTAGCAAAGAGCCTTTGTAATAAACTTTTGTCTCCTAAGACAGCGCTGAACTCACCTTTGGTTTCAATAGCGATACCTCGGTCTTCTGCAATCATTTCGTAGTAATCAACGAGCTTGGTGATTAAACTTTCCGTATCCACGTGACTGATTTGCGAGTCACTCAATCCTTTTTGGGTTTTTGCCAGCAGCAGCATGTTGTTTATCATGGCCGACAGCTGCTCTAACGTGTCATGTTGATGGTGGAGCTGCTCAATATATTCATCACCCGCTCTTGGTTTATTTAACATGACTTGCGTTTGCGTGCTGAGTGTCGCTATTGGAGTGCGCAGCTCATGGGCGATATTGTCTGAAAACCGTGACAATGATTCAAAATTACTTTCAAGCTTGGCCATCATTGAGTTGTAAGATTCTGCTAGTGGTCGCAGCTCTAACGGCATATCACTGACCGTGACTCTATCATCCAATCTATCAGGATTCATTGTTTTCATTTTTTGGACGATGGTCGCCAAAGGGGCAAAACCCCAGTACACACCCAACGCCGCTACTGAGACGAGCAACAAGGTAATCGCGAACAAAATCATACTAAGCTGACGATTGAACTGTAATAAATACTGATGATGCACATCTATAGGCAATGCGATAAGCGCAAGCATTTTGTCGTCTTCAATGACCATTGCTCGATAATATCGGCTGTTGATATTCATCACAAACTGTTGCTTATCATTATCTTGTTTCAGTGATGACAGATTAAACCCTGCCCCTAGCTCTTGAGCAAAGTTATTGGGGGTACTAGACAGTATCTGCCCTTCTTTATTAGCGATAATGGTTTTTAGATCGTAATCTAGCCAAGAAGAATGCTGATGATCAGTTTCATCTGATATCGCTGCGGTAGAAGTATCTCCATCAGGCATTACGTCAGGTGCCGCTCTTAGCGGCTGTTGACTATTCAATGGATTTTGAGAGGTATGTAGGGTTTGGGAAGTTATAGGGCTACTAGGTTCTATCACTCGCTTACGTAGGTTAAAAGCCGCATGGGTCATAATCTCAGCGTCCATTTGCTCGAAATGGCCTTTAACAGAACGCTGTATCCATATATAAATAATAACCTGCGATATAACAACAAATATTGTGAGCAATAGCACAGTACGCCATAATAGTGGCAAGCGCCGATTATCAAACCTATATTTCATATTAGATATTGCCAGCTTCGTGAGATGGTTTGCTATCAAGCGCTGTATCGACAGCCTCTAACCGATAGCCCATCCCGCGCACCGTATGAATCAGCTTTGCGTCATGATCATCGTCTATTTTTATACGAAGACGCCTTATCGCCACATCAATCACATTGGTATCATTTTCAAAGTTCATATCCCATACTTGGGAAGCGATGATTGAGCGTGGAAGCACTTCACCGCGGCGCTCTAATAAAAACTGTAGTAAGGAAAACTCTTTTGCCGTGAGCTTAATAGGCGTATCTCCTCTATGCACCGTGCGCTTGCCAATGTCCATCTTGAGATCCGCTATTTGCATAATCGTACTTTGATAGTCGGCTTGATTGGCACGTCGTAATAAGCTTTTCATCCTGACGATCAATTCTGCAAAGGCGAAAGGTTTGGTCAAATAATCATCACCACCAATCTCAATCCCTTTTATCTTGTCACTTAAGTCATCTTTTGCCGTTAGAAATAACACGGGCGTATGTTTGCCAGCCGCTCGGTAATTACGCACCAGCTCAAAGCCACTAACGTCAGGTAGCATCACATCCATCAATATCACGCTAAATTCTTCCGTCATCAATGCATGGTAGCCATCTAGTCCTGTTAGCTGATGATCCACGATAAACCCAGCTTCGGTTAAGCCCTTTTTTATATACTCGCCAAGCTTCAATTCATCTTCTACCAGCAGTACTTTCATAATAGCTTCCCATATACCTTTCACGCTTACCTAGCATAGTAAAGCATAACCCCACTTTGAACATAAAAAAATCTCAAGATGACAGAATTGTAATCCTACCGTCATCTCTCTGTCAGAATCACTAAAGTATGCTTTAAAGTAACTTAATATCTTAAAGTCTTTTCGACTACATACCAATTTAAATAAGGATTTACCATGTCACTATTCAAATCAATGCCACTGTCTAAATCAATCGTAGCAACTGCTATAGCCTTAGTTGTTTCAACCTCTGCTTTGGCGCACGACCCAAAAATGCATGCTGAAAAAGACCAAATGAACTGTGAGAAAATGCAAAAGCATATGCAGATGATGCAAAAAATGGATCATAGCAAAATGGACATGAATGATCCTGCTATGAAAGCCATGATGGCCAACATGAGCAAAATGAAAGCGATGTACCAAAAGCACTGTGTGAGCAGCGATAGCGACTCTTAAATATCAATTTATAAGTTCAACACTATAGTCAGTTCAATATAATTTCGATACAAGGAAACCGAGTGCAAGTTATACATTAGTATGCTTAGCGAGGATGACGCTGTAGCGGATTTATATAGACTTGACTATATTGTCAGAGAAGCTGATCAAGCAGTAATGGGATATTAAAGAAAATGGATTTTTAGGACAAACCTATGAAGTTTTTACTAGGAATACTGTTTACTGTCTTTGTCGCTATTGTGGGCGTTTTTATGGTGGTGACCAGTGGTGTGATAAATATCGGCGCTGATCAGGCCCATAGTCCGCTGGTTTACGATTTTTTAGAGACCGCTCGCAATCGTTCGATAGCAAATGCTAGTAAGGACATTGCGGTTCCAAACTTAGAAAAGACAGAAATGATCAGCTCGGGCGGGGCAGACTATAAGGATATGTGTGCAGGTTGTCACTTGTCTCCTGGGGTAGAAAGCACTGATTTTAGTGCAAGTTTATATCCAAAGCCGCCCAGTTTTACCAATACTGAATTGGTTGAACGCTATAAAACATACACAGGTGCTCAGCAAGCCTTTTGGGTCATTAAACACGGCATTATGGCATCAGGTATGCCCGCATGGGGCGCTTCGCACGATGATGATAGGATGTGGGCAATGGTCGCTTTTATCAGATCATTACCTGAATTAAATGAAGCCCAGTACACCATGTTAACGACTAGGATAGACGATGATATGTTGGACATGTCATTTGATGGCGAGATGGGTATGTCAGGTGATGGATCGGGCATGCAACATTGATTTTTCGTAAGAGAGGCAGTGCTTAATAGTACTGCTTTTTGCGATTGTCATTTTAAGTAATACCAGTATTACATGACTCAGTAATACGGCTTTAATTTTTATAAATTTACTCGTCAGACAGACGCTCAGGAGTGGTTTTATGAGACGCTATACTAATAGATTTATTAATGCACATCATCAGATATCTGGCCGTATGCTCTCGGCGATTGCGGTCTTGCCACTATCGTTAACGATTGCCGCTTGTAGTCAGCCTAATGCCACTACTGCTGACTCAACACCAGCGACTGAGCCAACTACCGCTACGCAAAAAGCCACGCTAGTAGAGCAACCACAAGCCGAAATAATGCCAGTCAGCGCTCCTTTAGATACCCAATCAACTATCCTAAAAAATATCTCAGCCACCGTCTATAAAGATGCCAATTGTGGCTGCTGTAAAGAATGGGTCGGTTATGCCGAAGGTCATGGCCTAAATGCAACCGCGCAGAATCTCGAAGACGTGTCCTTGTTTAAAGAGCGCTATAGCGTACCCCAGCAAATGCGCTCTTGTCATACCACCGTGACTACTGATGGCTACGTTTTTGAAGGTCATGTCCCTGCCAAGTATATGGCGCAGTTCCTAAAAAACCCGCCAAGTGATGCGATTGGTCTTGCCGTACCGAGCATGCCAGTCGGTAGCCCAGGTATGGAATACCAAGATAAATTCATGCCATATAAAGTGATGCAGCTTAATAAAGATGGCTCAACAGCTATTTATGCAATCATTGACTCACCGCAGCAGCAAATCTAGCTTGGTTGTCGTTTAAATAGCTTATAAAGCTCTATTAATAAATGACCAAAGTCATAGACTTAGCTGATAAATACAGACTCAACTCTCGCTTTATGGATATAAATCAGGTGAATTATTATGAACAAAACTATGCTTAACCGCAGGCGTTTTTTGACAGGATCTTCTACCTTGTTAGGGGCATCCATGCTGTCCACCCTACCGTCTATTGCCAATAGTGCGCTCGGTAAAGGCCAGCAGAATGTAGCCGTCAACAGTGATAAATCTGACCATATCGTACCTATCCTAACTGGGAATGAGTTTGATCTGTATGTCAGCAAGAAGCTCGTTACTGTTAATGGCAAGTCGAGTATGGCGACGCTGATTAATGACTCGCTGCCAGCGCCAACGCTAAAGATGCGTGAAGGCGATACCGTAACTATCCGTGTTCATAACCAGATGAATGAGTCAACCTCTATTCATTGGCATGGCTTGCTGGTACCTTTTGAGATGGATGGGGTGCCAGGTATCAGTTTCGATGGTATTCCCGCGAACAGCACCTTTACCTATAAATTCAAACTTAAACAATCAGGCACCTATTGGTATCACTCACACAGTGGCTTTCAAGAGCAAACCGGTATGCTTGGTGCTATCGTCATTGAACCCAAAGGCCGTGAGCGTCATCCTATCGAGGAAGACCATGTAATCGTGCTGAGTGATTGGACGCACCGCGATCCGCACAATCTCTTGAAGCTGCTCAAACAGCGCGCTGACTTTGATAATTATCATCTGCCAGACTTCAAAAAACTACTATCTGATATTGCCGCAACAGATTTAGAAGCCGCTTATGACAAGCGCAAAATGTGGAATCAGATGCGCATGATGCCGACGGATTTTACTGATTTGTCTGGCGAAAAGACCTTTACCTATCTGATGAATGGTAAGACCACAGCGGCCAATTGGACACAACTAGTAAAAGCAGGACAGCCCGTTAAATTACGCTTTATCAATGCTTCAGCGCAAACCATTTTTGATGTGCGTATACCGGGTCTCAAGATGACTGTGGTAGCAACAGATGGTATTGATGTCGCACCCGTTGCGATTGATGATTTCCGCATTGGCGTGGCTGAGACCTATGATGTCATCGTCACGCCTACTCAAGATGCACATACGATATTTGCCCAAAATATCGATCGTTCAGGCTATGTCGCGACCACGCTTGCAACTAAAAAAGGCGCGCGAGCTGCCATACCTGCTATGGACAAGATTGAATGGTTGACCATGGCCGATATGATGGGTGCGATGGGTGATAAAGGCTACAAAGCAAAGCATGCTAAGACCGAGTATGACTTTAAATCTGATATGCGTGTCGACAGTCCACGTATGAACCTCGATGATCCCGGTATTAACCTGCGTGATATTGATAGAAAGGTTTTGACTTATGACCAATTACGTTCCGTGGATGAGGCTATATTTGCGGAGCAGCGTAATCCTACCCGAGAGATCGAGCTACATTTAACGGGTAACATGGAGCGCTATATTTGGGCCTTAGATGGTGTCATGTTTAAGGATGCAACGCCTGTCAATATTAAGCCGAACGAACGCGTACGTATTACCTTAGTCAATGACACCATGATGAACCATCCGATGCACCTGCATGGTATGTGGAGTGACTTGCGCACGCCATCTGGAGACTTTCAAGTACGTAAACATACGATTGTGGTGCAGCCAGCGCAAAAGATTAGCTTTGATGTGACGGGAGAAGTTGGACGATGGGCGTGGCATTGCCATCTGCTTTATCACATGGAAGCCGGCATGTTCAGAGAAGTTGCCGTCGTTTAACAAACCTTCGAATATGAGGCTTATTATGAAAATATCTAAGAAAAATCTGTCATTCATTGGTTTGTCATCGCTAGTCTTGCTCACATCCTCTTTTGCAACAGCTGCTGAGATGTCGAATATGGATCATAGTGGCATGGATATGTCGGGTGATATGTCTGATATGGAACACAGCGGCATGGATATGTCGGGTGATATGTCAGGTATGGATCACAGCAGTATGGATATGTCAGGTGGTATGTCCGATATGGATCACAGCGGCATGGGTATGTCAGGTGATATGTCTGATATGGACCATAGCGGCATGGATATGTCGGGCATGCAAGGTGGGCAGCCACCGGCTGATGCTCGCAGTCCAGACTATTCAAATGGGGTTCCCTACGGGCAGTATGATAAGCCCATGATGATGGGCAGCATGCCATTATGGGGAGTCTCAGTAGACGACTTGGGCTATCAGTTTGACAAAGATCAAATCAACTTCGAGGCGACGGGTTGGTACGGTACTGACAGTAACCGTATAAGACTACGCACGGAAGGTAGTGCTCATACTAAAGATGATAGAGAAATCGATAGCTTAAGCTCCCTTGCCTATTGGAAACCACTAAGTATTTTTTGGAATGGTGAAGCTGGTGTCGCTTACGATACTGAAAACGACAACGCTGCCGTAATGGCAGGTATTGTCGGTACCGCGCCTTATTTTATAGAAACGGATGCGAGAGCCTACTTATATACCGATGGTCAACTTCGTCTTGATCTGGGCGCAGAGTACGAATGGCGTTTGGATCAGCATTGGGTAGTCATACCGGAGGTTGGACTGACTGCCTTTAGTAAAGATGACCATGATAATGGTATTACCAAAGGCTTTAATGAGATGGAAACTGAGGTCAGGCTGACTTACGAGACATTCAGTCGCCAGCTAGCTCCTTATGTAGGTGTTAGTTATGAGACAGCGCTTGGCAAGGCTCGTGGCCAACGACGTCAAGAAAATGAATCAGTTGATAGCAGTAGTTTGACTGCGGGGGTTAAATTCTGGTTTTAACTGTCTACCCATTTTAATTTAACAAAACAATGGAGGTCATATCATGGAAGCTGCTCAGCAAAAAAATATGAACCCTTATGTAAAATTTACCTTAATGATTCTGACATCGACTGTCATCATGTATATCATGATGTACTTCAATACCTACCAGTGGGATCACATTTACTTTAGTGAAACCCGAGCTTATATGGCGCTATACATGGGTGCCGGTATGGCAGTCGTCATGTTGGCATTTATGACCAATATGTATAAGAAGACCAAGGTCAATTTGATGATCTATGGTCTAAGTGTATTGATGTTTGCAGTTGGTATCTGGGGCGTTAGATCTCAAGCGACTGTCGATCAAGTCGATTGGATGCAGGCGATGATACCGCATCACTCGATTGCCATTCTCACTAGTAGTCGCGCTGATATTGAAGATCCGCGTGTACAAAAGCTTGCTGATGATATTATAAAAGCACAAAAACGTGAAATTGATGAAATGAAGCAGTTGATTGATGAGCTTGAATAAGAGAATGGTGTACCAGTGAACGCTGCGAAAAGCGATTACTTTTTTCTGCTCAGACGCTCAATGACCCAGCCTGCTAGTGGGAAGGACACCAGCTGTGTCAGTGGAACAAGTATTATCGTTTCAATTAATACCACCACTGGCAGGCTTAAACCCTGAGTTATAGGCTTCAATAACGTTAATACGATTAGGAGCGTTGGATAAAGTCCGACATATCCTATCAATATGCGTATAAGTCTGTCTTTGGAATTCTGATTCATTGCCTACTACCTATTGATAAAACGATAAAAGAAAAACCTTTAAGCGACAAAAACAATAATTGTCGCTTAAAGATTGACTGTCTGTGAATATCCAACAAGTCACAAATTTATAAATGAAAATAAGGCCATTAGTATTAATGGCCTTATCTCAGTCACTGTTTATGTACTTTGCTATTCTTGATAGTAAGGATAATCACTGTAGCCCACATCAGTACCACCATACATCGTGGTAGGATCTACTTCATTCAATGGCCAGTTATTGGCAATACGCTCTGGCAGATCAGGATTGGCGATAAAAGGACGACCAAACGCGAATAAATCACCGTAGCCTTTTTCTAAAATGTTCACAGCTTTTTGTACCGTGTACTTGCCAGCATAAATAATACGGCCTGAAAACTCTTCTCTGACTGCTTGATAAAAAGTGTCTGGTAAATCAGGCGCATTATCCCAATCAGCTTCTGCAATGGACAAATAAGCAATACCCGCTTGCTCAAGCAATTTGACTGCTTCAATATACGTATGATGAGGATCTGACTCTACCAAGCCTAAATACACGCGTGTCTCATCCGTACTCGCAAATAATGGCGCAAAGCGTACGCCTAAACGATCAGCACCCACCACTTCACTGACAGCAGCCACGATTTCTTTTAAGAAACGCAGACGATTGGTCAACGATCCGCCGTATTGGTCATCACGGTTATTGGTGTGCTCAGAGATAAACTGATTGACCAGATACCCATTGGCACAATGCAGCTCTACCCCATCAAAACCCGCTTCCAATGCATTGCGCGCAGCTGCCGCATACATACTTACCAGTTCACCAACTTCATCGGTACTGAGAGCGCGTGGCTCACTTGGATCAGCCAATGCACCTGCACCTGGACCTGTTTCAATAAATACTTTGACGTTATCAGCGGTAATATCAGACGGCCCTACCGGCTGAGCACCATTAGGCTGCAAGCTGGTGTGCGACACACGGCCTACATGCCAAAGCTGAGCAAAAATAATACCGCCTTTGTCATGTACTGCTTGCGTGACTTTTTTCCAACCTTCAACTTGGGCTGGTGAATGAATACCTGGCGTCCAAGCATAACCTTGACCTCTTGGCTCAATCTGCGTACCTTCCGTCACCATAAAGCCTGCTGTCGCACGCTGTGCATAATAGCTGGCCATTAAGTCATTAGGGATATTGTCAGGTTGCGTGCTACGAGAGCGTGTCAATGGCGGCATGACGATGCGGTTTTTGAGCGTATAAGGCCCAAGTGCTACAGAGGAAAATAATGTCTTTGTATCTGGAATAGTTTGTGTCATAAGTGTCTCTTTTAAAGCAGCTGATGGCTTATTATTGAATGTATTGAGCCTGTTTTAATGCTTAATAGCTCATTTAGTGGCTACTTAAGCAATGTTGGTCAGCATAGCGTTTTGCAGGTACAATTAGAAACAACCGTTTCTTGTTTAAGATACAATTATTAATGGTATGAAATTATGAATGGTATGAATCGGCTCGATATCAAGCAACTTAGAGTATTGCAGGCGCTACTTGATCTAAAAAACTTGTCGCAAGTCGCACGCAAAATGGGGCTGACCCAACAAGCCATCAGTGAGCAGTTACGCAAGTTACGTGAGGTGTTTGATGATCGTTTGTTTATCCGTCAAGGTAATAGTATGGTGGCAACGCCAAAAGCACTGTCGATGCGGCAACCGATTGACGATATATTAAAACAGTTAGAAATGTTGTTAGAGCCCGAGGTGTTTACGCCGCAAACCTATAAGGGTGTGTTTACGATTAGCGCAACTGACTATGCAACGCAGGCATTATTACCACAACTGTTTAATATAACGCGCCGTGAAGCGCCTGATTTGAGGTTGATAGTGCGCGACTTTGCTTCAGATAACATCAATCAGCTGATTGCGGCAGGTGAACTTGATCTACTCATTACCTTTCCCGAATTTATTCCTGATAATTTATCGTATGTGACGCTGCTTGAAGAGCAACATTTATGCATTACTGGTTGTAAAAACACCTTTGCAACAGAGGCACTAACACTGACACAAATCGCCGCACAGCCGCAACTGGTGGTATCGCCTTCGCGTGCCAACTTGCGTGGCTCACATGATCAATGGTTCGCAGAAAAAGGTCTAAAACGAAACATTGTGATGTCGGTTCCTAGCTTTTCAGCCGTACCAGATATTTTGCACACGACTGACATGATTGCGTTTTATCCTTCGCGATTATTGCCGAGCAGTAAGGTCAAAGAGCTTAAAGTTGAAGCATTGCCGCCTACTTTTAAGGTCATCGCAGCATGGCATCCACGTACTGCTGACAGTGGCATACATCGTTGGTTAATCGAGCAATTACGAAATCTATAATAATTGACTTAGCTATAGCCAACTTTGAAACGACATCGAAAGTTTTTAAATTCAAACTTGATGGAAATAATGTGGTGGCAAACTACGAATAATAAGCGACGTTATCTCTAATTTGATATGCCATTAATAATTGCTGTATTAACCTAAAACATCCTTTGATTCTGAGATTCAAAGGATGTTTTATTTTTGACAATTACGCTGAAACACCGTGATCTATGATTTTCAAAATACTTACCCAAACTGAAAAGCTGACAATTGCGTTTTTAGCACTTGCTGGGAGTAAGTCTTTTGGCCTTTATCACGTCCTGCTGCACCTACCGCTATCATAAGCGGCAACAAATGCTCCTCTGCCCCTAACGGATGTGAGTCAAGCGCGTGAGGCGCATTTTTCCAATTGGCCAATGCCGCAAGTCGTTTATCCGAATCTGCTAATTCCACAGTATTCGTTAGCCATTCATCAAAACGCTCTGATGGTTCAGTAAAACTAGTATCACCATAACCACGCATATTATGAAAGCTCATGCCGCTACCGACGATTAGCACACCCTCTGTACGCAGTGATGCCAGTGCTTGACCAGCAGCTAAATGCGCCTTCGGGTCTAAATCATGACGCAAAGATAGCTGCACCACTGGAATATCTGCCTCAGGGAACATTAGCTTAAGCGGTATAAATACGCCATGATCAAAACCGCGCTCCGCATCTTGTTTATTACCTAACCTTGCCTTTGTCAGTAGACTACTGACTTGCTCTGCCAATGCTGGCGCGCCTGAGGCTGGATAAGTCAAACTATAAGTATGTTCAGGAAAGCCATAATAATCATAAATGAGATCAGGTTGCTTGCCAGCGGTGATACTAAATTCAGCCGTCTGCCAATGCGCACTAATGATTAAGATAGCCTTTGGTCGCTCAGGTAAACGAGTAGAAATGCCCTTTAAAAACGTTGCCATCTCATACCACGTATCCGCTGGTTGCCAATCCATAAAAAAACAAGGCCCTGCACCATGCGGTATAAACAGTACAGGCTGGCTGACTGGCTCATTAGATAAAAGTGTTGTCATGGCTTTCCCCTTGTTGCTTGTCTTAAATGGCTATTTTCAAATGGCTTTATTCACTAATAATTGAATAATCCCATTTACAATTATAAAACCTAGTCTAATTTTTCTGATAATACTTTATCCATACTGAGGGAGCCGCCACCTTGAATAGCTAGGGCAAGCGTAGCTACCATCAATGTTAGCGCGTATTCATAACCGCCATTATCAGCAAATAGCCCATTGCTAATATGGACAGAAAAAATAGCCACTAACATGGTAAAGGCTGCGGCTAAAGCAGCTGGTCTGGTTAACAAACCTAATACCAGAGCCAGACCACCGAAGAACTCAGCACCACCTGCTAGTATCGCCATTAAGTAGCCAGGTTCCATACCCATACTGCTTAACCATTGAGCCGTACCTGCCAATCCATTGCCACCAAACCAACCAAATAATTTTTGGGCGCCATGGGCTGCTAAAATCAGGCCAACGGGTACACGAAGCACTAAGGCCGCTGCTCCAGCTTTTGATGTCAAAATAGTATCTAATAGTGATGATTTCATTGATGCTTACTCCATAAGGTATGATTAAAATAAATAGTGTCGAAAATGATATAAGCACACTTTACTATCAACGCTATAAAAGAGTAAGATCAGTTATATTGAATAATTATCAACATAATGTTTATAATGTATTTGATATCGAGAGAATTATATGGATAGAATCGATGCCATGCGTGCTTTTGTCGCGGTAGTGACAGAAGGCAGCTTTAGCAAAGCGGCTATTACGATGCAGCTCTCGCCGCAGCTAGTAAGCAAGTATGTAGCAAAGCTAGAGGAGGAACTACATACTCGCCTGCTCAACCGTACTACACGCAAAGTCAGCCTGACAGAAGCTGGTAGTCAATACTTTACGCACGCGCAGCAGATTTTATTGAGTATTGATGAGATGGCATCGCAGTTAGGCGGCTTACAGCAGCATCCCAAAGGCGTCCTGCGCATCAGTGCGCCCGTCTCCTTTGCCTTAAAACATATGGCAAAACTCATCACTGATTTTCAGGAGCGCTATCCGTCAGTTACCGTTGATCTGCAGTTGAGTGATCGAAAAGTAGATATCGTTGAAGAAGGGTTTGATATTGCCCTGCGTATCGGACAGCTCCAAAGCTCATCGCTTATCGCCAAGCAGATTGCTCCGATTCGCGTGGTATTATGCGCCTCGCCCGAGTACCTCAAAAATCATGGCACCCCTAAGCAACTTGAGGATCTAGAGTCGCATCGCTATTTGCATTATAGCTATATGAATGTAGAAACTAAGGGTCAAATCTACAAATACCTAAAGACCAAACAATTCAAAGAACGTAGCGTTTTCCATAGTAATAATGGTGACGTACTCGTTGAAGCAGCTATTGCAGGCGGAGGATTGATATTACAGCCGACTTTTATTGCTAGTGAAGCGTTGAGCTCTGGCAAGTTGGTCGTAGTGTTGCCAGAATATGAACCTAGCCCTTTAGGCTTATATGCCGTCTACGCCCATAGAAAACTACTACCTCACAAAGTCAGATGCTTTATCGACTTTATGACCAACTACTATGGCACGCCGCCGTATTGGGATGAGAATATAGCGCACGCGCCAAACGACTAATTACTCATCATACAAAAATCTGTTTCGTAGCATAACTGACATAATTAACGTAATTAACAGGTTTGGTTTTATACTCCACCCGCGCCGCGACTAGATGCTTCGCTATTTTCAACTAATATAGCTGCTGCTGTTTTTTTGAGTATCGCCCACTGTTCGTCATCGACATAGATACCCTCTTTCCATGCGCGCTGATGGGTTTCAAACAGCTCATCTGTCGATATTTTACGGTCGAAATGCTGGATATCATGTTCGATATCGAAGTTTTGAGTCGCAATCTCGATGACCATATCATTGGTATTGTAATTTGACTGTGCCTTGTCAAAAAAGTAAAGGTCAGGATAGACAAACCCTTGATTCAACGTAAATAACGTATGCTTGGGCACAGAGCCGTTATCCCATTTGGCCAAACAAGCATAGCCTTTGGCCGCCAGCCCTACCAGCTCACTATAGGCCAGCCAGCGATTATGACAGTTCTGCAAGTAAATATGAAAGTGTGCAGAAGCGCCCATTTTTTCAAGAGCGTAATCGATGATCGTCGGTAAGTGACACGCCAAGCTACTACCGTGCAAATCTAAACGCATCGCCTTAGCATCTTGATGGACGATATCAATTGGCGTATCGCTCTCGGTTAAAATATACGGACTGGCATTGTTAAAGTGTCTGACGCCATCCAAGCCTGCCATCTGTAATTCAGCAACCATCGTAGCGATTACATCAGCCTCCCCAACTTCTCGATGCATCCCAGTAAAGGCTTTATACACCATTGCTACGATTTCATTATGCGATACGATCATGAGTCAAACCTCCCTGCTCTGTCGACAAATCGGGTAATAGAGGAAACAGCCATTCATCACTATGCACTTCTGCAAATAAAGGTGCGCCTTGGAACAAGGTGATTCTGACCCAGCGATCTGATCTCGGATCAAACTTGGTCGCACCAAACATAGACAATTTACACCGTAACAGATGCATAGGTAACGCGTCTTTATGTAAGACATTCATCTGAATATCACCCAACTGTTTATGCCCCATTGTCCAAACACGGCGCGCAATTGAGCGGTACTTTGGTTGGTTTAAAATAAATTCAGATATCAATTGTTGAGCGTTGACTTGTTTGAGCGCGAAGTACAGCTTGTTTGCTTGCCTTGCGATGTCTAGTGCAAGCTCACGATCTGCGCCTACCTCTTGCCCACGCACACCTAGGCGTGGCTCTTCTTTATCCACCGAACGATACCAAAACCAATGACTATTATCAGGCTGGCTAAAATCAATATTGATCGCCCACTGATAGTGTCGCTCCAGTACATCAATCAAATCTTGAATCACCTTGCCCTTCGGTAACGACAAGCTTTCATCGGCATTTATTTTCTCTTGAAACGCATCAACACGCTCAGGATACAGCTCCATCAAGCAAGAAATGATGACCTCTTGGCTCTCAAGACTCAAATCATGGTGCGCTTGCAAGAACTCCGCCCACGTCACATAGTGATTGATAGTAGTCATCAAATTGTTTTGTAGTACCATTAATTCTGTGACGACCGTTTCATTGCGTTCTATTTGCTGCTCATTGATGGTGACAATCTCGCCAAAGTGCTGAATAGCACGTTTGATTAAACTGGCAAAATGCGCCGTTTCTTTGGGTTCAATCTGACAGGTTAATGTCGCTTGCAGTGCTTCCTCACGGGTGGTCAGCCATTGATCAACCACACAAGGGTGGTTAATCAAATACGGCGCCATACCCAAACCAGTGGCATTACCAATCCCCAAATAACGCTTAATCTTTGGATGCAGTGCAACCGCTTTACTACCGCCCTTTTTCTGCGCCAAATAATCGACCCAGTCTAAGCTAAACTCACGCAGCAAATACACGGCACACATCTGCGCGCGAAACGATTGGTCAAAGTCTTCACTATGGTCTAACGGTTTAAAATCATAAATACCAAATTTACCATTGCCATAGACCGCAGTGGTACGCAAGATATAACCCACTTGCGCTAACACATCTAAATCTGGTTGCTGACCGGCAGCGAGTGAGCTCACAATATGATCAAAGACTCGTACGCTCTTATTTGCGCGTGCCAGCACCATCAACATGTTAGAATTGCGACCTGCTTCTTGCAACGGCACATTGGCTTGTAAATTATCCAGTAACTCTCCGCTTATCTCGCCAAACACCAGACCAAATGTCACATCCCATTTTTGGGCAATGACTCTATCGTTACGCTCTTCATCAGCCAGCTCGTTGCAGAACACCACCAGATGATATAGATGCTCTGGCGTATGTAGACGATAGATAACTTTGCCATAACCGTGCTCATCTAAATCCCACAAATGAGTACTGAGCGTCCATTTTTCTTTATCAATCTTGCGTAGTAATGTACGCACAAAGCTAATACGGGTTTGATGCATCGCACCCAATCTTTGGGCATCCATAATCACATCACGAGTACGCAAACCTGTACCCAGTGAAGGCGGTTTGACATCGATACTTTTATTATTCACATTATTTGTATAAACCATATTCATAATTTCACTACCTTACCTAATATATCGAGCCAGCAGCTTCGGTAATACTCTTAATAATAATGTTTATCGGTAAATAAGAAATCAGTCGTGTAGATGAGGGCTGGTTGCTTATTTACCGTTTGGTGATCTAGAACATCACACAGTTTTTTATGTCATGCTTCTTTATAAGCTTTTTTCTGCAGAGATTTTGTTTTCTGTAGCAACTTTAGCGAGCTTCTCTTCGCTGATTTTGTGTCTTACCTCTACTTTGTTAGGACGATACAAGTCTTGCTCTCGCGCCATTTTTTGTGCGATTTGTGGTCCGTTCCATAACGACGGCAGCAACACAAAAGACACGGGCACCGCAGTAATGACGATAAAAGATTGCAACGCTGACACACCACCTGAGCCAAGCGAGATTAAAACAATCGCCGTCACACCCATCATGATGCCCCAAAAGGTACGAATCATAGCGTTTGGTTCACGCTCGCCACTGATGACCACGCTGATGGTATAAGTCATCGAATCGCCCGTGGTAACGATAAATACCGTGGTTAAAATTAAGAACAATATCGAGGTAATCAAAGGAAACGGCAGTTGCTGCGTGACGGCTAATAGCGCACCTGGCAAATTAAAACCCTCAAAGGCACTACTCACACTACCTGGATTGGCAATCTCAAAAGCCAGACCAGAGCCACCAACGACGGTGAACCAGAAGCAAGTCACGAGCGGCGCAATAATACAGACGGTGGTAATCAACTGGCGAATAGTACGGCCACGTGAAATGCGAGCGATAAATATCGCCATCATCGGGCCATAACCCAAGAACCAACCCCAAAAGAATACCGTCCACCAGCTCAGCCAACCTTCATCACCGCGGAACGTCGCCATTGGGACGAAGTTGTCAATCATCGTACCCACGCCTTGGATATAACCATTGACAATAAAATTGGTCGGACCAAAGAGTAAGATAAAGACCATCAGTGCAAACGCCAACATAACGTTAAAGCGGCTAAGTAGCTGCATACCGCGCGTCAGGCCACTGATCGCAGACAACGTATAGAGCGCGATAGCAAAGACAATGATAATAAGCTGGGTAGTGAAGGTATCAGGGATACCAAACAGGGTGTTCAGCGCATAACTGGTCTGCAAGCCTAAAAAACCAATGGGGCCGATAGTACCGGCAGCAACGGCAACGATACAGCAAGCATCGATGATTGCGCCTGTTTGACCCGTCAGCACACGCTCACCAAATACTGGATACAGTAACGTACGCGGGCAAGCCCTTGTCATAATGCAGGTGCATAATCACAATTGCAGTCAAACTGCCAACGATGGACCACGCCAAAAACCCCCAATGCATAAATGATTGGGATAATGCGTTAAAAGCGCGCTGTTGTAGATCGGCTGACTCACCGTATAAAGGAGGTGCTGACACGAAATGGGCAATGGGCTCAGCGGCAGCCCAAAAAACCCCGCCTCCGGCTAATAGTGTACAGAAAAGAATGGCCATCCATTTAAAACTGTCTATTTCAGGTACAGGTAAATTGCCTAAAATCACACGTCCTGTACGACCAGCACCGACGGCCAAAGCAATGACAAAGGTAGCTAGTAGCAATATCTGCCAAAAAGGCCCAAATATTTTGACGGACCACGAGAAGCCCACTTCGACTATTTTTGCTAAGCGCGCTTCTGCAAAAATCGCCATCAAAACAAAGGCTACAATGAATCCGCCACTGTACCAAAACGCGGGATTTTTGAGGCCTAATGTGTCGGTAGTAATAGCAGCGGCTTCGGACTCACTTATTCCTTGATTAACAGGAGTCGAGCGTCCTTGCTCACCTTGATTAAATCCCTTTAAATCGGCCATGATGTGGCTCCATATACTATGCTAACGTTGCGTTTTAGATCAGAGTGGTAGCAATGAGCGTGCGATAAAATGACCTCACTGTACATACCTATCTAATTTAAATTACCTACTTCAAACAGATATACGCTATAACACGACTGTCGTCTTATAGCGATTTCGAGCAACCATTGACTAAAATGACTCTTTAAATAGCTAGTTAAGCTAAAGGCTTTAAACCTTGCTCTAAAAAATCGAACCAGTTTTGACCGATGATTTTTCCAGTATCACTTTCGTTAAAGCCGTGCTTTAGCAGACCGTTATAGATGTTTTCCATACCGTCTTTGCCAGCGAACCATGACAAAGTATCTGGCCAACCTGAATTACTGGCATTGCCTTCGCCATAGTCCATCGCTTTTGACCAACGTCCATTACGCATCCACTCAAGTACAGCTTGTGGTTGATTAAGACACAAGTCACTGCCAATCGCTAAATGCTCCACACCATACTTATCAGCGCAATTGGCAATCATGGTACAGAAGTCATCGAGCGTACAGTCACTACCATTTGGCAAATGAAACGGGTATAAACTAAACCCTAACAATCCGCCTGCTTGAGTCAAGGCACTGATGACCGTATCCGATTTATTACGCAGCGCATCATGAGCCGTCGTTGGATTGGCATGGCTGATACATATCGGACGCGATGACACTTCTATCGCCTCAAGCGTTGAACGCTCAGCGCTGTGTGACATGTCAATAATCATACCGACACGATTCATTTCAGCGATGGCCTGCTGACCAAATCGAGTGATGCCACTGTCATTCTGCTCATAACAACCTGTCGCTAGTAAACTCTGGTTGTTATAAGTCAGTTGCATGATCAATAGACCTAGACGACGCATCACGCTAATCAAACCAATTTCATCGTCGATTGGTGAGCAGTTTTGCGCGCCAAAGAAGATGCCAACTTTACCTTGCTCTTTTGCTGTTTTAATATCAGCCACTGAGTACACGGGTAATATAAGATCTGAATTTTGCTCAAAGCGTGCATACCATTCGCTAAAGCGGGTCATGGTTTGGCGAGCGTCTTCGTGATAGACCAAGGTCGCGTGTACTGCATTGATACCACTGGCTTGTAGCATCTTAAAGTAGTCACGATCCCAATGGCTATACTGTAATCCATCAATGACGATATGGTCTTGGTACATATCAATTCCTTTTAATACTTTTATCGTTAGCCACTATCTTTAGCAAGTAAGTACCTTCTGGTACAGCATCATTCAGATAGCGACGAGTATTCTTGTGAAGACATCCCTAGTACGCTTTTTGATAAGCGGTCTTGACGATGGTATAGAACTCTTTGGCATATTGACCTTGCTCACGTGGGCCAAAGCTTGACTGTTTACGACCACCAAATGGCACGTGATAGTCAGTACCCGCAGTTGCTAGATTGACCATGACGCAGCCTGCTTGTACTTGCTCTTTGAACATCGCACTGTTGCGTAAGCTCTGGGTGATGATGCCGCCCGTCAGACCAAATCGCGTATCATTGGTCATCGCAATCGCTTCTTCTAGATTTTTGACACGCAAGACACACGCCAGCGGGGCAAACACTTCCTCTTGGTTGATATCCCAGCTGTTATCCGTCTCAGTAAATAACGTCGGCGACATATAATAACCGTCATGCGCCATCTCTAAACGCTCACCGCCAAACGCTAAATGAGCACCAGACTGCTTGGCTTTTTCGATCCAATCCATGTTTGATGCCAGCTGCTTGTCATCGACGACAGGGCCCATGAAGATGCCGCCTTCAAGCGCATGGCCAACTTTTAGGGTTTTCATTTTGGCAATCACACCATCTACAAACGCATCATGAATACCGTCCATCACGATAAGACGTGAAGAAGCCGTACATTTCTGACCCGAACCGCCGAACGCACCAGCCACTGCTGCATCGATAGCAACTTGCAAGTCGGCATCGTCAGCGATGACCAAAGCGTTTTTGCTGCCCATCTCAAGCTGACAACGGATAAAGTTTGGTGCAGTCGCAGCAGCGACTTTGCGACCTGTTGGTACAGAGCCGGTAAAGCTAACAGCATCAATATCTGTAGAGTTGATGAGCGCATCACCGACTGACGAGCCGCCACCCAATAGCAGGTTAAACGTACCTTCTGGCAGACCTTGGCGATGAATAATTTCAGCCAACGCGACCGCGCTGGCAGGCGTTAAATTGGCAGGCTTCCAAATGACACTATTGCCAAACGCTAATGCCGGCGCGATCTTCCACACAGCAGTGGCAGTTGGAAAGTTCCAAGGTGAGATAATGGCAACCACACCGACTGCTTCGCGGGTGACTTCGACCTTGACACCAGGGCGCACTGAATCAGCCATATCACCGATTTGGCGCAATACTTCCGCTGCATAGTAATGAAAGAACTGACCTGCGCGGTAAATCTCGCCGCGACCTTCGGCAAACGGCTTACCTTCTTCAAGAGACAACAGCGTACCTAGCTCATCACAGCGAGCAATCATTTCATCGCCAATCGCTTGTAGGATAGACTGCTTTTTTTCTAAAGGAGTCGCTTCCCACTTTGGCTGAGCGTGACGGGCCGCCGCAATGGCATCTTTGACTTGATCGCTACTCGCTTGCGCAAATTCACCGATAGTGTCAGTGATATCAGATGGGTTGATATTGGCAACGGTATTTACGCCTGCCTGCCATTCACCATTGATGTAAAGTGATTTGGTTGGGTCTTGTTGCAATATCTGTTGGGCGGTGTGGGCTGACATAAGTGCTTCCTTGATAAAGTATTAAATATTTTATTTATTGACTAGAGTACATTTAGAGTTTAGGGCACAGCGGCATATACGACCAGCTCAACCAGCATCTCTTTACGAGCCAGTCCAGCTATTACCAGTGCTGCCCGATTTGGATAAGGTGCTTCAAAATATTCGGCATAAACTTGATTGACAGTTTTTAGATAGTCGCGGTCGGTTACGTAGATCATTACTTGTAGAACTGCATCCATGCCAACATTGGCACATTCTAGCGTGTGCTTAAGATTGTCTAGCGTTTGGCGAGTTTGCGCTTCAATACCGCCTGCAACCACATCACCATTTTCATCGATAGGAATTTGGGCAGTGTATAAGGTCCCATTATTAGTGATGGCCCACTCCAAAGGTGCTTTAGACGCATAAAGCGAGGTTTTAACGGCCTGTTTGTTTGAGTGAGTCATCATATTGTCATGTCCTTTGATAAGTGGTTTCAGCAGTAAGTGATTTGAAATTTATTTAATCACTGCCAATTGCTACATGACTTATCCTACTCAATTAGCAACGATAAATCTAACTAATTAAATTTGGATTTTGATAGATTTAATCTATCATTTAAGATAGATTATTAAAGAATAGTTTTGGATGGTCTGAATATGAAGTTACAGCAATTGCGTCATTTCTTATTTGTCGTGGAAGAAGGAGGGTTTCGTGCGGCGGCTGATCGTGCCAATCGCTCGCAAGCTGCTTTATCAGCCTCAATAAAGGAGTTAGAAAAGACTTTAGGACAGCGATTATTTGAAGTGGGAAACAAAGCCCTACTAACGCCTTTCGGCGAAACCTGCTTACCAAAGATTGAGCAGTTTCTTAGCGTTTATCAAGCGCTAGAAGATGACTTAAAAGCCTCTGCGTCCGGCGAAAAAGGTAAAATTAGGATTGCAAGCGTACCGTCGCTAGTGACTAAATTGTTACCTAGCGTATTGGTTGAATACTCAAAAAAATATCCTGATATTGAGATTGTACTGATAGATGATAATTCTGTCGGTGTGGCCAATCGATTGTTAGCCGGAGAAATTGATTTGGCACTAGGCAATTGCATCAGTATTGATCAAACAAATATAGATTTTACTTTACTCATATCAGACCCAATTGGCGTGGTCTGTCTGAAAAGTAATGAGCTAAACAACCAGTTAAATCAAACGCAGGGGCTAACATGGCAGCAACTCATGGCGCAGCCGTTTATTTATAATGGCACTTGCAGATTGCTCGAGAACACGCCAGCCGAAGCGCTCAATCGCAGGGCGAGGTACACGGTAGAAAACATCACATCGCTGTTTTCTTTATTGCGCAATAATCTAGGTATCACTACTTTACCCAAGCTTGCCTTCCCTGCGAATGAGCCGGAACTCGTTTGGATAGATTTAGTTGACCCTTCTTTAAACCGGCAAATCGGTATCTTTAAACTTGCTGATAAATCTATCTCTCCCCCAGCTCAAGCATTTTATGATCTCTGTATCGCCTATGTCCAAGAGAACTATTGGCTATAATGCTTAAGTGTGGTTACTAGGGCGTGTCTTCAATTCACTTGATAGTCATCTAAATGGGCTAATAGCTTTAAACATAGAGACATAAAAAAGCTACGACACATCATGTATCGTAGCTTTTGGTTTAAGCAAACTTAAGCGAGCGCTGACTTAACTATCAGATCCAACCTTCTTCTAACAGGTGCTCAGTATTGCTGATTTTAAAATTATTGCATAAGTCATAGAATGCCATTGGGTCTTCAACATTATCGAGCAACTCTCGTTTATGCAGTGCCACAAACAGCGCCAACGCATACGCTGCACTATGGATAGATTTTTTAGGATTAAAGGTAATATCAGTAAACCCTTGATATTGAATCACTTCTTCATGCAGCTGAGGGTCTTGCTTGAGCGCATTCACGTACAGCCAGTCATAAAATGTCGTTAACGGCTCTACGCCCCATTCCATACCAAAGTAGTTGTAGCCAATGAGCTCGCCCGAGGTCATCAATCGCTCATCCTTTCTCGCTTGTCTTGGCGCTACTGTTAGCAAATCTGTATAAGGACCACCATCTTCAAAAACCATACTGGCTTGAAAAGCATTTTCGACACTATATGGATTGCCATCATGCTCATCCGTAATCTGTAAGCTGAACGGGCTTAACGGAAAACTTAGCTTATTGCCAGACTTGCTAGAGAGCTCGAGTACTTGCTTAAATCCATACTTTTTGCGAATGACTTGTTGTAGGTCATTGATGGATTTTTTCTTTTGTTTGGTCGCAAATCCCACATGTCGCTCAAACATAACCATATCCGTTTTTACCAAATTGTCACTGTTGACTTTGGGCATGAATACGGGTCTTTGTTCTATCGTATTTGGTACTTCTTCCATAGTGATGTGCCTTAATATCAATGGTCTTGTATAAATGTTTTATGTTAACGGTGCTGATATCACCTGCTATTGACGACGTACTCTGTCATTACTAGCAGCGTTTATTATTATTGGTGTTTTATTCGCTAGCAGCCAAATACAGTGAATTGATCTAGAGCTATCTAGAGTTATCGAACCCTATCAGCGCTCGCTGGGCAGTTTATCTTATTATCAGCCATTTATCCTGCCCTATTTTAGAATTAATACCGCCACACCTTCAACAATAAACCATAATTGAGCTATTTTGTATTCAACGATAAATATGAGACGCTACTATAAATGGTATTGAAAATATTTAAAGAAACTCGCTTGACCTTACCATGATGTCAACCTATATGCTGTCACTATAGATTTGAAAATAAAATTAAAAATATAGTTAAAAACGACAGAGGTTGTTATGAAAACAGAAAATACTAAAGCCCCTACTTACCAAGAAGTGCTGAGCATTGAAGGCATGAGTTGCGCCTCGTGTGTTGGGCGTATCGAAAAACAATTAAAAAGTATTGAACACGTTGAAAACGCCGAGGTAAATCTTGCCACTGAACAGGCGACTGTTTACTCATCGCAGCCTTTAGATGTCGCCCAATTAAACAAAGCAGTAGAGCGTGCAGGCTATAAGGTGACTGACATCAAGCCTATCGAGCTATCAATAGAAGGCATGAGCTGTGCCTCTTGCGTTGGACGAGTAGAAAAATCCTTGGCCAAAGTCGCTGGCGTGCAACAAGCCACAGTAAACCTTGCGACTGAGCGTGCTTTGATTAAAGGCGATGCGCAAATACAAACGAGTGAATTGATTGAGGCCGTTAAAAAAGCGGGCTACGAGGCGAAACTGGTAGAAAAAGACCAAGGTGGTCGACAAGATAAGAAAGCCTCAGAGCAAAATCAGCTTAAACGAGATTTAGGGCTTTCTGCGCTGTTGTCACTGCCCGTATTCATTCTAGCAATGGGCTCGCATATGATTCCCGCCTTTCATATGTGGGTAGTGAATAACCTCGGCACTCAGCAAAGTTGGCTGATACAGTTTGTTTTGACCACACTGGTACTACTCTTTCCAGGCCGACGCTTTTATCAAAAAGGCGTGCCAGCCTTATTGCGTTTTGCGCCAGATATGAACTCGCTAGTGGCGATTGGTACTATCGCAGCGTATGGCTTTTCCCTCATAGCGACCTTTATCCCGCAAGCGTTACCTGAAGGCACGGTGCATGTCTATTACGAAGCCGCTGCCATGATTGTGAGCTTGATATTATTAGGTCGTTATTTTGAAGCAAAAGCCAAAGGGCGTACTTCTGGGGCCATTCAGCATTTAGTAGGCATGCAGGCAAAGACGGCCCGTGTACAGCAAGATGGCAAAGTCAGTGAAGTCCCTGTAGAAGACGTCACTGCACAAATGATCGTTGAGATTCGTCCAGGCGAGCGTGTACCTATCGATGGCGAAGTCGTTGACGGCCATAGTTATATTGACGAATCTATGATTACTGGTGAACCTGTCCCTGTGAAAAAACAAGCCGGCGATCAAGTGGTCGGCGGTACTATCAATCAAAACGGTACCGTGAATATTCGAGCAACGGCCATTGGTGAAGATTCTGTATTAGCGCAAATCATTCGTATGGTAGAACAAGCCCAAGGCTCTAAATTACCGATTCAAGCATTGGTGGATAAAGTCACCATGTGGTTTGTACCAGCGGTGATGTTTTTATCAGCATTAACCTTTATAGTTTGGTTGATTTTTGGCCCTGACCCTGCTTTAACCTTTGGTTTAATCAATGCGGTTGCCGTGCTCATTGTAGCCTGCCCTTGTGCAATGGGATTGGCCACTCCCACCTCTATTATGGTCGGTACGGGTCGTGGTGCAGAATTGGGTGTGCTATTCCGTAAAGGCGAAGCGCTACAAATGCTTCAGGATGTGAGCGTGGTTGCCGTTGATAAAACAGGCACATTGACTGAAGGCAAACCTACCTTAACAGATTTCCAAGTCCAACAAGGGTTTGAGAAAGAACAAGTCTTACGTGTGGTGGCATCGGTTGAAGCAAAGTCTGAGCATCCCATTGCCTTAGCCATTGTACAAGCAGCAGAACAACAGAGTATTCAACTGCTGCCTATCACTGATTTTGAGGCGATGACAGGTTTGGGTATTCAAGCAAACGTGGCAGGCCAAGTGATCCACATTGGCGCAGATCGTTATATGCAACAATTAGGGCTTGATGTTGCGCCTTTTGAACAAGATGCGCTACGTTTGGGGCAAGAAGGTAAAACCCCACTCTATGTATCGATTGACCAGCAGTTGGCTGCTATCATCGCCGTTGCCGATCCTATTAAAGAGACGACTCATGCCGCCATCGCCGCACTACATCAGTTAGGCTTAAAAGTGGCCATGATTACAGGTGATAATCGCCATACCGCCCAAGCGATTGCCGCAAAATTAAATATTGATCAGGTAGTAGCAGAAGTATTACCCGAAGGCAAGGTAGATGCAATACGCCAGTTGCAAGAACAATATGGCCGAGTGGCATTTGTCGGTGACGGTATCAATGATGCCCCTGCATTGGCTCAATCCGATGTTGGATTGGCCATTGGTACAGGCACAGACGTAGCGATTGAGGCGGCTGAAGTGGTGCTAATGTCAGGTAGTCTGCAAGGTGTGCCTACTGCAATTGCCTTGAGTAAAGCCACCATCAGTAATATCAGACAAAATCTGGCTTGGGCATTTATTTATAATGTCGCTTTGATTCCGATTGCCGCAGGTGTCTTGTATCCAGCATTTGGTATCCTGCTCTCACCCATTTTTGCGGCAGGCGCAATGGCGCTGTCTTCCGTTTTCGTATTGGGTAATGCGTTACGCCTCAAGTACTTTAAAGTATAGTCAGCGAACTACTAAACCGCTACAGAGTGAATGTAGAATCGTAAAGGTTATCCATATAGGGTTTAAATACACAGGTTATTTAAACCCTTTTGTTATTTAAGTCCCTTTTTAAGTTAGGAGGATAAATATGAATATTGGTCAAGCATCAAAGCAATCAGGTATCTCTACCAAAATGATTCGCTACTATGAGCAGATTGGCTTGCTAGAAACAGTAAATCGCTCGAACTCAGGTTATCGCCTGTATTCTAAAGACGATCTTGACGACTTATGCTTTTTAAGACATTCTCGTGACTTGGGGTTCTCATCCAAGCAAATGAAGGAGTTACTGTATTTGCGCAAAAATGCTAATCGTCAGAGTGCAGATGTCAAACAACTGACACAAGAGCATATCGAAACGTTAAACCAAAAAATCGCCCAATTGCAGGAGATGGTCAATTCGCTACAGAATTCTTTTGATCATTGTGCAGGCGATGATAATGCAGACTGCGCTATTCTGGATGATCTTGGGCAGAGTAAATAGCTTATATTAGATGCACGAAATACATGATGAGTCTAATACAAATACTCAGCACATAAAAAACCCTTTAAGCGACAGATGACGCTTAAAGGGTTTATATTTTGTCTTAACCAAAACTACGTTAACTGTCTTTAACTACGGGCTAACTCAAAAATAGGCTGTCCGTACTCAACGTTCTGGCCACTTTCAACCAAGACAGCCATGATCACACCCTCTTTATTACTAATCACTGGCTGCAAACGGGTCAACTCATCAATGAAGCAAACGGTTTGACCTTTTTGAATGTGGTCGCCTTCTTTGACCAAGTTGTCTGTTGCATCGTCTTCACTTAAATAGATCTGCCCCACATAAGTGGCACCTACTTGCAAGACATCACTACCAGTCTGTTCAGGCTCATGAGTAGGCTTGGCCTCTATAGGATTAGCGCTAACATTATTCTGCGCACCTAGATTGTTAACCACCGTAATAGATTGCCCATTGTCGGCAATCGTGACTTCGTGCAGCTGACTGCTTTCAACCAGTTTGACCACACGTGTTATTTGCTCTATATCCATAATACATTCCTTATCTTAATTTTTTAACTCATGCCCAGATATTTAGCAATGGTCATAACACTTAGGATACTCATCACGATGGCGATTAACCAACCAAATGCCGCAATCCAAATCGGATGCTTATAATTGCCAACGATATTTTTTCTGTAGGCGGCAATCAGGATAATAACCATAGCGATAGGCAATACCAAACCATTTAACGTACCAACCAATACCAATACTTGAGCCGGTTTACCGATAGTGGCAAACACCAACGTTGAGATAACGATAAAACCAATAATGAAGTAGCGTTTATAAGTCTCAATGAACGGATGAAAGTTGGTCATAAAAGACACAGAGGTATAAGCAGCACCAATCACTGAGGTCACAGACGCCGCCCAAATCACCATACCAAAAATAACTTTACCCGCATTTCCTAAAATATACTGAAACGGCGACATGGCTGGGTTGGCAGGATCCAATGCAAAGCCTTGAGACACCACGCCTAATACGGCAAGGAATAAAAATACGCGAATAACAGAGGCAATCAAAATACCTGAGACTGAGCTTCTGGTCACTGATTTTAAATTCTCTTCTCCGCTGACGCCTGCTTCCAATAAGCGATGCGCACCTGAGAAAGTAATATAACCGCCAACCGTACCGCCAACTAGCGTCACGATAGCCACTGCATCAATCTTGTCAGGCATGATCGTTTTGCTGACGGCTTCTGCTAATGGTGGATCAGACTTAAAGACCACATAAATGACCAATACAATCAGGATAAAGCCCATTAACTGAGCGAATTTATCCATCATAGGCCCCGTTTCTCGGCCTAAAAATATGGCGACGGCAATCACACCACTGATCAGGGCGCCTGTGATGGGCGACATATTAAACATGGACTGCATGCCAAGTCCAGCACCGCCAATATTACCAATATTAAAAGCCAGACCACCCGCAATAATTAAGAAAGCGAGCAAGTAACCAACACCAGGGAACACCAAGTTGGCGATTTCCTGTGCACGTTTTTTGGAGACTGCGACTACACGCCAAACGTTAAGCTGGACGCCAATATCCATAACAATAGAGATTAAGATAACAAAGCCGAAACTTGCCATTAGGCTTTCGGTAAATGTGGCCGTTTGGGTCAAAAACCCTGGCCCTACTGCTGATGTGGCCATCAAGAAGGCCGCGCCTAAAATGGCGGTATTATGTTTTTTTATGGTGCTCATAAACATCCTTGTTCTATAGGGGATTATTTAATCAAATGATTAGGAAACGGATATTTAGTGGGCAGAGATAGTGATACCTTTGAGCTCTAGTTGTTTCTTTATTTCTTGCGCAAATAAAATAGCGTGTTCGCCATCCCCATGTAGGCAGATACTTTGCGCCTCTACGGGTACGGTTTGACCGCAGACACTGGTGATAGTCCCTTCAGTGACCATTTGTAATACATGTTTAACGGCCTCGTCTGTGTCGGTGATTAAGGCATTGTCTTTAGTGCGGGAGACCAATGAGCCGTCTTTTTCATAGTTCCTATCAGCAAACACTTCTGATATCGAGGCTAAACCCTGTTTTTTGGCTGCTTTAACCAGATAACCACCCGACAGACCCATGACTTTTAGATTTGGATCAAATCGTTTGATTTCACTGACCAAAATGTCTGATAAATCTTCATCAATGGCCGCTTGGTTGTACAACGCACCATGCGGTTTTACGTAGTCTAATGACACACCAACCAAGTCACAAAGCGCTTTGGTTGCGCCCAATTGATATACCAATAAAGCACGATAATCGGCTTCACTTAACAGCTGATGAATACGGCCAAAGTTTTCTCTATCGTTTAGACCAGGATGCGCGCCTACGCTCACATTGTTTTCTTTTGCCAATTGCAACGTGGCTAGCATCTCGCTGTAAGAACCAGCATGAAGACCGCAGCAGACATTCGCTGAGCTGACTATCGTCAATAACTTATCGTCTTGCCCGCAGCCTTCCGCCACATCAGCATTTAAATCAATTTTCATTGGCATACTCCTTTATTTGATCGATGTAATGTTGTCTTTTCTGTTGTTCACGCAGCGCCTGCTCTAACGACACAATGACGAACTGACAGGCTTTGCCAAATCTAATCTGTGCCATCAGACCTATGTCTGCTTGAATCACGGTTGCGATTTTAGGATAGCCACCCGTCGTTTGCCCGTCTGCCATTAGGACAATCGGTTGTCCTTGTGGTGGCACCTGAATCATCCCAATATCAACGCCATGTGAGCTCATTTCTACTGGCTTACTAAACTCAAGCGCTGTAGCTCCCTCCAAACGGTAACCCATACGGTTGCTACTGCTTTGTAGTTTCCATGGCTGGGTCTCAAATGCTTGTTTAGACGACTCAGTGAAGCAATCATACTCACTGCTTTTTATCACTCGGATAACCTCGGTTGGGGCAAGACGGGCTACCCCAATCACAGGCAGACTTGATTCAGTCTTTACTGCCAAGCTGTCATCGGCTTTTAAATATCTGCCTTCAAATCCGCCAAATCCTGCTTTGAGATTGGTGCTGACTGACTGCAACACTGGCTCAATATCAAAGCCGCCATGCACACATAAATAGGTATACATGCCTTGTAGCGGGCGCAAAAGTTTGAGCGTTTGCCCAGCTGTTGCATTGATACGCCAATAACAAGGAACGCGCTTGTCGTCTAGATAGGCCTCGTATAAAGCGCCTGTTAAGCAAAAGCTGACGCTTTCTTCAAACTGTATGGTTAGCTCACCGAGCGCTATTTCAATAGCGGGTTCGTTGGCTTCGTTTTTCATCAAAGCATTGCCGGCTTGTAGCGCCCAGCTGTCCATCACGCCATTTCTACCCACGCCCATGCTTCGGTAACCCAGTCGTCCCGAATCTTGAATACTGGCAACGGCACTTGCGGTTAAAACTTTCATTGATACCACCTGTTTATTTGTCTTTTTGATTCATGCATCTTTTATTTATCGCTTATTGATGAATATCAATCGCTTTAAATGTCAAAGTATCGCCTGCGTTAAGTAACGTCGGAGAGGTCTTGGTTAAATCAAATAAAGCAGTATCCGTCTGGCCGAGTAGCTGCCAACCGCCTGGAGAATCAAAAGGATAAACCCCTGTCTGCTCACCGCCAATACCCACTGAGCCTGCGGGCACTTGGGTTCTAGGTACGGCATGTCTTGGGAAGTATAAGGACTCAGACAAGCCGCCAAGATAAGGAAATCCTGGCTGAAAACCGATAAAGTAAACGGTATAAGTGGCTTTGGTATGTAGATCGACAACGGCTTCAACTGAGAGATTTAGGTCATTCGCCATGGCCGCTAGATCGGGGCCATACTTACCGCCGTAATGCACTGGTATCTCGACGTGCTTACCTTGGATGGTTTTTGAAGGGATATCATTGAGCAGGTCTGAAAGCTTATCTTTGAAAGTATTCAGCTCAGCCCAAGTTAATGGCACGATGAATACACTGAGCGTATTCATGCCAATCACCACTTCGATGACTTCTGGCATATTCTGGATGCTGTCTGATAAAGCCCAGCATTTTTGTTGTTTTTCTAAGGTGGTTGGTTTAGGAAAAAACAACACTAGATTGGTTTCGCTGCATATTTGCCATTGTAGTTCCATCAGCACGCACTCCATTATCTGTTATCTTAATTCTGACACTAATGCCAGATTTGGTTTTCACTTTTGCGGGCAAGAACTGATTTATATATTGTCTTGTATCCACTCTTCTAGATAATGAATGCTCATTTGACCTTCACAAAACACCTCATCTTCAAACAGTCGTTGATGCAGCCCAATATTGGTATCAATGCCCGTAATTTGCGCTTCCGATAAGGCCGCACGCATTTTTTCTATCGCTTTTTCTCTTGAACGGTCTTGTACACATATCTTGGCAATCAAACTGTCATAGGATGGTGGTACGGTGTAGTTCGACTCAGCATGACTATCCACTCTGATACCAAACCCTGCTGGCATGTGGCAGTAGTCTATGCGCCCCGCATTTGGCAAAAATGTCTGCGCGTTTTCGGCATTGATACGGCACTCAAAAGCGTGTCCGGTAATGGCGATATCACTTTGCTTGTATGCCAATGGAAGCCCTGCAGCTACTCTTATTTGCTCTTGTACAATATCGACGCCCGTCACCATCTCAGTGATGGTGTGCTCCACTTGCACACGGGTATTCATCTCGATAAAGAAGAACTCGCCGTTTTCATATAAAAACTCAAACGTGCCTGCGCCTCTATACTGCATTTGCTCACAAGCTGTGACACAGGCTTGACCGATTTTCTGACGCTGCTCTTCGGTGATACCGGGTGCTGGCGCTTCTTCAATGACTTTTTGATGACGACGCTGCATAGAGCAATCACGCTCGCCTAAATATATAGCATTGCCGTGAGTATCAGACATGACTTGCACTTCGATATGACGAGGTGCTTGTAAGTATTTTTCAAGATAAACAATAGCGCTACCAAAATTGGCTTTGGCTTCTGTTTGCGTCATAGAAATCGCAGAGAGTAAGTCAGCTTCTTTTTCGACCACGCGCATCCCACGACCACCACCACCACTTGCCGCCTTGATAATGACTGGATAACCGACCTCACTGGCAATCTTGATAACTTGCTCTGAATCAGCAGGCAATGCGCCATCAGAACCAGGCACACAGGGCACGCCAGCCATTGTCATTTGTTTTTTGGCTTCAACTTTGTCGCCCATGTTTCTGATATTGTCAGCCGTTGGACCAATAAACGTGAGACCTGAATCTTCAATCAAGGCCGCAAAGTCTGCGTTTTCAGACAAAAAGCCATAGCCTGGATGGATGGCTTGCGCGTTGGTAAGCTTTGCAGCAGACACAATCGCTCGTTGGTTAAGATAACTGTGCGTGGCATTGGCAGGCCCGATGCATACTGCTTCATCGGCTAGGCGCACGGGTAACGAGTCTTTGTCTGATTCAGAATGGGCAATGACGGACTTAATACCCAGCTGTTTGCAAGCTCGGATAATACGTAGAGCAATCTCGCCGCGATTGGCAATTAAGATTTTTGTGAACATGTTTATTCCCTTAAAAATATAGTGTCAAATACAGTGTTTGTGCAGCGTCTATACAATATTGAGCGGCTATTGAGTGGCTTTAACTGTTTGGCTCTATAACAAATAAGGGCTGGGCGTACTCTACAACATCACCTTCATCGACCAAAATCTCTTTAAGCGTACACGCAGTTTCTGCTTTGACCTCGTACATCATTTTCATGGCTTCAATGATGCATAGTGTCTGCCCTACTTGCACCTTATCTCCTACCTGAAAAAACACTTCTGCTGTCGGCTCAGAGCGAAGATAAAACGTACCTAGCATAGGCGCTATTACTTGGGATTTCTCCATCTCTGTAGTCACAGTTTCATCACTACGATCACTGCCTACATTGGTATTATTATCCGTACTGTTTTGAGTGGTTTCGGTTTGAGGCTCTGAATGAGAGGCCCTTGGGTTGGGAGTATGAGCGATATGATTGCCGCTACTTTGGTTGTCGTCAGATTGGCAAACGATAGAAATACGTGCATCACCGTCAGTGACTTCTAAAGATTTTATATCGGCGCATTCTGCAAGTTTGATCAGTTTTTCAAGATCCGTGAAATTGATATTCATATGATTGGCTATTCCGTTAGAGTGAAAGTAAATAATTATTTTTTATAAAAAATTCGTACCTAGTGATGTATGTAGAGTGTGATTGTTGAATGTTATGTGACAATTTATTGATTGGCTTATTAAAATAGTAGTTTGAAATTAATTATTTTTATGCGTTTAAAAGCACTTTTGTCATCAGAAATTATAGAACTGCCAAGTCTTCATCTCTTGGGTCGCAGATAAACATATGTCCTGGTGAATGCGTTATCATCAGCTCTGGCTTACTAGTCATAGCGATACTTTGCGGCGTCACACCGCAAGCCCAAAATACAGGGACTTCGCCTTCTTTTATGATGGATGCATCACCAAAATCAGGCGCATGAATGTCGGTTATACCGATGACACTAGGGTCTCCGATATGAATAGGCGCGCCGTGAACTTGCGGAAATCGAGAGGTGGCTTGGACGGCTCTGGTGATTAATGGATAAGGTATTGGCCGCATGCTAACCACCATTTTCCCATGGAATTGTCCTGCAGGCTCAGTCTCTACGTTTGTGATATACATTGGCACATTGTGATTGTCTTCGATATGTCTGATAGGAATAGACGCATTTAGCATGGCAGACTCAAAGGAAAAACTGCATCCTAAAAGAAAGCAGACCAAATCCTCTCTCCAGTAATCTTTTAGATCTGACACCTCAGCCACTAATTCGCCAAATTTGTATATCCGATACTTTGGGACATCAGATCTCAAGTCTGCGCCTTTTGCCATGAGACGTGGCTCTGCGCTACCGACATCTGTTACATCTAAAATAGGACAAGACTTTGGGTTTCTTTGTGCAAACAATAAAAAATCATAGGCTAAATTTTTGGGCACTATGACTAGGTTTGCTTGTATATGACCTTTACACATGCCAGAAGTCGGCTTGTTAAGTTCATTGTTACTGATTAACGCTCTGACCTCTGTCGGCGTCATATTTGCTAAATCTAACATGATTACAACCTCTTACGCTTTATTATTTTTAGCAGATAAAAGTTTATTATTTGTTTTATATTGGTATGGCTATTTATAACTTTATTTCATATACCGAGAACTATGATTATCGTTATGTAACTTATCAGAACAACTTCGATATGACAAGATATGAATACAGAAATATGTGATGAATATGATGAGTGATCTTCTTAAACGCACAGTTAAGGATGCAAATTGAAATATGAATAATGTCAAAAAAAAGGGCTCAAGCGTCGAGCGAGTTTTGCAAATCGTAGAAGTATTGGCCAAATCTGCTAAGCCTATGGGCGTTATTGACTTAGCAGAAACATTGGACATCCCTGTACCTAGTATGTACCGATTGTTAAATCAGCTACAACCGCTTCAATTTGTCCAATTGGATTTGCATGGAAAAGTAACCTGCGGAAAAAGAACGCATGACTTAGCTTTAGACCTGTGGAAAAACAGTCCTTTTAAAGCAGAAAGGTTGGCGATATTACAACAGCTTTCAGCCAAAATTGGTGAGTCGGTAGGGATTGCGGTGCTGCAAGACTTAGAAGTGGTGTATATCGATCGTGTGATATCTGACTGGCCTGTCCAAATACAGTTACCTACCGGAACCAATATACCTATCTGGGCCTGTGCCAGTGGCAAATTATTGTTGACGCAGTTGGCAGATAATAAGTGCGAGCGTATTGTAGAAAAACTATCGTTACAGGCGCTCACGACCCATACTCAGACTGACAAAAAACAACTCATGACGTCCATTGCTGAAGTGCGTAAGACACAGATAGGGACAGATAATGAAGAGTTTATTCCTGGTATGGTCGCCTGTGCTGTCCCGATTCCGAATGGTGACCAGCCTGCATTTGCTACGGTATTTACTCATAGTCCTACTGTCAGAAAATCTTTGGATGAGCTACTGAGCTATGTGCCTGTCATGCAAGAGGCAGCCAACGAGCTATCTGTTATTTTCCATCAGGAATATAATGAGTAGCCTGTCATAATATCCTATGACGATTGTATCTTAAGCCTCTTAGGTGTTGATACGAATATGAATGTAATGAGGTTGTAGATAGCACACTTCCCTTACATCAACGCTCACTCCCTACTTTTATTTTCTCAACCAAAAAATCGACAGCAGCTTTTACCTTAGGCACTAGATAGCGCTGCTTTTGATACAGCAGATATACGGCCATATCAGCGTGCTGCGTGATTGCTAATGGATGCTCAAATTTAATCTCTTGCAATGCGCCTGACTCAAGATATGAGGATAGTGCCCACCGAGTGGACATCAAAACCCCTTCACCATCACAAGCTTTTTTGGCTAGCCATGGTCCATTGTTTGAAATTGCCACTGCAGGTCCTGAGACATCATGCCACTGATCGTCGACATAGCAGAGCCAAGGCGTTGGCCCGTTTGGCGCTTTAAAATACAGGCCTTTATGTTCCTTTAATTCCATCACATGACTAGGTACACCATGCATCTCTAAATAACTGGGCGACGCAACCGGTATAAACCCATTATCCATGAGCCTAATGGCAAGCACTCGCTCATTTGGCGCATAACCACCGCGAATCGCAATATCGACATCGTCACGTCCTAATGCTGATAGCTCATCACTGAGACTGACATCTAGCACAATCTCTGGATACAACTCACCAAACTCATCTAGCAGTGGTAGCAGTATCTTTTCACCAAAACCCACCATAGAGCTGATACGTAACCGTCCCATTGGCGTCGTTTGATAACTGCGTACTGTTTCTTTGCTTTGCTCGAGCTGATCCAATACTTGCTGCATATCGTCGTAATAGACCTGTCCTACTTTGAGCTATGCTGAAAAAACTGTAGAACCAAACTTGGTAAACTAACGACTCAATGAGGAGTTTATCATGACTAAGAAAATCAGAACCTATAGTGCAGCATTCAAAGCTGAAGCCGTTAAAAAGATAGCAGATAATAAGGGCAATGTTTCAGCGACTGCAAAGCAGCTTGGCATCGCCATGCAGACATTATCTAACTGGCAAAACAAAGCTGATAAAGGCCAGCTTATTGGTACTAAAGAATATGATCCTGAGCTCATGGCTATACTAGAAGAGAATAAACGTCTTAAACGTGATCTCAAAGTTGCTCAGGAAGAGAG
>NZ_CAJHAL010000026.1:0-52529 GCF_904846365.1 Psychrobacter nivimaris
TGTCATCGAAGCTTTTCATGCTGCTGGCCATTTGCTCAGCCAGTTTCTTGATGTCAGATTGGTTAGTCATTGCTTATTCTCCTGTTAGTGGATTATAAGCAGTTACACAAAGTTTGGGAAACTCTCTGGGACGATGATCTTTAAGACTGCATTCGCGCCTTCACTCAAGCGTAGCTTTCGTCTTGTACTCGGATAGAGCAGTACTTTATTAAATCCTCGCTCACCCTCGGCAAAGAATCTTTTTTGTAGGCTATTTTTTCGTAAGCTGGTTTTTTACCCCAACTTACATATCTATAAGTCATATCTTGTTCTTAATTCTTTGATATCGCTATCAATTCTATTTAAAACGTTCTCCCATAGTTCTGGCTGATCTTCCATAAACTTCTGATAAGTTAATTGAGTTTCTTCGTTTGCTAAATCAGATGCAGATGCACCATGTTCACTTTCAATACTTGAAAACTCCGACCATCTTTCCATAATATCAATAGTATTAATCTTATCGATTTTTATAAACTCTTCATTCCATGTCTCAAAAACTTCTAATAAGCTATTCGATAAGTATATGTAGTTTTCATTAATAGTATTTCTAATGCTTATCATAATAGAGGTGCTAGCATCATTTAGAGGTAGCCCATTTTCTGGGTCATGAACAAACTCCTTAATAGATAATAAATAGTTTCTTTTCAAATTTGCTAATTTTATATATGCATCCATTTTTGACGAGAAGAACTTAGCATAAGTATCCTGAGCGATAGAGTGGTTTACATGGTCTTTATTTAACAATTTCTGATGTTGGTGTTTTAACTCATCTAATTGTTTTTGCATTTCTGCATTTTCTTTTCTTGCCTCACTGTCTATTGTGGCTTTCTCTCCAATTTTTTTAAGCTCTATCTCAGCATTTTCTAGACGATCTATTCTCTTTGACCAAACACCTCCTAGCCAGCTTGATAGACCAAGGACTACTACTGCTATACTAATCCCACTGGTTATTAAAGAAGTTATAATACTTGTAAAAATTTCGTTCACTATTTGACTCCTTTAAATATTATATTAGTTTATAGGCTGAGCTTTTAACCTAGCCTACTCAAGATCAAATAACCTCCCCATCAACCACCACCCGCTTCTTACCCGTCAGCAATACCTGCATCAGCGCCTTTTTTTCTTGCTGAAAATTAGCCAATTGCTGCTCAAGCAATTCGATTTCTTTGTCGGCATTGGTTAACACGATGGCGATTTTTTGTTGCTCTTTTAAATCTTTAGGAGTTAAAACGTCTAAATTTGCTAAATCTTTTCCATAAACATGAATAATCGTAATGCCTTGACCTTTTCTAGCAATTTCGAACTTCTTTATGTGAGTAAGAAGATGAGCCATAAATATTGCATCAGTTGCTTTTTTAGGTCTAAGAATATTGATGTCTCCTCCAAGGAGAATATCATCTTCAAGAACTGCTGTAGCATTCGCCAAATCAATTCCTGTAGTTGTTGTCGATGCTGGTATCAACACATCACCTTTTATAGACTTAACAGAGTTTATTTCTCTTGTTCTACTTTTAACTTCGTGAATAACTTCACCATAATGCGTATATAGTTCACCATACAGCACGCATTTATTACCATTTTCTGTTAGCTGACCTTTGGATATACCCTTACCCCGTTTAAAAGAGTATAAACTTCCTAGTTTTATCTCTTCCCACTCACCCTCAAACCTTTTTCCCTCATCATTAAACAACCGCTTTTTCCCTGTGAGCAATTGCTGCATCAGCGCTTTTTTCTGCTGGGTACTATTGTCAATTAAACGCTCAGTCGTGCTAATCGCTTTATCCCAAGTCGATAGGATTTTGACTATTTTTTTCTGCTCTAATAAAGGTGGCACTGCAACCTTAACTGCATGTAAGTCATTACGGTTTACACCCGGAACTCCAGTTTTGTCACTAAACTTTTTAAAGTCAAAACTTGATAATAAATAGTAAATAAATTTAGGATAGTTACTATGGAAATTTTTAACCCATAAAGACGTATTTAAAGGCCAAAAATTCTCTTCTACATAATAAACGTTCCCAATAGAACCATATCGCCCAGTTACAATACCTGGTTTTTCTACCTTATATTCATTGTGGTAGCCTGATACTCCACTAGACGAAACTATTGGAATATTACCGTCAATTCTTTTGGTTGAAGGTAAATCAAAACCACGCTGTAGCTCTGCAACATTACCAAGTTTACTGAACTCCCAACCATTAGGCACCATAACCCAACTCCTTTAGAAACCCTGCCATCTCAGTCTCTAACGTATCTAATTCAGCTTTTAACTCAAGACGCTCAGCACGCACCGCATCCAGATCAATCTCCGCCTCTTCCTCAAACGTATCGACATAGCGCGGAATGTTTAGGTTAAAGTCGTTTTCTTTAATCTCATCAAAGCTCGCTAGATACGCGTATTTATCGACACTTTCTCGTGACTTATACGTCTCAATAATTTTAGCAATATTATTCTCAGTGAGTTGGTTTTGATTTTTACCTGATTTAAACTCATTGCTGGCATCGATGAACAGTACATTGTCATCAGTTTTGTTCTTTTTAAACAGCAAAATCGCCGCTGGAATACCCGTGCCAAAGAACAGCTTTTCTGGTAAGCCAATCACCGTATCGAGCAGGTTTTCTTCGATGAGTTGCTGACGGATTTTGCCTTCACTGGATGCACGGAATAGCACGCCATGCGGTACGACCACACCCATACGGCCAGTGCTTGGCTTAAGTGTTTCAATCATATGACTGATAAAGGCATAGTCGCCCTTGGTCTTGGGCGGTACACCGCGATGGAAGCGACCGTAGGGGTCGCTGCTGGCATCTTCATGGCCCCATTTATCCAATGAAAACGGTGGGTTGGCGGTCACCACATCGAACTGTAGTAAGTGCTTGCCGTCCTTATCAAGTAGCAGCGGATTGCGGATGGTATCGCCCCACTCGATACGGTGGTTGTCCTCACCGTGTAGAAACATATTCATTTTGGCCAGTGCCCATGTCGAGCCAATGGCTTCTTGACCGTATAGCGCATACTTCTTAGAATTTGAGTTTTTGCGTACCATAGCCCCACACTTGATGAGCAGCGACCCTGAACCACAGGCTGGATCACAGATCTCATCACCTTCGACAGGCTCAAGGATAGTCGCTAGTAAGTTAGATACTTCGGGCGGCGTATAGAACTCGCCAGCCGTCGCCCCACTACTGGCGGCAAAGTGCTTGATTAAAAACTCATAAGCATTACCAATCACATCGAGGCTACCGACACGCTCAACGCTTAGGTTAAGGATGTCTTTACCGAAATCTTCTAACAGATGGCGTAGTAGCTCGTTCTTTTGCTTTTCTTGACCGAGTTTATCAGTGTTAAAGCTAATGTCTTGGAAGACATTTTTGAGCTTGGTGCCGTTAGCTTCTTCGATAGCGTGTAGCGCCTCGTCAATACGTTGACCATTGCCCGGCTGATGACGCTGCTCGTATAAGTCCCAAAAGCTTGCACCTTCAGGCAACACAAAACGCTGCTTGGACATCATAGCGTGGATCAGCTCAGGGTTGTCGCCAAACTGCTCGACCAGCTTGTTGTACTCATCGCGATATACATCAGATAGGTACTTTAGGAACAGCATGGTTAAGATAAAGTCTTTATAGGTGTCGGCGCTGATGACCCCGCGAAAGGTGTCACAAGCGTTCCAGACGGCTTTGTTGATATCGTCTTGATTGATTTTGCTAATATTATTAGTGGTACTGGCAGGCATTTATTAGTCCTAGATACTTTGGAAGGTGTAAATTTTTATAGTGAGGTAATGATAGCAGGGTCTGAGGTGTCATTGTTTTGAAATCAGTTCAGGAAGGTTATATAGCGAACGAAGGACTTCAAATAGCAAGCAGAAAGTTGGTTATATTACTATTATAGATACTCAATGATGAGAACAGAAGGCTGTATACCTATACAGAAATAAAAGTATGTAGATGGATTTTACTTGATAGGTATCTTATCGTTCAGTGAACACTGAAGATTACTTTTTGATTAAGGTATAGGCCACGTTGGTATCATCCAATTGCACTAAAGAAGCAAGTCTTGCTGATAGAGGATCTTTACTCTCGATTGCCGTTAAGATAGCTTTGTGTCTTGGTAATGAATGCGTTTGTAAGTTAGGTCTTAGGCTGGTCAACTGAATAGATTGCTGTAGAGGTAATACCAGCATTCTCGACATATAAGCAAGTAGGTCATTATGCGTGGCCTTTGCAATGGCAAGATGGAAATCTATGTCAGGTTGCATAAATTCTTCCGCACTCGTAGCCTTCTCCATGCCATCGTACGCTTTTTTGATCTGTGCGATATCGTCATCAGTTGCGGTACTAGCAGCGATATAGGCCATTTCAGGCTCTAAAACACGTCGAACGGTCGATAGGGTTTTAAAAAAATCATTTTCTGGTGTGGACTGAATCAACCAAAAAAGCACATCTGGATCGAGTAAGTGCCATTCATCCTTTGGCCGTACGACCGTACCGACTTTTGGACGTGAGTACGTCAGGCCCTTAGAGTTCAGTACCCGTATGGCTTCACGAGAGACAGGACGACTGACCTGAAACTCCTCACACAACTCAGCTGAGGAAGGTAATTTTTCATTTTCAGGAAATTCGCCAGAAATAATTTTTAGACCTAATTGTTGAACCATTAATGCATGTTGGCTTTTGCTTGGGACAGGGTTCTTGTAGTCGGCAGTGCTCATATCTTATCGTTACTCATATTTGACACTAGTATGTTATACAAGACCTTATCAATTAACAAGGTCTTGTATTTTGCGTAAACCAGTGCGAATATTTGAGTAAATTAGTGTGAATGACGAGGAACCTCAGAACCGCGACAGCCGACAAGAAAATCGAAATCGCAGCCTTCATCAGCTTGCAGCACATGCTTGACATAGAGTTCACGATACCCGCCAATAAAATTGGGGGTAGGTGGTGCTGGCAGATTCGCTAGACGCTGCTGTAGCTCTTCATCGCTAACATCTAAGTGCAGTTTTCCGGCGTAGGCATCAAGTTCAATAAAATCACCGTTTTGTACCGCAGCCAATGGTCCCCCTGCGCGGGCTTCTGGTG
The DNA here is from genome assembly GCF_904846365.1 of Psychrobacter nivimaris. Taxonomy (GTDB): domain Bacteria; phylum Pseudomonadota; class Gammaproteobacteria; order Pseudomonadales; family Moraxellaceae; genus Psychrobacter; species Psychrobacter nivimaris_B. The sequence continues at coordinate 5,122 of NZ_CAJHAL010000026.1, forward strand.
CCACGTGTAATACCACGCTTCCATACGCCGTACCACTCATGCGAGCATCAGAAATTCTCAGCATATCTGTGATCCCTTTTTCTAACAATTTGGGCGGCAATCCCATATTACCGACTTCAGCCATACCCGGATACCCTTTAGGTCCTGCGTTTTTTAGTACCAAAATGCAAGTTTCATCGACATCCAAATTTGGATCTACAATACGTGCTTTATAGTCATCAAGGTCTTCAAACACCACGGCACGACCACGATGTTTCATCAATTCTGCTGACGCGGCGGACGGTTTGAGCACAGCTCCTTTCGGTGCTAGGTTGCCATGTAAGATACACATACCGCCATCTTTACTCAGTGGATTGTCCACTTGACGGATGACTTCATCATTATAGATAGGCGAGCTTTTGCAATTCTCCCAAATGCTTTGTCCATTCACAGTCAGTGCTTGAGGATGTGGTAGCAGATTGTGCTCACCCATACGGCGCAGTACCGCAGGTAAGCCACCGCTATAATAAAATTCTTCCATCAAAAATCGACCTGATGGCTGCAAATCAACAATGGTAGGCATACCGCGACCAACACGATTCCAATCCTCTAGCTCTAAATCAACACCAATACGCCCAGCAATGGCTTTTAAATGAATGACAGCATTGGTTGAACCGCCAATTGCGGCATTGACTTTAATCGCATTTTCAAACGCTTCTTTGGTTAAAATTTTGGATAACGTCAGATCTTCTTTGACCATATCGACAATACGCATACCTGATAAGTGCGCCAAAACATAACGCCGCGAATCCACTGCTGGAATAGCGGCATTGTGCGGTAAAGAAGTACCTAGTGCTTCAGCCATACAAGCCATTGTAGAGGCCGTACCCATCGTATTACACGTACCCGCTGAGCGCGACATGCCCGATTCTGCAGATAAAAATTCATTGAGATCAATTTTGCCAGCTTTTAGCTCTTCGTGCATTTGCCAGACGATGGTGCCAGCGCCAATATCTTTTCCTTTATGTTTGCCGTTTAGCATGGGCCCACCTGTGACGACAATTGCAGGAACATCACAACTGGCTGCGCCCATTAATAAGGCGGGTGTGGTTTTATCACAGCCTGTTAACAGCACGACACCATCCATAGGGTTACCGCGAATCGCTTCTTCTACATCCATACTTGCCAAATTACGCGTCAGCATCGCCGTTGGACGTAGGTTGGATTCCCCGTTGGAGAAAACAGGGAATTCAACAGGATAACCACCCGCTTCTAAAATTCCTTTTTTCACATGCTCAGCAATTTTGCGAAAATGTGCATTACAAGGTGTCAGTTCTGACCAAGTATTACAAATACCAATAATGGGTCTGCCATCAAACTCATGATCTGGAATGCCTTGATTCTTCATCCAACTACGGTACATAAATCCATTTTTATCAGCTGTTCCAAACCAAGCTGTTGAACGTAGTGGCTTCTTTTTTGACATGTCTATATCCTTATATAGTATTACTATTTAAACAATAATAATCAAAATACACTAAAATCTATCTTTTTAAAAGGGTTGATATTTAAATAGTATTACTATATTTTAGTTAAAGCTTTTATACATTATTCCAGTTATCTACTGATAACGCATTTAATTACAGATAATTTCTCTTTGGCGTGGTGCTTGAGAATTACCACATGGAACGTGGAGTCGGATATGGATTTCGAAAAGAACGTTATACGAAAAGTGACCTACAAATTAATCCCTGCATTGATTTTGCTTTATGTGGTCGCTTATATTGATCGCGGTGCGGTTGGCTTTGCTCATCTACATATGGGCGCTGACGTCGGTATCGGTGACGCCGCTTACGGATTTGGTGCAGGTTTATTTTTTATTGGTTACTTCATGTTTGAGGTGCCAAGCAACTTACTATTGGCCAAGTTTGGGGCACGCAAGTGGTTTACGCGTATTTTATTGACATGGGGCTTGATCACCATGGCGATGGCACTGATTCAAGGTCCAAAGAGCTTTTATGCACTTAGGTTTTTACTTGGTGTTGCTGAGGCGGGCTTTTTCCCTGGTGTTCTATATTTGATTACCCAATGGTTCCCAGTACGCCATCGCGGGAAAATTATGGGTATGTTTGTACTGTCGCAGCCTATTGCAATGGTGATTGCAGGGCCGTTATCCGGTGCCTTACTCGGGATGGATGGCATGGCAAACATGCATGGGTGGCAATGGTTGTTCATAGCCGTAGGTTTCCCTGCTGTTCTTTTAGCACTACCCACGTATTTGTATTTACCAGATGATATTAAAACAGCCAATTGGTTGACTGCAGAGCAAAAAAGTTGGTTACAAAATGAATTGGTTAAAGATGAGTCTGAATATAAGCAAACAAGGCACGCCAATCCTTTACATGCGCTAAAAGACAAACGTGTGTTGCTGCTTGCGCTGTATTACCTACCTGTCACTTTGAGCATTTATGGCTTAAATCTATGGCTACCCACGATTATCAAGCAGTTTGGTGGTGGTAGCGATCTACGAGTTGGCTTCTTGTCGAGTATTCCTTATCTTTTCGGAGTTGTCGGATTACTGATTATTCCACGCAGTACGGACCGTTTAAATGACCGTTATGGGCATCTTGGTTTTCTTTATGCAGTAGGTGCTTTTGCCATGTTCTTAAGTGCTTGGCTCACCTCTCCTGTCTTACAATTGGTTGCTCTATCTGCCGTCGCGTTTTGCTTGTTTTCAACTACGGCTGTTTTTTGGACACTGCCAGGCCGTTTCTTAACAGGCAGTAGTGCGGCAGCTGGTATTGCCTTGATCAACTCTGTGGGTAACTTAGGCGGTTATTTGGGACCTTATGGTATTGGCTTATTAAAGGAATACACGGGTCACATGGCAGCAGGCTTATATTTTCTCTCTATGGTTATGGTATTTGGTTTGATTCTGACCTATTTCGTCTATGCCAAATTTGAAAAAAAGAAATCTGAAAAAACAACCGTTAGCGAACAAGCGTATTAAGGACATTGATTATGAATATCATTCAATTTGAAACCCAAGACCGTCACCGTGCGGTTGGCATTGTCGAAAATAACACTGTCAAACCAGTCAAACAGGTTGGAACAGTTCGAGACTTAGCATTAATGGCGATTAAAAATAAATTAAGTCTAGAGCAACAGATCGAACAGTTAGGCTTTTCCTCTGAGAACTATGACTATGCACAACTACTAGACAACTTACAGGTACTTCCGCCTTTGGATCATCCAGATACCGCACATTGTTTTGTCTCAGGGACGGGTTTGACCCATCTAGGCTCCGCCGCTACTCGTGACAAAATGCACCAACAGAACGTGGCTGATACCGCATCAGTAACCGACACCATGCGTATATTTCAGTTAGGTATTGAAAAAGGTAAACCTACTGACGGTGAGGTGGGCGCCCAACCTGAATGGTTCTATAAGGGCGACGGCTCTATTGTGGTTCGTCCTGGTGCCGACCTGCCGATGCCTAATTTTGCAGAGGATGGTGGCGAAGAACCTGAAATTGCAGGTCTGTATGTGATTGGTCCAGATTCAAAACCTTATAGAATTGGCTTTGCCATGGGCAATGAATTTTCTGATCACATCATGGAACGTCGAAACTATTTATATCTTGCCCACTCCAAATTACGTTTTTGTAGTTATGGTCCAGAGCTACGCACGGGTGAGCTGCCAAAACATTTGGTCGGTACCAGTCGCCTGCGCCGTGATGGTGACGTGATTTGGGAAAAAGAATTTTTATCAGGTGAAGACAATATGTGTCATAGCCTAGCCAATCTTGAATACCACCATTTTAAATATCAGCAATTCTTAAAACCAGGTGATGTACATATTCATTATTTTGGGACGGCGACACTATCATTTGCAGACGGTATGCAAACCCAAGTCGGTGATGAATTCGAGATTGAGATAAAAGAATTTGGTCATTCTTTAAAAAATAAGATTGCACATACTCAACCTGAACTATCCATTGGTTCAGTTAAAACACTCTAAGGAGAATACTATGGTTATCGGACATAATTTTATTGCAGGTCAACGCAGTGCGCTCGGCAGCAAAGTCTTACAAAGTATTAATGCCAGCACAGGAGAAGCCTTGGCTTATGAGTTTTATCAAGCAACTGAAGAAGAAGTCAACAAGGCGTGCGAAGCCGCCAGTGACGCCTTTAAAAGCTATCGTAATACGTCACCTGAACAGCGCGCGTTATTTCTAGAAGCGATTGCCGATGAACTAGATGCGCTAGGACAAGACTTTCTTGATAATATCTCACAAGAGACCGCGCTACCACTTGCACGTTTACAAGGAGAACGTGGTCGTACTAGTGGTCAAATGCGTTTGTTTGCTAAAGTGCTACGCCGCGGTGACTATCTAGGGGCGCGTATCGATACGGCACTGCCTGAACGTGAGCCTATGCCACGTGTAGATTTGCGTCAAGTGAAGATAGGGGTCGGTCCGATTGCTGTGTTTGGAGCCAGTAACTTTCCTTTAGCCTTTTCGACAGCGGGCGGTGATACCGCTTCTGCGTTAGCGGCAGGCTGCCCTGTCGTGGTCAAAGCCCATAGCGGACATATGGTAACAGCGGATCAAGTAGCACAAGCGATCGATAGAGCAGTTGCGAGTACCAATATGCCTAAAGGCGTGTTTAGTATGGTTTATGGCAGTGGGGTCGGTGAAACGCTGGTAAAACACCCCTTGATTCAAGCGGTTGGTTTTACAGGCTCGCTAAAAGGTGGTCAAGCCTTAAGTGCGATGGCAGCCGCTCGCCCCAATCCTATTCCAGTATTTGCAGAAATGAGTAGTATCAATCCGATGCTCATGCTGCCAGCTGCCCTAAAAAATCGCGGTGATAGCATTGCTCAAGACTTAGCAGATTCTGTCGTGATGGGCTGTGGACAGTTTTGTACCAATCCTGGTTTAATCATTGGGATTAAATCACCTGAATACAGTCAATTTATTGAAAAATTGACAACTATTATCGATGCCAAACCTGCACAAACCATGTTAAATGCTGGCACATTAGAAAGCTACTCATTGGGTCTGGAAGATTTGATGACACATGAAGGGTTCCAGCATTTAGCAGGACAGCCTCAAAAGGGAGATCAAGCTCAGCCGCAACTGTTTAAAGCAGACGTAGACTTACTACTGGCAGGCAATCAGTTGCTACAAGAAGAAATTTTTGGTCCTGCGACCATAGTCATTGAAGTCAAAGACAAAGCGCAGCTGATTCAAGCACTCAGTAGCATGAACGGCCAACTAACAGCCGCTTTAATTGCTGATGAAGCTGATTTTGCTGAATTCGCAGACGTGGTACCTGTATTAGAAGAAAAGGCTGGACGCCTACTCTTAAACGGTTATCCAACAGGTGTAGAGGTTTGCGAGGCAATGGTACACGGCGGACCTTATCCTGCAACGTCTGATGCGCGTGGCACGTCGGTCGGAACGCTGGCCATTGACCGTTATCTACGCCCTGTGTGTTATCAAAACTATCCACAAAGCTTATTACCAGAAGCATTAAAGGATGAAAATCCATTCAATATTTTGAGATTGGTTAACGGTGAGACGACTCGAAATAAAATTTAATATAAGAGATTAACAAAAAAAAGAGACCATTAATTGGTCTCTTTTTTTGTTTCACTCGATAAAATATTCATACTAATAACCCATGCTAAAATCTAAACATTCCCAAAAACACTTGCAACTCACAGTTGCAATATGGATCTCAATCGCATAAAGTAATTTTGTAGTTCAAGAATAACTTAAAAGGTGATGCAAACATTAGAAGATCAAATAACTCATTTGGCCCTCCTCTTTAGCTGATAAAAAATTGCATCGACTTAGATTTTCGAAGTCGAGTATCACCTGTTCGATGACAAATGAAATAAACTGAAGCAGAAGATGATTTTTTACTGATAATATATATTTGAGACTAAATAAGATTTTAGAAATATTTAGTCTCAAATATTTGTGAGAAAAATCTTATTACTTGTCTTGCCTTCAATACTGCGTCGCTGTTGGTCTATATGCTGGTCTAACATAATTATTTATTATAAAAAATATAATTAAATCAAATACTTATTATATTAGTTCGAATTCCTCCTTCACCGCCAATCCTATATTGCTTAATCAAAACCTTTGTTTTTCATCCTGTTCTACCCTTTCCTAAATATTCTTTATATCTTTTAACAGTTTAACAGTAAGACTTTCAGTCTATACTCATCCTCTACTGCTGTCTGAAATATTTCTGTTTAGCCTTAATTTCATATGTCGTATAAGATTTAATAACTATATATCTAATTGAATACCACGTTTATTGGCCAAGTTCAAAAACTCGTATCATGGACTGAGAGTGACTCATACAAAGGTTATAAACCAAGATAACTATATGCCCTGCTGTAGGATAAAAAACAAAAGCCCCAGTTGATCAACTGGGGCTTTTTACTATCTTCAAATACTAACCTAGCTTTTAGAGCATAGCTTGCGCAATCATCGCTGATCCGATAAACGTACCTGTAAAGGTTAATACCGCAACAATGGCAATTTTAAAGCCAGACTTCTTAAACAAATCGACTTCCATTTGCGAGATAGCAAAACCAGCGTAAGCAAGTACTGGTGTTAATAATTGCAGAACGCCCAGTTTGGCGGTTTCTTCCAAAACATAAGCATTGAATGGAAACTGTGGTAGAGAGATTAAAATAGCTACAATAGATATCCAAGCAATCGCTGGTACATTGACTGGGATAAATCGCTTTAACAGCATGCCGATCACGCAACATGCAAATAAAATGAGCATAGCAGGCAATGCTGCTAATGGATTAACACCTTGCCCTACCCAGTTGCTTAGTAACAAGACCAGGCAAATCACAGCCAATAAAATAAAAGACTGCATGATTGATAGACTGGCAGGCTCTTCCATGACTGCATCAAGATTGGTTTCTGTCGTAGTGACTGTCTGCTGAGGCTTCTTAAATTTACTGACTACTTTATACAAAAACTCTGTAAAAGGCAGCGCCACAAATAAACTAACAAATAAGCCAGTGGCATAAGTTAGCAGGTTAGAAGTGGCCGCAAAGGCAGTAATAGTTTCTGCTTGGGCAGGCACCGTCTCTGCCAATGCTGCTGAACAAGCACCCATCATACTACCGCTACCAATACCGCATGCCATAGCAAGTGCGCGTACATCCATGATGTCCATCGAAGCAATGATACCTGCCATTAGTGAGAAGTAAATCGCACCAAACAAAGTACCCATGACATATACGCCCATGACACCGATGCCTTCTGGGCTTTGTAAGCCGTATTTATCAGCAATCAAAGCAACGTTAGGTTCACGAGCAACAGAGTGCGTGGCACCGATAGCTTCTCGGCCCATGCCAAAGACAAGCACTGCAACGGGTAGCGCAATCAGAACGGTCGCTACATTACCTAACTCTTGCAATAGTAGTGCTGGACCGGCAGCAATGATTTCTTCGATATTGGGACCAACGCCAACACCGAATTTGGCGATAAAAGGCATAATACTTAACAGAATGGCATAACTGGCGAACTTGGCTCGTTGTTTGGTTATAACAGCTTTCATCGAAGGCACGACATTGGGATTTAATAAAATCGCAAAAATAAAGGCATAAAGTAATGGCAGTAATACCAGAATGCCAATACCGATAGGGATTTTGATAATGCCGATCCATTCTGCTAACAACGATACAGCAATCACTAATAAATGCAGTTTCCAATCAAGCAGGTGCTTTGTCATAGTAGGTGACAGCACGCTATTGTTGTTCATATGAATTCCCTTTGAGTATGATGATGACTCTATTGATTGAACTTGGTCTGTTGAGTTTTATCTGTCGATAATAAAATTCTATTCAGCGTTCTTTGGTAACTCTGACTCAACCAAAGAAACCCATACTTTGATACCTGTCTCGATAGCATCATCATTGAAGTCATAAGAGGCATTATGCAGCGGCTTAGAAGGTGTGCTGCCATCAACGCCCAACCAAAAATAGGCGCCTTTAACTACCTGACTCATAAATGAGAAATCTTCAGAAGCCATAGAAGGTTCTACATCAGTATTGACTTTATCAGCGCCCAACGCTTTAGTAGCCGCTTCTTTAATCTCAAGGTAAGCCTGACTGTCATTGGTCGTTACTGGATAACGAATATGGTAGTCCATCTCGCCTTTGACACCATATAAAGGCGGCAGAGTGGCGACCATTTCTGTGAGCATCTCTTGCATAGATTGGCGCACATCCATATCAAAGCTACGAACCGTGCCTTTTAAGATGGCAACATCTGGAATCACGTTGGTGGTATCGCCGCTGTTCATTTGCGTCACGCTGATAACGCCAGACTGCAATGGCGAGACGCGGCGAGAGATAATAGATTGAATATTGGTGATTAGTGCAGCACCTGCGGCTATAGGGTCAGCACCCAAATGCGGCATGGCAGCATGCGTGCCTTTACCCGTCAATGTAATCACAAAAGTATCAAAAGAGGCCATCATAGGCCCATTGTTTACAGCGATTTCTCCTACTGGCAGCCCAGGCCAATTATGCAAACCATATACAGCGTCCATCGGAAATTTATCAAATAAGCCATCATCAATCATGGCTTTGGCGCCGCCTAACACTTCCTCTGCAGGCTGAAAAATAAAGTGAATGGTGCCACTAAACTCTTTATGCTGGCTTAAGTATTTTGCGGTCCCTAACAGAACAGAGGTATGACCATCGTGACCACAGGCGTGCATGCAGTTTGCGTGGGTAGACTTGTGTTCAACGTCGTTTTGTTCTGCGATTGGCAACGCGTCAATATCGGCTCTTATACCGATAGTAGGGCCTGCACCGTATTTCAAAGTGCCAACCACACCAGTGCCACCCAAGCCTTGATGAACTTCAATACCAAAAGACTGTAATTTATTTACGATAAATGAAGAGGTCTTAAATTCTTTGAATCCAAGCTCAGGCTGGCTATGGATCTGTTTGCGCCATTGTTTGACTTCATCTAATAATGCTTCATTAACTGACATTTATTTTTCCCTTTGAAAGTATGTATTGATATACCGACGTTGGCATTGATACGCGCTATCAACTTTTGGACAGCGAAAAACCATCTAATCTTTTTGCACTTTTTTATTTTTACCAAATAAATAAGCCACTTAAAGTGGCTTATTTATGACGTACTAGAGATATATGTTCTTGGATAGCTATTGTAACCTATTTTCACGCATTCGAATAAAGCCGAGTCGTATTATCAAGCTTCGTCTTTATCTCTTTTTGAATAGATTTTTTACAGTAGTGCAGATTATAAGAATTTTTTCAGTCGTATTTGGCCGTATAAAACTGCCTTTAAATGAGTAGATACTCTATTACTATTTATTTTATTATCAGCTTAATTTTATTCCTAGACCCTTATACGAAAAGGCTTTGAGTTTTTCTGTGGCGCTTAATCTAGCTTTGCATCTATATTTACCATCATTGCTATACCGTACAGAAATGTAATAACAATAGGGTCTCTGATACTCGGCAGATGCCATTGTCCAAAAATTGGATTATAGTAGATATCGGTAGTATTTATTTAAATAAACTAAAGGATACAATAATGAAAACACTAGGAATGTGTATCGTAGCAGGACTCGGATTGAGTGCTTGCGCTACTGGCATAGGCGGCATGGCAACAGGTAATACCAATCAAAATAACAGCTCTGCTAACTTTGTCACTCAATATCCAGTTGAGACTGCCCTACTCAATATCTATACCAAACAACGTAGTGAAAAACTGGTAGCTACTGTCGGCGGCCAAAACGTAGCCGCAGATATTCAAATCACCCCTAAAGGCAGCATGCGCTTTAATAATAAAATGGTACAAGGCGCAGAAGTCAGCACAATCAACACAGTGAATCAGCAGATTACGGATCAATCAGTCGCTATCAATTACTTTACGCTAAATCCATTGATGTTCCATGGTTTTACGGATAGTACGGGTGAGTATTCAGTCGCTAACCAAACGACGAATATCCCTAAGATAGCTACGGTGGGCGACTCAAGTCAGCTCATCACTGAAAATGTATATGCTGACAGTAGTATGCGTCAGAAAACCGCTACTTATAAGCAGGACTGGTCGCTCACACAAGATACAAATAACACGGCGTGGCTCTGTATAGAAACCTCAGGCAATCTACTTTTGACTTCTGATGCTGCAGGTAGGTCCTCAGAATGCTATAAAATCAATGCTAAAGGCGATGTTTTGAGTAGTAAAGTCACACTTACTCAGCCTAATAAAAGCGGCACACCCAAATCAATGACGTTTATCAGTCAGTAGCATTTGCTCAATTAGTAACGATCAATAGCGTCATACAAAAACAAAAAAAATAGCGCCTCATTAAGGCGCTATTTTTGGATGGTAAAATCGTGTTTTTACGAGCGACGATCATGGTTATTTTTATCATGACCGTTTTTGTCGTGGCTGTTTTTAGCATGGGCATTTTTGGCTATTGCTTTGTGCTTAGCAGCCACTACGTTCGCTTTGTGATGTGACTTTGCTGCCTTAGCTTTGGCATACTTATAATTATTACTCGCTTTATTGCTGCTGTGCTTTTGTTGCTGTGTTTGAGCTGAATGATGCTTATCAAAATTAGGTGCAGCATTGGCTTGACCCACCATCGACAAACAAGCAGTAGCGGCTAAAATCGAACTAACTAGTATCTTTTTCATCATTTTATTCCTTTGAATTCATATTTAGAGTAGTTATAGATAATTCACTTAGTGTTAAATGAACTATCGTGATAAAGCTTTACTCTATCGACAAAGAGAAGGATAAATGATTCTAGTATTAAGTAGATTTATGAAACTTGAAGAAAGGTTGCGATTGTTACGAGGGCATGCGCGATCAAAGGCATATTAGGTATTGGCGTAATGTTTGGTTAAATGACAGCGTATTTACGCTTTATCGGTAAGCATCGTAAACAGGATATTTATAAAAACGCGAATGACTAGCTGATTAATGAAAAATGCAAATACGGAGGCGGTTAAGCTAAACTCTCTATATCGACCTTTCTGCTATTCGAAAAACCTAACTCATTAGAAGTTAATGGCTAATGTTTAAAGCGAACATAGCAATACTCCAGACTGCTATGCTCTAAATATGCTAAACAGACGTTTTCTGCAAAATATAAACCACAAACTTTGCCTCTGTGCTAAATGCTACTGTTTCTACGGCTGCCAGTAGCGCTTGTCTTTTTTCGCTGCGAGCACGATAAGCGTAAGGTGTCATCGTCATCAAATCAGCCAAATCCTCTGCGGATAACGTCAGCTCTGTACTGACACGGCAGGTCTCAACCAACGTAAAATATGGTGCCAATTCTTGCAAAAATTTATCAGAGTCATGCTCACGCACATCATCAAATAGCGCATCACGCATCGTTGCCAAATGCCCGACATCAGGTTTGGCAATAACCAGATAGCCATTATCCATCAATACATTATCAAATGCCTCGGGCAAAATAGGGCTAAAGATACTACTAATCCCCGTCACACTGTGTGGGTGTAATGGTAAATGTGCAGCACTGGTCACTAATGGGTAGACCGCTGTCGTCTTGGTAGTATTTTCTTGGCACGGCTGATACCATAGACGACCTGATAGTTTACTAACCTTAGCCAGCTCAACCACTGCAGGCTTACTGATGTCAGCGGCTATCAGCGTATCTATAACCTTCGATCCCATTTGTGCCATTGCCTGCGTGTAGTAGCCTTCTCCGCAGCCAATATCAAGCCAATTGACCGTCTTGCTATCTTGCTTATCTATTAACTCATCGTTAGACAATAACTCTGTCATTTTTTGACTAATTAGGTTTTGGAGCGGTGCGTAGTGCCCATGATTCAAAAACCGTTTACGCGCATCGATAGATTCTTGACTATCCCCAGGTGCTTTGGACTTTTTTTGTTGTACTGGCAGCAGGTTGACATAGCCTTGACGCGCCACATCAAAGGGATGTGAGGTTTGTTTGGGGTGCAAACTACCATCACAGCGCCAAGTATCTGCGGCTGGCTGTAGTGGTGACTGGCAAAGTGGACAAATAAATAACGGCACGGGCATCTCAAAGTGATAGCAATATGCTTCGCATTTTAACAAAATTCATCTGCCTTGAGCGACAAAAAACCGTCTCAATCATGATTGAAACGGCTTTTTGGAGTTATGCAAATATCTATATAGATATTCGACTGCTATAGCTTAACGTAGCTTTAGCGTCATTAGCCCAAGGATGACAAGAATAATGGCAATAATCCAAAATCTAGCTACCACTTGCGTTTCTTTCCAGCCAATTTCCTCAAAATGATGATGCAGCGGTGCCATACGGAAGACGCGTTTTTTGCGCAGTTTGTACGAGCCAACTTGCAACATCACTGATAGCGCTTCTGCGACAAACAAACCACCCATAATCGCAAAGGCAATCTCTTGACGGGTCATCACGGCGATAGTACCTAGCATTGCACCTAGTGCTAGCGCGCCAACGTCACCCATAAAGACTTGTGCTGGATGCGCGTTGAACCATAAGAAGCCAAGACCTGCTCCGATCATTGAGCCACAAACGATGATGACTTCGGAGTTGTAAGGAATATAAGGCACATGCAAGTAATCAGCAAAGCGTACATCGCCTGATACATAGGCCATCGCGCCCAAACCTGCAGCGACGAGAACGACTGGCAAAATTGCCAAACCATCCAAACCATCGGTTAGATTGACTGCGTTAGAAGCACCATTAATCACAAAGTAGGTAAAGATGATGAAGCCAATACCAAATGGCACCGCTGAAAATGGAATCATCCAGTCTTTGAATACTGGCAATAGCAGATCCTGCATCTCACGCGTGGTGTTGATATCGGGTTGTAGCGTGGCGATATAGTACAAAGAAACACCGACAAATAGCGCGCCCATAGATAGCCAAAAATACTTTTTGCGAGCGATTAAGCCTTTTGGATCTTTGTACTTAATTTTTAGCCAATCATCAGCCCAACCTACGGCGCCGAAGATAACCATAACCACGAGCAAAATCCAAACATAGGGATTGTTCAATCGTGCCCACAGTAGCGTCGATATACCAATCGCACTTAGGATCAATACCCCGCCCATGGTTGGCGTACCAGTCTTAGCCAAATGCGATTGAGGCCCATCATTACGAATGGCCTGACCATATTTGAGTGAACGCAAGTGCCGAATGACACGGCCACCAAACATCATGCTAAATACAAGGGCGGTAACAACTGCAAGCAATGCTCGTAGCGTCAACGAAGAAACCGCAGAAAACGGCGTATAATACTGGCCAAGCCAGCCAAACAACCAAACTAACACCGCCTACTCCTCTACTAGCGCATGAATAAGTGTTTCCATTCCCATGGAACGAGAGCCTTTGAACAACACAGTACAAGGCTTAGCTTGTTGCGCTTGCAAATATGGCTGTAAATACTGTAATAAACTATCTTTGTTGGCAAAGGCATGCGCACTGATATCAGACACTTCTTGCGCACCCGCAACGGTATAAGGGGCATATTCACCAACACAAAGCAGCACGTTGATACCTGTGGTCGCGATAGTACGGCCCAAGCTCTGATGCTCACTAATAGCCGCCTCTCCTAGCTCACCGATATCGCCCAGTACCATGACCTGCGTACCTGTTTGCGCAGCCAATACTTTGGCGGCAGCACGTACTGAATGCGGGTTGGCATTATAAGTGTCATCAATGAGACGATGCATACCAAGTATCTGGCTATTCAGACGACCTTTAGCAGGACGCGCATTTTCGAGCCCAACCACAATGTCGCTTACCTCAATATTTAGCGCATGCGCACAGGCAGCAGCAGCCAAGGCATTATTGACATTGTGTTCACCTGCCAATGGCAAGTTGATATCATGGACTTGGTTACCGATATGTAGCTTAAATTCGCTACGCTCAGGCTCTACGTCTAGATGGCTTGCGCTTACATCCGTATTACCAAAGCCAATCACATGCGAGGTGTGCTTTTCAGCGATACGACGTAGCTGATTGGTAAAATCATCCTTATCAGGAACAATCGCAAACTGCGCGTCTGTCAATGTATGGTAAATCTCTGCTTTGGTCTGGCAAATACCTTCACGGCTACCGAACTCACCCAAATGCGCTGTACCGATGTTTAAGATACAGGCCACATCAGGCTGAACGATTTCAGTCGTATAAGCAATCTCGCCAATATGGTTTGCGCCTAGCTCTAAAATAGCATAACGATGATGGTCTGATAGCTCAAGCAACATCATTGGTACACCCAAATCGTTATTAAGGTTACCACGAGTGATCAAGGTCGGTGCCAATCTACCAAAAATACTGCCAAGCATTTCTTTGCAAGTGGTCTTGCCGCTAGAGCCCGTAATAGCAATCACGGTTAAATCTGTATGCTGCTGACGACGATACGCTGCCAATTGACCTAGTGCCAAACGAGTATCGCTGACCACCAGTTGCGGAATAGCATTTGGGCTAGACAACGAGATAGGACGCGAGACGACAGCGGCAACAGCGCCTTTTGATATTGCTGTCTCGATATAATCGTGACCATCAAAATTATCGCCGCTTAGCGCCAAAAATATATCGCCTGGCTTTATCGTACGGGTATCGGTGGCTATACGTTTACTGGACAAGGCAGTCTGCTCTGAATGGCCTTGTGGTAGTTGCCAATGCCCATCGAGCGACGTGGTCGCTGCGAGCAGATTGTCCATTTGCCAGACATAGAGCCCTTGCGACTGGGCAGTATTATCGGTGTCGGCTGTCATAATGATTACCTTATATGATGACTACTTAATTTTTATATTTAATGATCAATTTTTACTAATACATGTACCGAGAGCCAATCAACTACACACGGCCAGCTTGATTTAATGCCTGCTGCAAAACAACACTGTCATCGAAATCATAGCGAACGTTGTTAATCTCTTGATAGGTTTCGTGACCTTTGCCTGCGATGACCACGATATCATCCACACCTGAGTGACTAACTGCATATTCAATAGCGGTTTGGCGGGCAGGCTCGATATGGGTTCGTTGATATTGCTCAGCGGTCATACCAGCCTGCATATCTTGCAAAATCATATTAGGATCTTCGGTACGTGGATTATCCGCAGTCAAAACAACTTGATCAGCACATGCCAGACCTGCTTGCGCCATCAACGGTCGCTTGCCTGCATCGCGATCTCCGCCGCAACCAAATACTGCCCATAGCTGACCTTTACAGTGGGTTTTTAAACTTGCTAGCACTTGGCTTAGCGCATCTGGGGTATGCGCATAATCAACGATAAAGCAGCCATCATTTGACGGTACACGCTGCATACGCCCAACCGCACCTTGCAACTGTGCAACAGCAGGCACAATACGCTCGATATTCATAGCCAAGTCAACATCAAGTGCTACGACAGCTGCTATCGCTGCGAGCAAATTGGCTACATTGAAGCGACCTAATAGTGGACTAACAACCTCTATGTTGTCAGCTTTCTCATCGCCAAAATCAGTACGCAGTTTTATTTTGACGCCTTGCAGACTTGGTGTAATATCAGCAGCAACGAAAGTCGCAGTTTTTGATGAATCCAAACTGTATGTCCATACCGTCAAACCGCTATCATTTGCCATATCTAACATAACCTGAGCATACTCATCATCGATATTGATAATGGCATGGGTCAAATCTGGGAAATGAGCTTTATCAAACAGCTTTGCTTTGGCAGCGGCATATTCTGCCATATCGGCATGATAGTCTAAATGGTCACGACTCAAATTGGTGTAAATCGCTACAGTGACTGGCATACCTTGTAGACGTTGCTGGTCCAACCCGTGAGAGCTGGCCTCTAATGCTAATACTTCTGCTTGCTCTGTTCCCATCTGATATAGGAACTGCTGGACAGCTAACGCATCGCCCGTGGTATGGCTGGCTTGCACCAGAGCGCCAAGTCTACCATTACCTGCCGTACCCATCACTGCACTACTCTGACCCATCAATTGAGTAAGCTGTGCTACTAATTGACTGATGGTTGTTTTACCATTCGTACCAGTCACCGCAACCACGGTCGGTAGAGTCACTTGCTGCTGATATTGAAGGCGTGCTTGAATTAAGCTACCTAAAAAGTCGCGGATATTAGAAACGTATAATACATGGCATGATAATGCTGCTAGTTGCTGCATACTAGCGATACTATCTGTCTGCGGTTCACTACTGGCATTTGAGGAATTTTTTGCTTCGCTAAGCAAAATACTAGGATCAATTTCTGAGAGAATAAACGCAGCTTGTTCAGCGGCTTGTAGTAGATAATGGCGACTTTTTTGAGGGTTGGCTGCTTGACTTTTTAACAGGACAAATACGTCATTCGCTTCTAATTGGCGATTGTCCAAGCGAAACTGTTGAAACGGAATATGGGCGATAGACTGGGATTGATCTGAACCTACTTGATTGGATGACTCCTGAATCGATGCTGCTATCATCACTATAAGCTGCTCAGCCATTTTTTGCTGCTGGCTTTTATTGGCATCTATAAGCTGTTGTAAAGTAACAGTAGCGCTATCTAGCGATGATATAGTCATAGATAAATCCTAAACAGTTAAAACGTGTCAGCTCAGTAGAACTGGACATTTAAAATAATTGAACGCTTACTGCGCTTCCGTTTTTAGTGGCTTATCCAAAGGCACATTATACAATCGTAATGCTTCTTTCATCACATTATGGAAGACAGGTGCGACCGTTAGACCAGCATAAATCTGACCGCGCGGGTCTTCGATAAGCATTACGCCCACCAGCTTTGGATTGGATGCAGGTGCCATACCAGCAAAGACGTTACGATACTGATCCGTATAGTAACCACCGTCTGGATTGATACGGCGTGACGTACCTGTCTTACCTGCCACGCGATACCCGTCAATGGCAGCAGCTTTAGCCGTACCACCAGGCTCAGTCACGCTCTCAAGCATCTGTACAATCGACATTGCTTGCTCATGTGCCATAATGCGTTTGCTTGGCTGCGACTTATCATCTTTAATTAAAGTTAATGGATGCATGACTCCACCTGCTGCTAGGGCTGAATACGCCTGTGCAACCTGTGCCAATGTCACTTGCAGACCATAACCATAACTAACCGTCGCACGGCGCGAGGTTTCTTTCTCTTTTGGCGTAACAATCAGACCGCTGCCCTCACCTGGGAACTGCAAAGGCGTTTTTGAGCCAAAGCCAAACTGTCGTTGCATATTGCTAATAGCATCGGCTGGCAGTGATAGCGCAATCTTGGTAGAGGCAACGTTACTGGATTTCTGTAATAGCGTGGCCATGTTAATCATGCCCAGGTTGTTATGATCTCGAATGGTATAGCCACGTACGCGAATCGAACCAGGATTGGTATCAATTAAAGTTGTTGGCGTATATTTACCCGAGTCTAGCGCTGCCGCCACGGTAAACGGTTTCATCACCGAACCTGGCTCAAACACGTCTAACAGTGCGCGGTTACGCTGATTTTCACCTGTCATCTCGTTAAGGTTGTTCGAGTTAAACGATGGCCATGTCGATAACGCCAACACTTCACCAGTTTGCACATCAACGATAATACCCGTTGACCAACGTGCTTTTTGCAAACGCCCAGCCTTTTCTAGCTCTTTATACAGCAAATACTGTAAACGTGAATCAATCGTCAACGCCACATCTTTACCGGGTACTTCTGGCTCGATTTGTTTGATTTCTTTTAGGCTGTTTTGTTTGGCGTCTTTTAGAACCAGTACTTTCCCATCATCACCTGCTAGATCTTTTTCATACTGACGCTCAATACCAGCACGGCCTTCGTAACCGCCTTCAGGATCTTTGGCATTTTGACCCATAAAGCCTAGCAGCTGTGCGTTAGACTGTGGCTGCGGGTAATAACGCTGAAAGAAATTCTTTTCGTAGACGCCAGGGAAATCAAGCGAGCTGACGCTTTGGGCAATCTCAGGCGTGACCTTATTAAGTAGTGGCAAATAGTGTGAGCCCGCGCCAGATGGTAAAGCAGCTTTTACCGCTTTCTCATCGGTCACATCGATACTGTCATCAATAGCAGTGACTTTCTTTAGTTCATCGACCGAGATATTGGCAGCAGCAGCTAGCTTGGTCAGGTCCATGTTATCCAGACGCTTTTGCATACGCGCCTGTAATTGGGGACTGCTAGGATTGGTAATGATAATGCGCTTTAGCTCGTAATATTCACGCGAATAATCATGCGGACTAAACGAAACCGTTGCGAGCGGTGCACTGACCGCAAGCGGTAGATTATTACGGTCGGTAATCATACCGCGATAAGACTTTTGGGTACGCTCACTGGTAATGAGCTCATTGCCTTTGTCTTGATAGAACTGTGCGTTAGCAACCTGAATATAATAGGCGCGGCTAATCAATAGCGCTAATATGACCAGCGCTAGACCCCAGACCATACGAAAACGGTTTTTGTCTTGTTCGAAACCACCGAGAGCTGACGCACCTGACGCTTTGCTCGAAAAAACCATTTTACTTTTACGATTTTTTACACTGGTATAAGCGCCTTGGGTGTCACTTTTTTTGATGCGACCAAACAATTTGGCCTTACGATTGCTTGCAGCTTTATCAGGCTTACTGCTCGTCTGACCAGATTTAGCAGCACTGGCTCGGCGGAGAGGTTTGGTTACCTTGCCGCTGGCTGGTTTCTTGCTAGTGTTCTTTGCGGTGGATTTAGGCTTTTTCTCACTCATTGTCCTGCCTCCGTCGCTGGTTCTTCAGGAGAGATGTCGGTAGAGGCACGTGGCCCAATAACATCAGACATATCTTCATCTGAGTCTTCCGTAACCACTGGCACCAATGCAGTAGCGACACCAGGCTGGATAATCAGCTTATCCTTTAATGTTGGCGAATACATACCCAATTCAGCAACCGCTCGACTGGCAATCTGCGGTGTGGCGCTAAAGGTTTGCTGCTCAATCAATAGACGCTGATGCTCTACTTGTAGCTTACGTTCTTGTTTTTTCATGTCTTGCAAGGTTTTGTAGTCCTGATGATATTGCTGAACTTCTTCGGCAGTTTTGATACCACTCCATACAATCGTGGCTGCCAATAGCAGTAGCACGACCACATAAATGCTCACCACATTAAACCGGCGCACGAACAGCTCGCCGACATCGGTATTATAAGGTGTAGCAGTGCGGCGATTCGCAGGTTTGTCAGATATTGCCATGACGATCTCAAAAAGGTGAACGTAAACGATAGAGTAGATAACGGATTGCGAAAGATAAACGTGTCATTATTCGGTCATACCATTGATAAATATAAAACTAAAGACACTTATAAGTGTAAAAACCAAACCTAAAAAAACGAATATAAAAATCACATCCGATAGCTAATATATTTAGGAGCCATAAGTCATCACAACTCATGGCTATCAATATGTCATACCACAACCAAACACGTTGCATGGCTATACTACATATAAATCTGTGCAACTATCATGCAGATAAAAACCAACTACTGAGCCTAACAGACAATATTTACAGATTTTTAACAGTGGCGTAGCCATTAGGACATTTGCGCATCATTTAGACAAATATTAGCAATCTTAGACAACTTCCTAATCATACTCAGATATAACTTGCGGCGTCATGTTGTTCTATGATGTTGTTGTCTGCTCATAAGCTGTGTCAGTACGCGTTGCCATACGCAGCCATGCACTACGCGCGCGCGGGTTCTGACTCGTCTCAGCTTTGCTTGGGCCAACACGTTTTGGTTTGCTAAAATAGCGCGGACGATTCGGCGGCATTGGCAGGTTTTCGTCTTCTGGATACTGCCCTTTGCTATGTCGCTGCAAAAACTGCTTGATACGGCGATCTTCTAATGAGTGAAAACTAATGACCGCAAGCTGCCCACCTGACTTTAAGATAGGAATGCTTTGCGCTAAAAAGTCGTCAACATCGCCCAGCTCATTATTAATAAAGATACGCATGGCCTGAAAGCTTTGCGTCGCTGGATGTTTACCGCGTTGCCAGTTGGGATGAGCTACCTTGATGACTTCTGCCAATTCAAGCGTAGACTCGTAGCTCTCCATCTGTTTGATAGCACGAGCAATACGGCGACTGTGACGCTCTTCGCCAAACTCATAAAGCACATTGGCCAACGTTTCATCATCGACTTTTTCAAGCCATTCGGCAACTGACTGGCCACGGCTGGTGTCCATACGCATGTCTACTGCCCCATCGCGCATAAAGCTAAAGCCGCGACTACCATCATCAATCTGTGGTGATGAAATACCCAAATCCGCCATCAAGCCGTCCACTTGCGTAATACCCATAGCAGCTAAACTATCAGTCAACGTTGCAAAGCTGTCATGAACCACACGCACACGGCTGTCTTTACTTGCCAACTCTTGCGCCACGCTAATGGCTGTCGGATCTTTGTCAAAGACAATCAGTGTTGCGTCATCGGCGAGTTGACTTAGTAGCAGTCGACTATGGCCGCCACGACCAAAGGTCGCATCAACATAGATACCACTTATATTTAAGCTATTTTGGTCGCCTTCTGTTTGCTTGGGCAAGGACTTCACACCTAGTACTGCTGCGACGGTCTCTTGCAGCAGCACCGCATCATGGACGAAACTCAATTCATCAGACGTGATATTGTCCTTATGACGGGTGTGAGTAACATCCAGATCGACATCTTGCATAGACGCATCCTTTACAGCAGGAGGACTAGACACTGACTCAGAGAGATCAGCGGCGGCAGAAGGACTGGCTTTCGATTTTGGCTTAGACTTTGATAGGGACACAAACAACTCAATAGATGACGACCGTACTGGCCAGTAATTAGATGAAAATAAACAAGTTATGACTTGCTTAGCATTATTATCGCAAGGATACACCTGTAGTCAAGCACTAGAAGGGCTTTTCATTAAAAATATCACATGTCTCTGTTATACTAGCGCTATATTTTACGCTATTTCTTAACATCGACTTCATATCTTTCATCGCTATTTATACTAATAGCTTATATCGATAGCAAACTTTGAGACTTTTATCATGCAAACCTCTACTGACAGCAAGCGTCCTGTGCGCACGCGTATCGCCCCATCACCAACTGGCTTCCCACACGTAGGTACTGCCTATATTGCCCTATTTAACTTGGCTTTTGCCAAAGCGCATGGCGGCGAATTCATCTTACGTATCGAAGACACTGATCAGACTCGCTCGACTGAGCAATCAGAACAAATGATTTTGGACGCCTTACGCTGGGTTGGTCTGGATTGGAGCGAGGGCCCAGATATTGGTGGCCCACACGCCCCTTATCGTCAGAGCGAGCGTAGCGATATCTACAGAAGACACGCCGAGATACTCATAGAAAAAGACCATGCGTTCCGCTGTTTTTGTACGAGTGAAGAGTTGGATGCTATGCGCGCTGAACAAATGGCCAATGGCGAGACCCCTCGTTATGATGGTCGCTGTGCCCATCTTGCACCAGAAAAAACCGAGCAATTGATAAGCGAGGGCAAACCGCACGTGATTCGTATGCGTGTACCGACCGAAGGCACTTGTCAGGTACAAGACATGCTACGTGGCACCGTTGAGTTCCCTTGGACTCAAGTCGATATGCAAGTACTGCTAAAAACAGACGGCATGCCAACGTATCATCTCGCCAACGTCGTCGATGACCATTTGATGGAAATCACTCATGTGATGCGCGGTGAAGAGTGGCTGAACTCTGCGCCTAAGCATCAATTGCTTTATGATTATTTTGGTTGGGAAATGCCGACCCTTTGCCATATGCCGCTGCTGCGTAACCCTGACAAATCAAAACTGTCTAAGCGTAAAAACCCAACGTCTATCACCTACTATCGTGATGCAGGCGTGTTACCTGAAGCATTACTCAATTATCTGGGTCGCATGGGCTACTCAATGCCTGATGAAGCTGAAAAATTCACCTTAGATGAGATGATTGCCAGATTTGATATTCAGCGTGTCTCGCTTGGCGGTCCTATTTTTGATATCGAAAAACTCAACTGGGTAAATAGCGAATGGCTACGTGCGCTTAGCCCTGAAGAGCTAAAGAATAAAATCCTTGAGTGGGCCAGCAACAGTGACAAACTGACTGCTATCGCAGCGGCGATTCAGCCACGTATCGAGCTATTGTCTGATGCCGTTAATTGGGGTGGTTTCTACTTCCAAAACCTACCTGACATCAATGCTGAGAGCTTCACTCATAAATCACTCGCCCCTGAGCAAATTATCGAGATGCTGCAATTAGCGCTTTGGCAATTAGAAGTCTTGCCAACGTGGTCAGAAGAAAACATTTATGCCACGCTAAAAGGTCTTGCAGCTCACCTTGATATTAAGATGCGTGACTTTATGGCGCCATTCTTTATCGCTATCGCTGGTAGCACCTCATCGACGCCAGTCATGAACTCTATGGCGATTATCGGTGCTGATATGACCTTGACTCGATTGCGTCATGCGGTTGACGTACTGGGTGGCCTCGGTAAAAAGAAACTGAAGAAGTTAGAGAAACAAGCGGCAGAATTGCCAGATTTTTTGGCTGCTGCTGAGTAGTTCAGAAGCTGAATAACTTATCTACTAGACAGTTAACTAGCTAAACTTGTCGAATGTAAAAGGGTCAGGCCATCTCTGACCCTTTTTTTGTTGTTAATAAGTACTACTACTCTCAGAATATAAAAATCTCTTACTCAATATTTTAATTGGAAATAAACATGGCCGCCAAAACCGTCACGATAGAAAGCAAAGATTATGTCTTTAACACGCTAAAAGAAGCACAGAAATATTATGATGCCATCGTAAAAGAGCTGTTTGACGCAACTTTGACCCTGACCAAGGGCCAAGACTTCGAAGATTTAAAATGGATATACAGCACTTACTGCGGTTACACTAAGCATAATCTAGATAAATTGGGCGAATATGACATCATTGGCGTCAAAGGCATAAGAACGATCCGAGAAAAAGGCGGCCAATATATGCCAACTGAATGCTGTGCGATTATTTTTTCTGATGGCAGCGAAGAAGAGTTTTATACCGATAAAGCCATCAAAGAGATCGCACTTAAGCAAAATCCACGCTAATTTGGGCTTGCTGAGCCTTTAAAATAGGCTAAATCACTTTTTTTTGCATATTTATGCATTATTTTTAAAATAGTTGTTGACAAGACTGCCACTCTTACATAAAATACGCACACTCTTAGCGAGGGGCTATAGCTCAGTTGGTAGAGCACTTGCATGGCATGCAAGGGGTCAACGGTTCGACTCCGTTTAGCTCCACCATACTTATTTATAGCAACGCTCAGTATTACTGAAACGTAATAATAAATACTCGCTAGTAGGACGATATCAGCACCTAGGCAATGCTTATTTACTAAGCTATCTGATATTGTGAAGTACCGTTGTAACCACTGGTTATAACACTCTATGCGTCCCCATCGTCTAGAGGCCTAGGACACCGCCCTTTCACGGCGGTAACGGGGGTTCGAATCCCCCTGGGGACGCCACTATTCGGCGTCACTTATTAGCACTTTTGCTTAGCATCAGGTTAGACTAATAAGCGAACAATAAAAAAGCCCAGTCATCATATGGTGACTGGGCTTTTTTATGTCTGTCGTTTCTCAACGTCCTCTATTCTGTTGTCGTTAGCTTATTATTAATAGTTGCTAGCTTACTGCTGATAGCGCTATTGCCAACTTATCTAATACTCGTTAACATCGACCTGATAAGCGTATTTATAAAGTGCAGCCACATACTATAAATGATGGGGCTTAGCGTGATTAAAGGGAAGTGATTGCGATGTTTGGTATTGAGAATTATCTAGGGTTTATCTTGGCGGCGATTTTGTTAAACCTAACGCCAGGTACGGATAGCATGTACATTATCACCCGTAGTATTTCACAGGGGCAAACAGCAGGGTTTTATTCTGTTCTTGGCATTACTTCGGGTATTTTGGTACACACCCTATTGGCGGCGCTAGGATTGTCCGTATTGCTTGCCAATTCCCCTACTGCTTTTATGATTGTCAAATATATTGGGGCCAGCTATTTGTGTTATTTAGGCTTTAAAATGCTGACGAGCAAAAGCTCTAACTCAATCACGAACCATTTATCCAAAGATCAGGACGTGACTAGCCAAAAGGCTGTAGATGGTTGGCAAATATATAAGCAAGGTGTGTTGACCAATACTTTTAACCCAAAAGTCGCTTTATTCTTCTTGGCGTTCTTCCCTCAGTTTATCGACGCTAGTTATGCTTATGGCATGCTGTCATTTTTGATGTTGGGACTGACTTTTGCCACCACAGGCTTTATATGGTGCTTATGTTTGGCGATGTTGGCGTCAAAGTTCAGCAAAAAACTAAGAGAGAATCCAAAAATTGAATCCATGATGAATAAAATAAGTGGTGTCGTATTTATGGGGCTAGGAATTAAGTTATTGACTGAAAAGGCTTAAAAAGTAAAGTAACAAGAAGAAAAAACGTCTTCCATAGAAAAGCCCAATCCCCTACTTTGACGGAGATTGGGCTTTTTGTCATACCAAGTCTAATACATCATTAGCCAGCTTCTTTGCTCTCAGCTGCCAGTTGACGTAGTACATAGTGCAATACGCCACCATGACGCACATATTCGCGCTCTTTTGGCGTTTGTAGACCGACATTTACCTCAAAGGTTTCTGCCGATCCGTCAGCACGCGTAGCCGTAACCGTGGCTGTTTTACTCTCACCATTATCTAGACCTGTGATGCTCAGCACTTCAGAACCATCTAGTTTGTATGTTTCTGCATTTTGACCGTCTTTAAACGTTAATGGCAACACGCCCATACCGACAAGATTCGAGCGGTGAATACGCTCAAACGAGCTGGTCAATACCGCTTTTACGCCTAGCAAGATAGTACCTTTGGCTGCCCAATCACGGCTCGAACCAGAACCATACTCTGCCCCGCCCAGTACCACTAGCGGACGCTTATCTTCTTTATACTTCATCGCTGCATTATAGATAGGCATTTCTTCGCCATCTTGTAGCGTAGCGCTGTCGTCCTTGAAGTAGTAGGTATAGCCGCCTTCTTTACCGCCCATCATGGTGTTTTTGATACGGATATTGGCAAAGGTACCACGAGTCATGACTGCATCGTTACCACGGCGTGAGCCATAGCTATTGAAGTCTGCTTCCATTACACCGCGCTCTTGCAAGTACTTACCTGCTGGTGAGTCTGGATCGATATTACCTGCTGGTGAAATATGATCGGTGGTGATCGAGTCACCAAACAGACCTAGGATACGCGCGCCTTCGATATCAGGAATACCTTCTGGCTCCATGGTCATACCATCAAAGAACGGTGGGTTTTTAATATAGGTCGACCCTTCATCCCATGGATATAGTTGGCTATCCGCTGAACTAATTGCGTTCCACGCTGCACTACCGTCAAATACTTCGCCATAGTTCTTGCGGAACATATCAGCATCGATATTGTTGGCAATTAACTCGTTAATTTCTTCTGAAGTTGGCCAGATGTCTTTTAGGAATACATCGTTGCCATCTTGGTCTTGGCCTAGTGGATGAGTAGTCAGATCGATATCGACTGTACCTGCTAGCGCATAAGCAACGACCAACGGTGGTGATGCTAAATAACTGGCTTTGACATGCGAGTGAATACGACCTTCAAAGTTACGGTTACCAGACAGTACCGCTGCCGCGACTAAGTCGTTTTCTTCAATGCCTTTTTCGATCTCTTCTGATAATGGCCCTGAGTTACCGATACAAGTCGTACAACCATACCCTACTAAGTAGAAGCCCGTTTTTTCTAGCTCATCCATTAGATGGGTTTTTTCTAAATAATCGGTGACCACTTTAGAACCCGGTGCGAGTGATGTCTTGACCCAAGGTTTGGCTTTAAGCCCTTTAGCAGCAGCTTTTTTGGCCACTAGACCTGCACCAATCATTACCGCTGGATTGGAAGTATTGGTACAAGAAGTAATGGCGGCAATAACTACCGACCCGTCTCGTAACTTGTGTTGTTTGTCATCGATGCTGACATTTGAGAAGACATTGTTGGCTGGCGCATAACCTGCATTGTCATCACTGGTATCAACTTCGATATTTGGCTCAGCCGCTAAGTGTTCAGCTTGCTCTTGCTCGCCACCTTCTTGATCAAAGCGTACTTTGCCTTCTACTTCTGACTTACGATCTTTGGTCATTTTTTCTAGCGTTTCGCCAAACTTCTCATGCATATCAGACAAATTGATACGCTGCTGTGGCAAGTTTGGACCAGCAAGTGCTGGCTGTACTGACGATAGATCTAATTCTAGCTTGCTCGAATAAGTCGCCGCTGGTGTATCGGCATCGTGCCATAAGCCTTGCGCCTTAGCATATTTTTCAACCAACTCAATCTGTTCTTCTTCACGGCCTGATAGACGCAGGTAATCAATCGCCATTTGGTCAATTGGGAAAATACCACAAGTCGCACCGTATTCTGGTGACATGTTGGCAATGGTAGCGCGGTCCGCTAGCGGCATACTGTGTAAGCCTTCGCCATAAAACTCGACGAACTTACCTACCACACCATGTGCACGCAACATCTCAACCACACGTAATACCAAATCGGTCGCCGTGACGCCTTCGGTTAGCTTACCTTTTAGCTCAAAACCGACCACTTGTGGAATCAGCATCGAAGACGGTTGACCTAGCATCGCAGCTTCAGCTTCGATACCGCCCACACCCCAACCAAGTACGCCAATACCATTAATCATCGTGGTATGGCTATCTGTACCAAATACTGTATCTGGATAAGCTATCAGCTCGCCATCGACGTCTGCTGCCATTACCACACGGGCTAAATACTCAAGGTTAACCTGATGCACGATACCTGTCGCTGGCGGTACCACGACGAAATTTTCAAAGGCTTGTTTGCCCCAATGCAAAAACTCATAGCGCTCATTGTTACGCTTAAATTCAATCTTTTCGTTCAAATCTAGCGCATCTTCGCGACCATAAGCATCGACCTGTACAGAGTGATCGACGACCAGCTCACTAGGGATAAACGGATTGATCTGCTCAGCCTTTCCGCCAAGCTCGACCACTGCATCACGCATCGCGGCCAAATCGACTACTGATGGTACACCAGTGAAATCTTGCAATACCACACGAGCTGGCATAAAGGCGATTTCTTTTGACGCCTCAGCCCCTGCATCCCAATTAGCAACCGCTTCAATATGGTTTTTGCCAACCGACTGACCGCCGTCTTCGTTACGTAATAGGTTTTCTAATACCACTTTCATACAAAATGGTAGTGTCTTGATATGCTCATAAGTTTCGGTCAGCTTTGGCAGGCTGTAGTAGGCATGCTCCTTGCCAGCAACCGAAAGGGTGTCTTTTACATCAAAAATATCACTCATGATAGCTTCCTTATCGTTGTTATAAATCCTGGACATAAATTATTATAAGTTTATGTATGACTGGTGGCTCAATAAATGATTGATCTGTCTTGGATCAGCAGAGCAGTTTCGCAAAACTGTCTAATATAAGTCCGTGTTAACAAAAGAGATAATCATATCTGTAGTGATTAACAGAAACTCCCTTTTACAATAACAAACATACAAGGCTTTGTTAACGTCTGGACGTTGTCGAATCGTGGCACAATCGTAAACGTAACAATGGTTTAGCGAGCTATTTTTAAGCAATCCCTTTCTATTTATTTTTTATCTTTTTTACGTCGCCCACTGCGGAACACGTAGCTGTCTTCATAAAAGTCAGTATCGGCATTCTCTGCCCAAAAGTGTGGCACCCCTAAAATTGGTAACGGCGCAAGCTGGCGCGGCTTGACGTCATCATTTGATAGTAATGTATCCATGTATTCGGCAACTTTGTCATCCAAATAGCGCATACGTTCAGCTAAGGATAAGGTAAAGAATTCTTGTGCAACGTGAATGACAATGCTGTGAGCGCATAGAGGTTTGCGTGGGTGTACCAACTGCTCAAGCAATGCATGGCCAAAGATATAGACTGCTGCCTGAGTGCTGTTATCAGGCTGGGTTGGGTTGTCCCATTTAGGACGTGGTTTCACCAAACTTGCCTGCCAGTCAAAGTCAACCAACGCCTCACCGATACTAGCATCAGAAGTCACTAGCACTGCACCATTCTCATCAAAGACAGTGATAGTGTCGCGAACACGCCCTCGACGCTCACTAATACCCTGCTTTGCGATTTCTAGCATATGGTAGTAATTAAGCACAGCTTTGGTCTTCGG
Organism: Psychrobacter nivimaris; assembly: GCF_904846365.1. Taxonomy (GTDB): domain Bacteria; phylum Pseudomonadota; class Gammaproteobacteria; order Pseudomonadales; family Moraxellaceae; genus Psychrobacter; species Psychrobacter nivimaris_B. The sequence continues at coordinate 33,383 of NZ_CAJHAL010000026.1, forward strand.
AAAGGTCAGCCAAATACTGCCATTAAACAAATCATGCAAGTTATCACGCGTCGGGATGTTGCCAGTTGTGCCGATGAAATGTTCATAAGCCTCCCCTTCAGGCAATACATTTTGAGAAACGAATTGTAGCGTTTGAGATTTGTGGTCATGAGCAGGTTTGGTATGCGGTAACGGCTGCTCTAAATAAGTGGCCTGCTGCGTTATTGCCGTTTTTAAGACCTTGGCAATCGTGTCAGGCGTATTGATGCCAGAAGCATTTATATCGTGTCCATTTAGACTTTTTGCATTATCCAAACCTTCTGAATCATTCGAACCATCCAAGCTATTTCTCTGTGATTTCGAGCGACTAAGCCGCTCAATCGTGTTGCTGATATAACTCAATTGAGTAATATGCGACAACCATGGTGCTTGCCAATCAATATCAGCAAAGCTGTTATCAAGCTGACCTTCTACTACAGGTAGCTGCTTAGTATGAGTATCAGAGTTAAGTGTGGCGGGTAAATCATTGGCAGGCATAGAAGCTCTCTCTTACGGGCTATCTCTATTAGACGTATGGACGGTCTATGGTATCATGGTGCGCTTTTTTACTGCTAGATACGCCGCTCGAAAGGACTTTTTGAGCGCTATGGATGAATGAGTTTTATGGCAAATTTTAATACCCACTTAAATGTCGCCTTTATGGTCAGCGGCACACTGAGTTTGACGGTTTATAAAGCTGGATTGATTGATGATTCAGGGTTTTTGGTGTGCGTAGCGCTTGGTACTATCGGTGGATTGCTGCCAGACTTGGATTCTGATAATTCAACACCGATTAAGCTCGGTTTTAATATCACCTCATTCATATTTGCTTTTGGTCTGGTCATGCATTGGCGTAGTGACTTGAGCTTACTGGCATTGATAGTATTGTGGCTAGCAGGCTACGGTTTCATGCGCTACGTGGTTTTTCATATTTTTACTACTATGACGGTGCATCGCGGCGTCATCCACTCTGTGCCGTATATGGCGATACTGGGATTGGGTCTGACGTGCCTAAGTTATTATGGCTTGCACCTACCACTGACGACTAGCTGGTTTTATGGTCTGTTTTTATTTGGGGGCGCGATGGTGCACTTATCATTGGACGAGCTGTATAGCGTCAATCTGTCCAATATGAAAATGAAACGTTCATCGGGCACGGCAATGAAATTTTATCAGCCAAAAGACAAATGGTGGTATCTGCTTTTATATACTATTCTGGGGCTACTGGTGTATGCCGCCCCACCTTTTGAGATGTTTTGGTCACGACTAAGTGATCCTTCAGCATGGGCGCAGCTCAAAGTCGGCATATTGCCAGAATTAATAAAAAGCATGCTGCAATAAAGTTATCATAAGACCACTGAGCCTAAACGAATAAGCCCAAACAAAAATTAGAGTAAAACATGCAATCTTACCCAAGTACTTGCCCTTGCCAAATCAATCCAACACCAGATACGACAAGCTCTACTTTATCCTACCAAGACTGCTGTCAACCATATCATAATGCTTTTTATAATGATGAGGTTAATAAAGCAGATGGTATAAAAGCGGAGACAGCCGAACGGCTTATGCGCACGCGCTATAGTGCCTTTGCATTGGTGAAACCAGACTATATCGTCAAGACCACAGTGCCTGCGCAGCAAGGCTTGCTTGACTTTGACGCGATTGAAAGTTGGGCCAAAGAGACGGATTGGGCAGGATTAGAGATAGTAGAGCACACGCCAAAGCTTGGTAAACGTCATGCACAGGTTGAGTTTAAGGCTTATTTTAAAAGTCCTGAGGAAACATCAGGTGGTTTAGACGAAAAAATACAGGCGCATCACGAACTATCTACTTTCGTAAAGGTTATAAACAGAGCTAATAACGATGCGCGCTGGTATTTCTTAGACCCGACGGTTGCGATGATTGTCAGCCAAAAGCAACCGTGCATTTGTGGGTCGGGTGAAAAGTTTAAACGGTGTTGTGGAAGTTATATTTAAAAAATTTTAGTTATTTATCGTTCCCTAAACACTCGCTCCAACGGCTCGTGCAATCGCAATGCCTTCGTCCACTGTTAAAAACTTGCGCTGACTTGGGCTGTCTTTATAAATGACATCACCGTCTTGAAAGATTAAGCATTCATTGACAGCCAATTGCTGCCATTTCTCATTTTCAGTAAGTGGCACAGTGACCAAAATCGTGACTTTATCTGTGTCTGTAGTCACATCACCAAAGTTAATCGCCATATCATCATCAGCCAGTTTGGCTTCACCAAATGGCGCTTTACGTGTGAGATAAAACAGCAAGCTACCCGCATAAGCCAGTTGCCACCTACCATTCGATATCAAGCAATTAAATAACCCATTGGCAGAGAGATAACGACATTGCGTGGTCAAAAAATTAAACAGTGTTTTGTCATCAGGACGCGATTTAAAGCTACTCTTTAGACGATTGACCAGATAGCAAAATGCCATCTCAGAATCAGTTGAACCAACTGGTTGACAGTGTGAGGCATTGCCGTTGTCTTGCAGGCGTTGACAGCGTTTGATAAATTCGCTATTCATCTGCCCATTGTGCGCAAATACCCACTGTTCGCCCCATACTTCACGGACGAATGGATGAGTGTTGGCCAAGCAGTTCTGCCCTTGCGTCGCTTTACGAATATGCGCAATGACATTCATGGCTTTGATTGGGTAGTTATTGACCAAATCGGCGACTGGCGACAGATGGCTTGGACGATTGTCATGAAACAAACGCAGACCCGTTGAGTCATTTGCCGTCTCATCGTTGGTTTTGTCGTTATTGCTGCATTCGCTGCGCTCAAAAAATGCAATACCAAAGCCATCTTCATGACTGTCCGTCATCCCGCCGCGCTTGCGAAAGCCTGCAAAGCTAAAGCCAATATCCGTTGGGGTATTACAGTTCATTCCTAAGAGTTGACACATTTAATCATTACCGCCGTTATTGTCGTCTATTATCGATTTGCTTTGATTAGCATTGCTTTGAGCGGCAGATAGCGCATCAAAGTCAGCATCACTCATCTCATCCAGTAAGGCGGCACCATCAGTTGGGATGGTATCCAAAATGCGCTGAGCTTCTGCCAGATCGGTACTTTCTACCCAAAGAACGATACCCGAGTTCATACCTGGGATAGCGCTTAGCGGTTGCAAGGACACGGTAATGCCGTTATTACGTAGTAGGTTTGCGTGCAGCTCACCCTGCATATTGGTATCGTAGCGCGCCAGTTTGTGCCAGTTATCAACTTGATCGGTCATGGGGTCGCCTCTAAGGTTTCGGTGCTAAAATTATTACTAGCATTGGTACTAGAATAAATGAATAAGCAATGCTTACGATAATTGATCTAGCATATATTCTTTGATTGCAAACTCACTACTATTTAATGTTTCCTGCGCTTGTTCGGCTTGGGTGATACTGCTAAACACGCCGACTATTTGATTGTCTGGTTTGCTTAATAGTACAAATACGGTATTTTGCGACTTTTCAACATGCGCCCAATGGTAAGCAGCCAAACGTTTCATCAAGTCAGGGTTTTTGACCATGATGTTATCACCCGTACGACCTTCAGTACGGTTGTAGTGAATCACGTTTAGGCGTAATAACCAGAAAATCACTGCCGCCTTTGCCAGCATAACAGGTAGTGCACGGTTTTCATCGTTATTTAACGGGCGTATCGATTCATAACCTTGTAAGAACGCTGCCATTTTACTACGGTCAAAGTTAACGGATTCGCCTTGCTCTGCAACGCCCCACGTGGTACAAAAATCATTGATAGTAATCGCAATATCCATCACGTAATGCTCAACGCTGACTTCGGTAAAGTCCAACAGGCCCGTCAAACGCGCTTCGCCTTTTTGTAGATTCCATAAGGTATTGTCGGCAAACATATCTAGATGACATAGGCCTTTTGGCAAGGTTGCCAGTGGTAATTCTGAATAAGAGCGCCAGATATCGCTCATCAGCTTGGCTTCGTCACCTGGCATAAACTGCATTTCACGGTCGCGCACATCTGCCCATGGGTACAAAGGCACGCCATACTGCTCGCTTGGTTGTAGTGCTTGTAGCGTTTCATGCAGCATGGCTAATGCCGCACCAATATCATGACACATCGCTTGCGTGGTTTGATCCGGATGTGAGCCCGCTAAGCATGGCACTAGCGTAATCGCTTTGTCTTCATAGTGGATGACATAGCGCTTATCGTCGCCATCCGTTTGCGAACCATTTGATTCAATAACGGCTAGCGGCGCGGCGACTGGTAGCTTGCCATTTAATTGATTAAGAATAACGGCCATTTTTTCGATATCAGCAGGCGGACGCTCTTCAAATAAAGTGAATACGTAAGAGTATGTACCATCTACATCGTCAGTCGTTTGAATAAACCAGTTTGAGTTTTTAATGCCTTGAGTGATCGGTATCGCGCGGGCAAACGACACGCCAAAGCTTTGGCAAAAGGCGGCAAACTGATCATCGGTTAACTGGGTATAGACGGACATGACATCTCACTTTTGGCAATTGAATAACAAGTTAAATAGAATAGATTTAGGCGGTAATGACAGCAATTGTACCGCGCATGATAAAACTATGGTGAAAAGCGTAATAATCTTGCGAAAACCTGCCTGAAATAGCAGTGATTTTGCTAGACTAGCGCCTATGAATTGATTATAAGGTGAAAGACCCTATGTTAGCAAAGCGTATCATTCCTTGCTTGGACGTTGACAATGGCCGCGTGGTCAAAGGCGTGCAATTTGTCGACATCAAAGACGCAGGCGATCCTGTTGAAGTAGCCAAACGCTACAACGAACAGGGCGCTGATGAGATTACTTTTTTGGATATTACTGCGACCAATGATGAGCGCGATACCACTTATCATACTGTTGAACGCATGGCAGAAACGGTATTCGTTCCGCTGACCGTTGGCGGCGGCGTTCGAAAAATCGCTGATATCCGCAATTTGCTCAATGCTGGCGCGGATAAAGTGGCGATTAACTCAGCAGCCGTATTTACGCCGGAGTTCGTTGGTGAAGCCGCGCAGAAATTTGGTAACCAATGTATCGTCGTTGCTATCGATGCCAAACGCGTTGCTGATATCAACGTCGATGGTATTGTCGTGCCACGTTGGGAGATTTTCACCCATGGTGGCCGTAAGCCAACAGGTATCGATGCCGTTGCTTGGGCGAGCAAAATGGCAGAGCTGGGCGCTGGTGAATTACTGGTCACCTCGATGGACGGTGACGGTACCAAAAAAGGCTACGACTTGGCGCTCATGCAGCAAATTACGAGCCGCGTTAATGTACCAGTTATCGCTTCAGGCGGCGTCGGTAACCTGCAACATTTAGCAGAAGGCGTACTAGAAGGCGGCGTAGATGCCGTACTTGCCGCCAGTATTTTTCACTTCGGTGAGTACACGGTACTGGAGGCCAAAAAGTATATGGCAGCGCAAGGAATACAGATGCGTCTTTAGCACGCTCGTAATATACAAATAAAACCCAAAAAAATGCTATCATAGCGCTAACCATTTATTTTCGTTCAATTAACTGGGGCAACGCCAAAACAATAGGCGACCGAGTCGATTGAACGCATCAGACTATTTAGCTACTTATTGACGCCTATATTTCAATTGAACGCTTATTAAGCAAAGGATTTTTTATGTCGAATTTACAACAGCAGCGCAACGACGTGACTCATATCGATGGTAACCTACATCAAAACGCTGATGCTCGCATTGGTATCGTTGTTGGTCGTTTTAACGGTTTCGTCGTTGAGTCATTGGTTGATGGTGCAATCGATGCCCTACTCCGTCATGGCGTACTGGGTAGCAACATTACTGTTATTCGTGTGCCTGGCGCATTTGAGCTACCACTTGTGGCCCAACGTGCTGCTGAATCAGATCGTTTTGACGCGATTGTGGCATTGGGTGCAATCATCCGTGGCAGCACTCCACACTTTGATATTGTAGCTAGCGAGTCGGCCAAAGGTTTGAGCGCTGTGGCAATGGATTATAATATCCCTGTTGCTAACGGTATCATCACCACTGACAGCATCGAGCAAGCCATTGAGCGCTCTGGTACTAAAGCGGGCAACAAAGGCTCTGAAGCTGCGATGGTTGTACTAGAAATGATCGCTGTTTTGTCACAGCTAGATATTGATGACAGCATCGATGAAGCATAAGCTTTAAAGCTCAAATTTATTAGTTTAACTGGTGCTGCTATCTAGTAATAACAGCACCTCATAGCACTAGCCAGCTATCAAAACAATTGGCTACTTTTTGAATTTTCGCCGTATTTCTATATCCTTTGAAATTTTGAATAAGCATAGCTAAAAAGCTACTTTGTTAATTTATATTTTGACTGGGTATCATCTCAAAAATTTAGGTACAGACCCCCTATGACTGACCAACTCAAGCGCGCTATTAGCGCTGCGAAAACCGCACAAGCCAATGATGGACAAGCTGAAGCTACCCGTATAGCGAGCAGTAGTGCGGGTGATCAAACATTCGATATGAGTGAGTCTTCTTACAAGACCAGTCACACTGCTATCCGTAAGGCACGTCGCTTTGCGATGCAAGGCCTATACGAATGGCTCGTCACTGATCGCCGCTTTGATGTAGATGGTAAGCTTGGCTGGAAAGCCAATGCTCCGCACGATATTGCTGCTCGCACACGTGCAACCAATGCCATGCATACCGTCCATATCGGTTATTATCATGAAATGATGCGCGACATCCCAGAGCAAATTGAAGCACTCGATGCGCTTATCAGTCAGCATCTCGATCGCGAGGTTGATAAGCTAGATACTGTTGAGCACGCTATCTTGTTGATTGGCGCGTATGAGCTGCAAAACCGTGTAGAGATTCCTTACAAGGTCGTGCTTGATGAAGCAATGAAGCTAAACAATCATTTTGGGGCGACTGATGCTCACAAACTGATTAATGCGGTACTGGATAAAATGGCCGGTGAGCTGCGTGCTTTAGAGGTACAAGCAGATACCAATGCCAATCTACGTACGTCACAAAAAGCGGCGGCTAAACAGCCTGAAGTAAGTTCAGCCGATAGCATCGAAACTGCTGCTGAAACAGAAAGCGCTATCGTCGATGAGCCGACTGCATCAAATAAGCCGCGTATCAGTGCTAACAAAGCCAACGTTAAACGCAGTAGTGCCAGTAAAGCCAGTGCAAATATCAATGACTTTAAGGCGAGCAAGAAAAGCGCTAACGATACCAAAGACTAAGACTAGCCATGAATGAGTTTGAGCTGATTGAGCGTATATTCTCACAGATGCAGGCCACGCATGCGCCATTAACTGGTATCGAAAAAGGTATCGGAGACGATGCGGCGGTGATGGCATTGCCAGCAGGATCACGCTTGGTTAGCTGTATTGATACACTGGTTCAAGGTCGTCACTTTCATGCTGATTGGCAAAGAGTCGACGAATTAGCATTTGCCATTGGCTATAAAGCCGTGGCTGTTAATGTCTCAGACATTGCAGCTATGGGTGCGACGCCGCATAGCATTATGCTAGCACTGGCATTACCTGAACGTTTGGCAAAACGCGAATGGCTTACTGAGTTTGCCAAAGGGCTGTTTCATGCGTGCCAGCTGTTTGGCGTAACGCTGATAGGTGGTGATACCACGCGCAGTGAGCGTTTAGTACTCAGTATCAGTGCTCAGGGATTGCTGTCCGCAGATACACCTGCCATTTACCGCTCAGGTGCGCAAGTGGGTGATAAGGTTTATGTTTCAGGCACCCTTGGTGATGCCGCTTTCGCCTTACAGCATCCTGACAGCGCACAAGGTATTGAGTTGGCGCATCGTCTACATATGCCAACGCCGCGTATTGCACTAGGTGCAGCATTGGCAAAGATGGGTGCAACAGCGATGATAGACATCTCCGACGGTCTTTATCAAGATCTTGGTCATATCTGTCAGCAAAGCTCTGTAGGTATGCGCATCCACTTAGACAAGCTACCGAGTAGCGAGTCATTATCTACTGTCGATTTGTCTGATCGTTTGTTAGGTCAGCTAGCGGGCGGCGATGACTATGAATTGGCATTTACTTTGCCTGCACATATCAAACCGCCTATAGGCAACACGTCTGTTACTTGTATCGGTGAGGTAACTGCACTATCAGATCCTATAACGACAGATACCAAGTCTTCTGATAACTCACGTCTTGAACTGTTTTATCAAAATCAGCCAGTGACGCCAACTCAGCCCGTACCGTTTTTAACGTGGCCCAATCTTACTGGTTACCAACACTTTACAGGCTAATCCATGACTGATCACGACTTATCTAAGCCTGACATCCGTAAAGCAAATGACTGCCCACCCTTACCGGTCGGTGCCAGTATGCTTGACCGTGTGGTTTATTGGCTTGGGCTAGGTTTAGGTAGTGGTCTGCCGCGCCGTGCACCTGGCACTTGGGGTACTGTTGGTGGGTTAATCATTGCCATACCATTGTTGAGTTTGGGCTTTGTACCTTTTCTCATTTTGACAATTCTATCTTGTATTTTGGGCGTTTGGATTTGCGGACGCACTGCTGAGCTAATGCAAGGTCACGACGATCCGCATATCGTTTGGGATGAGTGGGCTGGTATTTGGATTACCCTACTACCCTTGTCTTATATGGGGATTGCTGACGATAACTTTTGGCAAAATGTGTCTCAAGAGCTTTCTATTTTCGCCATTGTTGTCGCTTTTATCTTATTTCGCTTTTTTGATATTGTTAAGCCGCCACCGATTGGCTGGGCTGACAAAAGAGTTGCTGGTGGGTTAGGTATTATGCTTGATGACATCATCGCCGGTATCATGGCAGCAGTAGTATGGGTAGCGGTTATGTTTGGTGTGCTGTTATAAGCTACCCTAACTACTACGATACTGAATTGGCTATTCTACAAACGCTTATCCTAGCAACGTTATCAATTTGAACGCTACTCTTCTGCATAGATGATTGATTTATTGTCAGCAGGTTGCATTACAAAGCCTGCACATCACAGTGTTTTTCTAACTGAACATTTGCGCTATAATCCAATATTATATTTTGTTACATTTGCGAGCCTATTATGACGTCTCCTCTTTCTGTAATTATTTTAGCTGCCGGTAAAGGCACACGTATGCAATCGGCAAAGCCAAAGGTATTGCAGACATTAGCTGGGAAGTCTTTATTAGGCCATGTGCTAGATACTTGTCATCAGCTTACTGTTGATGAAACCATCATTGTTCATGGATTTGGTGGTGATCAAGTAAAGTCAGAAATTACCAATCAATATACACAAGCATCGATTACTTGGGTTGCTCAAACTGAGCAATTGGGAACTGGCCATGCGGTCAAGGTGACACTGTCTGATTTACCCAAGTCAGGACAAAGTCTCATTCTTTACGGTGATGTGCCATTGGTCAGCTGTGAGACGCTAACGGCATTAAAAACTGCCAATACTAATGGTATGTCGATGCTGACGTTGACTGTCGATAATCCATTTGGATTGGGTCGTATTAAACGCGACCAAGCAGGTAATATTGAAGCCATCGTTGAACAAAAAGATGCCGATGCTGAAGAGCAAAGTATTAAAGAAATTAACAGCGGTATCTACTGCGTCGATAATGCATTACTGCACAAATATTTGCCTGAGCTTTCTAACGATAATACACAGCAAGAATATTATCTAACGGATATCGTCAAAATGGCAGTCGCCGATGGTATTACTATCGCGGCGATTGAGCCTGAGCATACGTTTGAGATTGAAGGAGTTAATAATCGTCAACAGCTTGCTAGTCTAGAACGCACTTGGCAACGTAAGCTAGTTGCTGACTTACAAGAAGCTGGCGTACAGTTTGCCGACCCTACTCGTGTCGATATCCGTGGTACGTTAACCGCTGGTCAAGATGTGTTTATTGACGTTAATGTGGTATTTGAAGGTGACTGCACCTTAGGTGACAACGTCTATATCGAAGCAGGCTGTGTTATTAAAAATGCCAAGATTGGTAATGCCTGCTATATTAAACCGTATTGCGTGATCGATCGCGCTGATATTGGTGCTGGTGTTGATATTGGGCCTTTTGCGCACTTGCGTCCTGATACCGTACTATCTGATAACAGCAAAATTGGTAACTTTGTCGAAATTAAAAAATCGACTATTGGTCAAGGCAGTAAAGTAAATCACTTAAGCTACGTCGGTGATGCAACCGTTGGCACAGGCGTTAATATCGGTGCTGGTGTCATTACCTGTAACTATGACGGTGCTAATAAATCGCAAACCATCATTGAAGACAATGCGTTTATCGGCTCTAACGCCAGTCTAGTCGCTCCAGTGACGATTGGCGATACTGCTACCGTTGCTGCTGGTTCTGTGATTACCAAAGACGTTGATAGTAGTGCGTTGGCATTTGGTCGTGCGCGTCAAGTACAAAAAAATGATTTTCAAAGACCCCCTAAAAAATAATTGCTCATTGGTGGTTTAGTCAACTTCAGTCATCTTTGAGTAAACCTAAGCAGTGCGGCGATTTTTGTGGTACTGCTTCACTATATTTGTCTTTTGATGACTCATCATTAATGACCAACCAAATTTTTTGATCTTGCACCATTATATATTGAACTACTAAAAATTGAATCTAAGGAATAGCCATGTGTGGAATTGTAGGCGCAGTCGCTGAGCGAAATATTGCTAATATCTTACTTGAAGGCTTGAAACGTTTAGAATATAGAGGCTATGACTCAGCTGGTTTGACGGTGATTCGTGATGGTGAGCTACACCGCGAGCGTCAAGTGGGCAAAGTAAAGGCGCTGGTCGATGCCGTCGCTATCAATCCAGAGTTTTTTAATGGTCATATCGGTATTGCTCATACGCGCTGGGCAACCCATGGTGAGCCAGCACAACGTAACGCGCATCCACACGTGTCAGGCAAGATTGCGGTCGTGCACAATGGTATCGTCGAAAACTACGCTGAGCTGAAAGAAGAGTTAATAGCCAAAGGCTATGTGTTTACTTCACAGACAGATACTGAAGTTGTGGCGCATCTAATCCATGATATCTACAAAAAGACACCTGACTTATTAGAAGCGGTCCGCACCATTATTCCGCTACTGCACGGTGCTTTTGCATTGGGTATCGTCCACGTAGACTGCCCTGATGAGCTCATTACTGTCCGTCTAGGCTCACCTTTAGTGATTGGTGTTGGTATCGGTGAGAATTTTATCGCGTCAGATCAGTTAGCGTTGCTGCCGGTGACTAACCGCTTTATGTATCTAGAAGAAGGCGATATCGCCAAATTAACTCGCAATAGTATTCAAGTTTATGCAGATGGTGTTGAAGTCCAACGTCAAATACATGAGATTGATGCAACCCAGCACAATGCCGATAAAGGCGAGTTCAAACATTATATGCTCAAAGAGATTTACGAGCAGCCAGATGCCGTCGCTCGTACGATCGAGATGGCTTTGGACAATGGTGAAACGACTAAACTACGCGACGATTTTTTACAGCGTCATGAGACACTGTTGTCAGGTATTCGTCATGTACAAGTGATTGCTTGTGGTACCAGTTATCATGCCGGTATGGTCGCAAAATACTGGTTTGAGAACCTTATCCGTATACCTTGTTCCGTCGAAGTTGCCAGCGAATTCCGCTATCGCAATCCTGTCGTCGTCGATAATACTTTGGTCATCTGTATTTCTCAATCTGGTGAAACGGCTGACACCTTATCAGCATTACGTGATATCCAGAAGCAAACACCAGCAGGCTTAGTCAGCTTGGCACTATGTAATGTACCGACGTCATCGTTGGTACGCGAAACAGATATCTTCTTGCCAACGTTAGCAGGACCTGAGATTGGCGTTGCCTCTACCAAAGCATTTACCACTCAGCTTGTGGCCTTGATATTGTTGATATTAAAAGTTGGTGTCACGCAGCAGCGCATGACTGACGAACACTTAAATACGTTATTAAGTGAGTTACATCAATTGCCAGGACAACTCTACGCCAGCTTAAACCTTGATGCTCCTATCAAAACCATGAGTGAAAGCTTTGAAGATAAGAAAAGCTGTCTATTTTTAGGTCGCGGGCTACAGTTCCCGATTGCTCTGGAAGGCGCGTTAAAGCTAAAAGAAATCTCTTACATTCATGCAGAAGGTTATGCGGCAGGTGAACTCAAACACGGTCCATTGGCATTGGTCGATAAAGACATGCCCATCGTCGTATTGGCACCTAAAGATAGTATGTTTGATAAATTAAAAGCCAACATGCAAGAAGTGCATGCGCGTCATGGTGAGCTATTTGTATTCGCTAGTGAAGCCAGTCAAATGGTCGCGGAAGATAGATTGCACTTAGTGTATGTACCCGATGTTTGCGAGACGCTTGCCCCTATCGTCTACAGCGTGCCTGTGCAGCTGTTATCATACCATGTAGCAGTAATGCGTGGCACAGACGTCGATCAACCGCGCAATTTGGCAAAATCAGTCACGGTAGAATAAGAAAAACTACTCTACACTAATCTGATGTCTGCGAGTAATAAAGTATCATACTAAGTAATAAAGATTCATACTGAGTAATAAAGATTCATACTGTTGACTCCATTATTACCCCCTGCTAAAGTTGATGTAACTTTAGCAGGGGTTTTTTATGCTCTCAAAAAAACAAGAGAAATGGCTTAGAGAAGGCCGAGGTCAAGGTGAGCTTGCCGATTACAAGCCATGGATAAAAATCTCTGACATATCTTCCTCAGGTCGATCTCATAGAGTCTTTGGTCATAAAACCAGACGGACTCATCATCTACTCTCAGATTTAGAGCTAGCAACATTTCTATTTCTTGAATGGAGTCAAGAAATCATAGATATTCGAGAGCAATTTCCTCTTAAATTTGATGAAACCCTTCAAATTGCAGAGAATATGCAAGTAAAGCATCCTGCTATTAGTGGCAATACTCATGTTATGACGTCAGACTTTTATGTCGTGAGCTCTGATAAAGAGCTTAGCCAATTTGTTTTGCAGGCAAAATATTCAAAAGATCTAATGAAGCCCAGAATTATAGAGAAACTAGAGATAGAGCGTCGATACTGGCACTCTAAAGGTATTCCTTGGCAGATAATTACTGAGAAAGATATTCCTATAGTTATCCAAAATAATATTAAGTGGCTATACCCAGAATCGAACAGCCGAGTCACTTTCAATATTGAAGAAAAGTTAGACTTCTATATTGATCAGTTCAGCCAATCTCCTTCAAAAAGTCTCATAGATTTATGTAAAGAGGTTGATAGAGTTTATTTTAGTGAATTAGGCGCTTCTTTAAACGAGATCCGGAAACTATTAGCACTTAGGTTTTTTACTTTTGATATTTTTATAGATTTAAGGCGATTGAAGTGTAGCGATATCCATATATCCAATAGTAACGACTATAGCTTGATAACTGAGGAGATGCTTTATGTTTCGAATCAATGATGTATACAATAACCAAGGAGAAAGATATAGAATTTTAAGTCTTTTATCTAAGAATATTGTGTGGATTGATATCGATAAAGGATCTGCGTTACCTGCGTTGATCTCTTATAAAGAGCTAGCTAACCTTATTGAAGAAAATATTTGCTATTTAGTTGATGATCCCTATCAAGACTTAATCTTACAAAACCCTGAAGATGGTAGTACTGCTCAGTTAAAACGTGATAGCAATTACGAGCTGATAAAGCCTATAGTAAGTCATAGTTTATACTACCTTCCGGCAGAGCGAGCAAAGCCCATAAACGAAATTATTCAATCAAACAAAAGTACTAAACAAACTTTATATCGTTTACTACGGCGCTATTGGCAAAGAGGACAAACTCCTAACACATTATTACCAAGCTATAAAAATTCAGGTGCGAAAGGCAAAAAACGTACTGCCAAAAATAAAAAGCTAGGTAGACCAAGAGTTCATAAAGACGGCTCTGGAGCCATAATCAATATTGAAACGGAAAGGTTATTTTCGAGAATCATCAGTAAATACTTACTAAGTGATGAACAGCATACAATCCTCTATGCTTATCGACAATTTAAAACTGTGTATCGATCTCTAAATCCTGATATTCATGAAGAAAACTTTCCTAGTATTTGGCAATTTAAATATTTCTATAATAAAGAATTTACCTCAGTTCAGAAACTTAAATCTAGGCAAAACAAAAAAATCTATAACAAAGATGTTAGACCGCTAAATTCTACTGTTAATACTCAAGTACTTGGTCCTGGTTCACGCTACGAAATAGATGCCACAATTGCAGATATTTATCTATTATCTGATTCAGATAGGCAGAGTATCGTAGGCCGCCCTGTAATATATTTCGTTGTCGATGTATTCAGTCGCATGATAGCGGGTTTCTATACTGGATTTGAAAACCCTTCATATGCCACTAGCATGCAAGCTTTGAAAATGGCAGTTACTGATAAGCAGAACTATTGTAAAAAATATGGAATTAATATCTCTGCAGATGAGTGGCCGTGTATAGGGCTGCCTGATGCACTTCTCGCAGATCGCGGCGAATTACTTGGTCATCAAATTGAAACCTTGGAAAAGAGCTTTTCCGTTCGAATAGAAACTACACCCCCATACCGTGGAGATTTAAAACCTGTTGTAGAAAGATACTTTAAAACTATGCAAGCAAAGTTCAAACCATTTGCTCCAGGTGTTGTAACGGGTGTAAAAGAAAGAAAGAAAGGAGGAGGAGACTACCGTTTAGATGCTACTTTAACCATTAAAGACTTCACTAAAATTATTCTTCATGCGGTTTTAAAGTATAACAAAACTCATCAATTAAGACATTATGATAGAGATAGCGATATGCCATTAGACTTACCCGCAGTTCCTCTTGAACTATGGAATTGGGGGCTACAACATCGAACAGGTAAGTTACGTTCTGTGTCAGAGAAGTCTTTACATATTGCATTATTACCTAGAAAGAATGCAACATTATCAGACTTAGGGATCAAGCTTTTTGGTAATTACTATAGTTGTTCAGAAATAAGAGATCTAGGCTGGTTACACAGAAAAAATTCAATACACAGACCTAAATCACTAGTAGTCGCTTATGATCTCCTTGATGCAAATACCATCTATATTTTTTATGAAAAAGATAGCCTAAAGTATTGGGAGGCTCATTTGTCTGATCGATCTAGAGAGTTTAAAGGCTGCAGTTTTTGGGAGGTTTGGCAGATTCAACAAGAACAGAAAAAGACAGTTGCAGCACAAGAAGTTAAAAGTGATTTAGGATTAGAGAAGTTAGAGAGAACAATCGAGAGCATTATACAGAGTGCTGTAGAATCTAAATCCAAATCTTCACAAACTAAGCAGGCTCAGCTAGCCAATATCAATGATAATAAAAAACAAGCTAAAGATGAAGAGCGTCTAAGCAGAAGAAATGAGGCTAAGAAAGGCCAGCTGATTCAACTATCTAAATCGATAACAAACAAACGCAATCAAAACGAATTAAGTGATGAAGAGCTAGCGTTAGAATATCCTACCTATCACCAGACTTTATCTGATGATGACTAAACACAAGTAACTGAGGTCAACTATGGTTAACGCTATCTATCGGGAAAGTTTTGGCTCATATAAAGGTAACCCATTCATCGAAGCGCTACCTGCAGTGCTCGAACCAGCACAAGTCTCTAAAAAGTTAAAGGGCTTTGTAGACTGTTATGATTCAGATAAGCAGGCGTCATCGTCAGTACGTGGGCATCTTGTATCTCAACTGATGAATCAGTTTTTTCATCCAATTAATAGGCACATTGATCTTGAAAAGAAACTATCAATTATGATCCGTGAAGGTTATGTAGGACGTAACCCTGATGATGGCTCATTGAGTACACACCTGCAAAACGGTTATGAAAGGTTAATGTCAGGAGCAGACGATGCCATAAGATTTCCTTCGGTAACCTCTACAGCGCGTAGTCTAGCATTCATTGGGTGCTCAGGTAGTGGCAAGACCACTACTCTTAATAAAATATTATCGACTTACCCTCAAGTCATTTATCATTCAAAATTTAATTTTACTCAAATTGTTTATTTGAGAATAGACTGTCCACATGACGGCTCATTGAAAAGTTTATGCCTACATTTTTTTAGAGCTATTGACCAAGCATTAGACTCTAACTACGAAAATAAATATGCATTAAAACGTCATAGCATTGAAACTTTGTTGAATTTGATGCGACAAATCTCTAATCATCACGCTATTGGGTTATTGGTCATTGACGAAATTCAACATCTCAGTGTCAATAAGTCGGGCGGCGCTGAGAAGATGCTTAATTTCTTTGTTACTCTAGTAAATACTGTCGGTCTGCCAGTTGTGATGGTAGGGACACCCAAAGCACGTTTCATCTTTAAAGAGGATTTACGATCTGCTCGACGTGGCGCAGGTTTTGGGTCAATTTTTTGGGAACAAATGAAACAAGATAGAAATATAGAGTTAAGTGATGGAAGGCTTATTAAATCAGAGTGGAATCGATTCACTGATAGTTTGTGGAAGCTTCAATGGCTTAGGAAAGCTGATATCACTTTAACAGACGAAATACGAGAATGTTGGTATGACCTATCTCAAGGAATCTTAGATATTGTTGTTAAAATATTCGTTCTAGCCCAATTACGAGCTATTGACTCAGGGTTAGAACGTATTACAGTCAAATTATTGCAAAAGACTTATGATGAGGATCTTAAACCAGTTCATTTGATGATAGAAGCCCTACGTTCTGGACAAGTAAATAAAATCGAAAAATTTTCTGACCTAGTAGTTCCAGATATTGATAAAAAATTATTACGACTTCAATCCTTGTTAAACGAGAAGAAAGTTGAGTTTGATGAAATTTCCGAGTATCAAGGCCATGAGATGAGTATCAGGCTACATCGCACGCTAGTCAACATGGAACAAAACTCTTCCCTATTAGTACCTACCGTCAAAAAAGCTATTCAAGAGTTACCTAACGCCTCGATATCAGATTTAATGTATATAGTCTTAGAGTGGTTGAAGGATGAAAAGCATAATAAGACCATATCAACTGTAGGAACAAAGCATAGTAAAACAAAAACGAAAGCTACTCTTATTAAGCAAAAAGACTGGCATACGTTAGAAACAGAAGACTTACGGTTTCAGTTTACCCAAAAAGACACAGACGGGCTACTTTATGATCACTTAAAGAAATCGACTGATCTTATTTTTGATATCAATGACTGGCTACCTAAGGTAAGTTGAAATGCTTAACTTTCCCATGTTTTATGAAGACGAGCTGATCTATAGTGTCATTGCTAGAGCTGGTGTCAGAGCTGGGATTACGAGCCCAAAACAGCTACTTGATGAAATTTTTGATAATCGAAAAGTCATTGCCACAATTGATTTACCCAATCAGGTATCCGCTATCGTAAAGTTATATCGTAGCCATCAATACAAAGTAGAAACCTTGATCTATAGCCATACCCTATTTCCTATCTACGCAACATTTATTCCTGAAGATAGACGTAGACAGTGCTTAGCATGGATGAAAGAAGAGTCACGCGGTTCCGTACATCTAGCAGTAGGGCTAAACGCCTCCAGAGTACCTGCACCTAAAAAAGTACGTTACTGCCCTTCTTGTTTTAAAAAACAGCTAGAAGTTTTAGGTGAGTGTTTCTGGTCAAGATTGTGGCAAATACAGGGAGTGAATTGCTGCCTTGAACATGGCACTCTAATAGAGTCTGAGCTTGATTTTCGTCCTAGTACACGACATACATATGTTTCAGCCAGTTTTGAAGATAATACTCCCATCGTTCAAACGCATGCATCCGAAACAGATATTTTTGTCACCCATAAAGCCCTAGAGTTGTTAACCTTACCGCCTTCACCATCTCCTAGCTATGAGCAATGGTCGCTGTTTTACAAAAATTTAGCCTTGTCGGCTAATTGCAATAGAGGCTCGGGGCATATCAACTTTGATAGTATCGCAACTAAGTTGCTAGATAGATGGAGTATCAATAGTCTACGTCGATTCAACTTGCATGATTTAGATGCAGATAATAGCTGGTTACGTTCAATATTCCGTAAACACAGAAAAAGCTTCAGCTACCTTCAGCATCTTATTGTCATTGAAGCATTTATTAGCAAGAACTGGGATTTTAAAAATATTATTTCGCATGTAAGTGCGCTGAATATAAAAAAAGAAGATGAAGTACTAAAATCTAGCGGAAAGTCTACTTTAAACATCCAACTTAAACGCGACCAATGGCAAAGCTTAGTAGTAGAGTGTCAGAAAAGCATCAAGCAAGCTCGGCAAGAAGATGGTGGGTTATATGCTTGGCTCTACCGTCATGATAAAACATGGCTGCTTTCTTACAACAAATCTCATCATAGCAGGCATATTGAAAACGGCCTTAAACATGACTGGAGCAAGCGTGATAGATTATGTGTAAGGCAGCTAATAAGCATTAAAAACACCCTAACATGGGATCTAGATAGCCCTAGAAGATCAAGTAACTGGTGGTTGAAGCAATCTAAGACCTCTTCGACAGTCGAGAAGAATTTGAAAAAACTGCCTTTAGTTTCTAGCTTTCTATCTAGATATAGTGAGAGTGTAAGCGACTATCAAATTAGACGACTAACTCGAGTATACATATCGAGAATTTCTCAAGGTATATCACTATCAGATTGGATAATACTACGTGAGGCTGGATTAAGTGAGCAAAGGTTAACTTTAGAAGCTAACCGTTTTCAAAGATCAATAAGCCGTTTAATCGAAACAGAAAATTGGAATTTAAATTATGGAAATAGTGGGCCTACCTAGTGATGTGCTTTTGACTAATATAGGCTCTCTATCGAGGGGCGACGGTTACAAGGATTGGTTAGTAACGGTAAACTATATCAACAGCAGAAACGAAAACAGTTGGAAAAATATAAAATTTAGCACTGCGCCTGCTCTATGTCGCGGCAGAATGTACTCAAATGAATATGACGGCAGCAAAAAAGGTCCTGTTTTTGAGTTGACTATTGATGATCTGGAAAACTGGTCTGATTTCGAGTATTTCCATGCGAGACCATCCCGAATTCTGTGTAACTGCCGTTTAGATTAAATGCTTGCTGATACGGTCATCAAACATAATCATAAAACGATTCAGAGCAGACGTCCAGTTACGGATTGGCATCGACCACTTTTTGG
>NZ_CAJHAL010000027.1:0-44432 GCF_904846365.1 Psychrobacter nivimaris
TGTCATCAAAGCTTTTCATGCTACCAGCCATTTGCTCGGCCAATTTTTTAATGTCAGATTGAGTAGTCATTGCTTATTCTCCTGTTAGTGGATTATAAGCAGTTACACAGTTTTTAGGAAACTCCCAGAGGACGGGCCGCTTTTTTGCGTTAACGTTTTCGAGTCAGTTTATATCTAATGCATACTATTTGCTTGGGATAACATGCCAAACGCCAAGTTTATCATCACCGTCTTTGTCACCAACTTTTGTATCGTTAGCATAGAAGTATAAAGGCTTACCGTTCATTGCCCATTGATATTTACCATCTTCACGCTTAAAGGCAGCGAACTGACCTGAGGCTTTGGCATCACTGGGTGCTTTGAAAATTGGCCAAACAACTTGGCAAGCTGCACCGCAATCTGACTTATTCATAGAGTCTTTATCAAACGTATATAACGTCATATGGTTGGTAGCATCTACCAACACCCCATTCTTGCTAGTAACTGGTGCTGTGTTATTGCTCATTGCCTGTACTTCATGCGTACCTGACATATCGTTACCGACTACGTTTTTTAAAGTAGTACAGCCAGTTAGTGTTAATACACCTGTTAGTGCCGATAACATCATCATATTTTTCATCATAACTTCCTTGTAATTTTAATCGTGTTTTTTATAGCGATAAGCTTGTTATCGTTTACTTTGTCGACTGTCCCTTTTGTTAATTCTGATATTTGTAATTTTGAACAGTCATCAAAACATAACCTACACTTCTTGTTAAGCAAAATAAATATAGCATATGCTTTCAAGTTATCTTGGCTACCAATATACACACTTACAAAAGTGGTCGAATTTTACAAAACAATAAAACGAGCTTATTGTCGATTTCACAAGTTTGCCACCTCTCTCGTTTACTCTATTTTTAAACAGACTCATTCATCTGAAAAACTTCACACATATAGCGACTCGTTGACAAAACTCATGCATCTTCTTACGTATTTCCCATCATATTGTCTGTAGTTCTTCGTAAAATAAACCTATAGAGATGAAGAATGGCTAAACAATAGAAAAGATGACTATTGAAGTTCAGATTTGTGTGTTGAACTTAATTACCTTCGCACTCATATCAAGAAATATAGAACATTGAATAAATATACCGAGCACGGGCTAATACAGATGCTATTAAGGATACAACGACGACAATGACTCAGTCTTTTGATAAAAACTACGCTCAATCCTTTAATCGTGACGCTCATTCTGAGGTGTTATCTTACGGGGCAAAAAACATTCAACCTAAAAAGCGTGTTGGCATTTTGGGCGGCGGTACTGCGGGATCTACGATTGCGATTCGTCTTGCTGCGTTAGGATTAGAGACCTACTTATTTGAGAAGAAAAAATCACTCATTGATGGACCACCTATGTGTCATTTGCATGCAGGTGGTAACTTGTACCGTGAAATACCGGACGAAGATTGCGTAGCGCTGCTTAAGCAATGTATCGATATTTTGCGTTTGTATCCGCACACTATTGACGTTCGTCCTACTGTGTTTGCCGTACCGACACGTGACGAAGGATTTCCTGAAGACTTACTGCCGCGTTTAGATATTTTGACCGATGCTTATCGAGAGCTGATCGAGCAAGATGCTAATAATAAAGTATTGGGCGAGCCTGAAGATTATTATCAGCTTTATAGCCATGAGCAACTGATTGAGCTCTCTGAACGTGAGCAAGTCGCTGTACCAAGTACAGTTGATGAGTGGATGATTCCAGTCGCTAGATACTTGGATTTGAACAAAGTTAAATTTCCATTAATTGTTGTTCAAGAATATGGTTGGAATATTTTTCGTTTAGCCGCTTCTGCCAAACTTGCACTTGAAGAGTACGACAATGCGCACGTGTTTACTGAAACTGCTGTGCAAAAAGTTGTACCGGTAGATTGTGAGAACTGTACCAACGCTGACCATCATGTCACCAAATGGCGTATCGACTATCAACAGATTCATAGTCAAGAACACGCCTCTCAGCCTGAGTCTATCGAGGTTGATTATCTAGTCAATGCTTGCGGATTCCGTACAGGTGTCATCGACGATATGGTTGGTGTCGAAGTCACGCGTATGGTCGAGTTTAAATCGTCTTATGTGACCTACTGGGGCGATGCTGGTGGACAGATACCAGAGATTATTGTCTATGGTCAACGAGGCACGCCAGAAGGCATGGCGCAGCTTACTCCCTACCCTGGTGGATATTTTCAGATTCATGGTATGAGTAAAGCCATTACTTTGTTTGATGATGGTCTTGTCGCATCAAGTGAAGACAGTGCGCAGCCCAAACTGCCACAGCAATATGTGCACTATATTGAAGATGGTTGGGATAAAGCACCCCTACAGGCACGTAGTCAGCAAGCGATTGAGTATGTGGCGGAGTTTGTACCGACATTCAACAGCGCACGTACTGTTGGTAACGCGCTATATGGTGGGCAGCAGATTCCCGGGCAGGATGATACGCTGCGAGTTGCAGACGTTAGCTTGTACTCTAATATACGCTATGCCCGTGCAGAAAACGTCAAAGCATCCTCGACCTTGATTGCCGCTGATCAAATAGTTAATGAGCTGACAGATCTAGGCTTGATAGAGAACGATACACCTCTGAATCGTAGTCGCTATGCTCATGAATGGTCGTACCTTGTCCATAACGATAGCCTCGCTGTCGATGAGGTTGCACGTGAGCTCGCTGAGCAGCGTGGATTCCCGATAGCGATGGCTCACGTTAATCATAGTATTCGTGAAGTAGCATTGGACGATCTCACGCCTGTTGATGCCTAACAGACATGATTCGTTGATGATTTTTTAGTAGACATAAAAAAGGAGCAGATAACCGAGATTTGGTTGTCTGCTCCTTTTTTGCAATAGCTTTTAATATTTAAGTACTTTCTGTGTATTAATAACTATATGGCTTAACTATTACTACCTGCCATTTTCTCTGTATCCACAGCATCATCTATGGTCACTACTGTCTGTAGCATATCGATCGCTTCGCTGATGGTATTGCACACCACTAGACGATCTAAATCTTCCTGCTTCATAAAGCCTTGCTCAGTGGTATATTTTAAATGCTCAATCATACGGTCATAAAAACCATTGATATTCAGAATGATCATTGGTTTTTCGTGCTGGTACAATTGACGCCACGTGGCGATTTCCATAATCTCTTCTAATGTTCCTAACCCGCCTGGTAGCGTGATAAAGGCATCGGCATACTCTGCCATAACAGTCTTACGCGTGTGCATAGTGTCAGTCAAATGCAAGCGAGTCAGCTGCTCATGAGCGATTTCGTGCTTGAGCATAAAGGTTGGAATCACGCCCACTGCTTGCGCGCCGCCATTAATTACTTCATCCGCAACTGCACCCATTAGACCGATACTAGCGCCACCATATACTAGTCCCATGCCATTATTTGCTAATGCACTGCCAAGCTCACGTGCCGCCTGTTCATACACGTCACCATTGCCCAAGCGTGAACCGCAATACACAGCCACGAGCGGCATTGATAGGGCAGACTTGTCAACTGCTTTTTCGATATTTGTAATGTCTTTGCTTGTGATTACATCATAAGTATCATCGTTGATTTTCATTTGCATATAGCTTCCTTAATTACCTGTCAGTTTTTATTGAGTGCTTGTTATTAGTGAAGGCTGCATACCGATACCTATCATTTATATTGTCATGCACATGATTCATAAGACAAACTCAACCAAGCTATATAAAACTTGGAAGTCATATTTGAGCAACTGTCTTGCCAGCATTTATCTTAACATAAGCAATGCTACCACATAGTCACAACGATTTATCACTACGCAACGACTACACTTTCAAGATGCGCATTTATTGTTCATCATAGCCCGATATTCGTTATCTACTAATAAAAATACTAAGGTATACCCATGGATAATCATAACGCCTCTCCTACCGCCGAGCCATCAAGCTCTGTGGTTAATAGCAATCTCACTAGTAAAAGCAATACGAATGACGCGAGCAATATTGATACTTACTCATTAAGCATCATGACCGATCGCAACCAAGCATTGGCAGCCACTGTCTACCGCCCTAAAGATGCAACAAAAAAAGCAATCATGATGGCACCTGCCACAGGTATTAAGCGTCACTTTTATCATAATTTTGCGACCTATCTAGCAGAAAGCGGCTTTGGGGTGCTGACCTTTGATAACGAAGGAATCGGTGAGTCACTATCGACCGATCTGGCAAAATGTAGCGCTTCCTTGATCAGTTGGGGTCGCCACGACATGCCAGCTGTACTTGATGCCTTACAAGATGAGTTTCCTGATGCCTCTTATCATCTTATCGGTCATAGCGCAGGCGGTCAGCTCATCGGCTTGATGCCTAATTATCAGGCGATTGGCTCAGTGTTCAATGTCGCTTGCTCGTCAGGGCGTATCAAAAACATGGGCATGCCATATAAGCTCAAAGCCATGGGCTTTATGGATGCGTTTATTCCATTCACTAATTTAACACTAGGCTATACGCCGTCAGACAAAATCGGTATGGGTGAGCCGCTGCCACGCGGTGTGGCTCGTCAATGGCGTGAATGGTGCAATGGTGCGGGCTATATCAAAACCGCATTTGGCAAAAGCATACATACGCATTTCTACGATGAACTCAGCATGCCAGCACTATGGCTTGGCTTTAGCGATGACGATATCGCCAACAGTGAAAACATGGACGATATGATAAGGGTATTTACAAAAATGCCTGTAGAAAAGCGATTCTTAGACCCTGAAGATTTTGGACTAAATCATATCGGTCATATGCGCTATTTTAGCAGTAAGACCAATATCAAAGCACCGCAGCTATGGCAAATGGCGGTGACATGGTTGCACGACCAATCATAAGCTTAGAGCCATGTCGCACCTTACATAGCAGACCCATAATACTTTAGATTACTTTTTTGGGTTTTCTGCTTCATTCAGTTGTAAGCGTTTAGTCAACGCCGAATACAGGGATGGCTGCATATTATGAATATTGCCTATCATCCATTTAACATAGCTGATAGGCACATCTTTGATCGGTTTGCCTTTATGCTTGCCAAACGGCATCTTGCTCACAGGAGTCGCCTTATTGGAGATAGCATGTGCCGCTGCAAAATCTGTCGGCGCAATTTCTAGACGCTCGCAGCATGCTTGATACAGCAGATAGCACATCCGAGCATCGCCAAGCGCATCATGAGCGGCAATCGTCATTGCACTCGCCTCACCCTTGCCCAATAACTGCTCGATACACTTAGACTGACCGTAAGCACGCCATTCTGGAAAGGCTGCCCGCGCAAGTCTCACCGTACAAATCAGCTTAGCAGAAGGACTGCCAATCACTCGCCAATCAAAACGTACGTTATGACCAATCAAGTATTCTGGCAATTCAAACTGCTCCAACTCAAAGCGCTCAAGTCCAGCCACATCATCATCAGTAATACCATGCACCTTTATGACAATGGGTGAAATAGTTCGACCACTATTAAAGTATTTCATCCACTCAAAACCAGTTGCTACATTGATAGTAGCAACTTGGATAGGTCTGGGATCGCTGCCCTGATCTGTTTCGGTATCGATAACCAGCGCTGTTTCGCGCGTGGTAGAAATATCAGCAGGCTTAAAAGCATCATTCATAAAGTATTAACCATCAGTAGCAACTGTCTATGCTCAGCAGAAATGTTAAGTAGATAAAACTGTATTTGCTGTCTATATCCTTAACCATAAGAATAACTATGGGGGTAAAAACGATAGATAACAATGCGATACATACGTTATCAGACGAAGCTTTTATAATAAAAACTCAATTGACATAAAATATATATGAGACATCAATGCTAGCAGATGGAAACAACCAGCCTCCCAGACCTTCTTTTTTTAGTCGTTTAATAAGCCTACTGATTAAGGCTATCGTATTACTAGCACTGTTATTTGTCTTTGATAAACTGCTACCCAGTATCAGTCAACAAACGCAATCATTTGTGGTTGCCAAATGGCAGCAATTGAGTCTATTGCAACAAGAACTGCCGACTGAAAATAGCTTGCCCAGTCCACTACCAGAACGAAACCTAACAGACACTTGGGGTGCTGCACGTAGTCAAGGCCGCTCCCACGAAGGCATCGATATCTTTGCGCCGCGTAATACTCCCGTGCAGTCGACCACGCAAGGCGTAGTAAGCAAAGTTGGTGAGAACACATTGGGTGGGCGCGTAGTCGTGGTGGTAGGGCCTGGTGGCGCAGGACATTACTACGCTCATCTAGAAGACTATGCTGACATCTCTCCCAATGACTGGGTCAATCAGGGCGATGTGATAGGTTATGTGGGCGATAGCGGTAATGCAAAAGGGACACCGACACATGTACATTATGGTATCTATATTAATGGCAGTGCGGTCAACCCTTATCCGCTTTTGCAAAAGGATTAACGAATATAGAAAAGTATGTCGTTATCCTGATTTAAAGTCGTGCTAGGTTTAGATTAATCAAAAACAGAAGCCGAAAAACTGTCGTTAATACAGCCCCTAAATCATATTAATTAGCTGTGAAGGATCTGACATAATTTGAAGGGAATACCACACTAAATGTCGATCCTTCCCCTTCTACTGAATCGATTTGCAACTGCGCTTCGTGTTGGTGCAGTACGTGTTTTACAATCGCTAATCCCAACCCCGTACCACCTGTCGCACGGCTACGACCTTTGTCAATACGATAGAAACGCTCTGTTAAACGGGCGATATGCTCTGACGCAATACCTATCCCATCATCTTCGACCGCGAAACGGCAGCCATCAGACGTCCTTGTCCAGCTGATAGTGATATTGCCACCCTTTGGCGTATATTTGATTGCATTGATTACCAAATTGGATAGCGCACTATTCAAGTACATCTCTGACCCGTACAGCCCATCATACGTATCTATATGCAAATGAATGATGTGTTTGTACGCTTGGTTGTAGGCCTGTGCATCGTCGTAGATATTAGTCAGTAGCTTAGTCATATCTATGTAGTGCAGTTCGTGTGACTCTTCGATTTCAATCTTAGACAGTAGCAGTAAGTCGTTCACGATTCTGTTCATACGGGCAGTTTGCTGGGTCATCAGCTCAAAACCGCGACGCCATTGCGGCGGCATATCTGGCTGATCGGAGAAATTCTCTAGATAGCCCATCATTACCGTCAATGGTGTTCTAAGCTCATGCGAGACATTCGCCACAAAATCCTGACGCATTTGCTCTAAGTGCCGCAAGCGGGTCACATCATATACAAACAGCAGTTTTTCATCACCGAAAGGGGTCAATTCACACTTTAAGTAGCGACTAGGATCTCGCCATGATTCTATATGGACGCCATCGTTAGGTATCGTTGTACCTTCATAGTACTGGCGGAACTCAGGTACAGTAATAAAGTCAAAGATGTTCTGACCTTTATCTTCTGGCTGTAGCAGCAATAAGTCTTGTGCCGCCTGATTCCACCATTCTAGACCGTCATTGTTGTTGAGCAAAATCACTGCATCGCGCAGGGCTCGTAGTGCACTGCCGATTTTTTTGAGTTGCTCAGCTGTACTTTGAGTAGATATTTGCTCTAATAGAGCTGATTGCTCACGTTGTGCTGGCGCTATCTTGTCCATTTTTTATCCTTACCACTATCCGCGGCCTTTATATCGCTGCGGCATTATTTGTACAAGATTAACTTGGCTCAATCAGGCTAGAAAATCGGTAGCCTGTTCCACGTACCGTCTGTATTAATGTATCACAGTCATAAGGTCGCAGTAATTTACGTAGACGTTTGATATGTACATCGATGGTTCGGTCTTCGATATATACATTGCCGCCCCATACCTGATCGAGTAGCTGCGTTCGTGTATAGGCGCGCTCAGGATGACTCATAAAAAATGCCAATAGACGGTACTCTGTGGGCCCAACATCAACGATTTTACCTGCAGCTGTCACGCGCTGACTCTTGGTATCTAAACTTAACTGTCCAATTTCGATAGGTTTGTCGCTGCTCATCGCACTACTGCGGCGTAGTACGGCTTTGATTCTAGAAATCAGTTCACGAGTCGAAAAAGGCTTGGTCATATAATCATCTGCACCTGCATCAAGACCATGCACCTTACTGTCTTCTTCACTTTTTGCTGTTAGCATAATGACTGGTATTTCAGAGAGCAGCTCATCGTTTTTGAGCATACGACAAAAATCCACACCGCTCTTGTCACCCGGCAACATCCAGTCTAACAGTATCAGTGATGGTCTATGATCGACCACTTGCTGATGCGCCTCTGACACGTCAGCCGCTTGCAAGCTATCAAACCCAGCCATTTCTAGCGTCATGACAACCATTTCACGAATCGCAGGCTCATCTTCAACAATCAAAATTTGCTCATTATACATAGGACATTCTCGTGTTAGCGGACAAAATCTAGCATGTAAAAAGGCGATATATACTCACCAGTCTCTACCTATTAAACGGATTAATTATGACAGCTTGATGACACTCTAAAATCAGATCTCTAGTAAAAAATTGAGCGGCCCATCATTGACGCTCGACACTTGCATATCCGCACCAAACTGACCAGTTGCCACATTTGAGTGCTTAGTTTTGGCATAGTCGACCAGTTTTTCAAATAATGCTTGTGCCGCAGCAGGTACCATCGCACCACCAAAGTCTGGTCGACGACCTTTGTCTGTTTTTGCCATTAAGGTAAATTGTGAAACTAATAATAGCCCACCACCGACCTGTTGGACGTTTTTATCCAGTTTACCAAACTTGGCAGGATCATCGTCATTTTCAAAAATGCGATAGGTCAGTATTTTGTCAAGCATACGCTGGGCAGCGGCGAAATCGTCTTCGTGCCCTAAGCCAATATATGCCAATACCCCATGCCCAATCTCGCCAATACACTGCTGATCGACGACCACACTAGCCTGCTTCACCCGTTGTATGAGTGCTTTCATTTACTGATTCCTTAACAGATTATGGCCATACAATAATATGCTGTCCATGATAAAATACCGTCATTAACTTAACTATTATTAGGGCGTGTTTGATATTCACAAATAGGTGCTGCGGATCGTTAAAACTGTTCCAGACAAGGCGTAAATCTAGATAATGCTCATGCCTTATCTAGATTTACAACGTAGTATGGCGCAATTTTAGCCACTGTCAGTGCCATGGTCGAATTTTCAACACGCCCCTATTACATTACACCTTATTTTGGTAGCCTTATTATGAATGTATTTACCACCTTACAACAGCTTGTGCCGCAGCAAAAGCTCAGTAAAGTCGCTGGACGTTTGGCCGCCAGTCGCCACCCTTATGTCAAACGCACCTTTATCCGTAGCTTTGCCAAAGCTTATAATATCAGCTTAGACGAGTACGAACGCCAAAGCCTCAACGCTTATGAAAGTTTTAATGACTTTTTTACCCGCGAGTTAAAAGAAGACGCTCGTACCATCGACGCTACTGCAAATGGTATCGTGAGCCCTGCGGACGGTATTATCTCTCAGCTAGGACAAATCGAAGATCACAAACTGCTACAGGCAAAAGGTCGTCACTATGATGTCGGCCAATTGCTTGCTGATAGTGAAGATGGCAGTTATTTTGCTGATGGTAGTTTTGCAACTATCTACTTAGCACCTAGCAATTATCACCGTGTGCATATGCCGTTTACTGGCACATTGACCAAGACTCGCTATGTACCTGGCACCCTGTTTTCGGTCAACAATACTACGGCGGCTAACGTGCCAGACTTGTTTGCGCGTAATGAGCGTCTGGTCTGTATGTTCGATACCAAGTACGGCAAAGCAGCTGTCGTGATGGTTGGTGCTATGATCGTCGCTGGTATTGAAACTGTCGCCACTGGCAAGATTGCTCGTACTGACGACATATTCGAGTCTGATCATGACATGCAGTTTGCAGCAGGCGAAGAGCTTGGACGCTTCTATCTAGGCTCAACGGCTATCGTGGTATTACCAAAAGCAGCGAAGGCTGACTGGCTAGATAGTATGCAAGCCAATAGCGTCGTGCAAATGGGTCAATTGCTAGGAATGGCGAACGCTCAATAACACGCCTGTATAAGAGTACTGAAAATATCAGCCCAGTTAAGCGTGAATCATAAAGCTTAATTGGGCTTTTTTTATGCCTGTTATTTATGCAGATTTACGCATCAATCAGCCAGCCTTGCTGAGTTGCGTATGCAATATTATGTGAGAGCCAATCATGAATAGGAGGAAAACTGTCTTCGATAAATGCATGCGCACCCGCCACCTGCGAGCGCGTAACACCAAGTTCAATCCACGTTTTACCGTTGGTATTTAGATTGAGTAGAAATGGCAATAAGCGATCAACTACTCTGAGCAACTGGCTCTCTTTGCTACTTCCTGTTTCTTGCGCTTCCCAAACCTCGCTTAAATCACTAATGCCATTGCCTCGCTCACGTTGCAATCTGGCAATGCCTGCACGCTCTTCGACGTGTGCATCAGTACGCGTAACGGCATACAAAAAAGTATCGCCAGCATCAATTTCACCCAAATCATGAACCAGTGCCATCTTCAGCAACTTTTCATGATTGACATCTAGTGCAAATAATTCAGCAATCGACCAACAGGCCATTGCTAGATGCCAAGAGTGTTCGGCAGAGTTTTCTTTACGAGTAGTCTGTGTCACATAGCTGCGGCGATTCACGCGTTTGAGCGCATCTAACTCTAATAAGAAATGAGTGACATCGTCGATGTCGATATGTGAAGTAGATTCGGAATGAGTGAGTGATATAGAGCTGACTTGCGGCATTAGTTTTTCTCTGGTTTTCTCTAGTTATTGATTTTTAATGTTGATAAGTTCTGGCGATTTTAAGTTTCATTGCTAAAGGTATAAGGTATTGTAGTTAGTTTGATATCTAGCAATGGTTAAAAGACTATTACCGTTATCAAAAAAATAGCGCTTATTTTACCAAGCGCTATCTATTATAAATTAGAAAATAAATGGTCAAATTGAGTCCCTATTTATCCAAGTCCTTAAGCACCTAAATATTAACCACCTACTTAATCAAATTAATAATGGTTTTAAATGCAGGATCTTCACTGCTACGGCACAGCTCAAATAAGATTGATTCAACGGTACTAATCACCCCACCTGCACGGCGAATACGGCGAATTGCTTGCTTTTTGTCATAAGGAAAACGAGAACCCACTGCATCCCCAATAATGACAGGCTGCATACCATTATCCAATAAATCTAGTGCCGTTTGCATAATACAGACATGAGCTTCAGCACCAAAAAGCAACACGGTACTACGGTTTTGCTGCGCTAGATGGTGCCATGAATCATTGTTGTCGCAGGCACTAAAGGTAACCTTTTCAAAGCTCTTGGCATTGTCTCCTTCGAGTATGTCGCGCAGCTCTGGCAAGGTATCGCCCAAGCCTTTTTTATATTGTTCATTGAGCATGATTGGAATATTGAGCGCTTGCAGCCCTTTAATCAAGGTAACGGTTTTTTTGACGATATTTTCGTGGTCATAGATATGCGGCGTTAAGCGCTCTTGCACATCGACAATCATTGCTTGGGTATTCTCACGAGCGATTCGATAGGTGCGATCATTAATCATAGTAGACATAGTACACTCCTTGTACGGCTGACAGTTGCAACTAAAAACTATTTTAGAATTATCATAAACAGTGCCATGGTTCATCTTTCTCTTATTTAGTCATAGTTTCATGAATGCGTCAATGGAGATAATTTTTAATCGCTGTAATACTGTGTTTTTCGACTCTGTGTTTTATTAGCTTACCAACCATTAATTTAACCTATAAAAAAACCTCCAGCCGTTATGACTAGAGGTTTTTATTAGCGAGTAGCTATTTATTAAGTGTTCAAATAATCTTGTTTATATAAATAAGATTAAACACGCTCGATAATAGTAGCAATACCTTGGCCAAGACCAATACACATTGTCGCTAGACCGATTTCAGTATCTGACTGCTCCATTGCGTTTAGCAATGTCACTGTGATACGAGCGCCCGAACATCCTAGTGGATGACCTAGAGCAATGGCACCACCGTTGATGTTAACGATGTCTTGCTTGTCAGATAGGTTCAGACCTTTTAATACCGATAGACCTTGAGCAGCAAATGCTTCGTTTAGCTCGATGGTTTGCATGTCATCGATGCTCATGCCAGCACGCTTCAATGCTTTTTGGGTCGCAGGTACAGGACCATAACCCATGATAGCGGCATCACAACCAGCCACAGCCATACTACGAATACGAGCACGTGGCTTTAGACCTAGATCTTTGGCTTTTTGTGCGCTCATTACTAGCATCGCTGACGCACCGTCAGATAATGCAGATGAGGTTGCTGCTGTTACTGTACCGCCTTTTGGATCAAACGCTGGACGTAGCTTTTGCATTTGCTCCATCGTTGCGTCTGGACGAATCACTTCATCAACCGTACATAGTTGCAGACGACCAGCAGCATCATGACCTTCGATACCGATGATTTCATTGTCGAAACGACCTTCAGTGGTTGCAGCCCATGCACGGCGATGTGACTCAAGACCAAACGCGTCTTGCTCTTCGCGCGTGATATTGTTCATACGACCTAACATTTCAGCAGTCAAGCCCATCATGTTTGACGCTTTTGCATAATGCTTAGAAGCAGCAGGGTTCAAATCAACACCGTGCATCATGCCAACGTGACCCATGTGCTCAACACCACCGATGATGAATACATCACCTTGGTTGGTCATGATTTGTGCAGCAGCAGTATGTAGTGCCTGCATAGAAGAACCACATAGACGGTTAACCGTTTGGCCACCAGCAGTCTTTGGGATACCAGCTAGCAAACCGATGTTACGACCGATGTTCAAGCCTTGCTCTAGTGTCTGGTTTACACAACCCCAGATAATGTCTTCGATATCATTGGTATCAAAGTCATTACGTTCTACTAGCGCACGTACTAGTTCCGCTGACATGCTGTCAGCACGTACATGACGGAACATACCGTTTTTGGTTTTGCCCATTGCCGAGCGTACGCCATCTACGATGACCACATCTTTTGGACTTAAAGTTGTCATACCATATTCCTTTTCAATTTTTATTGTCAGTGTAGTCAGCCCAATTTACGCCTATTACCTCGTCAATCTCGCTCAAAGTACAATAGGTACATTTGCGCTTGATTTACTCGTACTAGCCTTAAACCGAACCAACTATAATCGTACGTTCGCTATTGGAGACGATTCATGTCTCAATTGCTTTTATGCAAAATAGCAAACGTACTGCACTTCATCCTAGTAATGACTGACTATTACGCTGTTGCGTAAAAAGTCTCGCCTGCGGCTGCCATGTCGCGAATCTTTTGTGGCGCTTCATAAGCTTTGCCAAGATGTGCGTATTTTTCACATAGTGCCAAGTAGTTATCTAGACCCATTTGGTCGACATAACGGCAAGGACCACCACGGAATGGAGGGAAACCTACGCCCATAATCATCGCCATGTCGGCCTCGCTTGGGGTACTTACGATGTTATCTTCTAGGCAGCGAACCGTTTCGTTGCAGAAGGCAATCATAGTGCGATCAATGATTGCTTGATCATCAAACGTTTGCTTTTCGCTGTCAGTTGTGGTTTTTAGCAGCTCGTAAGTGGCTTCATCAGCAACTTTCTTTGGCTTGCCGCGCTTGTCCATTTCGTACTTATAGAAACCGATACCGTTTTTCTGACCTAGACGCTCATTGTCATATAGATGCTGGATAGCACCTTTATAATCAGGCTTCATGCGATCAGGGAAACCATCAGCCATCACTGCTGCGCCATGTACACCTGTATCTAGACCGACCACGTCGATTAGGTATGCAGGGCCCATTGGCCAACCGAATTTTTCCATAACTTTATCGACATGAGCAAAGTCAGCACCTTGCTTAAGTAGCAAGTCAAACGCGCCAAAGTATGGGAACAATACACGGTTTACGAGGAAACCTGGGCAGTCGTTAACTACTACAGGCACTTTGCCCATTTTAGAAGCAAGTGCAACAGTAGTCGCGATAGCTTCTTCAGATGATTTCTCACCGCGGATAACTTCGACGAGTGGCATACGATGTACTGGGTTGAAGAAATGCATACCAACGAAGTTTTCTGGACGCTCAAGCGCTTCTGCTAGGAACGTAATAGAGATAGTCGACGTGTTTGATGCTAGGATACAATCGTCTTTTACGAGACCTTCTACTTCTTTTAGTACCGCGCGCTTCACGTTTGGATTTTCTACGACAGCTTCGATTACGATATCAGTCTCAGCAAAATCACCGTAGTTCAAAGTAGGACGGATACGGCTTAATGTTTCACCCATTTTTGCTGGGGTCATCTTGCCGCGTTCTACCATTTTGCCAAGCAATTTGCTCGCTTCACCCATACCAAGGTCTAATTGCTCAGACTTGATATCTTTCATGATGATTGGCAAGCCTTTGCTGGCTGCTTGATAAGCAATACCGCCACCCATGATACCAGCGCCTAGTACAGCAGCTTCGCTGATGTCGTGTGCTTGCTTGCTGTGTTTTTTGGCCAGTTTTTTGACTAGCTGATCATTTAAGAATAGACCAACCAAGCTCTCTGCTTGTGGGGTTTTAGCGGCTTTTGCAAAACCAGCAGCTTCTACTTCGATTGCTTTGTCACGTGATAAATTAACGTGCTTTTCAATCGTTTCGATAGCGATTGCTGGCGCTGGATATTGCTTAGGATTGGCTTTAGCGAAAATAGCACCTTTGGCACTGTTGAACGCCATTGCTTGCTCAAGCTGGTTTAGCTTAACTGGAGCCAGTTTTTCTTCACGTTTTGCTTTCCAATCAAGCTCACCTGAGATACATTTTTTGACTAGATCAATTGCGGCATCTTGTAAGTCATCAGCAGGTACAGTCGCATCAACCAAGCCTAGTTTCAATGCTGCCAATGCTTTCTTTGGGCTACCAGTCGCGATCAGCTCAAGTGCGTTATCGATACCGATGATACGCGTACTACGAACTGTCCCGCCGAAACCTGGGAAGATACCTAGCTGAGTTTCTGGCAAACCGATGATCGCTTTGTCACTCATGACACGGTATTCACAAACCAAAGTCATTTCACAACCGCCGCCCATTGCCGCGCCATTGATAGCCGCAACTTTCGGGAATGGCAGGTCTTCAAAACGATTGAAAGCGTCATTAACATGAACGACCCAATCTTTGATCTCGCTTTCTGATTTTTTGAAAGAACCGACGAATTCTGTAATATCAGCACCAGCGATAAACACGCCTTTGGCTGAAGTAACGATAAGACCTTTTACGTTGTCGGCTTTTTCTAACGCACTAACTGCTTCACCAAACTGTTTGTTAGTTTCGGCATCAAATTTGTTCACGCTCTCATTTTCGGCGTTGTACTGCATGTTGGCGATGCCATCCTCTAGCATTGTCACCGTGATGCGATTTCCTTGGTATACCATTTGAAACTCCTTTCTATATAACGAAAGCTACGTTTTGAATTAAAATAAATAGCCAGTTACTGTTAGTAAAATGGGTAATAGCACTGTGCGCTTGTCATGTTATAAAGACAAACATATAACTAGCTCACAAGTGAAGATGTCTTTATTATCCAGCGTTCATCATGATGCACGTATTTTGCGTCTCTTGCATGACATCATATGACGCTTCATTTATATACTGCTGTTGCAGGTACTGATGTTCAAAATATTGACTGAGACTTGGTCTAATACTCGGTATCGACGATTGAACATCCTGAGAAAAAACCCAGTAGGGCCACCATCAGACCATTTTCACGTCAATTAGTGTAGGGGATTATGCCCCTAACTGTCACAAGCTAATACCATACTCGCAAGTCACTCTTAAATCACTTGCAGGCATTTACCTTACGCTAAAAGTGTTTTAGTGAATAAATGTATACTGAATTGTTAATTTAGATTTATTTCGTGTTGTTGGCTCAACGAATGCCATCTTTGGAACGACAGTCCGTTGGCGCTATCTAATAAGTGCCAATTGATCGATGCTACTTGGTCAGTGCTAGCTATTCAGTGTCAGCATTCAATACCACTTTTCTACTATAATAAAATTAACGTACCAGCCTAGCTTGCTCTTTTATCAGAACATATTCAACCAGAGAGTGACATCATCCATCGGTAACGAAATCTTGTCGTTATATTGCAGCTAAGATTGCTCTACTTTCGAATAGACTTTGGTAGAAAAATGCAAAAAATAATCAATTGATACCGTGTGTCACATAAGCGATATGACCTATCATGCTACACTAATAGCGTTTTTTCCTTATCCCTAATAAGTTTTACTGTATCCCTGATAAATGGTTGGATTATGACTGTTTCCCTTACTTCTAGCACTACCTCTACTGGCGTTATCCCTTCTAACTTTGTCTCTTTTCAAAGCACTGAGCAATTCCATGGTGCTGTGCGTGCCCAATTAGCGCAAGATATCGAGGTCTTGTTTGCTTATGCCAAGCTCCCTAGCCCACTGGTAGATGCCTGCCGTTACGTAATGACGGGTCAAGGTAAACTGGTACGCCCACTGATGGTTGCCAGCGCTTTTGCCAGTATTAATAGCAGCAATAATGCGCGTACAGACGAGCCTAATGACGATATCAATACTCTCGATGCTGAGCTGGACGCGCTACTAGAAAACGACTCAGACTATGATATGTCGCGCCGTGCCGCATTGGCGGTAGAGCTGCTGCATACTTATTCGTTGGTGCATGATGACTTGCCCTGTATGGACGATGATGAGCTGCGCCGTGGGCAACCGACTGCGCATATCGCCTTTGATGAAGCGACGGCTCTGCTGGCAGGAGATGTATTGCAGACGCTAGCCTTTGAAGTATTAACCGCAGAGATGCCAACCTTTGCGCCATTTGATACAAATATTGCAAGTCAGCTCATGGCAATATTTGCGCCGCGCGCCAGACGCATGGTGTCGGGTCAAATGTTAGATCTTAATGCCGAAGCCAGTGTCAGTGTCGCGCAGGATGATTTGGAAGCCATCCACCGTGATAAGACAGGCGCGTTGATTGAAGCAGCGATGCTCATGGGCGGTGTCTGTGCTGGTGCAACGGCTCCGCAGCGCATGGCACTACAAGAGTGCGCCCAACATATCGGTCTCGCCTTTCAAGTCCAAGACGATGTGCTAGACGTCACGATGACGACTGATACACTTGGTAAGCCTGCAGGTAGCGATGAAAAACTAGACAAATCTACCTACGTAAAACTGATGGGTGTCGATAATGCCACCAGTTATGCGCAATCGCTATTTAATGACGGACGTGCAGCCATTTCTCATGAACTACATAGTCGTGAGCTTAGCGACAATGAAGATAATATTGGCACAGACAATGATGCACTACTAGCACTGATTGAATGGCTCTGGTCGCGTAAAAAGTAGCTTGTCAAATAGCAGTCGAAAGTAGATATCTTAGTAAATTTTATTATTCAAAACGGCAGTGAGTGGTCAACATGGACAGTTCCCCTACCCAGCGCATTTACCTCGGCACTGGTGGCTATAGCGATACCGATTTGCTCGGTACACTGTATTCCACCGGCACTAAAAAGACCGATTTCTTACGTGAATACGCCAAACAATACGGCGCAGTAGAAATCAACAGCACATTCTATGCGCCCATCGGACAGAAAGCCTTTGCTGGGATGGTTGATAAAGCTTATGTACAGGCGGACAGTCAGTTGAAGTTCGCCGTCAAACTGCATCAAGACTTTACTCATGCACGTAAAGGCACTGCCGAACACGCACAGGCATTTCTAAACGCTTTATCTCCACTTATCGAAGCAAATGCTTTAGCGCCTTTACTATTACAGTTTCCGCATGGCTTTGATCGTACTCGCGAGCACCGTCTCTATTTAGCGAACCTCGTCAGTTGGTTTCAAGACTATCCACTCGCTATTGAGTTTCGTCATAACGGCTGGCACACACCGCAAGTGGTCGATAGCTTTCGGCAGCAAGGGCTCATTTGGTGCAGCGTTGATTACCCCAAGGTCAGCGGATTACCGCCGTCACGGTTGATATTCACTGAACGCACTGGCTATCTGCGTATGCACGGCAATAATCTAAACTGGTGGGATGCGATGAGTGCGGCTGATCGCCATGATTATCGTTATAGTGAGACAGAGATGCAAGACTGGGCGCAAGCGATTGCCAATCAGCGACAGCATTTTGATACGCTCTATATTTTCTTTCAAAATACCGTCAATGCACACGCTTACTATAATATTGCGATGCTGCGTGAAGCGCTGGGTAAGTTTGGGTTTGAGGTGTTGTAAGTTGAATTTATCGCTACATAAATCATCACCTAAAGATGAATCAAGGTCATACATATTTTCTTTGAATTTTTATCAAGTCAGAATAATGTAATCTTTCCTTGATTAGTAAACTATAGTGTATAAAGTCATATAAATACGTGAACTAAAATATTGTCAGGGGAGTGACTATCAAATGATGCTAATGGATATATCGTTTTCATGTAAATGTGGTGAACGGATAGAAGAAACAGTTTATGTACCAGCACCTAACTTTATGGCTGAAGAAAACAAAGATAGCGCCAGTGAACATTATGAAGAAATTTGTTGTATGTCTTGTGAGAGAGAACACGAAATACTTGTAGTAAATACTTTTTCAGCAGCTGATTGTTATGTAACAAGTGATGGAAATACAGATGTAAGTTTTGGAATGCCTTACTTTCCAGAATCAGATTACGATGAAGATGAATTGGCATGGTTAATTCAAAGCGAAACTCAAATCGAAATTTTTCAGAATCATATAAAAAGTGTTGAAAAGATTCTTGAAGCTAATATCGATTCAGAAGCTTATTTTAGCTTATTGGTCATGTTATACGGTCATGTGGTTGCTGCAATAGAAGCCTACCTATCTTCTACATTTATACAGAAGGTAACTAATTCTGAAAAATTAACTAGAAAGCTTATTGAGACTGACCCTACTTTTTCAAAAATGAAATTTACCCTTAAAGAAATTTTTGAAGAACAGGAAAAGCTGAAAATCACAGTTGCTACTTACTTAAAAGACTTAATATTTCATGACCTCAAAAAAGTAAAACCTATGTACAAGGATGTTTTAGATTGTGAGTTTGGCGATATTAGTTGGTTGTTTAAAGCTGTTGTAACTAGGCATCATTGCGTACACAGAGCGGGTTATGACAAAGAAAATAATAAAATTGAATTATCGGTAGAAATATTAAGAGAATTAGTTACTGAAGCACAAGACTTGACTTCTCTAATTGAAAGTAAAATACATCCTACATCTCTTTCTGAGTTTGACATCTCTTTCTGAGTTTGACATCTCTTTCTGAAACGGGAGTTGCTATGTTTTAAAACATACAATAACCAAAAAAGGACGCTTCACGGTGTCCTTTTATCATCCAAGCCCTCAATAGCTAAAGACTAACTTTCCACGCCAACCTCTTAAACTCTATGCTTTACATCCGCATAGACACAATAGATAAACTTATCTAAAAACAAGCCTACAGAATCGCTCTATTTATTGGTTTGGCACACTGGTAACTTATATCCTACTAATCAAGAGACATCAGTCAAAACGCCATATGCGCGTGCTGATATTCACTTATACTATTGGAGAAAGTATCGATGACAACACTAAAAAATAAAGTCGCGATTGTAACCGGTTCATCAAAAGGTATCGGCGCACAGATAGCCTTATCACTTGCAGAATCAGGGGCTAAAACCGTCATTAATTATGCAAATGATGATTCAGCAGCCAATAATATCGTAAGTCAGATTAAATCCGCAGGCGGTGAAGCCATTGCCGTTCAAGCTGATGTCAGCAATACCAAGCAAGTCGAAGCAATGTTTGATGCCACTATCAGCGCGTTTGGTAAGCCAGATATTTTGGTCAATAGCGCAGGTATAATGATTAATAAACCCATTGCCGAGACCACCGATGAAGACTTTGACCGTATATTTGCTATCAATGTAAAAGGCACGTTCAATACATTGCGTGAAGCTGCGACTAAACTCAATGACGGTGGCCGCGTTGTAAACCTCTCAAGTACGACCACTCGTATGCTACTACCTAGTTACGGCACCTACTGTGCGACCAAAGGTGCGGTCGATCAGCTCACCAGAATCTTTGCCAAAGAAGTTGGCGAGCGCAACATCACGGTCAATGCAGTATCTCCCGGCCCTACTGATACTGAGCTATTTCATCAAGGTAAAGCGGATGACACGGTAGAAAGACTTGCTAGCATGTCACCGTTTAACCGTATCGGTGAACCAGTCGATATCGCTCGTGTGGTAGCATTTTTAGTCAGTGAAGAAGCCGCTTGGGTTACTGGACAAAATATCAGCGCAAACGGCGGTATTGCCTAATAGCGTGATTGAAATGCTTTATTAAAGATATATGTTGATCAGATATCAAAATAGAAAGCTATATAGAAAGTTATCACAAAAAAAAGGACACCTCGCGGTGTCCTTTTTTTTAATCAAATACTTGGTCGTTAAAGATTACTCTTCAACGCCAGCATCTTGACCTTTATATTTTGCGTTTGCGTAGTCCCAGTTCACTAGCTTGTCTAGGAACGTGTCAACATAGTCAGGACGACGGTTACGATAATCTACATAGTACGCGTGTTCCCATACATCACAAGTCAATACCGCTACTTGGTCATGTGCAAGTGGAGTATCAGCATTAGCAGTTTTGGCGATTGACAATTTGCCACCGACTTTATCAGCGACTAGCCATGCCCAACCTGAACCAAACTGAGTCAATGCTGCATTTTTGAACTCTTCACGGAACTTGTCGTAGCTGCCGAAATCTTCTTCGATTTTTGCTTTTAGATCGCCAGTAGGTTCGCCGCCGCCGTTCTTTGGCGTCATGCAGTTCCAGTAGAACGTGTGGTTCCATACTTGAGCTGCTTGGTTGAACATACCTTGCTTACTGTCATCTTTAGCAGTCGCTACGATGATTTCTGGCAATGTTTTGTCTTCTAGACCAGAACCTGGCAACATGTCTTTTAGCTTGTTTACATAAGCAGCATGGTGCTTGTCATGATGATACTCTAGCGTTTCGGCACTGATATGTGGCTCTAGTGCGTCTTTTGCATATGGTAGGTCTGGTAAAGTAATGTTTGACATAATTATTTTATCCTTGCTGTTTAGCCGTTAGTTTATAAAAACTTGCTTATAGAAACTGAATTTTACGCTATTTTTACACCGCAAAAAACACTATAAAATAGCGGACTAAATTGGCTGAGTTTATTGTTTGAAATGAACTTTATTGCTTGATACACGGTACTGCTCAATACAATATCACGTATCATTATGAATCCAAAATTAACCTAGCAGTTACTTATTGCTATTATTCTTCGCCAAAAAGCCAAGTCTCTGACTTTATAGACTTTTATTAACTTAATATTCACAAGCTATAAGATATAATTCACTGTAGCTTGGTATCTATTATAGCAATAGTGACCAATAATATCAGTTACCAAATGTTATAGCCCGTACAATCTGTATAGCGATTGGTTATTTATTAAGCGGTAACTGCGCTCACTCCAAACTCATGCGTTATCATTGTTAGTATAACTACTTCAATCGACAAACAATTTATCGATTAGCGCTACAAAAGATAAATAAAGCCTACTCGAATAATAGTTTTTCATCATTTTCATATAACGGAATGACTCTATGAGCACCACTGTTAACTCGTTAACTGCTACCCATCCGACATCTGGCAACCAATGGGTACTGGCCAGTAACAATAAAGGCAAATTGGCTGAGTTTAAACGACTATTTGCCGAAGCGAACTTGGACGTGACGATTGTCCCGCAAGGTCAACTCGATATCGAAGATGCGATCGAGGATGGTCTAAGCTTTATAGAAAACGCCATTATTAAAGCCCGTCATGCGAGCCGTATCAGTGGGCTGCCTGCAATTGCTGATGATTCGGGACTGTGCGTGCCTGTACTAGGTAATGCGCCAGGTATCTACTCTGCTCGCTACGCTGGTGAGCATGGTAACGATAGTAAAAATAATGCCAAGCTCGTCGCTGACTTGCAGCCTATCCGCGTAGCAAATCCGAATGCTCCGATCAAAGGTACGTTCGTTTGCGTACTGGCAATGGTGCGTCATGCCGATGACCCGCTACCGATTGTCGCCCAAGGATTATGGCATGGCGAAATCTTGGATACGCTACATGGTGACGGCGGTTTTGGCTATGATCCATTGTTTTGGTTACCTGACTTGCAAGCCAGTGCGGCTAGTCTAAGCGCTGCTGATAAAAACAGCATCAGCCATCGTGGTCAGGCAATCCAACAGCTATTGGCGCAGCTACCTTTATAAGTATTTGTAGCTGTTCTATCCATAACTATCCGTAAGCGCGCTCAATGCTCATAATGCGCTTGCAACCTTATCGCTGTTTCTTGTCCGTTATCTGATTTATTGAATACGAATCTGGCTAAATTTTTATATAAAATTAAGCCATATAAGAGCAAGCAACATAAGGAAACATGCTGTCAAAGAGATAATTTTTACTTTAATAAACAGATAGATTATACTGTTCTACTTTTAAAATTTTGTTGAAATCCGTTATTTGGCTGTATAATTCACCAAAAAGCGTTATTATGCGGTGCATTAACGGTTTATTATCGATATTTGATAGCATGGACAACCTCAGCAGGTTCACCTTT
Organism: Psychrobacter nivimaris; assembly: GCF_904846365.1. GTDB lineage: Bacteria > Pseudomonadota > Gammaproteobacteria > Pseudomonadales > Moraxellaceae > Psychrobacter > Psychrobacter nivimaris_B. Next base: position 22,716 of record NZ_CAJHAL010000027.1, read on the forward strand.
TGGTATCAGCGGCGATTGCTACTGGCACTGAATTTGACGTTGTGCGCTATCGCTATCCCCTATTTATTTCAACGGCAGCCCGTCGTACATGCCCGTAATTTGAGGCGCGGTCTGTCTATTACCATTTAACCCTAAGTACTATTTCATTAATCAAACGTACTACTTAATCCTAAAGGTGTAATTAACATGGCTACAGATTTACAAGTCACAACCAACAAGCTATCTAATAAAGAAACTCAGCTAACGGTTAAAGTTCCTGTTGAAAAAATTCAAAACAAAGTTGAAGGCCGTATTCGCCAAGTTGCGAAAACTGCCAAGATTGACGGTTTCCGTAAAGGTAACGTCCCTATGTCACACATCCGCTCTCAGTACGGTGCTGGCATTCAACAAGAAGTTATCAACGATGTCATCCGTGATACTGTATTTGAAGCGATCAAATCTGAAGACATCCGCGCTGTTGGCATGCCTAACATCGACGACGTAAAACTTGAAGACGATTTCTTGGTGTATCAAGCCACTGTTGAAATCTTCCCAGAAGTTGACGTACAAGGTATCGATGAGATCGAAGTTGAGCGTCACACTGCACAAGTGAGTGAAGAAGACGTTGACACCATGATCGAAAACCTACAAAAGCAACGTGAAGAATTCGTTGAGAAAAAAGGCATGGCGGCGAAAGACAACCAAGTGACTTTTGACTTTGAAGGCTCTATCGACGGCGAAAAATTTGAAGGCGGTTCTGCTGAAGACTTCAAACTAGTTATCGGTAGCAACCAAATGATTCCAGGTTTTGAAGCGGGTATCAAAGGCATGAAAGCTGGCGAAGAAAAAACTATCGACGTAACTTTCCCAGAAGATTACCAAGCTGAGAACCTAGCTGGTAAAGAAGCTCAGTTCAAAATCAACGTAAAATTGGTTGAAAAATCTAAGCTACCTGAAATCAACGAAGAGTTCCTTGAGCTATTCGGCGTGAAAGAAGGCGGCGTTGAGAAATTGAAAGAAGACGTACGCAAAAACATGGAACGCGAAATCAAAAACGCTGCGCGTAGCCAAGTTAAGCAAGCGACTTTTGACGCATTGCTAGAAAAGAACGAGTTTGACGTACCAAACGCGATGCTAGAGCAAGAAATCGAGCGTCAACGCAACATGATGATGCAACGTTTTTCTCAGCAGTTCGGCGCAAATGCTGATAGCTTCGATAAAGACATGCTGCCAAATGAGCTATTTGAAGAGCAAGCGCTACGTGCTGCCCGTCTTGGCATCATCGTTGCCCGTGTTATCGATACCAAAGGCTTAGAAGTAGATCAAGAGCGTGTTGAAACCTTCATCAAAGAAGCCGCTGAAAACTACGAAGATCCAGCAGAAGTGATCGAGTACTACACCAATGACAAGCAGCAGCGCGCTAACATTGAGTCTGTTGTACTAGAAGACCAAGTAGTAGATTACTTGATCGCTCAAGGTAAAGTAACTGACAAAGAAGTTAGCTACCAAGACTTGCTAGCTGCTCAGCAACAACAGCAGCAAGCAATGTAATTGATACGACAAGCTATCTTTTTAGATATGCTGTAGTCGGTTATCAAAACTAAAATGCGCCCCCGACCTTTTGATCGGGGGCGCATTTTTTATGGCGTTCGTTAACTAGATAAAATCAGCCACAACTATCGACTCTACAAACATCGAACCTATAAACATCGTACTTGTAATATAAAGCGCGTTTTACACCAAAACAGGCGCAAATACAGCACTCAATCCTAGCAGCACTAGCCCGCGCTGTAACCACAGGCTATCGCTAAAGCGTTGCTGCAACTGCTGACTAACCAGCGTACCAACTGCATATAGCGCTAGCATCGTGACCATCATCCCTGCGTAAAATCCCAGCTGACCGCTCACACCGACATTTGCTGGTACTTCCATCGCGTGTGCCATGCCATGAAACACTGCCAGACCACCAAAGCCAAACAGTGACAACTGCTGAATACTTGGCGTGCGTGCTGTATGGGTCTGAGCAGAGAATGCTTCTTGTCTGCTTTTCTGGCTCATCAAGACCATAGCCAATACGACTACCGACAGTGATATCGCCACTTCAATCAGCCCAGATGATGCAGCAAATGCGATACCGCCAATCAGCACGCCAGCCGTGCCCAATATCGCGCCTAATGACAACCCTGCCGTCAATGACATCATGCCTAAGCGCTGCTTTTGCAGGCCATAAAACAACATGCCCATGCCTACTGCCAAAAACAGATGATCAAGGCCAGTGACTGGATGCATCAGTCCTGCTTGCAACGTACCTAAAAACGACGGTGCTTGCGTGGTAGTGGAGTGAATATGACCTGAATGCGCCTGCGCCAATGACGGCAGCATTAGCGATGTCATCATCACAGCCGAACCAGACACGATATGACGAGCTGAGAGCACTTGTGAGAAGCGAGAGTTTTCGATATGAAGACCTTTTGTATACTGTGTCATGCGGGTTTTCCTTATTCTTTATATTTTAATGGTAAAAGCTCATCTGCTCTTTAGGCAAGCATGCCATGTTCTTTAATAAAGGCGATAATCTCATTTAACCCATCGCCTGTTTTCATATTGCTAAATACAAAAGGTTTGTCGCCACGCATTTTTTTGGCATCGCGTTCCATCACTTCCAGCGAAGCACCAACCATTGGTGCAAGGTCGGTCTTATTGATAATCAACAAATCAGACTTGGTGATGCCAGGGCCACCTTTACGAGGTATCTTATCGCCTGCAGAGACATCGATGACGTACAAGGTCAAATCAGACAACTCTGGGCTAAATGTCGCGGCTAGATTGTCGCCACCTGACTCAATGATAATCAACTCCAACCCTTCAAAAGTCGCTTGTAGCTCAGCAATCGCAGTCAGATTAATAGAAGCATCTTCGCGAATAGCCGTATGCGGACAGCCGCCTGTCTCTACACCGCGGATACGCTCAGCAGGCATGGCATCATTGCGGGTCAAAAACTCTGAATCTTCTTTGGTATAGATGTCATTGGTCACCACTGCCATATTGATCGTATCACGCAGGTTTTGGCATAGTCTTAATGTCAAAGCAGTCTTACCACTACCAACTGGCCCGCCAATCCCAAGGCGTAAACACGATAAGGCAGAAGATGGTTTCTGGCTATCACTATCAGTCTGTACGTCTAATGCAGCGTGAGAATTTTTTGATTTGAGCGGAGTTAGAGACATATTAATTTCCTAAAACAGTTTGTATATTAATAAGTATAAATAGAAATAAAGGTACAGTTATGAGCGGAACAACCGACTGTATTGCTCCTCATGCATACTCGAGAGAATAGCCAAATTGGGTAAACTATTCGAGATATTAAGCGATTCATAGAGGTCTTGGCATAGCTGCTGACAGTCCGACTCTTCACTATTACCTAAAGTATTGGACGTGTTTGTCGATGTAATTAAAGTATCAAAGGCATGCTGCACATCATCGCTTAGAGCATCAACCTGAGCACCCAATTCGCTTTGCAATTGCCAAAGAATACGCTGACCCGCCATTTGTCCTAGCGGCACTGTCTTAACAGCGGCGAGCACCATGTTCTCTAATTGAGCAAATCCATAAGTAGTCATTGACTGCGCTAGTGGCAGCTGCCAATGCTGAGCAATATGTGCAAATAGCGGCAAAAATCCATCTTCAGGTATTTCGGCCGGTATGCCAAGACTCAATACTTCGTTGAGCCACGACACCATCGCCTGTGCCAACTGCTGCGACTCCAGAACAAACTCTTTACTCTCGAGGCCAGCGTGATAGTCGTGTGCTAGATTTGCCGCTATCGCTTCACGACCTTGGCTTAGTGCACACATGATCAGACCCAATATAGGCAACTCATAGCCAATGACTGCAAGCGCTAGATAGTCCTGCATAAATGTAAGCGTACTGGATTCATCAGAGACAACCCCTGACTCGATCGCTGACTCTACACCTTGCGAATAGGTATAACTACCAATCGGCAAATTGCTAGATGCCAGCATCAACAGCTGCCCAAGTTGGGTAGACTGAGTAGGCTGAGCACTGGTATTAACCATCATTTGAACGACCTACAGGCGCATCATGATGACTATGGCTATGGTGATGTCCGTGGCTGTGGCTTTCGTCATGGCTATGACTTTTCTTATGACTATGAGAGTCACTATGCGAATGTGCATGGGAGTGAGCATGACCATGCGAATGCCCTTGTCCCGTTTGATAAGCGCCCGTTTCAGGCTCAAATGGCACTGAGGTAGACTCGATATGTAGACCAAGATTTTCTAACATTTGTGCAAGTACATGATCGTTTTCAAAATATAACGCATAGCCTGCATTACCCTGATCAAAACTGTGGTCAAACATCAATGGCACATGACGGTTGCCCAAGTGATAAGCGCCTTTCATTAGTAGAAAGTCATCGTCAGCCGTCACTTTGGTCACCGCTTGCGGCTTGGCGATGACTTGCATCAACTCCCCTGCTGCATTGATAAGGACATCATTTCCTTTTAGTACACCTGTACGAGGCAAGTCAACACCAACTGCCTCACCTGAAACAGTAATGGCTCTAAAGCGGGAATGCTGACGAGTATCAAAATCCAATAGCAGGTAATCATCGGCTTGATACTGTTCTACCAATTGTGCTTTTTGGGTATCGCTAAGCGTACTTAAACGGGTATTAAATATTTTCATTATTCTTCTCTGGCTGTTGTTGCTCAAACTATTGGTCAATAGTATTGATGGTAAAAGTATTGGGAATAAAGACGCGATCTCACTCAAGAAACCAACTGACTATTGGTGTACATAGTTTATGGCTCACTGTCCTAGAGCTCTTATAAACGTATATCATAAGCTCTAAAATAAAAAGTAACGCTGTGCCATGGGTAGTACATCAGCTGGCTCACAGGTCAGTGTTTTACCATCCGCACGTACTTCATAGGTCTCAGGATTGATATCCATATCTGGGCAGTAGCTGTTAAAGCGCATATCGCTTTTACGAATTTTACGAATACCGTGTACTGGCTGAATGACTTTGGTCAATCCAAGCTGCTTATCCACTTGTTTGTCGATCGCCGCTTGCGACATAAAGGTGATGCTAGTTTGGGCGACTGATTTTGGATAAGTAGCAAACATAGGACGATAATGCACAGGCTGAGGAGTAGGAATAGAGGCATTAATATCGCCCATCGGTACCGCAGCGATAAGACCACCTTTTATAATACACTCAGGTTTTACCCCAAAAAACTTGGGCGACCATAGCACCATATCTGCCCATTTACCCACTTCGATTGAACCAACCATATCGCTAATACCGTGAGTAATCGCAGGGTTTATCGTATATTTTGCGATATAGCGTTTGATACGGAAGTTATCGTTGTCCACGCTTTGGTCATAATCTGTCAAAGTGATGTACTGTTGCTCATCCTCAATGTTCGCCGTTGCATCTGGCGCTAGATGGCCACGTTGAACTTTCATTTTGTGCGCGGTTTGCCATGTACGGATGACCACTTCACCCACTCGTCCCATCGCTTGTGAGTCACTACTCATCATAGAAATTGCGCCCAAATCATGCAATATATCTTCTGCGGCGATGGTTTCCTGACGAATACGGCTTTCAGCAAAGGCCACATCTTCAGCAATAGCAGGACTTAGGTGATGACAAACCATCAGCATATCGAGATGCTCATCAATGGTATTGACGGTATATGGTCGAGTGGGATTGGTAGATGATGGCAAAACATGCGACTCGCCAATAGCCTTTAGAATATCGGGCGCATGGCCACCACCTGCCCCTTCAGTATGAAAAGTATGGATACAGCGGTTTTTAAAAGCAGCAAGTGTACTCTCTAGATAGCCACTTTCATTTAAAGTATCGGTATGAATGGCCACCTGCACATCATAGTCGTCAGCGACACTCAAGCAGTTATCAATAGCTTGCGGTGTTGTACCCCAATCTTCATGTAGCTTCAGTCCCACGGCACCTGCTTCGATTTGTTCAGCAATGGGTTCTGGTACACTCACATTGCCTTTACCCAGTAGTCCAATATTCATAGGGATACTATCAGTAGACTTTAGCATTGAGGCAATATGATACGCCCCTGGTGTACAAGTAGTAGCGAGCGTACCTTGAGCTGGCCCTGTGCCGCCGCCCAGCATCGTAGTTACCCCTGACATAAGCGCCGTCTCACACTGCTGGGGCGCGATAAAATGAATATGACTATCGACGCCACCTGCTGTCAGGATTTTGCCTTCGCCAGAGATGATTTCGGTAGCTCCGCCAATAGGAATATCAATAGCGGGCTGGATATCAGGATTGCCCGCTTTGCCAATGGCACTGATACGACCATCTTTGATACCAATATCCGCTTTATAGATGCCTGTATAGTCAACGACCAATGCATTGGTAATAACCGTATCGGCAACTTCCGCGCCTAGTAACTGTCCTTGTCCCATGCCATCACGGATGACTTTACCACCACCAAATTTGACTTCTTCACCTTTGATTTCAATAGGCTTACTACTCTCACCACTTTGCGACGTATCTGCTTGATCAACAGCTGTATCTTTATGACTGGTTAAATCCGCCTCAACCTGTAGCCAAAGCTCAGTATCGGCAAGACGGACTTTATCGCCTGTGGTAGGACCAAAATGCTCAGCATAAATACGACGACTGACTCGCTTCTTCGAAGTAGCGGTTACCTTCTTATCAGTAGTGCTCTCTGATGCTTTGTCTGGATGAGCTGCGCCCATGACGCGCCCAGCAAAACCATAGACGTCTTGCTTGCCAGCGTATGCTACCAATTCGACTTCCCGTGATTGGCCAGGCTCAAAACGTACGGCGGTGCCAGAGATAATATTTAGGCGAAACCCCCGAGTTTGCTCTCTGTCAAAACTCAAGGCATCATTGACTTCATAAAAGTGATAATGCGAGCCGATTTGGATAGGTCTATCACCAGTATTACTCACACTGATGGTCTGTACCTGTCGCCCTTGGTTTAAGATAATATCGCCATCTTGGATATGGTATTCGCCTGCTTGCATGGTAGCCGCCTTATTTTATAGTGAGCATGTCAGTGCTATAACAATGGTATACAGCGTTACACGATGGGATTATGTACCGTGACCAGTTTGGTGCCATCAGGAAAAGTCGCCTCGATTTGCACTTCATCTACCATCTCTGCGACACCTTCCATGACATCATCAGCAGACAAATACGTAGCACCTTCACTCATCAGCTCGGCAACTCTTTTACCATCTCGTGCGCCTTCCATCAGCAACATACTGATATAAGCGATGGCTTCGGGATAGTTAAGCTTAACACCGCGATTTTTGCGGCGCTCAGCCACCATACCAGCGGTAAATAGCATGAGTTTGTCTTTTTCTGTTGGGGTCAGGTGCATGACAATTCCTTATTGTACTTATCATTATATTTATAGCAGATTAGAGATTTTCAAAGCATTAAATATCGATTAAAAATAGTCGCAATATATCTTAGTTTCATTATTAAAAGTGGCCGTATTAGGTGTCCCAAATACGTGGACGACAAGGCTCAAGTTGCCACCAATGATTTCGCAAGACTTCTCTCAGCTGATAAAACGCTTCAAAACAACCACGTACATCTGAGCCGATGTAGCGGATATTGATCGCTTGGCAATTATGAGTGCAGTAGACAGGCAGTTGTGCTTGAGCAATGACTTGTCGTAATGCTGCTATGGTGTTATCTAGATAGCGAGTTAATGACTGCTTGATAGTTGCTTGGGCAGTTTCGGTCGATTGCGTGGTTTGTGATGCGGAGAGTGCAAGATTGTCATGGACATCGCTTAAGCTTGGTACTGCCCAAAACGATCCATAAATATGCTGGTTCGCTAATCCTAAATTTGAGGTAAACCAGCGATTTTGTGCTGCCTGCGCCACTCGCTCAGCAACGATAACCTTACCATCTCGGTAGATATTCAATCCAGTATGATAACGCCCTTGCAAAAACTGCTCGTCGTAAGCTTGCCGCCCAAATACGCTAATCTCCCATGTCAGTAGGCTAGATGAATCTGTCAAATCGAAGCGACTCACTGCATGCATATTGGCTTCGTTATAAATGATACTCTCTTGCGGCAGCCATTCTAATCGGGTATGTGCTGCGAGGTTGGCCTGTACATGTTGACTAGCATAATCAGCTATCTCGTCTTGACTCATACTTTGGTGAGCAACATCGCTGCCCAATGAAACTTTATGTTTTTGACTAACACTGTCCTTGCCGTACCATTTGCCTGCCCCTGGTGTAGTGATAACAGCATGGCTACCACTATCCAAATTTAGGTCTATAGTCAGCATATCGCCACCTGCAATACCGGCTGGCGGGTACAACATCAGTATGTGACAAATACCCTGCTGTACGCTTGGCTCAGGATACAGAGCACGCTGTACCATCAAGGCACCCGTATGCTTACGATGATAAAGCCGCGTCTTTGAGTTATCAGCCGTACCTTCTTTGGCCGTACTTGTACTGCTAACAGTGTCAAAGCTTAATGCTAAAGAAGATGCCCAACTCATTTTGTATACTCATTTACCAATTAATTATGTTTCAGTATTTTATGTGACAACTCTCATTTACTATCCGTTAAAAACTCTATTGCCAATCGTTAATTACAGTTCATTAACTACAGTAATGTCAGAATAACAGCGAAGAAATACAGCCTACACCATTTATCGTGCCTAGCGCACCACTATAAATAAAAGCGTCAATGTTTTTATTGATACAAGCACTGTGCCAACTCTTGATAGCAGATAATCAAATAGACAACCTTATCGGCTCAAAACTTTGATTTGTCTGCGCTTTTTTTTATTTAACTTAAATGATAAAAATAACCGTATATTTCCAGCTATTTTCTTAACGTTTTTTGAGCCTTATCTATTTATAAAATCAGCAGATATTTGCACCAAAATAGTACATTTTGTCCATAACAGTGCATTTTTTAGCGTTATTGTTAGCGCAATACTTTATGAAGATGTTAGATAAGCAAAAATACTAAACGCATAACTATTTGCAGGCTTAGTCAGTAAGATAGGTAGATTGTAGGGCTATTAATCAGGTATTCTATGTTAAAAAGTCAGGTCAGACATGATTTACGCTCTTTGTATCGATATAGACACTGTCGATACAGGTACTATCAATATCTGTATGACTTGATAATAGATAAGATAGTATTTATCTACTTTTAGACGTATTTTTAGTGCCCGTTTCAATATAAGCAATGAGTCCTAGACATATCGGAGGGTCACTTTTTCAGCTATTTTATGCACAAACCCATTTTATAGGCTTGAATAGTGAGCGCAGCCCCCTTATAAACAACCCATTAGTCAAAAACTACTAGACAATAAAATCATTCAATCCATTTTTATTTTATACATTTATCGATAGGACTTTTCTATGACAGATTATGATCGCATCACTGCCAACCCGCATTTTGATATGCTGATGAGTGCGCACAAAGAAGTACAGACCACACAAGCGGCTTTAGTACCTATGGTGGTTGAACAGTCCTCACGCGGTGAACGCTCGTTTGATATTTTTTCACGTCTATTACGTGAGCGTGTTATCTTCTTGACCGGTCAGGTCGAAGACAACATGGCTAACCTTATCGTCGCCCAGTTGCTATTCTTAGAAGCTGAAAATCCTGATAAAGATATCCATTTGTATATCAACTCACCAGGTGGTTCAGTAAGCGCTGGATTGGCTATTTTTGATACCATGAACTTCATCAAACCTGAAGTATCCACTATCTGTATGGGCGGTGCTTATAGCATGGGTTCATTCCTATTGGCTGCTGGTCAAAAAGGCAAGCGCTACTCACTGGCTAATGCTCGCGTTATGATTCACCAGCCTTCAGGCGGCGCGCAGGGTCAAGCAACAGATATCGAAATTAATGCTCGTGAAATCCTTAAAACTCGTGCACGTTTAAATAGTATCTTAGCTGAGCGCACTGGTCAGCCAGTAGAGAAAATCGAAAAAGACGTTGAGCGTGATTATTGGTTAGATGCACAAGAAGCCAAAGAGTATGGTTTGGTTGACGAAGTATTAGAGCGTCGTCCTGAATCTTTGTAATCTAAGCATTAACGTGATGCCTCTTAATTAAGAGTGCAATCATAAGACCTTTTATAGTTTATTTGCCGTACAGTAAACCGTTATCAATGTCATACCTGATCTATTGGAAGGTATGACATTGAATGGATACGATAATCGACATACTACAAATAAACTAACCAGTTTTAAATTTTAGGAGCGCCTTTTATGGCAGAAGATAATACCCCGCAGTGTTCGTTTTGCGGTAAAGCCAAAAGCGATGTACAGCAATTGATTGCTGCTGACGATGCCAATATCTGCAATGAATGTATCGAGCTATGTACTGACTTAATCGCAGACAGCGCAGAGCACGGTGATGATGATAGCGAAGTAGACACTTCTTGGGTCAATAAAAAATTACCAACGCCAAAAGAGCTGCGTGCCAAGCTTGATGAATATGTCATCGGTCAGGACGCTGCCAAAAAAGCATTGGCTGTGGCCGTCTATAACCATTACAAACGTCTAAAAGTTAGCCAAACGCTAGCCAACGATAGCAAAAAAGCTAAGATCGGCGCTGACGATGCAATGGTAGAATTGGCTAAGAGTAATATCTTGCTAATCGGTCCGACTGGTTCTGGTAAGACGCTGCTTGCGCAAACCTTGGCTCGTCTGTTAGATGTACCTTTTGCGATGGCTGATGCCACGACATTGACCGAAGCTGGTTATGTTGGTGAAGACGTTGAAAACATCGTACAAAAGCTCCTCCAAGCTTCTGATTATGATGTAGCTAAAGCTGAGCAAGGTATCATTTATATTGATGAAATCGACAAAATCAGTAAGAAAGGTGACAACCCATCTATCACGCGTGATGTGTCAGGTGAAGGCGTACAGCAAGCGTTGCTAAAGCTAATCGAAGGTACGGTGGCTGCTATCCCGCCGCATGGTGGTCGTAAGCATCCGCAGCAAGAGTTGATCCAAGTTGACACTAGCAACATCCTAATCATCGTTGGTGGTGCATTTGCTGGACTTGATAAAGTCATTCAGCAACGTACCGAAAAAGGCGGTATCGGCTTTAACGCTGATGTTAGCTCAAAAGACGACAGCCGTCGCAGCTCAGACTTGCTACAAGAAGTCGAGCCAGAAGATTTGATCAAGTTTGGTCTGATTCCTGAGCTGATCGGTCGTTTGCCAGTACTTGCGGCACTGCAAGAGCTAGATGAAGCAGCCCTAGTACAAATCCTGACCGAACCTAAGAACGCACTGGTAAAACAGTACAAGTACTTGTTCGATATGGAAGGTGCTGAGATTAGCTTTACCCAAGAAGCACTAGATGCCATCGCCAAAAAAGCAATGGAGCGCAAGACAGGTGCTCGTGGTCTACGTTCAATTGTAGAAAACGCCCTGCTTGAGACTATGTATGAGCTACCTTCTATGGAAAATGCTAAAACTGTAATGGTTGATGCGGACGTTATCAATGAAGGTAAAGTGCCTAAAATTGCTTAATTTATAACTGATATAAGTAGTCCGTTATCATTAACGGACTACTCAAAAAGCGCCTTGCTGAATAAGCTAAGGCGCTTTTTTTATGCCTATTATTTAACCAATTTATCTGTTAGATAGCTTGCCCGTTAGATAACTCGTCTACTGAAAATTGGCGACTTTCATTACACCTGCTCCGAAATGACAGCAGCGTTTATCAATCGCGAGTAAACATCAGCACAAACCATGCTAATGTAGATAGACTATTTTGACCTTTATACTTTATTTCTATATACCGCAAGATATAGCCCGTACAACCCATATGATTAATAAGACAAAGGACTGTTTATTATGCTCAACCATGTGACCGCTATGGCGACTTCATTGCGCCAACATCTACCGTTTTCTTCTAACCATACTTCATTGGATGACTCGGACGTTGCATCCTACTACCGAAACCATGTCGCTGCCGTTACGGGCGCAGGCTCTGGTATGGGACGTGAGCTGGCCATTCATTTAGCAAAAATGGGCTGTCATGTTGCACTATCGGACATCAATCCTGAACAGCTAGCAGCGACCAAACAATTACTTGCCAATTATGATGTCAACGTCACTATGACGGTACTCGATGTGTCAGACAATAAAGCCGTGGAAGCATGGGCTGATAGTGTGATGAGCGATTATGGCAAAGTAAATTTTATCTTTAACAATGCAGGTGTTGCGCTCTACTCTACCGTCGAAGGCAGTAGTATTAGTGAGCTTGAATGGGTAATGAACATTAATTTTTGGGGCGTGGTTTACGGTACTAAGGCGTTTTTACCGTTAATCAAAAACAGCGTTAAACAGAGCCAGTTTGGCGAGCATGGACATATTATTAATATCTCAAGTCTCTTTGGTTTGACCGCTCAGCCATCACAGTCCGCCTACAACTCTAGCAAATTTGCCGTACGCGGCTTCACAGAGAGTTTACGCCAAGAGCTAAATATCCAGAACTGCGGGGTATCAGCGACTTGTATCCATCCGGGCGGCATCAAAACTAATATTGCCAACAGCGCGCGCGGTAATGAGAGCATCCATGATATTGGCATGAGTACTGGGCCCAAAGCCATCAGAAGTTTTAATAAATTCTTAAAATTCGATGCCAATGAAGCGGCTTGGATTATCCTACAGGCAGCAGCGACTAATCAGCAGCGCTGCCTGATTGGTAACGATGCCAAGATGATTGATGCCATCCAACGTGTATTTCCATCACACTATAGCCAAGTGCTGAACGACTTCCATCAACTGTCCCGCAAACTAAAACCGCGTCGTCATAAGAAATTAAAGACGGTTGAATAATATTTTCTAAGCATATTTTGCATCATGAAAAATTGATAAATTTATATATGAAAAGCCCAGCTATAGTCGTAGCTGGGCTTTTTGAAAGTTGCCATTATTGATGAAGGATAAGACTGAATTTTGAGACTGTTGAGGATATTTTAACTCAATACTTAAAAGATTAAGGAAGCTTCATATCACCAGCGACTAACCAACCCATACGGCGCATGATATAAGCCACTAACCCTGCAATCACCGCAGGCAATACAAACATCAATAGAATAATCGCTGTCCATAATTGTCCAGTGCTCATAATCTCTTGTGATGCCTCAATCACCCCAAACACACCGACCAAACCAGCAGTACCCATACCCGCACCTGTCGCGGTACAAGCTAATCCAAAACCAACGGTCGCGATCGGCCCAACGATAGCGCTAGCAATGACAGCAGGTAGCAGAACGATAGGTTTTCTGAGCACATTAGGGATTTGCAGCATACTGGTACCCAAGCCTTGAGAGATAACGCCACTAACGCCATTGTCTTTAAAACTTGCAACAGCAAAACCAATCATATGCGCTGCACAACCCACCACTGCTGCCCCGCCCGCCAATCCACCCAGTCCAATAGCAATACAAATAGCTGCACTCGACGTTGGTAGGGTCAATAAAATACCAACCACTACAGCGATGACGATACCCATTAACAGTGGCTGTAATTCAGTAGCGGCATGAATACCCTGACCGATAGCTGCGACCCCTGCTACGATAGGCGGATTGAGCAGTGCGCAAACTAATAGCGCGACGCCGCACACCACTAAGGGCACCAATAAAATATCAAGCTTCGTCTTACCAGCGATCCAAGTGCCAGCACGATAAGCAAACACAGAGGTCAGATAAGCACCGATTGGATTACCCGGCAGTGCTACAAAAGTTGCAGGTCCACCCACTTGCGGCGTAAAGAGTGTTCCTGCCATTAGCGCTTCAGAATGGGCACCAAGCATACCTGCTACGAGGCAGCTAAGCATCACTAGCGTTGGCGCTTTGAGATAGTAAGCGATACCTACCCCGATACCAGCACCCATCAATATCGAGGCAAGCTTTCCGACCGCGACCAATGCTGGAAAATCTAACCAACCACCGATTTGCGAGATGATTAGACCTGCGATCAACGTGACAAATAGCCCTAAAGCCATACCAGTAAAAGCATCGATAAAGTATTTTTGAAAGAACGCCTTAATGATGCCTGCTTGCGGTGTTACTGAGTTAGATACGGTCATAACCATACTCTTAATGGACGTTTAATAGGATAAAATAGCTAGAAAGCTTTTGATAAAATAAAGAGATAAAAAAAGCGTCATTACGACGCTTTTTTAATAGATACAATAACTGTAAACGACTGAATCTAGCGACGCTGTTCAACAATAATAGAGTCTATACCGTTGTTCTGTAGGCGCTGCTGTGCCGTCGTCACTGCTTGACGGTTATTCAAAGGACGCGAGATGACTTGATAAATTGGCAAGCCATTACCCGTCGTGTTTTTGACCACGCGAGCATCGACACCCGCCATCAGTACTTGCGCACGGCGACGATCCGCTTCATCTGCATCACTAAAGCTATTGATCTGCAAGATGTAGGTCGCCGCAGGTTTGGCAGCTTGGATGCTTGCCGTACCTGCTGCTGCATTGTTATTACGGGTTGTAGCGTTACTAGTAGCAGGCGGCGTACCATCATAAGTTGCATCTTCTTCAACGACAACGATATCCTCATTAGACCCAGCATTATTAGCACCAGCAGGTTCGACAGTCGCATTTTCCGAACCACCGAAGCTGCCTGTATTTTCTATACTGCCTGCATCGCTCTCTGGTTGAGTCACAACAACGTCTGGTTCAAACGCACCTATATCACCTATTTGATCATTATCAATGTCAGCGATATCTTCATCAGGGATGGTTGCCATCTCTTGATTTGGCAAAATATCGTAGAATTCATAATCGCCATTGTCGGTATCAGTATCCACACGTGGCTGTACTTGGCGATCAGAATCGTTCTCAGCACTACCATCAGCGGGGCTGAAATTGAATAATGGTGAGAGGTAGATAAACACCCCGATCATAAGGGTCAATACGGCCCCAACAAACATCCACAATAAGCCTGATACGCTACTTGATTTGCGCTTTTCTGTTGCGCCTTTAGGTTTTTTGGCTAGCATGGATCTCGTTCTCCCTACTGAATTTAACTATCATCATCGAATTAATGCTATCAGCTGTCTATACTCATGTCACATATTAGAAAAGTACTACATGCTAGACGGTGCAGACAAGCCTAGCAGACTAAGGCCATTTGCCAGTACCTGCCGTACTGCCTTAGACAAACGCAAACGTGCTTGCATCAATGCCATCTCATCTGAGCTTGGTGTTTCACCTGACGTGAGACTCACAGGCAAAATGCGATTGGTGTCATACCAACCATGGAACAATGCAGCAAGCTCTTTTAGGTAATTGGTCAAGACGTGTGGCTCGTAACCAGTCGCTGCGCGAAGTAACGTCGCCGGATAGCCTGCTAACAGTTTAATCAGCTCGTCTTCATTGGGCGCACTTAGCAAATCTTGATGTGCCAAACCAACAGCATCATCTACGGTCAAATCGTAGGTTGCCAGTTTTTCTAACACGCGGCAAACGCGCGCATGAGCATACTGAATATAATACACTTGATTGTCTTTGCTTTGTGATTTGGCAAGTTCTAAGTCAAAATCAACATGCACTTCAGGCTTACGCGCAACATAGTAGAATCGTGCAGCATCGTTACCGACTTCTGCACGTAGCTCACGTAAGGTCACAAACTGACCAGAACGCGAAGACATTTGTACCTTTTCACTACCGCGCCATAATGCCACAAACTGTACAAGTACCACATCAAGACGTTCAGCATCGATACCAAGAGCTAGTAGCGCTGCTTTTACGCGTGGGACATAACCATGGTGGTCTGCGCCCCAGACGTTAATGACTTTATCAAAGCCGCGATCAAACTTGTTTTTATGATAAGCGATGTCAGAAGCAAAATACGTCGACTGGCCATTGGCACGGCGTACCACACGGTCTTTCTCATCGCCGAAATCAGTCGACTTAAACCAGATGTTGCCATCTTTTTCGTATAGATAGCCTTTGTCATCTAGTATCTGTAATACAGGCTCAATCTCGCTATCGATAGATCTTTCGCTAAACCAGCACTCGTAGCTCACGCCAAAGTCATTTAAGTCGTCTTTAATATCCGCCAAAATACTGCTCAATGCCGCGTTTAAAAATAACGCATAGCTGTCACCTAGCAAAGACTTACTATTGGCAATCAAGCCATCAATATGCGCTTCTTTATCACCTGAAATGACGGTTTTTTCGCCATCAGCATTAATCTCAAATTGAGCATCTTCTGGCACGTCTTTGGCAACGTCTGCAAAGCTATGTACGTAGCTATCGCCATGCTGTGTTTTTAGCGTCTGGGCGATATCACTAACATAATCACCTTGATAGGCGTTGACTGGGAAAGTTATCTCTTCACCATTTAGCTGTAGATAACGCAAATATGTACTGGTGGCCAAGATGTCCATTTGACGACCAGCGTCATTGACATAATATTCACGCGTGACGTCATAGCCAATAGCTTCTAACAAGTTAGCGACGCTCATGCCAAATGCAGCACCGCGACCGTGACCGACATGCAGACTTGACGTTGGATTGGCAGAGACGAATTCAACCTGGACTTTTTGATCGTCAAACTGATTACTCAAGCCAAAGCGGTCCTGCAACGTGAAAATATCGTCCAATACAGAAAATTTAGCTTCCGAGTTTAAGAATACGTTGATAAACCCTGGTCCTGCGATTTCTACTTGGCGAATATCTTGATTGTCAGGCAATGCACTGACGATTTTTTCAGCAAGTTGACGCGGATTGGCTTTAGCTGCTTTCGCTGCCGTTAGCGCGATATTACTGGCAAAATCACCGTGACTTAAATCTTTTGTACGGGTGATTTGACTGTTGTTTTGCCAATCGCTTGGTAGCGTACCATCTGCTTGTAGGGTTTGAATTGCATCGTTAAACAGGGATGCAAGCGTATCAATTTGGGCTTGTGACATAGGAATTTGAACTCAATTAAATAAACAACAAAAACGGTGCGAATGCGAGCAATCGATAACTGCTTATTATAATAGCGACCGACATTGCAGGGATAGAATAATGTAAAAAGATAAGTAACCTGTAAATATAACAATCTTTGCGCTTTATTGCACCATTTGCGCCAAAATTAGCACTAAAATCTTACCGTTATCAGGATTTGGGCTGACTAATATCAATGATGCAAAACTGATAAATAACCCATAACGTGAATTGTAGCGTTACTGTTGCTCAATACTGGGCAGTCGTTTATACCTGACTGCTTCCACGTTATAATAATGGTTTGTACGGCTCTTCTAAAATATAGAAGACACGTTACTACTCTATTATAGGATTACGCCATGTTTGCTATTGCCGCCAGTACTGTCACCAGTTGGGGACTGTACGTCTTGTTGCCGATATTCATCGCTTTCTTGTTTTTTATTATGTGGGATATCTCTAAAAAGTCTGATGCTGGGCGCGCTGGTACTTTTTGGATCTTCTTAGCCCTAGGCGCAGGTTCTGTTGGTTTTATCCTAAAGATAGTTATGGAAGTCGCGTTCAAAAAATGGTTAATCTAATTAGCCATTTTTAACTTTATCTTTTGATATCACTTAGGACATGAATAGCAAAACTGAAAATGTAATATACAGCCTATGACTGCTGCGCTTTATAAGGTATCAGTCATTTAAATCAAGGCCTTTTAAATCAAGGCTTCTTAGACCAAAGTCTTCTAAATCAAAGAAGCTACTGAGCCTTAGCATCATTTTTTATAACCTGACTCACATAAGTTGGTAGGTCCCACGCTCCACCAGCAAAACCTCGGCACATGCCCGTACTAGACTCTTCACTCTTAGCAAATGTCTCACCATTCCATATCCATGCAGTACGGCTCCAGCAATCACCAATGCCTCGGTCTTTGTGAGTGGCGGAAATCTCACCATCAAAATAATCATTTCCTGCTGTCGTGATAAGCGTAGGTTTGCTAGGTTTTGTATTATCAATGAGCCAATAGCCGTTACTGGAATTGTAAGCACCTAGCCAGCAAGTATGCGCGGCTAACGTATAGCTATCATCAATCGGTATAAAGTCCCAATCAAGCATCGTAGAGCCATACTCTGACATCCGCTGATACGTTTCAGTTTTTGGGTTGATTAGCCCACACTCGCCCATCACGTCCTTAGACCCTATAAGCTGCTCGGCATTAATATCGACCCAGTTATCAATATTTTTCTGAAAATACGCCAGCTTTGATGGAGCAAGTGCTTTGTTGTCTTTTGCTGAATACGCAAATGCTTTTTGAATGGTTGGTTTTGGCAAGGTTGCTTTAGGACGTTGACGATTTGGATTATTCTTACTGACCAATGCTATCGGCGTCCCTACTCGACCTTGCTCATCGTCTAGTTTGAGCAACACTGCCGACATACCTTTATCGCTAATCTGCCATTGATTGTCACCCGCTCTAATCGCTATCTTGGTCGCTATACGAGCATGATCAAGCAGTGCTTGGGTCTGCTTGGCTGACAAGTCGTATAGTAGACTGTCTTCTTTATTGGGTTGCAGCAGTCCATAGTTTTTATTGTTTAGCCAAAGCTCAGCAGGCTTAAGATCATCTAGCGGCACTTCTGAGACAAACTGAATTTGCGCTTTTGGTAGAGCTACTTTTGGCAATGCTGTGAGCAATATTGAGGCAGGCTCATCTATGAGTGCTTCACTAGCGTATCCAGCAGCTCGACAAGTGCGCGTATTATCACAAACCACTTGCCAGTCGTCTTGTACAAAGCCCCAGCCTTCAGATACAGTTCCATAACCTGCCATAGCAGGTAACGATAGCAAGCTGATGGTAGCCACAATCAAAGTCTTTGATGTCTTCATAGTGCTTTCCTTATGTTAGCTACCACCATCAATGCTATTTTTTGGCAATCAAAGTCGCACGCATGGGAGCAGGATATCCTTCGACGGTCTTAGTAAAATCATTAGGATCTAAAAAATCTGCTAACGAATGATAGGTCATCCATTCGGTTTGTCGTTGTTCCTTAGTCGAGGTTACTGCTACATCGGCGCAGCGCACGTCTGAAAATCCTGCTTTCTCTAACCAGCCAATTAATGCCGCCACCGATGGTAAGAAATAGACGTTATTCATCTGCGCGTAGCGGTCGTGCGGTACCAGTACAGTATTAGCATCACCTTCAATGACCAGCGTCTCAAGTACCAGCTCACCACCTTTGACTAACTGTCCTTTAAGCTGTTGTAAATGCTCAAACGGTGATTGACGATGATAAAGTACGCCCATGCTAAATACGGTATCAAACAGCTGACTGTGCTCAGGTAAGGCTTCAAGCGGTACAGGAATATAATGCGTACGGTAACGGCCTGTATCACTAGCATCTGCGGCACCAACGAAATGACGAATCGCCATAAACTGATGATAAAACAAACATGACGGATCAATAATAATAACCGTATCTGCGCCAGCCCCTGCCATGCGCCAGCCGTGATAACCAGAGCCACCGCCCACATCCAATACGCGGCGACCGTCCAATCTACTTAAATGCGGCGCAACACGTTTCCATTTCCAATCACTATGCCACTCGGTATCAATCTTAATACCTGACTCATCATCGCCGATTTGACCGCCAATCTGAAATGGCCCTTTACGCCATGGCATCAACTGCTTTAACAACGCCGTTGTTTGCTTGCGCTGAGACTCATTTAGACTTGCCTCAATCGTTAATGTATCACTGTTTAGGTCGACATTATTGACAGCTAAGTTTGGCAAACGAGCGACTGACGCTTGGTAAGCAGGCGCGTGCGCATAGTTGGCTTTATCTTTTATATCACCTAGCCATGTTGGTAATCGCTTAAGCCACTCATAAGCGCTCGGCTGATGCTGTGTCAGCTCTAGTAGGGTTAGATACAATTCGCGTTCGGCGTTAATGATAGTGTCGTTGAGCATAAAAGCAGATTACCGTATTGATTAAGAAATAACTGTGTTAAAAGTAAGGATTATTTAAACGCCACAATAGAAACAAAATTCAAAAACTGAAACCACGTCAGATGACGTTTAAAGCCAACTTGATCTAATCGTGTATGATGCTCATCTAACGTGTCAGTAATGAGGACATTTTCCAATGCATTACGCTTACCGCTAATCTCCATTTCGGTGTAGCCATTGGCACGTTTAAAGTCGTAATAACGCTCCACCAACCACGCATCATACTGCTCATCAAACGCATGAGTTTTTTCAGTCAGCACCAATATACCGCCTTCGCTCAATGCCGCACAAATTTTCTCTAATACTGCGACCCTATCAGCAGCTGGCAAAAACTGTAGCGTCAAGTTCAAAATCACCATATCGCACGGCTCAAGCTCAATATCGCGGATATCTGCTGTGATTACTTCGATGTCATGCTTAGGATAATTCTCACTCAGTAGCGTGGTCGCCTCTGTCGTCATCGCTGGTGAGATATCAATTGCTTTAATCTGCAAGTCTTGTGGGTCGAACTCACCCGCTAGCGTCATACTGGCTGCACCCAATGAACAGCCTAAATCATAAACACGACTAACGCGTTGACCGCTATCGCTCTGCTGGCGATACTTGCAATGACGACGGGCGAATATAGGTAACATAGCTAGTACCTGACCATAACCGGGTACACTGCGGCGAATCATGTCAGGAAAACAAGCCACCACTTGCTCGTCAAACGAAAAGCGTGCCGCCTTATCCAGTGGCGTAGTAAACGGTTTATCAAATAGGGTGTCATGTTTGATAGCAGGCTGGGATTGGCTCATGGGACGACTCATTTTTTAGAATAGAACTGAAATTAAGAATTACTTGGTGAATTTTGCTTGGTAGTTCGCTTGTCATTATCAGTTGATAAAGAAGCAAGATAGCAAAAGCCCATTATAACATTACTGTTTGTTACTTATCGCCTTTGGCTTGCCTGCTAAGCTGAATAAATAGTGCCAAGGGTAATGAGACGTTTGAAAGAAGCATTGAAAAACGAGAGCATCACTACCAAATATAGCGCTTAACCCATATTTATAATAATAGGAAAAAATTATGCAAACGATCGTATTAGGTGGCGGCTGCTTCTGGTGCACCGAGTCTGTATTTTTATCGGTAAAAGGTGTGCAATCTGTCGTCTCAGGCTACATGGGCGGCGATGCTGTCTCTGCCAATTATGAAGCTGTCTGTAGTGGTACGACTGGTCATGTCGAAGTCATCAAAGTCAAATTTGATGAGTCTATCGTCCCGTTAGAAGTAATACTCGATGTTTTCTTTGCTACGCATGATCCCACCACGATGGATCGTCAAGGCAATGACGTCGGTAGTCAGTATCGCAGCGTGGTCTTTTACACTGAAGACAGTCAAAAACCGACCGTTGACCGTACTATTAACAAATTACGCAATATGGGTGTCAATGTGGTGACGGAAGTACATCCTGCCGTTGAGTTCTATCAAGCAGAAGACTCACATCAAGATTTCTTCAACAGAAACCCAGGACAAGCTTACTGCAACTTCGCAATACCGCCAAAGCTTGCCAAACTGCGCAAAGAATTTAGCAAATATATGGTTAGTTAAGTCCAATAAAAAATTATGGGGCTGTAGTAGATAAGGATTAAATATCACACCATTTTCTCAAGGTTTTCAGCTGATTAGATGGTGAGCCATAGTTGAATCTAAACTCGCACTCTTTTAAAAACAAATGGAAGTTCTTCTTATTAA
>NZ_CAJHAL010000028.1:0-42449 GCF_904846365.1 Psychrobacter nivimaris
GCGGCTGTTCTAGCAGTCACTTCAGCTGTGAAAAACTCTAACAGCCTTCGCTGTACTTTTTTACTTATTTTACAACGGGTTATCTTCATAAAAGTAGTCTAACATAGTGCTTATCTACTACAGCCCCTAGAATATTACCACCAAATGGGATCATCGTCTTCTATCATGGTTCGCCTTGTCGTCTCAACCGTGACCTCATCCGCAGATAGCTCAGCGATAAAACGTGACGGTTTGTCAAAGTATCCAGAATAACTAGAGAAGTAGTTTGGTGCCGTCAGATATAATTGCGTCTTTGCACGACTACAGGCAACATAAAACAGCTTACGCTCTTCTTCTAATGCTTCAAAGTCATCCAAAGAACGATGATGCGGCGTGATGCCATCTACTAAAGAATTCACAAACACGACTGGCCACTCAAGCCCCTTAGCACTATGAATGGTCGAGATAGTAACTTTGTCATTGCTACTGTCTTGTCCATTATCCGAATTGCCCATGACAGCCACCGAGTCATTAGGTGGGTCTAAAGCGAGATTTTCTAAAAAGCTATCAAGGCTTGTGTGCTCTGTCGCTAAATTCTTTAATACCCGAAAATCTTCGGTACGCTCACGCCAATTTTCTTCAATCAGCTTTAATACTGGAATATAAAACTCAAGAATATGTTCAATAGCTGTATCAACCGATTCAGCTTGCTGTGCCTTGGTAAGCGCATGATATAGAGGTTCTAGCTGATCACTTTTTTTCGAAAATGGCGCTGCCAGTAAAGATTCAAACGCATTATTGTCAGCAGTAATGGCTTGGGTTAAGCGCGTCGCCGTCACTGCACCCACCCCTTTAAACAAGGTTAAAATACGATGCCAAGCAATCGTGTCATTTGGGTTATAGAGTATTTTGACAAAGGCCAATACGTCTTTGATATGCCGTCTTTCAATGAACTTGATACCGCCCACCACGATAAAGGGAATATTGCGCGCCATAAACTCTAGCTGTACGTAATTAGACTGAAATGACGTACGGCATAATACCGCAAAGTCGTTGTAGTCATACTCTGGCTTAAGCGCGACAATCTTATCAGTGATATAGCCCGCTTCTTTTGGCTCATCACTGAGTCGTCGAAATACTGGTTTGTGTCCTTCTATCGGCGCATCAGAATACAGCTGCTTTTGATAGCCTAGCGTGATTTGCGCTGACAACGCGTTGATATAGTTTAAAACGGATGGCGAGCTGCGATAATTTTGCTCAAGCTTAATAAGTTTGGCATGAGGATAAGTTTCACCGAACAGAAGAATGTTTTCATAATTGGCACCGCGAAACGCGTAAATACTTTGATTGTCGTCACCAACTACCATCAGCGATACCGAGTCAGGCTCACATATTAAGTCGATTAGCTGCTTTTGCGGAATATTGGTGTCTTGGTATTCATCAACCATAATGTAACGATATTGGCTTTGCAGCAGCTGTCGAAAAGTATCATTGGTTTTTAAGTGGCGTACGACTTGGCTGATGATGTCATCAAAATCATATAAGTGATTGGCGCGCTTATACTCATGGAAATCAACTGCCAGCTGCTCGATAATAGGAATATGTACGGCAATATCTGGGTAGTTACTTTCGATTAAGTCGCGAATATGTATACGTCTGTTTCTAGACGTCGAGATGATATTTTGCAGCGTTTTTTTACGTGGAAAGGCTTGTGACTTGGTCTGATTAGGATACTTTTTTTCTTTATGCACTAAGTCGATAGCATCTTCACTATCACCAGTATCCAAAATCGTAAACCTTGGATTGATACCGAGTAGCCCTGAATACTGACGCAGTAGCATATTGCAAAACGAGTGGAACGTGCCACTAGTGATGCTATTTAATGCTTTATCAGTTGGCAGCTTATCCTCAGCCAGCTCTTCATCTGATAGTTCTTGATTTGAAAGACTGCTTGCCAGCAAGGACTTAGCTCTATCTTTTATTTCATTTGCAGCTTTACGCGTAAAAGTCAGTAGCAAAATCTCTTTAGGCGACACCCCGGTTTCTAATAGATAACTGGTCCGATAGGTCAAGGTTTTGGTCTTGCCCGAACCTGCACCAGCAATGACCAATACTTTGCCTTCGATCGTAGTCGCGGCCATTAACTGGTCAGGATTTAGCTCACTGGCATAATCGACCTTTAACCCCAATCCACTATCTAGCCTCTGACTTAACAATTTAAGGTTTGTCGTCTCAGCAGTATCGATTAAGTTCGCTTCTAGTTTTTTAATAGCCTGCTCAAGCCGAGTCAGTTTAGGCTTCATCTCAAGGAAATTCTGCGGGTATTTATAGTGGCGTGTGTCAAAAATCGAGGTTGTCATTGTCTAAAATTGCCTTACATTTTATTTTGGCGATATTATCAGCTTATGTCTGACTGTTTCTAGCTTTAGAATAAGTATGATTTGCTAAAATTGGCAGAATATCTGTGCTGAATTTATGTGAACTTTCAGCCCTTATCTATGAGTGACAGTTTAGCATATTAAAAAATAGGGTTTATTAGCTCACATAAACTATGTGTCACTCGTATTGATTCGCCTTATTCATTTTTAAGCTCCTAATATGACCTGCTTTTATCATAAAGCTGCTTATTATTATCAGGTAAAAACCTGAGCATATACCGTAACAACCTCACCCCTATTCAGGTAAATTTGCTACAATGTGCCCAATTTTGATTTATCATTTAACCAAACTTTATACCAACTGATTTTATTAATACATTGAGAGAATGTTATGGGTTTTAATTGCGGCATCGTCGGCCTACCAAACGTGGGTAAATCCACCTTGTTTAATGCGTTGACCAAAGCGGGTATCGCCGCTGAAAACTTTCCATTTTGTACCAAAGATCCCAACACGGGTATCGTACCAGTACCAGACCCACGCCTAAAACAACTGGCTGACATCGTCAATCCTGAGCGCGTATTACCAACGACGATGGAGTTTGTCGATATCGCAGGTTTGGTTGCAGGCGCGTCAAAAGGCGAAGGCATGGGTAACCAGTTCCTAGCGAACATCCGTGAGACCGATGCAATTGCTCACGTTGTACGCTGTTTTGATGATGACAATGTGGTACACGTTGATGGCCGCGTTAGCCCGATTGATGATATCGAAACTATCAACACTGAACTGGCACTTGCAGATTTAGAAGCTGTTGAGCGCGCAATCCACAACCAAACCAAAAAGGCTAAAGGTGGTGATAAGGACGCGCAAGCATTGCTTGATGTGTTCAAAAAAGTTGAACCATTATTAGCAGAAGGTAAAGCGGCTCGTGCAGCTAATCTAGACGCTGATGAGAAAAAACTGATCAGAAGCTATGGTTTAATTACGCTAAAGCCAACCATGTATATCGCTAACGTCGCTGAAGATGGTTTTGAAAATAACCCATACCTTGATGCTGTTCGTGACTATGCCACTGGTGAAGACTCTATCGTAATCGCGCTATGCAATCAGATCGAATCTGAAATCGCCCAACTTGATGAAGACGATAAAAAAGACTTCCTAGCTGAAATGGACATGGAAGAAGCCGGTCTTGATCAGGTAATCCGCGGTGGTTATGACTTGCTTGATATGCAGACTTACTTTACCGCTGGCGTAAAAGAAGTACGTGCTTGGACTGTCGCTATTGGTGCGACAGCGCCGCAAGCAGCTGGCGTAATTCATACTGATTTTGAGCGTGGTTTTATTCGTGCTGAGGTCATTGCTTATGAGGACTTTATCGAATATAACGGTGAGAAAGGCGCTGCTGCTGCTGGTAAATCGCGTCTAGAAGGTAAAACTTACATCGTACAAGATGGCGACGTGATGCACTTTAGATTTAACGTATAACTTTAAATAGTATAGCTTGTTTAAAGTTAATTAGCCGATGTTGGATATTCTCCATCATCGGCTTTATTTTATCTATCAATTGTTATATTATAACATATCTTTATTTTTCTTATTTGAGGGTTCATACTGTGACTAACTATTTTTCTAGACTTGCAGGTATTACGATATTAGGAACTGTGATAGCAGGCTCTTTACTGGGCTGTCAGCCAAACAACGATACCGATGCAGTGGCATCTGAAGAAGCACCAATAGATAATCACGCCGAGCATGAACAAGGTCATGAGATGCATGACGATAAAGAGCATGAAGAGCATGAAGAGCACGGCCACGAAGAACATAGCGATATGGAACATGGTCATGAAGGGCCTAATCATGAAGGACACGATCATGAAAGTCATAATCACGAGGAACATACGTACGCAGGTCATGATCATGCAGCTCATACCAGCAACAGCACTCCTTTCTCTTGTGAGCCTACTGCTACTATTGGCGTTTCTTATCATAGCGACAGTACACCACAGACAGCGCATTTGCTCATCGATGGTATCGAATACGATTTAACAGCTACTGCTAATAGTGAAACTGATGCTGATAAGGGCATCTATACCAGCGATATTGGATTAGACGATACCCACGGCATCATATGGCAAGTAAATGGAGACAAAGCCACATTGCTCAATAAGACACTGGACAGCGATATAGCTATCGACAAAGAAGACGTACTTTTTAGCTGTCAAAAGTCTTAATATAGTTAATTCAATATAATTTGAATACAAGCAAGGCGAGTGAAAGCACTACCAATAGTAGGCTAAGCAAAACTGGCACCGTACCCAATTTATAGGGCATCAACTCTAGTCAAAGAAGTCTAAAACAGGTACAAGGCAGCCGACTGCAGATTGTACAAATAGTAGCTCTAAGAAGGGGAACGCCGTAGCCGTTTAGTAGTTCTCTGACTATATAGCTGTACCAAGGGCGCTATTTTGCTATGCTAGAGGCTCCCTTGGTTCCGGATGTTTCAATATGCTAAATAAACCAACTTCCTTGTCGTCCCCTACCACACAATGGCCACATCTCCTAAACTCACAGCGTCTTGGTGCTTCCAAAAAATTTAACGCCAATACCAGTACTCGTTCTCAGTTTCACAAAGACTATGACAGACTGGTATTTTCTCACTCTTTTCGCCAGTTAAATCAGAAAACCCAAGTCCATCCATTGACCAATCAGCTCGGTATTCATACGCGTCTGACTCACTCGTTAGAAGTGTCTTCTATTGGTCGCTCTTTGGGAATGATGGCTGCCGAAAAAATTCATGATGCACTAGGTAGCGGCCTACCAGCAGGAGTTTCACCTGCAGACGTCGGTGTGATCGTACAAGCAGCTTGTCTCGCTCATGACATTGGCAATCCGCCTTTTGGCCACGCTGGAGAGTATGCGATTCGTGATTGGTTCAGACAGCCTGAACCGCAAGCAGTTTTACAAAACTTAAGCAGCAACGAGCGACTGGATTTACTGGCATACGAGGGTAATGCTCAAGGGTTTCGCCTATTGGCACGTAATGAGCATCATCCTGACAAGGGTGGTATGCGGCTCACCTGTGCCACGCTAGGCGCCTTTATGAAGTATCCGTGGTTGGCAACTCACAGTAACGATGTCAATGACAACCATTATAATGTGCAAAAATTCGGCTGCTTTTATAGCGAGGCGTCTCAACTAGAAGAGTTAGCTGCGTGTTTGCATTTACCGCGCTCAGAGCAACATGATGGCTTTGCGCGCCATCCATTGGCTTACCTACTAGAAGCGGCAGATGACATCTGTTATGCGCTAATCGATTTAGAAGATGGCATCAATCTGAATATGCTAACCTATAGCGAAGTTGCCACGATATTTTATGAGCTGATTGGTGAACGTCCAAGCAGCGTAAACTTGCCAGCGCATATGTCTGTCAGACAAAGCCTAGCCTCCCTGCGGGCACGAGCCATGATGCGTTTGGTCAATACCGTCACCGATGCTTTTGCAGCCAATAGTGATGCATTGCTAACTGGAACGCTGCAAGGCAGCCTATTTGCCCATTGCGATACCAGCGTACAAAATGGTATTAATCAAGCTAAGCAGCTGGCACGCGAAAAAATATTTAACCATCCGAGCAAAGTAAGAATGGAGCTAATGGCCAATCAGTGCCTGCATAGCCTATTAAATGCCTTTATACCGCTCGCTTGGACTGGCTCTGAACCTGCTACTATGCAGCCGCCGATGTCTTTTGAGCAGCAACGTCTGTTAAGATTACTACAGCCCCATCTTGACGAACATCGCCGCATCTTGTCTGACGATATCTATCATAATGTCTTAAATATTTTGGATTTTATTACAGGCATGAATGACCATGAAGCTTATCGACTGGCGCAAGAATTGCAGGGTCATTGGGGCACAGTGGTTTAAAAGACCAGTACAAGTTTAGTAAATTAACACGAATGGCGTATTTCAGTCGTATTTATGCGTTGAAATGAGTATGATAAACACCTACCGGACAATTTTGAAATATTATGAGCAGTCGCGAACAAAAGAAACTTCAAACTCGGCACGCCTTTTTTAATGCTGTGCTCGATTTATGTATGACAGGGCAATCTTTTAGCTCTATCAGTCTTAGACAAGTAACACGCGAGGTTGGTGTTGTGCCGACTGCGTTTTATCGCCATTTTGATGATATGGAGTCACTCGGGCGCGCTTTGGTCATTGAGGAATTAGGTGGTACGTTAGCCACATTAAGTGATAGCCTACAGATTGGCCGCAAGCGTAGTTTCGATCGTCAAATCGCAAAAAGTATTCAGCTATTCTTGTACATGGTCAGCGATCAGCCTTATTACTGGCAGTTCTTGGTCAGTGAGCGTTATGGTGGGTCAGAAGCAGTACGAAAAGCCATCAATGAGTTGATTAAGATGCACGCTCAAGGTTTGGCCGACGACTTAGCGTTGCAGCCAGCGTTTACCCATATCAATGCTTATGATCGTCGCCTATTGGCTGAGGCTGGCGTAAATATGTTCTTCTCTTGGATTATTGATTGGCTAGAGCTGACCTATACAGAAGATCATGATGATGAGATTGATCTAAACGAAATCGAAGAAAACAAACAGCTGATGCTGCATAACTGTACTCGTCAAGCACAGATGCTTTTTTACGGGGCTTATAATTGGAAGTCTAGCGAAGAAACACGCCTCAAAGACTAAATACGATCTCAATACCATCTGCTAAAAGCTCGGACGAAATGCCCATAGTCGCTGTGTCACTACTTTGACTTCCTTGGGCATTTTACCGTTTACCCCACTACTGTTACTCGCCTGATTATTACTAGCTGTCTGACTACTATTAACTGCTTGATTATTATCAACGACAGTTTTACTAATCAAAACAGTGGCAAAACGCTCTCTCGCTTGACCGACAGTTGCATTATCAGTCGCTGTGATAAGCGCCATAAATGCTTGGCTATCAACGGCCAGTATTGGCATTAACGCTTTTCGTTGCTCATCATTTACACTGCCGAATATCGGCAATTGCCATACTGCATCAATAGACGTCAGCGCCTGTTGCGCACGCATATCTACCAGAGCCTGCATCTGTTGGCTGTTAGCACCATCAACTAGTGCGGCTAACAATACGGGACTGGCAGTATTGATATTAATCGGCACATAATAAGGCACCGCAGTAAGATAAGGTCGTAATACGGCTAGAGTTTCAACGCTCACTCCTTTCACTTCTAGTAGCTGATCGATACTGACAAAAGGCTGATTTGGCAGAGCATCTGTTGCTACAGCATTTGACTGGTGCGCATATACCGTACTTTCATCACCGCCATCTTGATATACCTCGCCGTCTGCATCTTGCCAATCAAGTACGGCAATAGCAATATCAGGCTCTAGATTTAGTTGCGTGAGTAGTCTTTGGAATACTGCTAAAGCAGTGGTATTTGCCGTCCCATCTTGATACAAGTTATTAATATTAAAACGACCAGACTCATCGCGTAGCTCAATGCTGATACTGTGACTAGCCAATACATAAGGTGGTATAGGCTGCGCCCAGATATCTTGCGCACTATCCGTATCATTGAGGTTGCCATCAGCGCGAAGCATGGTCACTGCCAACTGCTGACCTGCATCGATATCTTGCAGCAACTGATTTTGATCGAACAACAGCCCACTACGCCTAATTGCAATTTTTTGGCTAGCAAGCATTGATCCTGCAACCACAGTAATACTCACTACCAGTAATAAGATAGTCAGCAGCGCAACACCGCGTTGAGAGTTTGCAGTCATCGACATACATAGCCTTTGTTATTGAGCAATTGATGCATTTTAACTACTACCTTCTCAATTATTCGTTCCTAAATTGCTATTATCCGCACTACTATTATTGTCACTACCGCTGTCGTCGTTATTAGCGTTATCATTGCTGCTACTATCTGTATCATTGGCCATGCTTTGACTATTGCTAGGCGATATCGGTTGCGGGGCGAGTGCCCATTGCCAAGTGATTGGCATATCTTGGTATGTAAAGCTAACCGCGACTCCTTTCGGTAATAAAACAGCTGTTGGCTTAGGACTCGCTGTATTTGTACTACCGCCACTGTTAGCGTCATCGCTCGGAAATCTGGTACTTAGCTCTGGTAGATATGCTTGCCAGCTCCCTGCTGTGACACCTTCGAGCAATACGCTGTCCAAGCTGACGCTATCACGCCCGCCTTCCATACTGGTATACTGGCGACGTATCAAACGCTCATCCGCAAAAATATATTCGATACGTTGGAGGCTATTGCTACTCTGATATCTTGGATCAGGATCGGCAAAGCGTACAAAGCTGACATGCTCGCCATCTAAGCTCATAAATGGCTCAGGTGCCATTTTGTTTATTTGCTCGCTTGATTGGGAGCTAGTGTTCGCGTTAGTACTATCGCTTGGACTGTTATTCGCCGCACTGACACTTTGAGTAGTCGGCGCTTGATAAGGGATAATTTGACCCATGTCTTGCTGTAACTGTAAATAAGCGTACTGCAGAACAGCCAGATTGTCAGCATGAAATTGCGCGCGCTCACGGGCACGGTTGACCCCATCAAATACCTGCCAGCCTGCAACGGCTAGCATCGCAAATATTGCCATCGCAACCATTAGCTCAAGCAGTGTAAAACCACGCTGACATTTCACAGACCGCCCCCAGCCTGCTCGCTATTGCCTGTTGTGCTTAGACCACTTAAATCCAAACTGCCCGTATCTTGCTCAGCATTACTTAGCATCACAGTGATATCAGTGACCGATGTGCGCGTCTGTCCATCTATAATAGGCGAAACTTCGATATTTACTTCTTTTAGAGCAGGTGTAATGGCGTCACCGACTGTCATTGATATTTGCCAATCACGCCCTTGAGCGTTCACGGTTTGGGTGCGGTTGGCTGTCAGCCACGTCTCTTGAATACGTAAATCAGCGGCGGCATTTTGGGCAACGAAGTGAGCAAGCGTACGAGTACGCAATATATCAACCGAACTCAGATACGCACTACTGGCACGGCTCGCCGCGACTGCTACTACTGCCAAAATAGCCAGAGCAACCATCACTTCGATAAGGGTAAAGCCGCTCTCGCGCCCACACTTGAGTGATATGGATTTTGATGACATAGGCTGGCTTGTCATAGGAGGTTTATATAATTTAGTCACTATACCCCCTGTCCGATTCGCATACTGCCATCTGGCATTATAGTAATCACCTCGCCCACTAAACGCGAATCATGAAGCACTTCAATGGTGACAGGCGTTGCTTGTCCCGTACCAAACCACAAGACTTGTGGTACGTTTTGGTCGCTAAACCAAGGCTGTAACGTTTGGGTTCGTCCCATATTTTGTAAACTACTAGAATCTAAACTTTGAACTCTAATACTTACGCCAGTAGGCGGTTCAGGCAAATTGATGCCCAACTCAACCTCCCAACTTGGCGTTGGTTTTTTCTCATTAGTAGAGCCTGATAGACCAGCCACCTCTGCCGACAGCTCCATAGCATTCTTAGGCTGACTGTCGGTGCTATCTGACATCATCTCTGTTGTCTGGTACGCGACATATGGATTTGATAGGGTAACAATGACTGGCTCTACTTGACCTTGCTTATCTGCCTGCATACGCAAACCCATCGGCTGCATACGTTCAGCCGATAATAGGCGAACGTAGCTCAACGAATCGGTCAAATGCTCATAAAAAGCGCGGTTTTTGCGGGATTCACTGCTACCGACAGACAAACTCATTATGCCAGCAAATATAGATAAGATAACCACTACCACCACGATTTCTACCAATGTAAAACCAGTCTGTGTCCGACTGTTTATTGGTGAGACTGATGATAAGAGATGAGTATCAGTTGATATGCAGGCACAGCTACGACAATGGTCTGTAGGTCTTGTATCTAAGCAGATTGACTGAGACGTTTGACTAATTAAAGTGAAAGAGCAAGTAGCCGCTGAACTGGACTGAGTCTTGACAGTGACCGGCATATTGCACCTATAAGCCCAATTTTAATTGTCGCAGAATGAGAAAGGGTTTTAAAGAATGTAGAAGATATATGAATTCGTGCTGCAATAGTAAGCATTACAACACGATTTATTAAAGCCGAAAAAGGTTCACAACCCAAAAATTACTTGCTACTTTATTAATAACTACTTTAGTAGTTGGTATTACGGTGCTCTTCTGATTCAGTATCGATTTGCTCTACCAGCTCTTGCATATCTTCATCCATGACCTCTTCATCGTCAGCAGGATAATGACTTGGCAACTCTAGTACTTGCTGAACAAAGGCGTAACGCAGCGTATCACGACGACCTAAATAGCGTTGGTAAAAGCTTGAGTTTAGTAGTCCCGCACCGCCCTGACCAATCGCCCAAATAGACGATAGATAATCACGAGTACTCAAATTACTGTGCTCATCTTTTAGGTATGCGCTGATGATATCAATCAAACGCTTCATGCGCTGGCGACGGATATCATATAATTCACCAAACAAACGATTGAGCCCAGTCACTGATGCTGCCAGACGCTCTTCAATTTGGTTCAATAGCATCGCTTTTTGCGGGTTGAATAACTGTTGGAAAATCATACGGGCAACGCCTGCCGAAGGGCAGTCATCAATACGGTTAATCTCAAACAATTGCTCTTCGTAACGAATAATAATACGCAGATAAAGCTCATCTTTACTGGAGAAATGCTTGTACAGGGTGCCTTTAGCCAAATCGAGCTGATCTGCCAAACTGTCTAAAGTGATATCACCATCGCCTGACTCAAGTAGCAATTGTTCTGCCATCGCTAAGATGTTCTCTTCTCGTGCCTTGAACTGGTGCTGACGACTCATAATCTCTCCTAAAACATGACAAGATTAAGCATATGACCATCAATTATGTGCGTACATTTGGCAATGAGCGTATAAAACTATACAAGAACTGCTGAAATACCATAAAAGGGATATGCTTATATTTACAAATAGTCATTGATAATCATATAGTTACATTTAGTAAATCAAATACTAAAGGGGATTGAACTATACGACTATCACATAAATGACTGACTGGTCATAGCATAACCATTTTAGCGATACTGTGCCAGTAAATTTTCAAAGTTTTTTGCGGTTAACGCTCCGACCTCGTTACTATCACAACCATACATATCTGCGATAAAGCTTGCGACGTAGGGTACGTAGGCGGGCTCATTGGGACGACCACGCTTAGGCACAGGCGCCAAATATGGACTGTCAGTCTCAATCAAGATCCTATCTCTAGGCATGTGCCTTGCAGCGTCTTGAATATTTTGGGCGCTTTTAAAGCTAACAATGCCTGAGAAAGAGATATAAAATCCTAAATCTAAAGCACGTTTTGCGGTCTCCCAATCTTCAGTGAAGCAATGAATAATACCATGCTCAGCACCTTCACTCTTTAGGATATCGATCGTATCTTCTTTTGCATCGCGCATATGTATCACAAGCGGTTTTTTTAGTTGCTGACTGGCATGGATATGACGTGCAAGACTGGCTTGCTGCTCTTTTTTATTTTCTGTAGACCAGTAGTAATCTAGCCCTGTCTCGCCTATTGCCCATACATGCTCTTTATCAGCAGTCTCGATTAGACGCTCAACCGTCGCTGATTTCAGTATATCGATATCCTCACAAGGATGAATCCCTACACTCATCCCTAGATTTAGCGTCTCGTCACCATAGGTGCTCACAATATTGGCAATCTCGTCATACTCCGCAAAATCACACATGATTGCCATTGCACGGGTAACATTAGCAGTTTTCATGGCGTCAATCGCGCCAGATAATTTACCATCGTATTTCGTCAAATCTAAACGGTTAAGGTGACAATGAGTATCTGTAAACATAAATAATCTCGTTGTTAAAAACTTTCTCAATTAAAAGTCTGGGAATTAAAAATTTGAATCTTGTTTGCATTGATTGCTGTGAAGGAAGCTGTTTTCAAGTATCGTTTAACGGTACACTACATTAATGGCTATCAAAAATACTCTAAATAGAATTTATTCTAAATAAATAGATGATACGAGCTTAAGCAATACATCATAACAGTCTTTTAAGAGCCGAAGCTTCAAAACCTTTATTACCTCTCATAAGTGCCATAATATGAATCATAAAAAAACTATCACTTTACCGCATATATTCAAAACATTGTTACCGAAGCAACTCTATAGACAACGGTTTTTACTACAAGATAAAGGCCATAGTAATTACATTGAAATAGCTAACGACGTACGTATCATTGGCAACTCCACAATTACCATTCGTAAAGGTGATAACAATCGAATTACCATTGGTAGTCATGGGAAACTTAATAAATTAAAAATCGACATTAATGGTAATCACAATCAAGTCACTATCGCAGAACATGTTAAATTCTCTGGTCAATTATTAGTCGTTGGTAATCATTTACGCATTCATATTGGTGAGCATACCACTGCCATTGATTGCTATATCTTGGCACGTGACAAGAGTGTAACCATTGGTAAGTCTTGCATGATATCGCGTGGTATTGAAATTCGCGCTACCGATGTGCACAAGGTCTACGATATAGATACTAACGTACGAGTGAACAAAGCACATTCTGATGTCATTCTAGGAGATCATATTTGGATTGCGGCTAATGTGACTATTTCAAAAAACGTCTCTATCGCTGATGGATGTATCATCGCAGCAGGTGCCTTCGTCAATAAACCAGTCACTATACCAAACTGTATGGTAGCAGGCACACCAGCAAAAATTATTCGCCAAAACGTACGTTGGGAACGCTAAACACGACTTCAAATACAATAGTTAATTAAGAGGCACGACTCGCATCACCTCTTCTATGGTTGTCACGCCTTCACTAATACGTTTTGCCCCTGATAAACGCAATGGCTGTAGACCTTCACGATAGGCTTGTTGTTTGAGCACATCTAAATTTGTATCGGCTGCGACCAGTTTTTTTAATTCGTTAGACAACGGCATGATCTCGTATAGGCCGACTCGTCCCTGATAACCAGTGTGTCGACAATGCTCGCAGCCTTGAGCCATATAAATTTGTGCTGGGGCAGGCGCACGCCAAGGTTGTACCAACTCCTGCCATTGAATGGCAACCTCGCTGTCTGGCACAACGTCTACCGCTTTTTTGCAATGCGGGCATAACGTACGTAATAAACGCTGTGCCATCACACCTAAGATAGTCGCTGATGTCAAAAACGGTTGAATACCCAAATCATGCAAGCGAGTGATTGAACTTGGCGCATCGTTAGTATGTAGTGTCGAGAGCACTAAATGCCCTGTCAATGAGGCTTGTACTGCCATATTGGCTGTTTCAGCATCACGAATCTCCCCTACCATAATGATGTCAGGATCTTGACGCATCAAGGAGCGAATGCCGTCAGCAAAGTTTAAATCGACACCTGGATTCACTTGCATCTGATTAAATGCAGGTTCAATCATTTCAATAGGATCTTCAATGGTACAGACATTGACTTGTTCAGTCGCTAGCTGCTTGAGGGTACTATACAAGGTCGTGGTTTTACCCGACCCTGTAGGCCCAGTGACCAAAATAATCCCGTTTGGATGAGCAGTCAATTCATGCCACGTTTCAAGCTGCTTGCCGGATAGACCAAGCTGAGCAAAGGAACGTACCAGTACTTCAGGATCGAACACCCGCATGACCAACTTTTCACCAAAAGCGGTTGGCATAGTCGATAAACGAAGCTCTGTCTCTAGTCCCTTCGGCGTTCGCGTCTTTAAACGACCATCTTGCGGCTTACGCTTTTCTGCAACGTTTAGTCGCCCTAGAATTTTGATACGCGCGGTCACCGCGACGATGATTGCCAATGGCATCTCATACACCGTATGGAGCACACCATCGATACGGAAGCGCACCTTACCTGTTTCACGGCGTGGCTCTAAATGGATATCACTAGCTCGTTGCTCAAAGGCATATTGCAACAGCCAATCAACGACTCTAACAATATGTTGGTCATTGGCATCGGGATTAGTATTGTCGCCCAATTGCAATAATGCTTCGACATTGGTCACGTCGGCAGCTGCACGCTTATGGACACTATTTGCGCCTGCAATCGCTTGGGTAACTTGATAGAACTCTTGCCGGAAGCGTTTGATCTGCTCAGGATTGATATAGACTGTGCGATAGCTTTTTGACTTGATCAATTTTTCAATACTTGAGTGCCAGTCAGTATAAAAAGGTTGATCTGTTCCGATAACCACTTCGTCTACAGCGACCTCAATCGGTAAAATATGCTGTGAACGTGCATATTCAAATGACATCAATTGCGTCACTGCAGGGACATCGACTTTTAGAGGGTCAATACGAACGAAAGTCATATCTGCTTTAGCCGCCAACCACTGGTTGAGCCAAGCCAATGTTAACTTGTTTTCAGTGCTATTGTCCGTCGCATGGCCATTAGGCAAGCCGAATTCACTAATCGTTAATAGAGGATGCTGCGCTTTGTCACGACGGCTAGTGATGACTAGGTTATAGCCGCGTTGGTCAATCACTTTATCTGCCAATAGCTCATCTAGACACCAACGCAAATCAATTACTATCGAGTACTGTTGAGCAGACATATCTCTCTTCTTCTATTATTTTAAAATGTGTTGTCAAAAACGCTATCGATGCAAGCCAGTTATATTGCAACTACAGCGATTATCTGTAGGTGTCCTGATTTCATCAACTGAAAACTCACATCAACCGATTTATAACGCATAAAAAATGACGTAGCGATCTCTGTCCGTCGATAAGCTGGACGCGGGTCTTGGGCAATTAATTCTTTAATAATGCTCATATCTGAGCCTACTAATTGATTTTGTATACGATGAGTCGTAGATGCAACTGTCGCATTACTCAATCCAGTGTTTGCATCTTTGATACTTGTATCATCATTATTATCATTACTAGGCTCGCCTGCGCTTACTAGCATCATAAACTGTTCGTTAGCAGCATCGGTCATCGTCACTTCTAATAGCGTAGGAGCCGTAGGTGCAAAGCCACTCTCTGTCTGAATTAACGCATCACTATAGGCCACATATGGCTTTATATCGATGATTGGCGTGCCATCTATCATATCAGCACCTTTGATAATCAATAATACACGACCTTGAACTATTTTGACTTGCTCGAGCTTGACGACAGATAGGCCTAGTCCCGAAGGACGATACATGCTTCGACTGGCAAACACCCCTATTTTTTGATTACCACCCAATCTTGGTGGGCGTACTTGAGCGCGAAAACTAGTACTGGTTTCATTGTTATTTTTATATCGATAATTATGATGAAACTGCCAACTCACCCATATATGACTAAACTTGTCCAAACCAACAAATGCAGCTGGCGTATCATATGGCGCTAACATCTCAATGACACTAGTCAAAGCGACTAGGTTTGGCTGGCGCGGCACACCGAATTTTTGTGAAAGCGGGGCACGGTGATAGCCAATAACAGGAGCTTGATGGTAGTTATCTAACAGGGAATTCTCGTCAAGCATATACCAACTCCAGTAATACAAAACTGCCCTGATAAGGCAGTTTTGTCAAATGATACAAAATTACTCACTAACGATATTCCATTTTATCATGCTAGACAATCACTGCTAGACGGATTTTTATTTTAAAGTTTGGTATTATGAGCAAGAAATTTGATGAGAGTCATTTACATTTGGGCGATATGACCAGTAATGCTGTCATCGTTGACGCAAATCTACTATGTCTAATGCCGTAATAGATAGCTGTATATAAGCTGATAAACCAGCTGTATTACGCTTACTCATCATTTACTCGTTCATAAAAATAGCAGTTTCGACAACGATTAAAAGACTGATACGTTTTTACAATGTTCAATTTAACATTGTAAATTCTGATTTAATACTTATTCAAACTTAACACACAAATAACAACTTATTAACGAGGACTTTATGTCAAAACTTCGCACCGAAACGGTAACAGAGGTTCATCACTGGAATGACTCTCTATTTAGTATCAAAACCACTCGTGACGATGGCTTGCGCTTTCGTAATGGCGAATTTGCGATGATTGGACTTGTTGTTGATGGCAAGCCACTACTACGCGCTTATTCAATTGCTAGCCCTAACTATGAAGATCATTTAGAATTCTTCTCTATTAAAGTTCAAGATGGTCCGTTAACTTCACGCTTACAGCATATCAAAGTAGGTGATGAGCTGTTAGTCAGTAAAAAGCCAACAGGCACACTAGTATTGGACGATCTGTTACCAGGTAAGAACCTTTACATGCTCTCTACTGGTACTGGTCTTGCTCCGTTCTTGTCACTAGCACGTGATCCTGAAGTGTATGAGCGTTTTGACAAAATCATCTTAGTACATGGCGTACGTCATGTTCATGATTTGGCTTATCGCGAGATGTTTGAAAATGAGCTGCCTAATGATGAAATCTTTGGTGAATGGTATCGCGAAAAATTCATCTATTATCCAACCGTTACGCGTGAAGAATTCAGAAACCAAGGTCGTGTCACTGATTTGATGAAATCAGGAAAATTGTTTGAAGATATTGGTTTACCGCCAATGAATAAAGATGACGACCGTGTCATGCTTTGTGGCAGCATGCCATTTAATGCTGAGGTTTCTGCTATTTTAGATGATTTTGGCTTGACTGTTTCACCACGTATGGGTGTGCAGGCAGATTACGCAGTTGAGCGTGCCTTTGTCGGCTAGAGTGATGCTATTTAGTATCATTAGAACAAATGAAAAATTGTATAAAATAATGCTTGACGCAAGTAAATAGGCTGCTATAATACGCAGCCTATACAGTCAACACTGTAGCCCAATTAGATAATATTTAGTCAATAACTATTATCACCTAACATGCCAGTGTGATGGAATTGGTAGACATGACGGATTCAAAATCCGTTGCCTTTAAAAGCGTGTCGGTTCGAGTCCGACCACTGGTACCAATATTTAGTACAAACTAGCCTCCTTTATCGGAGGTTTTTTTGTGCTTATTATATTCGCCCTATCAAACTCTTAATTTATTTATATCGATACTTCAAATGGCATGACAGCGCTTATCTTAATCGGTACCGCATAACTCCATGGCATGCCAGCACTACAATAAAAATATCCATCATTAAACGACACAATATAGGCTGTAAAATCATTACCACACTGATCCATCATCGCTTGTTCATCGCTTTCATCACACACTGCGCACCATATTTTTTTATCACCCCGCGCTAGCATTGCTCGTGTCAAATCGCTCCCTTTTAATTCATGACTCATCATCAGCTCCTTAATTATCTTGAACTTTCTCATTACTATTTTTTTAGAAAGTTAATTTACCAGTACTCAATTCATAAGTTTGGTATGAGCTATAAACAATGTCTTATCAGGTAAATAAAATTCCTATAAAAAACTATTTATTACTTTCATAACTATTGATTATCGTGGTTAATATATTGTAAAACGATAGCATTAGAACTGTAACATATAACTATAATATTCATGATGGAAGGCTATTATATTCAGACAGACGGTATAGAAAATCTGAAAAACTTGAGGTATGCGCCATACAGAATATATATTAGTGAACATATGTTAACCATATTTAATTTATTAGTATTTTAACGCCATATATCTCTGACTATTAACCTTACACTATATTTAATTATTGATATATAAATTATTCGCATATTGCCATATTTTTATGGTTCTATATTCGAAAAATCTCTTTATAGTTTAATAATCGATACTGAAACAGAAGTATTGAGTGATGTAAAATATTAATCATGAAAACTCCTACAGCATCCAGTCCACGTAAAATCATTCATATAGATATGGATGCGTTTTATGCCAGTGTAGAACAACGTGACTTCCCAGAATTACGGGGCAAACCACTAGTGGTTGGTGGAGACCCAAATGGACGCGGTGTTGTAGCAGCGGCTAGCTATGAGGTTCGTCAGTTTGGAGTGCGCTCAGCTATGTCTTGTTATGAGGCTCGCAAACGTTGTCCAGAAGTCATATTTGTCAGACCACGTTTTGAAGTATATCGAGCTGTTAGCAGCGATATTCGCAATATTATGTACAGCTTAACGCCTCATGTTGAGCCGTTATCGCTAGATGAGGCTTATCTCGATGTCACTGGTCTTACTGTACATAAAGGCTCAGCGACATTAATGGCAAATTGGTTAAGAGCACAAATATTGCAACATACAGGATTGACTGCTTCTGCTGGCGTGTCCTTCAACAAGATGTTGGCCAAGATTGCCTCTGATATCAATAAGCCTAACGGCACCGCTATTATCACACCAGAAGACGCTGATGCTTTTATTAGTACACTGCCTATTGAACGATTTCACGGGATAGGTAAAGCAACGGCAAGACGATTACATGCGATGGGCGTGACTAACGGTGCTGATCTACGCCGTATGTCAGCCGAAGTATTGATTAATGAGTTTGGTAAGCGAGGACAGTTTTATCATGATATCGCTCATGGTCGCGATGAACGCGCTGTCAAGTCTGAGCGCCTGCATAAGTCTGTTGGTTCGGAGACTACTTTTAGAGAAAACCTAAACGATGACACGGCGTTACGTATACAAATCTATGAACAAAATGCGGATGCCTTCTCGCAACTGCACAAAAAAAATCTCATCGCTCATACTATAACGCTCAAGGTTAAGTATGCCGACTTTACTCAGATTACCCGTACGCACACGCTGACTACCGCTTTTAGTAGTGCTGAATCTGCTCATTACTGGTTAGACAAATTATTCTTAGATATTCCGCGCCAGCTCCCTATCCGATTAGTCGGGGTCACTTTTTCGTCATTGACACCTGCAGCTCAACTATTGCCTCAATTAAATTTATTTGAGTAAAATAAACAAAGACTAACGTAATAAACATGAGAACAGTTAAAAACTATTACTTTTGCTTAGGCTATTCAAATATGTTTTGTGCACGGTGACTACTTAGTAAAGCAACCTTTTATAGCAGTATTTCTGCTACAATTATGCCAAAATTTCTATCCATTTAAAGACTAATTATGACCAACACTCACACTGCATCTTCCGATTCTAATGCCCCACTTACTACCAATAACAACAGTGACGTCTTAGATTATCTAAGCGTGGAAGATTACGACTATGACCTACCAGATCGTTTGATTGCGCGATATCCATTAGCGCAGCGTTCTGCTTCAAAACTTTTGTACTTGCCTGCTCACACTGACACAAATGCTACGCCTGTAGAAGACTGTTTGTTTTCTGAGTTGCCTGATTTATTAGATGCTGGAGACCTGATTGTATTTAATGATACAAAGGTGATGAAGGCACGCCTATTTGGTCAAAAAGATACTGGCGGTAAACTTGAGGTTTTGATTGAGCGATTGGTTACTGTCTCAGACTTAGATATAACGACACTGCATTTAGAAGATTCAAATAATGAATCAGTCAACCAAGAACATATTGCCCTTTGCCATGTAAAAGCCAGCAAAGCACTGAAACTTGGTCAACGTTTTCAACTGGCCGATAGTCATATGAGTGGCGCGATGATTGGTCGTCAGGACAACTTGTTTATTTTAGCCTTTGATGCGCCAATTTTGCCTGATTTAGAACTTTACGGCGAGCTACCTATCCCGCCTTACTTTGAACGTCAGGCCGATGACACTGATACTACTCGTTATCAAACGGTGTTTCATGATCCCGCTAAGCTTGCAAGTGTCGCTGCACCGACAGCAAGTTTGCATTTCGATGACTTGGTGCTCAATAAGCTGGTGGAAAAAGGCATCAGTACTGCTTTTGTGACATTGCATGTTGGCGCTGGTACCTTTGCGCCAGTTAAAACAGACAATCTACTCAATCATACTATGCACAGTGAGTATGCACATCTGCCACAAGCAACTGCTGAGCTGATTAATCAGACGCATGCAAATGGCAATAAGGTTATTGCTATTGGTACCACGGTGACTCGCGTCCTTGAAACGGCGTATCAAAAAACAGCTATCAATGGGCAAGCACTTTCTAGCTGGTCAGGGGACACGGACATTTTTATTTATCCAGGGTTTAAATTCGGTGTCATTGATCGACTGTTAACAAACTTTCATTTACCCAAATCGACGTTGCTAATGTTGGTATCAGCTTTTTCTGGCAAAGCATCGATTGAACATGCCTATCATCATGCTATTGAAAAAGAATATCGATTCTTTAGCTATGGCGATGCTATGTTACTTGATAAGAAAACAAGCTGAACATTAAATAAACATTTATGCATTGGACGCAACAGTTGTGAAATAAACTGGTAAACTAAACCGTACTTTGTTATAACAGCAAAGATAACTTATTTTGTAAAGGACTATTCATGTCTTGTCATTTATCTCGTCGCTTGACTCCTGTGCATCGCGCGGTATCGATGGCATTACTTTATTCTGTAGGTTTGGCCGCTATTATTCCAAGCGCGCAAGCGGCAACTATCGGTAAGACCGTGGTTAGCTCAGCTCAGCATGAACCGTTGAGCGCAAGTATCGTGGTCACTGACATACGAGCGTCTGATTTTTCAGCAAGCTTGGCCAATCCAGTTATCTATCAACAGATGGGATTGACGCCGACTGATTCAATGCAGGTGCGCTTTCAAGCAACTTCAGCGACTAGCGGTCAAGTATTAATCAGCACATCACAGCCTGTGTCCAAGCCCTTTGCTGATTTGGTGTTATCGATCAATGATAATGGGCAGCAAAATGTCGTACCAAAAACATTATTAATGCCGTTAAGCGATAGTCTACCGATTAATAATGCTTCCAAGAACAGTGTTAAAGGCACTCAGAAACTCAATTTACCAAATGTTTCTGCAAGCGCTGCAAAACCGTTAACCGTAAGAAAAGGTGCACCGCCGCCACTAATATCGGTATCTAACGCTGCTGCAAATAAACCAGCTCTAGCAAACATAGCAACAGTTGACTCTTCTATTTCTAGATCAGTGTCTAACATACAAGCACCGACAGTGACAGCTACTTCGCAGACTAGCAACTTTACTTACGCGCCTAGTCGACTTGATAATGGGCGCTTAAATAGTGATTCTGATATAAAAAACACTATCAGTAATGCAAAGAATACTGATAACGGCTTTAGTTCATCGAACCGTTTAGATAGCAGTGCTTTGAGTGCGAATAACAGCACTGAACCTACGAAAGTTAGTGCCAATGATAACGCCAAAGCAAGTATTAAGAACACTCCTATCTTAGATAAAGTATTGATTGATAAACCACTCGACACTCTAAATATTCAAGTCACACGGCAGATACAGCCGAGTCGTAAAAAAATAGACGCTGACGCATCACCCGTACCTACTCCGACTACTAGCATCATAGCAAGCAATACTGAGAAAAATGATACTAGCGTCTTGGCGGCTTCTATTGACAATACAACTTCGAAAACCGCTAATAGCGCTATCAATAATGCGTCTTCAAATGATAGAGCAATAGATAGTACGACAACTAATCAATACCAAGTACAACGTAACGATAGCCTATGGATTATTGCTCAGCAGATCGCGCAAGAAAATAATCTAGATACTTCCATTGTGATGAAGCAAATTCAGTCACAAAACCCTGATGCCTTTATCAATAAAGACGCAGATCAATTAAAAGCAGATGCTAAGCTTATTTTGCCTAGTTACGATGTCATACCATCGCAAAAAAACTTAGAAGCAGCTATCGATGCACAAAGACAATATATTCGCAGAGCAAATACAGCAGCGATGCAAAAAACAGCTCAAAGACCTTTTAAAAAACCTTCTATAAGTACACAAGCGGTCAAACGCCCTGAG
Organism: Psychrobacter nivimaris; assembly: GCF_904846365.1. GTDB lineage: Bacteria > Pseudomonadota > Gammaproteobacteria > Pseudomonadales > Moraxellaceae > Psychrobacter > Psychrobacter nivimaris_B. Next base: position 22,181 of record NZ_CAJHAL010000028.1, read on the forward strand.
AAAGCCACGACAACTAAAACACAGACTTTATCAAAAGCACAGTTTTCTGTGCTTGCGCCCGGGCGAGATGGTAATGCAGATGGCACTCAAGCAAAAGCAGCATCAAGTACAGGGAATGGTTTGAGCACAGATATATTAGCGACACTCAAAGCATCGCGGCAGCAGGCAGCATCACAGGCTCAGCGTCTATCAAGTACCAGTAGCACTCTTAGTAGTTATACTAAAAAAATTCAATTACAAAACCAAAAATTGGCTGAGCTGCAGGCTCGTCTCGAAAAATTACGCAATCAATAATTGCCTAACTGATTCATACATTAGATTGTGATCACAGGCGTAGGAATAACTATGGACAATATGCTATATATCATCGCCGGATTGGCGCTTATTCTGTTAGTGGCTGCTTTATTCTTGCGCAAAAATAAGGCGCAAAAATCGTCATCATCGCCTATTAATGCAAGAAAAGATACGTCTACTACATCACCAAAAGTAGATTATGGTACTCCTACCCACACTAATGTCAGCAATAGCCATAAATTTGACCATATCACTATTGCTCAGCGTTTTATGGATCAGCAGCGCTATGACAAGGCGATCGAAACCATTAAACGTGGTCTAAGTGAAAAACCTCATAACAGTGCATTGTCTCTTAAACTACTCAGCATATACGCGACGATAAATCAGCCAGAAGATTTTAATAATATTTATGAGTCTATAAGAAATCATAACGACAGTCAGACTATCGCTCAAGCAGACGAGATAAGAAATCTATCGTTTGATGAATTAGAACCTGCCGCTGCGCAAACACTGGCAACGGACAATGCCAAAGATGATTTTGACGCTATCGACTTCGATTTGCCTATTAGTCAGAATGATAGTACTAATACAGTAGATCACCAGTCAATTGAAGAAAGTAATAACGATACTGCAATAAATGAACCTATCGACAGCTTAGAGTTATCAGACAAAGTCGATAATGTTAGTTCTATTACCGAAAATCCGAATGATAGCTTTGATCTGACTCTCAGCGATTTAGAGAACGATTTCGCTGCGCCTAATATGACAAGTGAAACGCCTGTCATACCGTTAGACAATGTAGATAACGACGTTTTAGAGAGCTCTGCTAACGATAATGTTAGTAATAACGAAGATAACGATCTTAGTGACTTTGAGTTTGACTTTGATTCATTTGATGATACTTCGAATGAATCATCTATAGACACTAACCTCTCACATGATGACAATGAGAAAGCAGTACTAGAAGAAGACTTTATATTAGACTTCGATGATTTAGCAGCCGATGCAGACAAAGACGACGTCGTCACTAATGACATATCTACGAATTCAGAACCACACTCTATTGATACTATCCAAAACGGTGAAGATGACTTTGCTTTATCTTTGGGCAGTCTAGATACATTAGATGATATCAATACTGTCTCCAATGACGACCTATCTACGACTGAAAACGACAGTAGTTTCGACAATTTCATTCTGGAAAATACTGATTTTGGAAACAGTACTTCTGAGAGCACGACCTTTGAAGAAGACAACTTTGCAAATATTAATCTCGAGGAACCATTACTCAATGATGATATCGAGGTTAATGATTTTAGCGATGTTGAAGAATCGAATACCGCACCTACTGCATCATTGAGGTTTGATGATAATACGCTGATAGACGATGATTTTAATATTGACGATGCTGATTCTCTATTTGACGCTCCATCGGCCACTACCCCAGTCTCTATAGCTGCGCCAGTTGAGAGTGACACTTCTATCACGCCTCAAGAGGCTGAATCAGCAGAAGATTTTTCATCACGTTTCGCAGCAGATTTTGATTTTGTAAAGTCGTTAGACAGTAATCAAGTGACATTAGACTTGGCAGATCAATATCTACAACTGGGTGAATATGACAGTGCAAAGCGTCTACTCAATGAAGTGATAGCTCAAGGTACCAGTGAGCAGAAACAGCAAGCACAGCTATTACTTGAGCGTACTGCGTAGTTAATAGTCTAATCTCTCATCAGCAAGTACCTCCTAATCACGGGATGCTTGCTGATTTTTTTGCATTTAACTCTAATACTATCTATTATTAAACCCTTCAGCCATCGTTGCTCCATCCTCTAGCACCTCTTTTCTTCCATACTTGTTTACTGTGTTGATACTATGCCATCTTCTGTTATGCTCAAAAATCTATCCGATCCTATTCAACTGATTTATGCTGGTGGTACCTTTGGTAGCTACGGCAAACCTTTAGCGCCATTATCAGCAGAAGTGTTTTTGCCTACTTTACAAAAGCTTTTGTCTGCACAAGACAGTACAAACAATTTACCAATAGTCTCATGGTTAGAAAACACCCTGATCAAAGACAGCAGCCAACTTACCCCTAGCGACTTTGCGCATTTCTATCAACTACTCCTGAATGCTTATGCCAAAGGTGATAGACGCTTTGTACTCATCACTGGCACAGATACGTTGAGTTACTTAGGTGCATTTTTAGCAGAAGCTTTTGCAGGTAGTGATATTTGTATTGTTCTGACCGCAAGTATGCGCCCATTATTAGACAGTGAGATATTGCATTCCTATAACATCGACGAACATAGCGATGCTTGGGGCAATCTCAACGACTCATTAAAACTAGCCGCTGCTGGTGAATCAGGTGTGAAGATTAGTTTTGGCGGCGAATCATGGCCTGCTCAAACAGTACAGAAAATTCACAGCCATGATCTGATGGCATTTACTGGTCATTCTCGCGCCGCTTATCCAGCCAATAGCTATATAAAAAATCTACCTGACACGCGTAGGCAACATTGGCTCGATGACCAACAAGACTTGCTGTCCAGTATTAAAACACGTGCTGAAAACGCAAGTGTTCATGCGCTATATTGCCTACCTAACGATGTTTCGATGATAAACAACCAGCTACAAGCTTTATTGTCGCAGCCACCATGTGGCATTATTCTATTAGGATTTGGCGCCGGTAACATCCCTTATTCAGCTGCATTAGCAGAGACACTGTCCCTTGCGCATGAGCGTGGACATATGGTGATATCAGCCAGTCAATGTCCGTTTGGCGGCGTCAGCGATAGCTATGCGGCGGGCAGTTGGCAGTACGAGCATCATGTCATTGCTGGTAGACGTTTGACCATACCTGCTATTTATGCCCGATTACTATGGTTGCTACTTCGCTATGACAGTCCTGCCAGACGTAGACAGCGTTGGTTGAATAATGTCAATCAAACTGGCACTAGCATCAAAAAGCGCTAAGCGACTTTTAATTAATTCCCATTTTATAAGTTTAGAAACCCTAATGTCTGAGACTGAAATTATCGAAACTGAACCAACCTACACTTTAGCGATTGCTATTGAGTTCTTAGGAACTCATTATCATGGCTGGCAACGGCAACGAGAGGTTTTGGGTGTACAAGAAGCCCTAGAGACAGCTATCGGCAAAGTGGCTAACGAGCCTGTAGAAGTCATCGCAGCTGGGCGTACTGATGCCAGCGTCCATGCGAGTAATATGATTGCCCATTTTACAACTCATGCGTATCGCCCTACTCATAACTGGTTACGCGGTGTGAACAGCCTACTCCCTGATGATATTGCTTTACGCTGGATACAACCCATGCCAGTTGACTTTCATGCGCGTTTTGGTGCTATTGCTCGTCGCTATCGTTATATTACGCTCAACCAAGCACAGCGCCCTGCCATACTAAATCATCAAGTAACTCATATCTATGAGCCGCTTGATTTGAAAGCCATGCAGCAAGCAGCAGCTGATATCGTCGGTACACACGATTTTAGCAGTTACCGTGCTGCTGCTTGTCAATCCAATCAACCAGTGCGTACGATTAGCCATGCAAACCTTTTTGCTCATGGTCAATTTATCGTTTTTGATATACAAGCAGATGGGTTTTTACATCATATGGTTCGCAATTTGATGGGTACATTGTATGCCATTGGTAGACATGAGCTAGAGCCAGCAGATTTCTTAAATATTCTACATAAAAAAGATCGAACGATTGCACCGCCCACCGCTTCAGGTGATGGATTGTATTTTATCAATGCCTATTATCCTGAACGCTTTCAAAGCTTATTGCCAAATGCGCCACTAACACCTGTCTGGTTAAATCTACCTAACTAAATCAATATCATTTGGCATACATATCACTTACATGCTGTCAAGTCAAAAGCAGGTTCGTATTGCTTTAATCCGCTAACTTACGTATAATATGGGCTTATTTTTTAATTGATTGATACAAATTATGGCAAAAGACGATATTATTGAATTTGAAGGCGAAGTCATTGATACCCTTCCTAATACTTTGTTCAAAGTTCGTTTAGAAAACGGGCACGAAATCATTGCGCATATCTCTGGTAAGATGCGTAAGCATTATATTCGTATCTTGACAGGTGATAAGGTTAAAGTTGAAATGACGCCTTATGACCTATCTAAAGGCCGTATCACCTACCGTGGTAAAAACTAAATACTGACTGACCAATATGGTTATGAAAGTATTAGCATTGGTAAGATACAGCCAATAGCCGAATAGCTACGTTATCGCTGATAGCTGATATGACGCTTGGGTAGTGAAACTGATAATAATAATGAAAATGCTAATCTGCTCATTATTGCCTATCAATATTTTAGTTATTTAGTATTGACTGTTTCTACTTACCACAAAAAATACCGCTAGATTTTAGCGGTATTTTTTTGTCCGTTTTTTATGACTTAGTATTATCGTATTTAACTAAATTCGACAGTCGCGCCGTTTTTTATAACTCCGAGCAAACTAAGCGCATCCCAGTTGGTCAAACGCACACAACCTGCTGATGCCTGACGACTGATACGAGCAGGATCTGGCGATCCATGAATGCCATAAGTAGGTTTGCTAAGTCCAATCCATACCGAACCAACTGGATTGTTAGGACCTGGTGGAATGATAGACTTGCTGCCGTCATTGGCCGTATAAGTATAGTTGGGCTCGTGCACCTTTACCTTGACAGTATGCGTACCTGTTGGTGATGGTGTCGCTGTACTGCCCACTGTCGTCGGATAGCTAGCAATCAAATTGTTGCTCTCATCATATGCGTAGAGTGTTTCAGTGGCCTTATCAGCGACAACGCGATGCACCGGCTTGGTATTAGGATTACCAGGGTTGTATACCGTGATGATTTCACCAGCAGTAAAACTGGCATCAGGATTAAGCGATTTTAAGTATTTCTCACTAATATGAAACTTCTCTGCCAACGCTTCAGTAAGACTTTCGTAGTACATCCCTTCAAGCTTGGATTTGGCAACAGAGTCAGCAGGTATGGTTATAGTTTTAACATTCACATCTGCTTCAGTGAGCTGATAACTGACTAATACTGGTTGAGTCGTAAGCTTCTCATTTTTGGTCAGTGCTTGCCACGTTTCAGCATTTAGCGTATCGGTTATATCTAAACCATTTGCTTTTTGAAACGCTTGCATGGCTTTGCGAGTATTTTTGCCCCAGTAGCCATCAACAGGCCCTACTCCGTTATGATGCCAGTTCAATAGAGCCTGCAGCTTGGTTCCTATATTACGATCGATCTCTGCATCTGCCGTCCAAGTGACATTGTTTACTTTTTTTGAATTGTCAGATAGGTTCTCGGTTGTGTATTTAATAGTAGGCAGTAGCTTATTCAATGAAGTCGCAGCTTTACTATCTCCTGTTAATTTTTGACTTACGCCATTAGTCACCGGACTGACTTCTGCCGGAGCCTTGACGCTATTATTTGCGTTCACACTATCCGTTGTCTCTGCTGCAATGCTTTGTCCCATCAGTAGCAAGCTAGAGAGACTAACCACTGTTAATGCTTTACTGATTCTTGTTAATTGATACATGTAACACTCCTCATTTAAGAAATTCTATTTTCATTTTCAGTTTTCAGTTTTCAAATACTACAGTTTTTTAGATTTTAGAACTTGCCTTTGGCATCTAGTTTTTGGATATTTTACTTTTGCTAAAAGCGAAATATTTTAGCTCCTTTATAAGCTACTAATATTGTCATATTACCTTGTGAGCATATAACAGCTTTGTGTTAAAAGGAGCTTTGTTGTACAGCGTCTCTGTTAATACAATGCTTATAGATAAGCTTTGCTAACAGATAAACAATAAAAAAACCATAAGCCACTTGGTAGCTTATGGGTATATAACACGCAAAATAAGACTGTGGAAAATGCTATATAGGAATAGCCCTTAAACGCAAGTTAACTTATATTAGTTTGGCCAAAACCGCTTGACCCATTTCTTTACAGCCTACCTGCTTAAGTCCAGCTTCACTACTATCTAAGATATCTAGCGTACGTAAACCATCATCAAGCACATCACTGACTGCCTGTTCAATTGCTTGTGCCGCTTCTTCTTGCTTGAAGGTGTAACGCAGCATCATAGCAACAGACAAGATAGTCGCTAATGGGTTGGCTTTATCTTGTCCTGCGATATCAGGCGCTGAGCCATGACACGGCTCATACATGCCCTTACCTGACTCATCTAAGCTCGCTGATGGCAACATACCGATAGAGCCTGTCAACATTGCAGCTTCATCAGATAGGATATCGCCAAACATGTTTCCCGTCACCATGACATCGAATTGTTTAGGATCTTTAATCAACTGCATGCAAGCATTGTCAGCATACATATGTGATAACGCCACATCACTATAGTCAGCTTGCTGCATCTCGATCATCGTCTGTTTCCACAGCTCGGTGACTTCCAATACATTGGCTTTATCAACTGAACATACCTTAGCTGCTGTGCCTGCTGCTTGTGCACGCGTTTTTGCTAATTCAAAAGCAACTTTACCAATACGCTGAATCTCACTTGTACTATACACCATCGTGTTATAGCCTTGCTGCTCACCGTTTTCTAGTGTGCGAATACCACGAGGCTCGCCAAAATAGATACCGCCTGTCAGCTCACGAACGATCAATAGATCTAGACCTGAGATAATTTCAGGCTTGATACTTGAGGCATTAGCCAACTGTGGATAGAGCTTGGCTACGCGTAGGTTGGCAAATAAACCAAGCTCACCGCGGATTTTTAATAGACCGCGCTCAGGGCGTTTACTACGCTCGATCGCATCCCATTTAGGACCACCGACCGCACCTAGCAATACGGCATCTGCGGCGCGAGCACGAGCCAATGTCTCATCTGGCAAAGGCTCACCAGTTGCATCAATAGCCACACCGCCAATCAATCCAGACTCAAGCGTTAAATCAAGTGAGAACTTATCATTGACAGCCTTGAGCACGTCAATGGCTTGGGTCATAATTTCAGGGCCAATACCATCACCCGCTAATGTTAAAATCGTTGCCATACTGATCCTTTTGGAAATATTTTTATTGGTTGGTTATATTGTCGAGCTTTTCATACTCATATTTTATGCTGCCATTTTTTTGGCTTTAGGTGCTGATGTTACTGCTTTAGCCATACCCGTCTCTACAAACTCGCCTTGATGCTCAGCGTCTAGTTGCTTACAGAATCGGCGCTGTACTTTAGTACCTTGCAATAGCTCAATACATAAAGGCTCAGGTGATGCTGTGTCTAATAGACTGCCTGATTTTTCGGTGTTCTTTTTTTGATAAGCGCGCAACTGATAAGTACCTGCTTCAGTGAAATCATGAATCATCGCAAAACGCTCAACATAGCCCATGTTGTTTTCTGGATAAAAATTAACATGGACCTCGTGTTTTGCAGGCATGACTCGTGCATAGTAGTTAATCAATCCTGGCATACTCGAAGGCGCTAACGGCACCACCTTTATGGCATTTTTATTGACGAGTGGCGTCATATCCATATTCATCGAGGTTTTTGCCATACCTTCTTGACGTGGTAAGGTTGTCATAACCTGAGGATTGATTGGCTCGTGACTGTTGGGCGCGATAATGAGTGTTTTATCTATCTGCACAATTTCGCAATGATATGTACCCACACATGCAATATTTACTTCACCAGCAATAGGTTTAATTTTACCCACCCATGCTTCAGCACTCTCTGCTTCATCTATTTTTTGATAGCCTGTCAATAGCTGACAGCCTGACAATAATAAGCTTGCAGCAACGATTGTACTTGTCCATAGAGCATAACGTTTTGTATTCATAATGGCGGCTACTATTCAAGAGAGATAATAAAATGTAGTGAAAAACTATTCTTCATTTTAGACAGTTCACCGCCATAACTCAACGCTGCGTTGCGACTACTCGCAGTTTTATAAGCAGTAGATTATAGAATGACCCTCTACGCTCTTACGTCGTTAAATATCCACGGTGTTTTTTGCATCATTTGTTGCTCATAATTTTTGATAGCATCACTTTGTTGTAAGGTTAAACCAATGTCATCCAATCCGTTTAACAAGCAATGTTTGCGAAAGGCATCCACTTCAAAGGCATACTCTTCACCAGTTGGTGTGATAACGACTTGACGCTCAAGATCTGCAGTCAATTCATAGCCTTCGTTATCAAAAGTCGCCTTCATTAACGTATCGACAATCGCTTCATCCAACACAATCGGCAACATGCCATTTTTGAAACAGTTATTGTAAAAAATATCTGCAAAACTAGGCGCAATTACCGTACGGAAACCATACTCTGAAAGTGCCCAAGGTGCATGCTCACGACTAGAGCCACAACCAAAGTTTCTACGTGCTAGTAAGATAGTAGCACCTTGATAACGTGGTTTGTTTAATACAAAATCTGGATTGATGACTCGTGTGCTGTTGTCTTGACCAGGATAGCCTTCGTCAAGATAGCGCCAATCGTCAAATAGATTTACGCCAAAACCTGTACGTTTAATAGACTTTAAAAACTGTTTTGCGATAATTTGGTCGGTATCGACGTTTGCGCGATCTAACGGGCAAACGATACCTGTTTGGGTGTTATAAGCTTGCATAAAATTTCCTATCAATTATATTTTTGCTGGCTGATGATCTTGATAAGCGTATTGAACAGTAAATAATTTTTTACCATCTTTGACGTCATGCTCATATATTTATCGTTGATATAAGCATAATATCAGTTACTTATTATCAGACTTAAAACGTACGAACGTCTACAAAATGACCTGCCAATGCTGCTGCAGCTGCCATTGCTGGGCTTACCAAATGCGTACGACCACCATTACCCTGACGACCTTCAAAATTACGATTAGACGTTGAGGCACAGTGCTCTTGCGGCTCAAGCTTGTCTGCATTCATCGCAAGACACATTGAGCAGCCCGGCTCACGCCATTCAAAACCAGCTGCGGTAAACAAGGCATCTAAGCCTTCTGCTTCTGCTTGCAGTTTCACTTGTCCAGAGCCTGCAACAACGATCGCTTCCTTTACGTTATCAGCAACTTTGCGACCTTTGATTACCGCTGCCGCATCACGTAAATCTTCGATACGTGAATTGGTACATGAACCAATAAATATACGGTCAAGTTGAATATCCGTAATTTTCTGACCAGCTTCTAGCCCCATATAAGTATAAGCGCGTAACCAGCCTTCTTCTTGAGCTTCATCAATGGCTTGATCTGGTGTCGGTACAGATTGCGTGATATCTACCACCATCTCAGGCGATGTACCCCAAGATACTTGCGGTGCGATCTGACTACCGTCGATTTCCACTACAGTATCAAATACCGCGTCATCGTCTGAATATAGTGTACGCCAGTAGGCTTCCGCTTGTTCCCATTGTGCTTCGCTTGGCGCATATGGACGACCTTTAACATAGTCAATCGTCGTTTCATCGACCGCAACCATACCGACACGCGCGCCTGCTTCAATCGCCATGTTACAGACGGTCATGCGACCTTCCATACTCATGTCTTCGAACACTTGACCTGCAAATTCAATCGCGTGTCCTGTTCCACCTGCTGTACCGATTTTTGCAATAATAGCTAACACCACATCTTTTGAAGTGACACCAGCACCAAGTTGACCAGTGACACGGATCTGCATATTTTTTGATTTCTTTTGAATCAAACACTGCGTTGCCAATACATGCTCAACTTCGGAGGTTCCGATACCGTGAGCCAAGCAACCAAGTGCTCCGTGGGTCGCTGTATGCGAATCACCGCAAACAACCGTCATACCCGGCAAGACCAAACCTTGCTCTGGACCGACCACGTGCAAAATTCCCTGACGCGCATCATTTATAGTAAATTCAGCAATATCAAACTTGGTGCAGTTATCGTCCAACGTGACAACCTGCAAGCGTGATACTTTGTCTTTAATCCCCGGTACTCCTTCTAAGCGCTCTTTTGTGACGGTCGGCACATTGTGATCTGGACTAGCAATGTTAGCCGATAGACGCCATGGCGCTCTGTTTGCTAATTCTAACCCTTCAAATGCTTGTGGACTCGTCACTTCGTGCAACAGATGGCGGTCGATATAAATCAGGCTCGAACCATCGTCGCGCTTGGTGACTTCGTGAGCGTTCCAAAGTTTGTCATATAACGTTTGACCAGCCATGTTGCTATCCTTTGTAGTTTACTAATTACTTAATTTTTTACTTACTTGCATATTGCCAAGCTAAGATTCTATGTAAATGCTATGTCTATCTACAATGTTTAATAATTACTGTCGTATCTAAGATTTAAATATTATTTCTTTATGAGACCCAACATATGACTAAAATTAACGCTTAAAATACGTTTTAAATGGCAAATAGCCAATTTTTTAGAATAAATATGTCACAATACGCCTCGATGTCTTGTGATTATAGCAGGCAAATCCTATAATAATAATTGATGATTTTTAACCAGACGCAAACTTTTATTTCTAATACGTTGTGATTGGGTCAGCCAACTTTTATTTATAGCTCGTAAAGTAGCTAAGGACATTCGTTTGAACACCACAAACTTGACGACATTCGTTACCGTTATGCACACTGGCAGTATCTCAGGCGCCGCAGAAAAGCTGTTTATCACGCAGCCTGCTGTCAGTAAACGTATCAAAAACTTAGAAGACGAGTTTAACATTACCTTGTTTGATACGGTAGGACGTGGAATTGTACCTACTCAAGCTGCTAGTGAAATGCTACCTCATGCCAAACGTTGGCTAGAAGACTATGAAAACTTTAAAATCAACTTACAGCATTCTCAGCACATCGTCTCTGGCAAGTTAGTCATTGGTACTAGCCATCATATTGGCCTACATCATTTAGCACCTGTCCTTAAACACTTCATTCAAGCTTATCCAGCTGTTCAGTTAGAAGTACACTTCGTAGATTCTGAAAAAGCTCATAAAGCAGTACTAGATGGTGATTTGTCTTTGGCCTTTGTTACGCTTCCACCTGTCTACGATAAACGCTTAACTTATCACACGCTCTGGTCAGACCCTCTTTATTTTATGACGGGTACGCTATCACCTTTGGCTACTAAATCTAATGTGACGTTGGAGCAGTTAGCGCGCTACCCTGCCATTTTGCCTTCTGCCAATACCTTTACCAGTCAAATTACCTTGGCTGAGTTTGCCAAGCACAATCTGAAGCCTTATGCCACGATGAGCACCAACCCTCTTGAGTCTATCCGTATGCTGGTATCTGTTGGTCTTGGTTGGTCAGTACTACCACAAACGATGGTCAGTCAAGATTTGGAACGTATCAATATGGCTGACAATATTGAATTACAACGCTATTTAGGTGTGGTCATCAATCCAAAATTAACTCAATCTAGCAGCGTGACCGCCCTACTAGACTTACTTGCGCCTATTGAATAAAAAGAGCTCACTATAACAGTCTAAGAATTAAGCTATTCGCATTTGTGACTCTCATGCGTTATAATACGCTTGACGTTGCTTTTATAACAAAAATTTACCACAAGGACACTGATAGTCATATATTGAATACTTCTAGTAAGATATGATGGTTAACAGTAGGTTTAATGGTTTAGATTGATGATGTAGGTTGCTAATACTCATATATAAATAGCAGATGCGAGCAATAACAATAGATAAGTGGAATGCGATGTTCCCGTTGTTCTCTATCTCTATATGAGTGCTAGCCATAGAACAACATCAATCATATAAAACTACAGAAGATACTGAAAAAAGCCATTATGTCTCAATTAATGGCTTTTTTTGTCTTTAAATATTGTTTTGGACATCGCCTTGTAGGACAGAACTTTTATAGTTAAAAAATAATTACAGCCAACCATGTTGGTTAAGGACAATTTATATGAACGGAGTTTCTAGTGGCGTGCTGATATCACTCGGCGCCTATTTCTTAGTGATGATTGGGATTGGTGTTTACGCTTATTTTAAGCAAGCCAATGATACTGAAGGCTATATGTTAGGGGGTCGTAACTTAGGCCCAGCAGTAACCGCACTTTCTGCAGGTGCATCAGATATGTCAGGTTGGTTACTACTTGGCTTACCTGGTTATATGTTTGCCGATGGTGTGGTCAGTATTTGGATCGCGCTTGGTTTGACATTAGGTGCATTGTTAAACTATCTCATCGTAGCACCTCGCCTTCGTGTTTATACCGAAGTGGCTGACAACGCTATCACCCTACCAGATTATTTCGCCAACCGCTTTGAAGACAAGTCGCACATGCTACGCGTCATCTCAGCAGTGGTCATTATTCTATTCTTTACCGTCTATACCGCTGCAAGTCTTGTAGGTGGTGGTAAACTCTTCGAAAGCTCACTTAACCTATCGTATAGTACTGGCCTATGGGTTACCGCTGGTGTGGTTGTGGCTTATACGCTATTCGGTGGTTTCTTAGCGGTATCTATGACCGATTTCGTACAGGGCGTCATCATGCTGTTTGCCATGGTAATCGTACCTGTCGTTGCCTTTACTGATCTTGGTGGTATTTCAGCTACGACAGAAGCGGTGAGAAATATCGATCCGACCCTTTTGGACGTTACTAGCGGTATGAGTGTCATCGGTATTATCTCACTCATGGCATGGGGCTTAGGTTACTTTGGCCAGCCGCATATTATCGTACGTTTTATGGCGATTCGTTCAGTGAGAGATGTACCGACTGCACGTAATATCGGTATGAGCTGGATGGTTGTGAGTCTTATTGGTTCACTAATGACTGGTTTTGCTGGTCGTGCCTACGTACAAAAAACTGCCATGACGCTGGACGATCCTGAGACTATCTTCTTAGTATTTACTCAGTTCTTGTTCCATCCATTGGTTTCAGGTTTCCTATTAGCAGCTATTTTAGCGGCAATTATGAGTACTATCTCATCACAGCTATTGGTTGTATCAAGCTCTCTAACTAAAGATGTATACAAATTGTTCTTTGATAAAGATGCCCCAGAAGCTCGCCAAGTATTGGTTGGTCGTATCTCAGTTATCATCGTTGCTATCGTTGCCATTATGCTAGCGTCTAACCCAGATAGCTCAGTATTGAACCTAGTTTCTAACGCATGGGCAGGATTTGGTGCTGCGTTTGGTCCATTGGTTATCTTTAGCTTAACATGGCGTGGTATGAACCGTAACGGTGCTGTTGCTGGTATGGTTGTTGGTGCATTGACTGTTATCCTATGGATTTATGGTCCTTTCCAAGTTGATGGTATGGCACTAAATAGCTGGTTATATGCTATCGTTCCAGGCTTTATCTTAAGTACTATCGCTATCTTTGCCGTTAGTATCATGACTGGTGGCCCAAGACCTTCAGTTTCTGCTAAGTACAAAGAGATGGAGCTAAACTTGAACAAATAAGTTTACGTAATGTCTTAAGATTATTGCTATAAAAAAACCTCGTCATTATTGGCGAGGTTTTTTTTATGAGTAACGATTTAGTATATGCAATCTACTACAGTATCAAACCAAGAGAACTTATGGCAAGTAAGACTAGAGTATGGACAGCGATAGTAGTATCTAATAGCTCTGTGATGGATATACTAAGCCAGCTTATCCTAGCCTATTTGGCATTCCAACTGCTGCTCACTTTTACGAAGTAAGCCTTTATCAACAATACTTCTTTTCTTAATATCACATTTGATTATCTATTTAGATCTTTTCCTTGTGTACCTCAAGTATGCTACGTTATTAACAACTCATTCGGTAAGGTACGAGTGCGTATAGGTTCTTAAATGCAAGGGTATTTGCTGTATATGGACACTAAGCTAAACTAGGCAAATAAAATGTAGTCGTGCTATATGAATTAATACTATAAAGATTATATTTGCTGTTCTATCTATATTTGAGAACTTACAGTCAAATAGGTAATAGAAAGCCCATAAAAAAGCGACCTATGATAGGTCGCTCTTTGTTAGGTTGCTATTATAAAGTCAAATTATCTCGCTTGATAAGATAGCTTCACACCAGCGATAAAGCCGTCATTGTCTTGGAAATCGCCAACGATTTTATCACTAGGTAACTGACCTTTTGCATCACCGAACCATAAGTATTTGCCGCCGGCAGACACTGCCCAGTTCTCAGTTACGTTATACTTTGCGCCTAGACCGACACTATAGTAGCCTTCGACTGGACCTAGCGAGGTCGTTGGATTACCAGCGCCACTGTCCCAACCAACGGTACCGCTAATAGCAAGTGCTGGTGCAACACGTTTCGCTAAGCCTAGCTCCACCTGCCATTGGTCATCATCATACTCGACCAAGTCCAAACCATCAGGGCCGTAATTACGTTTACTAACGTCATTATATAATGGTGGTGTGATGGCAAAATCGCTCCATGGTACCCAACGGACTTTTGCCGTTGCTAAAGTAGTCGGATTGATACCTGTTTGGAAATCAAAGTTGACTGATTTAGGGGTTGTAATCTCATAATTACTGTTCCGGTTAGCAGCCGCAGCCCCTATAGCCGCTGCCTGTGCTGGAGTCGCTCCTTGCTGCAAAGCAGCTCCTTGAGCCAAAATACCTGCTATAGGATAATTCTCAGAGATATCTATATCATGGTCAATCTCAGAACGATAAGTCAACGCTGCTTTTAGAGCAATTTCAGGCTTGCTATAGGCAATACCTGCTATATAACCGTAATCCATATCAGGATTGCTGTTTGAGGTATAACCACTAGCAGGCCCATAAGCTAAGCCACGCAGCTTGGTTTCAGATTGGATACGCTGAGCAACTGGACCACCATAAATTTGGAAGTTTTTATTCGCGCCGAACTTCATACCAAGGATACCCGTTAGGCTTTGGCTACGAACTTCTACATTGGTATTTTCACCTGCAGTACTTGCTTCGGCTAGTGCTATGGCACCTGCAGTCTGTGGGTCTACACCATCACCTACCAAAGCCCCTCCTGAAGCATTCCTGTCTTCACTTGCCACAAAATTACTTTGCGTGTATTCAGCAGCAGCACCAAAAGGCTCATCATATAGTACACCCACACTGAACGTGTCGTTGATATCAGTTTTTACGCCATAGCGGAAGAAGTCATAAGATTCAGCAATGTCGCCCGTTTTATTGCCGCGCTCATAGTCATTTTGGCCAGGGTTGACATTCGCACTATCGTAGCCGCTTACATCAGCGTCAATATAAGTATAGACCGCTTCAGCGTAAGTGCCATCTTGAAAAAAGGCAGTGACATCTTGACCTGAGCGATCAAGACCAGCAGCGTTGGTTACGCTAGCAACAGAGAGAGTAGCAATAGCTACTGCGAGGGTTTTCAAATGAAAGGTAGTGCGCATTGTGTATCTCCAACGGTCCTTGTTGTATTAATACTTTAATAACCATTATGTAGCATTGCTATGCTCGATATTGATATTACTAAAGTCTTGTCCTAAGTTGAATACTAATGTCTTTTTGACACTAAAACAACATTTAAAGTGCTTTATTTCTCAATTATGACTGAACAGTACATATAAGATATAAATAAAATGCTGTGGTTTACTTTTTGTCTTTAATGTGATTTTTAAAAATACATAATAAAAAAGCGACCCTTAAAGGATCGCTTTTAATATTAATAACAAACAGCATCACATAATTTATTTGTGATTTACTGAGCTTGGTAAGATACCTTTACACCCAATACAAAACCATCGTTACTTTCGAAATCACTAACAATCGTCTTAGTTGGGATTTGACCTTTGGCATCACCGAACCATAAGTATTTACCGCCAGCAGATATTGCCCAGTTCTCGGTAACATTATATTTTGCGCCAAGGCCAGCACTATAATAGCCTTCGATAGGACCCAATGAAGTTACAGGGTTACCAGCACCACTATCCCAACCGACAGTACCACTTACTGCCAATGCTGGCGCTAAGCGTTTAGCCAGACCTAACTCTACTTGCCATTGGTCATCGTCATAGCTGACTAAAGATAAACCTTTATCATCATTAGTTGCTTGCTTGCTTACTTCATTATAAAGTGGTGGAACGATTGCAAAATCACTCCATGGTACCCAGCGTACTTTGGCAGTCGCTAAGGTTGTAGGGTTAATACCAGTTTGGAAATCGAAGTTAACTGATTTAGGTGTAGTAATATCTAGCGTATTACCTTGATTCGCTTCACCACCTAAAGCTGCTACTACTGGATATATCTCATCGATATTTGAGCTGTGGTCAATTTCAGAACGATAGGTCAAAGCCGCCTTTAGAGCAATTTCAGGTTTACTATAAGATATACCAGCGATATAGCCATAGTCGGTATCAGGACTAATATGAGCGGTATAGCCTGTAGCAGCACTATAGGCACTACCACGAAGACTTACATCAGCTTTGATACGCTGCACAACAGGACCACCGTACACTTGGAATTCTTTGTTTTGACCAAACTTAGCACCTAGGATACCTGTGATGCTTTCGCTACGGACTTCAACATTTGTGCCTTCATCATTCGCAAGGCGACCATCCGCAAAACCTTCTAATTTCTCAAGTTGATTTAACTGTGCTTGACCTGCTGCTAGCTGCGTTTCGCCAGCGGCGATACCTGCTAAACCAGCATTAATCTGTGGACGCAGTGCAGGCTCAAGTGCAGGGTTTTGATTAACAGCTGCTTGAGCTTGTCTTACTTGCTCTCTAACTGCATTTAAACGAGTTTCAGCAGCAGTTAACTGGTTTTGAGTACCTTCAACTAAACCTTTCAACTCTTCTACATTATTAACGCCTAACCCACCTAGACGCGATGCAATAATATTATTAACAGCATCAGTTGGTGCGCCTACAAAGTTATTATTTCCAGTGTAATCGGCTGCTGCACCAAAAGGCTCATCATATAAAATACCAACACTGAATGTATCGTTGATATCTGTTTTTACGCCATAACGGAAAAAGTCATAAGACTCTGCGATGTCATCAATTTTATTACCTGAGGTATCTTTACCAGTAACATCAGCATCGATATAAGTGTAGACAGCTTCTGCATACGTGCCGTCTTGTAGGAATGCGGTGATATCTTGGCCTGAGCGATCAAGGCCAGCAGCACTAGCGACGCTAGCAACAGAAAGAGTAGCAACAGCTACTGCAAGAGTTTTTAAATGAAAGGTGTGGCGCATTTTATATCTCCAAACATCCGCATTGTTTTACTGTTTTACCTAGTTTTAATAGGCAATCAGCATCCGAGGTGGAAGATAGTAAAGACTTTTTAACACTAAAACAACTACAAAAACACATTATTTCTATGTTATGACCACATAGTCATCAGACAGTATCTATATATAAAAATACGTATATATCTTCCGCTATTAGATGCTTTCTTTCCAAATTCTACTCATTAATAATGTGGCGGTCTGTCTGCCATTACATCAAATGGTGCAATACCGCTTTCCGTATCTTGACCTTCAATCTGTTTATAAATCAGCTGTAATTGACGTTGCAGCGTATGAATATCTCTGTCTTGTCGCGTGATTACGTCATCCAGTCGTTCGACGGTCACTTCAAGATGCGCGAGGCTCATTTGCAAATCGATTACTTGGGCTTGCAAATCATTTTGAATATCAGAAGTATTATCTGTAGTTTTAGGTTGGTTCATATTTTTCTCTAAATTATAGTAAGTATTAAATTGAAAGAATGAATTGTTGAGAGGTACTGTAGATTAGTGATAAATCTACAAACATAGTCATGGAATAGGAGCAGTTAGTAAAAGCAATAAATAGTACTGATAAAACTATTTACTCGCACTACAGTGACGCGGTGGCATGTTATACTGCAGGCAATTTTGCAACAACCCCTACCTCACTATTATATAAGCTTAAGATACTCTATGGCACTGATTCATTTAAAAGACATTCACTTAGCCTTTGGCGTCGCGCCTGTTCTTGATGGTATTGATTTTTCTATCAATACAGGCGAGCGTGTGTGCTTGATTGGCCGCAACGGCGAAGGTAAATCTACTTTGTTTAAACTGATCAATGGCTCATTGCAGCCTGACAGTGGCGAGATTATTACCAACAGTAGCATGCGTGTAGCGATGCTAGAGCAAGATGTTCCTGAGACCAGCGGTCGCATATTAGACATCGTTATGGGCGGTAGTCGTCGTACGGCTGATTTGCTCATTAACTATAATAAGCAAGTCGATATGTGTGCGAATGGCGATATGGATGCCTGTGAGCACATGGCGACCCTACAACATGATATCGATGCGGTACATGGTTGGGACTTAGAACGCGATGCCATGCGTCTGATTACGACCATGGGCCTTAATCCAGAAGATGACTTATCATCTCTATCTGGTGGTCGTAAACGCCGCGTGTTACTTGCTCGTGCGCTAGTTACTAAGCCTGATGTACTACTATTAGATGAGCCAACCAACCATTTGGATGTTGAAAGTATCGAATGGTTAGAACGCTTTTTGCTTGATTGGCAAGGCTTGACGTTGTTGTTCGTGACTCATGATAGAGCATTCGTAAATAAGCTATCGACTCGCATTATTGAGCTTGACCGTGGCCAATTGACCAGCTATGACGTAACACAATGTGAAGGTGGTTACGCGCGCTATCAAGAGCTAAAAGAGCTACAGTTGCAGGCTGAAGAAAAGAATAATGCCAACTTTGATAAAAAACTGGCACAAGAAGAAGTTTGGATTCGTCAAGGTATCAAAGCCCGTCGTACCCGTAACGAAGGCCGTGTACGTGAACTAAAGGCCTTACGTGAAGAGCGCAGCGATCGCCGTGAGCAAGTGGGCAATGTAAACATCACAATGGGTCAAGGCGAGAAAAGCGGTAAGCTTGTCTGTAAAGTTAAAAACTTACATCTTGAATATGACGGCAACGTCTTGGTAGATGATTTTACGACCACTATTATGCGTGGCGATAAGATTGGTATTGTCGGCCCTAACGGTGCTGGTAAAACTACGCTTATTAAAGCCCTACTCGATATGTCTGATGACGAAGTCACTAAGTCTGGTAGTGTCGAATTAGGTACTAATCTGAAAATCGCCTTTTTCGATCAGCTGCGTGATCAGTTAGATCTTGAAGCAAGCGTTGCGCAAAACGTTTCGGAAGGTTCTGACTTTGTCGAAGTTGGCGGTCGCAAGACGCACATCATGAGCTACTTGCAAGATTTCTTATTTGCCCCAGAGCGCGCACGTACACCTGTCAAAGCCTTGTCTGGTGGTGAGCGTAACCGAGTACTACTTGCCAAACAACTATTAAAACCTGCCAATATTTTGGTACTCGATGAGCCGACTAACGATTTGGATATGGCAACACTTGAGCTATTAGAAGAGTCAGTCGCCAGCTTTGGTGGTACGATTTTGCTAATCAGTCATGATCGCTCATTCATGGACAACGTCGTTACCTCTACGTGGGTGTTTGGCGAAGATGAAGATGGCAAAGGCACTGTTAGTGAATATGTAGGTGGTTATCAAGAGTACCTCGTACAAAAGAACCGCGAAGAAGCATCTCGTGCTGCAAAAGCACCTGCCAACAATGCAGCAAGCAACAAAGCGACAAACAAGCCTGACGCAGCAGCGAAACCAAATAAGGCAGCCAAAAAGCTAAATTATAATGATCAACGCGAACTGGATAATTTACCAAAAGAAATCGCTGCACTCGAAGCTGAACAAGCTCAATTGCAAGAAAAGCTGGCCGATGGCTCTTGGTTCAATACTGACTTTGATGCGGCGACAGCTGCTAGTGAGCGTCTCTTAACCATCGAAGATGAGATGATGCACAAGCTTGAACGTTGGAGTGAGCTTGAAGGCTAATAGTGGCAACTCTCTATCTGAGTTTATTAGAATATCGCATGTGTATTTTGCATTGCGTATTTCGATAAACAGAGAGTTTCCCAAACTTTGTGTAACTGCTTATAATCCACTAACAGGAGAATAAGCAATGACTAACCAATCTGACATCAAGAAACTGGCTGAGCAAATGGCCAGCAGCATGAAAAGCTTCGATGAC
>NZ_CAJHAL010000029.1:0-42146 GCF_904846365.1 Psychrobacter nivimaris
CCAAAAAGTGGTCGATGCCAATCCGTAACTGGACGTCTGCTCTGAATCGTTTTATGATTATGTTTGATGACCGTATCAGCAAGCATTTAATCTAAACGGCAGTTACACAGAATTCGGGATGGTCTCGACACCTTTTTTACGACTGATTCAGTACAAGTTTTTTATACTGACGATCTGCCTTTATACCGCAGATGCACCCGTTAATTTAACTTCAGCACGCTCTTCTTTTGCGATGCCGGCATAGTAGTCACGCAAAATCTGTAGTACTTCTGGACGGCTAAAGTTTTCTGGTACATCTTCATCTTCCGATAGTGCTTTACGCAGCTTAGTACCTGACACTTTAACGTGCTCAGAGGCGTCATGCGGGCAAGTCTTATCAGAGGCCATCGCATTACAAGCATTACACCAGAACGTCCAGCCAATTTTGAGCGGTTGGGTGATAAGGTCATCTTTACCAACGTGCTCAAAAATCGTTTGCGCATCAAATGCACCGTAGTAATCGCCGACACCCGCATGATCACGACCAACAATCAGATGGCTACAGCCGTAGTTTTGACGGAATAGCGCATGTAATAACGCTTCACGTGGACCAGCATAGCGCATATCTAACGGATAACCTGCTTGAATAACAGTATCTTGTCTAAAGTAGTTATCAATTAGCGTTTTGATGGCTTCTTGACGGACTTCTGCTGGGATGTCGCCAGGTTTCAATGCGCCTAATAATGAATGAATCAATACACCATCACAGATTTCAATTGCAATTTTAGCCAGATACTCATGTGAGCGGTGCATTGGATTACGCGTTTGGAATGCCGCCACTGTTTTCCAGCCTTTAGCATCCAAAATTGCGCGCGTTTCTGCTGGCGTTTTGTAGATTTCTGGATATAACGTTGGGAACTCACCTTCGCTAAGTACTTCAACACTACCGGCAATATTGACTGCTTCTTGGTTCAATACTTGTTGTACGCCTGGATGCTCTGAATCCGTGGTCGTAAATACTTGCTGACACTCGTGCTCTTTATCGATGGTATAAGTCTCTTCTACCGTCAAGATACCCATGACTTCACCATCTTGAGCGACCAATGCTACTTTGTCACCTTGGCTCAAACTATCCGCAGTTTCTTTTGGCGCAGACAAAGTGATAGGAATTGGCCAAAACAAGCCAGCGTTTTCACCGCTTTGCAAACGCATGGTATCAACCACACCTTGCCAGTTGGCTTGATTCATAAAGCCATTTAACGGAGTGAAACCGCCGATACCGAACATGATTAAATCACCGCGCTCACGTGAGCTTAGAGTGATGGTAGGCAATGTGCTAGCAAGCTCTAATGCTTGATCACGTGCATCGCCTTCTAACAGGAGTGGCTTTAGCTCGGCACTGCCATGTGGAGGAACAAGTTTTGATTGGGTTGGGCTTTGAGTTTGAGACATATAGTTATTAAAACCTCTTATTAGAAAGAATGGTCGATGAAAACAATCAACAAAGTAAGCAGCTGATAAGCCAGCCACGAATAGATGATAATGAGAATAAAGCGCGAAAAAGCGCGAACGATCAGGCGTTAAATTTGATAAGCATAGGCTACCTAACTTTCGTTATGAAAATTTATGCTGTGTTTGGATATGGATATGTCTGAAAGGAATTTATGTTTCTGGGTACAAGCTTATATGATGTATAGCTGAATTATTTACATTGCGAACGGCAATAAAACCTATTACACACGCAAATCATTTTCGTCGCTGATTTTAAGATTAAAAACAAAACTGAGATTACGTCATGTATCAATATAATTACGCTGACCAGACTTTGGTAGAGGAACGAGTTGCCCAATTTCGCGACCAAACCGAGCGGTTTTTGGCAGGTGAGCTGCCAGAAGAGCAGTTTTTGCCATTACGGTTGCAAAACGGCCTGTACATCCAGCGTTATGCGCCGATGTTGCGTATCGCCATTCCTTACGGATTGCTTGCCAGCTACCAGTTACGCAAATTGGCCGAAATTACTCGCAAGTATGATAAAGGCTATGGACACTTCACGACCCGTACCAATATTCAGCTGAACTGGCCAAAGCTAGAAGATGTGCCAGATATTTTGGCAGAGTTGGCATCAGTACAGATGCATGCCATCCAAACCTCAGGCAACTGTATTCGTAATACCACCACCGATCCATATGCTGGTATCCATAAAGAAGAAATCGCTGACCCACGTCCTTACTGTGAGATTATCCGTCAGTGGTCAACCTTCCACCCTGAGTTTGCTTTTTTGCCGCGTAAATTTAAGATTGCTGTGATCGGTACTAATGATGACCGCGCGGCAACCCAAGTACATGATGTCGGTCTACACGTAAAAACCAATGATGAAGGTGAGATTGGTTTTGAAGTATTGGTTGGCGGTGGTCTAGGACGTATTCCTGTCCTTGGTAAAGTCATCAATAAATTCTTGCCACGTCAGCATTTGCTGAGTTATTTAGACGCCATCTTGCGTGTCTATAACTTGCATGGTCGCCGTGACAAAGGCAGCAAATACAGATCACGTATCAAAATCTTGGTCGAAAGCATGGGCGGTCCAGCCTTTGCTAAATTGGTCAATGCCGAGTGGGAAGCCCATACCAAAGATGGCCGACTTACTTTGACTGATGAGAACTTTGCCACAGCGAGCAGCTTCTTTAGTGAGCCTGACTATGTCTCATTTGACGCACTACAAGTACAGTCTGAGCTACAACAGCAACTGAGCGCTGATAAAGATTTTGCCAATTGGTATAACCAAAACACCGTAGCGCACAAAATAGCTGGCTATCGTGCCGTGGTTATTTCTCTTAAGGCAGGCTTGGTCGATGGCAAATATGTACCATCCGGTGATGTCAGTGAATCACAAATGGATGCTCTGGCTGACCTGTCTGACAAATACAGCTTTGGTGAGCTACGTGGTACTTATCAGCAGAACCTAGTATTCGCTGATGTGGAGACCAATAAGCTTTATGAGTTATGGCAGCAGCTATCAGAATTGCATTTAGCGCGCGCAAACATCAATACCCTAACGGATATGATTGTCTGCCCAGGTTGGGATTATTGCTCGCTTGCCAATGCAACGACGCACAACATCGCTGAGCAAATCGAAAAACAGTTCGATGACCTAGACTATCTATACGATTTGGGTGAGATTCGCCTAAACATGTCTGGCTGTATCAATGCTTGTGCGCACCATCATACAGGCGATATTGGTATCTTGGGTGTCGATAAAAAAGGCGAACATTGGTATCAGATTAGTCTTGGCGGCAACTCTAGCGACGACGCCAAACTTGGTAAAATCTTAGGCAAATCTGTGCCTGCTCTCGAGGTTGCTAACACCATACAGCAGATCGTTGATGTCTATGTGGAATTACGTGCCAGCACTGATAACGATGTAGAGAGCTTTGGTCAATTGGTTGAGCGCGTTGGTATTGATCCATTTAAGGAGAAGGTCTATGGCTAATCACCATATTTTGGACAGTCATGGCGTCGATATTGGCAGTCAAGATACATGGCATGTACTCATTACTGATGCACTACCAGAGAGCATCGTATCGACTAACATTACGTTGCTTGAGCTACTTCAAAAACAAGAGAAGCCGGACGTCATCGTGCCACTTGTTGATCTGTTAGATACGACAGGCGCACAAGCTGGTGGTCTGATCAAAGAAGTCTATGAGTTGATCGTACAGCACAGTAGCCGACTTGGATTGTGGGTTACTGCCGATACTGACGCTGATGCCCTAGAAGGACTTAGTGAGTTCTTATCAACGCACGCGCTTATCGTGATTGATGTGCCTAAGTTCGCTGATGGTCGTCACTTTAGCTTTGCACGTACGCTGCGCCAAATCGGTTATACAGGCGAGATTCGAGTGGCTGGCGCGTTTGGCCGCGATCAAATTGCTTATATGCTACGCACTGGGATTGATAGCTTTGTATTGAGCGAGCATGACCTAGAAGCCGATTCTAAGTTTGGCATTGAGCAAGCCTTTACTGCCCTTGCCAGCAGCTATGACGGTCGAAGCGCTTCAGATTTACCGATGTTTGCACAACCGTCAGAGCCTTCAGTCGCATAACTGTCGCATTGACCACAATTTTTATAGTAATACACAATATTTTTAATCAACCCTTTTATATTAACAACAATTAAGGAACGTATCATGAGCCAATTACACCCAAACCTAGATATCGACCAAGCAAACCAAGATTTGCAAGGTAAATCACCTGAGCAAATCGTTGAGTGGGCATTGACGCAAGCCAAAAACCCAATCATCACCACCAACTTCCGTCCTTATGAGTCAGCGATCTTGCATTTGGTTGCCAAGCAGCGCCCTGACATCACGGTATTGTGGGTAGATTCAGGCTATAACACCGATGCGACCTATCAGTTTGCCAACAAATTGATTCGTGATCTTGATCTCAACGTCGTGACGTATATTCCAAAACAAACCGCTGCCCATCGTGACGCCACCATGAATGGCATCCCAGGCATTGACAACCCGCAACATGGCGAGTTCACTGAACAAGTGAAACTTGAGCCATTCCGCCGCGCCCTTGCTGAGCTAAAACCAGATGTGTGGTTCAATGCTATTCGTAAAGACCAAACTGAGTTCCGCCAAGGTCTTGATGTACTTAGCTTATCAAAAGACGGCGTACTAAAGGTAGCGCCATTGTTTGAAAAAACAGATGCTGATCTAGACGTGTACTTAGATGAGCACAACTTGCCAAACGAGCATGACTACTTTGATCCAACGAAAGTAGAAGAAAGCCGTGAGTGTGGCTTGCATACTCAGCTGTAATTTCAGCTGTTTATGAATTTGAAAAGCCCTTTCTTTTATTTAAGAAAGGGCTTTTTTCAGTTTTTCATTGGACTTAAAACTTTTTTTCTACACGTTTACCTTGTCTATTAATGTAGAACCATTCACCATCTTTTTTGACATAGGCGGTACCATCTTTAAAAGGATCAATAAATGGAATGTCATCATAGTCTAATTCAATTGCTACATCACCATTTTTGTCAATAAATCCATGCTTACCGTTATCATAGACAAGTGCTAATCCGTTAATGAAGGGGAAGACCATTGCATAGTCTAGCTCTTTGACTACTTGATTCGACCTATTAATGATCATAAACTTATCATCATTATTAACGACGGCTAAACCACCTGAAAACCAAGTCACACTATAATATTCAATGGGTATCACGATATTATTTAGCCTATCTATAAATCCGAACTTTTCATTTTTTTCAACTGCTGCTAGGCCTTCTGTAAAGGAAATAGTAGAATCATATTCATAAGGAATAACTAACTTATTATTAATATCAATGTATCCATACTTCCCTTCGTTCTCAACTGCAGATAAACCCTCATTAAAACCCATTAAATCATCGTACATTATCGGAATAATTATCTGTCCCTGTTTATCAATGACTCCTCTTCTATTATCTACCACAACCACAGCTAAACCATCTTCAAATGGATAAGTAAGGCTGTATTTGAGAGGTATAACAACTTCACCCTGCATATTAATGTATCCGGATAAGTTGTCCTTATGAACACTTGCTAGACCTTCTACAAAAGCAATTGGAAAGTCATACTGTGTTGGTATTTTTATCACACCTTGCTTATCGATGAATCCATACTTACTACCTTTTATTACGGGCGCGAGTTCACCATCAAACTCACAGTGTTCATCAAATACAACCCCATTTGGTAACTTATAACCTTCAGCCAACGCGCATTCTGCTAGTACATCTGAACTAACTAGCAACCCTAAAATAAGTCCGAAAAAGACAGTACTTGATTTTTTTAGTCTATTAAACGTATTGTTTTGACTCATTATGATGCCTTCATAATTGTTCTGAATTAAAAAATATAAAATTATGCCCTTCTAAACCTCTAGTACGCCTATCATATCTCATAAAATCTATTCCCTTTCTCACAAAAAACCATCATTAACATGACAAAAACGAATATACTAATGCCAATTCACTAGGTGAGAGTGTGCCTGTGATACCTCATAATGGCGACATTCCTTATATCTTTTCTACCTTTTATAATAAACAATTAAATATATGGTGACATTATGAACACCTTCCCGCTATTTTTTAAATTAGAAGACCGTAAAGTGCTTATCGTGGGCGGCGGCGAAGTGGCACTGCGTAAAGCGGACTTGCTCAGCCGTGCAGGCGCCTGTATCACTATACTTGCACCCGATATCAGCCACGAGCTACAAGCCTTACTCACTGACAGCAAACATGAATTTATCTATGAGAACTATAATAAAACCTATATGTCAGGCGCACGGGTAATCATTGCCGCGACTGACGATGAGACGCTGAACCACCAAATTCATGCAGATGCGACTGAGCTAAACATTCCAGTCAATGTGGTCGATACCCCGCATTTATGTGACTTTATCTTTCCAGCCATTATCGATCGCAATCCCATTGTGATTGGTATCTCATCAAATGGTAAAGCGCCAGTATTGGCACGTCTATTACGGGCACGCCTTGAGACATTAATCCCGCAAGGCTATGGAAAATTAGCCAAGCTGGCAGGTGAATTCCGCAGTGAGGTAAAAGCCAAGATACCAACGCTTACTGGCCGTCGTCAGTTTTGGGAGCGCGCATTTGAAGGCCAAGTCAGTCAGCTAATGTTCGCCGGTAATGAAACTGAAGCGACTGCACAACTGCAAGCTGATTTGGATAGTACTGCCGCTGCTATCAGTAAGAAAAGCGACGATACAGACTCGGTTAGAGAGTCAGATGCCATCAAGAACGTCGCACCGGATGAGTCAGAAAAAAGCTTACCAGCCGTTGGTGAAGTCTACATTGTGGGCGCAGGCCCTGGTGATCCAGAACTTTTAACCTTTAAAGCACTGCGTCTAATGCAACAAGCGGACGTGGTGTTTTATGATGCTTTAGTCTCACCGCAGGTCTTAGACTTATGCCGCCGTGATGCTGACAAAGTATTCGTCGGTAAAAAACGCAGCAATCATACAGTTGCGCAATTAGGCATCAATGAGCTGCTCGTCAATCATGCCAAACAAGGTCGCCGTGTGGTGCGCTTAAAAGGTGGCGATCCATTTATCTTTGGTCGTGGCGGTGAAGAAATTGAAAGCCTGCGCGCTCATGGTGTGCCGTATCAGGTCGTACCAGGGATCACCGCTGCCAATGCCGCTGCTAGCTATGCTGGCATACCCTTAACTCACCGTGACCACTCACAGTCCGTACGTTTTGTGACAGGATTTTTGAAGGCTGGTGCACCCAACAGTAATTTTGAGAACTTTTTAAATACTGATGAGACAGTCGTATTTTACATGGGTCTGCACTCGCTGGCACGTTTGACTGAAGGCTTGGTTGACGCTGGTCGTAGTAGCAAAACGCCGATTGCTATCGTCTCTAATGCGAGTATGCCCAATCAGCAGGTATTGACAGGTACGCTTGCAACGATTGTTGCCAAACAAGAACAAGCACAATTGCCAACGCCTGCCCTCCTAATTATGGGCGACGTGGTCAGCTTGCATCATGATTTGGCTTGGTATAATTTACAAAATCAGCAGCACAGTCAAAACAGCGATGATATAGCTAAAAATTGGTTGCGTGAAGGCTCAAGAGGTGAAGCAATCAAACAGCCCATAGATCAACAAGCTCATGCGCTATCGATGATTGCAAATCTTGCGACAAATTTAGGGGACGATCTAGAGCAGCTCATCATCGATTAATCTTCTGTGTTTTATTATTACCTGTACCGCAAAGCGACCCTGTCAATTATCTATTGGTAGGGTTTTCTTTTGGCAACAGAGAAAATCTCAACGATTCTTGCTAGAATGGAAGCTACCTAATTAATGTTCTGACGTTTAATGATAAGCCAAACTATGCCCCTATCTATTGCTTCTAAATATATCTCTGTTAGACCTTTGACCATACTGCATACCTCAGACTGGCACTTGGGGCGACGCCTATATGGGCGTCTTCGTTACGAAGAATTTGAGTCATTCCTGCATTGGTTACAAGACACCATCAGCGCACAAAAAGTAGATATATTGATTGTTGCGGGTGATATCTTCGACACCATGACCCCAAGCAATAAAGCCCAATCGCTATATTATGAATTTTTGGGTAAGGTCTCACGATCGTGTTGTCAGCATGTGGTTATTGTCGCAGGGAATCACGACTCACCAACATTTTTAGATGCACCCAGTCAGATGCTTAAGTTCTTAAACGTTCATGTGATTGGCACGGCTTGTGATGATTTGAATGATGAAGTATTAGTCTTGGGTGATGACGACAACAATCCTCATTGCATTATCGCCGCTGTGCCTTATCTGCGCGATCGGGATGTGCGTAGCAGTAGCGCTGGCGAGTCCGCAGATAGCAAAGACGCCAATGTTATCGCTGGTATTTGCGAGCATTATGACAATGTTGCAGATATTGCGAAGGCTAAGCAAGCCAACTTAATCAAAACGCATCAGCGATATATTCCTATCATCGCGACAGGACACCTATTCGCGTCTGGTGGCAAAACAACCGAGGATGATGGTGTACGCGAGCTATATGTCGGATCACTAGGTAAAATATCTGCCGATATGTTCAATGATGGCTTTGATTATGTCGCTCTTGGGCATTTGCACGTACCGCAGCGCGTTGGCGGTCGTGAGAGTATTCGCTATTCAGGCTCACCCATCGCGATGGGTTTCGGAGAGGCCAAACAGCAAAAGCAAGTATTGCTGGTACAGTTTGGTGCCGCAGAGCATTTTGATAACGACATTTTAGGGTTAAACGTCGCACCTGATAGTATTACTCCTCATGCTATCCGTACAGCTGCTGACATTGAAGTCGCCCAAGTGAAAAAATCAGTAGATAAATTAGCAGAAAAAACCGCTAAAAAAGTGTCTAGTCAGGAACTGCCTTTCATGGATGACTTGTTTGGCTTTGATGAGCCATTAGAAGATGAGGAAGTTAAAAAATCTACTGTCGTAGAAAATACTCCTATTCAGCCTGAGCAATATAAAAGCATTCGAGAAACTTCTACTGACGCCGTGAATAGCAATAAAATACTACATCGCGATGACGCTAATCAGATGCAAGTAGTATCCCTACCCATTCCAAAGTTCCAACAATTGGCGCAAATATCTGGTGACCTAACCACAATTGAACAAACCATTCAAGCGCTTACACAATCGGACTCTATTTACTCTATTTGGCTAGAGATTGTCTATACAGGTAACGAAATCGTCAGTGATTTGCGTGAGCAAGTGCAAGCAATGGTAGAAGGGTTGCCATGTGAAGTGCTTAAGATAAAAAACACTCGTACTTATAATAAAGTCCTCAATCAGCAGCAAATATCTGAGAACTTGCAGGACTTAAATGAGATGGAAGTGTTTGAGCGCTGCTTGACGATAAATGATGTGGCTGATTCTCAAAAAGACTCATTGCGCGATGCCTATGGTCAGATACTTTATAACTTACGTCATGAAGACAAACAGGCAGAATGATATAAGTGACATATCATGACCACACTTCCTTATCTCTCTCAATTTTTCGCAGTTGCGGCTATTACTAATATTAAGACTTATCCATGCGCCTAATCGAACTCAGACTAAAAAACCTCAACTCCCTAAAAGGCGAATGGCATATTGATTTTGCTGATACTGCCTTTACCAATGAAGGTATCTTTGCTATCACTGGGCAAACAGGTGCTGGCAAGACCACCATATTGGATGCTATTTGCTTAGCGCTATATGGTGAGACGCCAAGGATTAATAGTATCAGTAAGAGCAGTAATGAGGTGATGACGCGGCAGACGGCAGAGTGTTTCGCTGAAGTAGTGATTGACTTAAATGGCGAGCAATATCGCTGCCGCTGGGGACAGCGCCGTGCTTACAATAAAGCAGATGGCAATCTGCAAGATGCGACTCATGAAATCGCTAAGATAAACGTCAATGACTCGTCGAAAGAGGATGAGCTGTTAGAGAGCACCTTAAAGCATACCAAAAACAAGATAATTGAACTGACTCGGATGGATTTTCAGCAATTTACTCGCTCTATATTGCTGGCTCAGGGCAGTTTTTCAGCGTTTCTAAAGGCAAAGGCTGATGAACGCGCAGATATTTTAGAAAAAATTACGGGCACTGATATTTACGCGACTATCTCAACACAGGTTCATGATAAGAAACGTACCGAAGAAGAAATTCTCAGCAAGCTACAATACGGTTTAGATGGCTTGATGCTTTTAGATACCGTTGAAGAAAATCAGTTAAAAGCCGATTTACAGTCGTATCAAAGTGCCCAAAGTGAACAGCAGCAGACCATTCAAGATTTGGCCGAAAAAATAAAGTGGCTAGATAGCGTCACAGAATTAAAAGAAAAACTGAATACTTATCAAAATGATCTAGATCAGGCTCAGCAGGCTCAGCAAGACTTTATCCCTTATGCCAAACGCTTAACCGCTGCTAATAAGGCATTGGAGATTGATAGTCAATTCAGCCAACTTGTCCATAGTCGAGATAATCTAAAACATTTACACGAAGAACAGCAGCAAATCAGCAGCATCCTACCGCAAAAACAAAATGATCTAGAGCAAGCAACCATACATCTAGAGACAGCAAAAACTCATGCGCAAGCTACCCATGAAACTTTGCAAACGGCTCTACCCAATATTGCGCTGGCGCGTAGACTAGATATAGACATTACGCAGAATAAGCATGTCCTAAAAGATATTGAGCAAAGACAGCAAACTCTAACGGGCAGCACTCAACATCTAAATAAAGAGATAGACAACCATAAACAACAGGCTGCACAAAATAAAACCCAGCTCGCAAGTGTCGAAAGCTATCTTAATGACGCCCATGAATTAAACACTATCGATAGTGATATAGCGAATTTTAAGAGTCATTGCGGCCGACTAAAAGCCCTATTGCAAGAGAATACCGCCCTATCAGATGATAAAACAAGCCAGCAGCAACAGATCCACCAGTATCGCGCCAATCTTGACGTCTTAAATCAACAGAAAAAGACAAAAGACACCACCATGTTGTCTATACAGGATAAATTAGCCGCTTTACAACAAGAGCAAGCAGCATTAACCCAAGTGCAGTCATTGGCTGATATGCGAGATGAGCAAGAGCAGATTGATGATATCAACCGTCAACTTGACCAAGTGAGCGTTAAGGCAAAACAGCAAGATGAGCTTAGCGTACAAGTAGAGAAAATAGTTGCGACCTTGCCAGTAATGAGTAACGACCTCACAAAGTTGGCAGGCTTAATCGCTGATAATGAATCGGCTATCAGCGCTGCCAAAGAAAAGCGTCAAGACAAACAAGCCCAGCTGCATTTACTACAAAAAGTCGCCAAGTTAGAAGACTATATCGCTGACCTAAAAGATGGTCATCCCTGCCCGCTTTGTGGATCGCTAGAGCATCCTTATAGTGCAGACCACCCACATTTGATACAAGAAACGGAAGCAACGCAAACTCAGCGGCAAATAGCAGAGCTGGATACGACTATATCCAACTTAGAAGATACTTTATCTAAACGTCGTATTACTCAGGCAACTGTAAGGCAGCAGTTCTCGCAAGCGGAAGAGCAACAAACCCTGCTAAATCACCAAATACAAAAGTTAAAGACAGATATCGACCAGTTGGTCAGTTCAGTACTAAATAAAGGCTATTCTCAATTTGTTGCTGAAACATTAAAACCATTGATGCAGATTGAGACGCATGTAGATGCGCTGTCATTATTAGACAGTAGCAAAATCGAGCTAGGTAAGCGTAGAGAATCTCTTAAAAATACGTTAACTCAATATGAAACGCTTAGCGAGTCGCTCTCTACGATGCGTAATGACATCGAAGCGTTAGACAAGGAGCAGCGTGAGCTAACCAGCACTATTAACGAGATTGAGAGCAATAGTGAAAAAATAGCATGGGCTATAGAAAACTTAGACAAGAAATCTGCTGATAATTTTTCTGAATTGACTGTGCTCAAAACCGATATATTAGCTCCGTTAAATAAATATTCCGCTGACAAACATCAGTCAGATGCAAAAATGGCGATACGTTCTTCACTGCAATCATTACAACCGTTGATAACCAGTATTGAAGGCCAAGCCATACTAAGTGAAACGGAATATCAGTCGCATATCAACACCCTGCGCCAATGTCACAGTGCCTTTTTACAAATCAAGAAACAGTTCAACGACTATAAAGAGGATCAACAAAACCTAAAAACATCACTCAGTCGTCTAGAAACACAAATCGAGACTAAGCAGTCTCAGCTCGACAAAGAAAAAAATGAGCTTGGTAAACTGGTTCAACTCGTGGCAGAAAGAACTGAGGCGATTGAGAAATTACAAACAGATAGAAAGTATGTTTTTGCTAATAAAGATCCTGAAACAGAAGAAAAGCGTTTACGTGATGCGTTAGATCAGGCTAAAACCACGCAGACCTCTACGCAAAGACAGTTAGACAATGCTGAGCACATACTTAGTCAATTGCTGGATAAGCAACGTCAGGTGACTGAGCAAATGACTACTGTAAGGATTACACTTAGCAGCCAAGAAGATACCTTTAAGTCAGCGCTTGCCGCCTCTGATTTCGCTAATGAAATAGATTTCACTAATGCACGCCTGCCCATAGATGAACGCAATGCATTTAGACAGCAGCAACAGCATATCGATTATGCGCTAAAGCAAGCGCAGTCTTTATTAGAAGAAACACAAAAAACACTTGCAGATAAACAAGCCAATCCGCTGACAGTAGACGATAGAGAAACACTTGTCCAACAGCAATCACAAGCCCAAGATGAATTTAATAAACGAATTGAGTCAATCGGTGCAATCAGTCAGCGTCTAAAGGACAATGAAGATAAGAAAAACACTCAACAGGCGCAGCTTGATGCCATCACTATAAAAAAGGATAAACTGCAAGTTTGGCAACAACTGCATAAATTGATTGGCTCATCTGATGGCAAAAAGTTCCGTACTTTTGCTCAAGGGCTAACCTTTGATCTCATGGTCACTCACGCTAATACGCAGCTGCAAAAAATGAGCGATCGCTATTTGCTGGCCCGTGATGATAATAGTCCACTTGAGCTAAATGTGATTGATAACTATCAAGGTGGTGAAATTCGTAGCGCTAAAAACCTCTCAGGCGGCGAAGGTTTTATCATTAGCCTAGCATTAGCATTAGGGCTTTCACAGATGGCCAGTCAAAATATACGTGTGGATTCGCTATTTTTGGATGAAGGCTTTGGTACATTGGATGAGGAATCTTTAGACATTGCGCTTGATACGCTGACCAATCTACAGCAAGAAGGTAAATTAATCGGGGTGATATCCCATGTTCAGGCGCTAAAAGATCGCATTTTAACCCAAATAAAGGTCGAAAAGCTCTCAGGCGGATTTAGTCGAATTAGTGGTCAAGGGTGTCATAAAGTCGTCAGTGAAAAAGCATCATAAGTTAGGTTAATCACTTTACTACTTAATACTTTCAATTAAACTATTTCTTTTAGACAATGAAAAACCACCGAACATTAAGGACGGTGGTTTTTTTGTGCGACAGTTTGGGAGTGATATTACTTCATTACTTAGTAACTAAACCACTAAGCTCACTCATCAATACTGACAGCGTTGACAGACCAATTTGACCTTCTTCATCGTTGCTATGCAGCTCATCTAACTTATTCATCTCTGTCGTGACTGCTGCAAGCTGATCGACGTGTCTTGCTTTCCATTCACTAAATGCTTGCTTGGCATCTGGTTTAGGCAGTACCGCATCCATTAGTAGGCGCAAGCTACGTGACAACTCGTTCACTAACGCATGGCGTGCACGGCGATCCCAGTAGTCTTGCTGTGGTAAATTGGCAATATTGCCCATCATCCAATCTAACTGCAACACTTGATAGGCTTCAAAGTATAGGGTTGCAATCTCATCAACAGGACGCTCATATTGCTCAGCCAGCAATGCAGCATCAAGCGCATCGACATGATACGGTAGCATCGCAAATAGCGTAGCATCATTATCAGACAGCTCTTTTTGCATCAAGCGTTTGGTATCTTCTTGCAGATATTGGGCAAACTGCTGCTCGATAAAGCCACTTGGCTTGGTCAGTTTTTCTACACTTTCACTAAAGCGGCTAATCATATCAGCGACTTGCAAGTTTTGACCAAAGGCGTTGATAAACCAGACCACACCGCGCTCAAGTGAATCACGTAGACGTAGCTCAAGGTTCAGCAGTAATGTGGCCTCAACTTGATTGTCTAATGCTTCAAGTGCTTTCCAAGCACGCGATACGTTGAATACATCACGGCTAATCGCATAACCACGTACGATAGTGGCTAGTGATTGATCGGTTTCCTCAAAGAGACGGAATAGCGCTTCAATACCTAAACGGTTGACCACACTGTTGGTCAAGTAAGTACTGATAATCTCGCGATGCAAACGGTGCTCAGTCATCTCATCGAAGAAGCGTGACGCAAGCTCATCTGGGAAGTACTTACGTAGCTCATTGATAAAGTACGGATCATCTGGTAAATCAGATAGTAGTAGATTGTCATAAACCCACATCTTGCCATAAGCCAAGACCACTGCTAGCTCAGGGTTGGTCAGACCAGTATCCGCTTTTTGACGCTTCGCAATCTCTTCGTCTGATGGTAGATACTCAATCGCACGATCCAGACGCCCTTCACTCTCTAGCATCTGAATAAAGCGCTGATGATCACTCAAATTAGCTGCTGCACGAATATGGCTCAGCTCAATCGCTTGTGGTTGCAAGTAGTTTTGACGTAATACCAGTTCTGCTACGGTGTCAGTCATACTCTCAAGCAGCTCATTACGTTGCTTCAGCGTCATATCGCCTTGCTCGACCACTTTGCCAAGTAGGATTTTGATATTGACTTCATGATCCGAGCAGTTAACACCGCCTGAGTTGTCGATTGCATCTGTATAGATACGTCCACCCGTTTGAGCGTACTCGATACGGCCTTGCTGAGTTAGACCTAAATTACCACCCTCACCAACGACAGCTGCGCGTAGCTCATTACCATCGATACGCAGCGAATCATTCGCACGGTCGCCCACGTCAGCATGCGTTTCGTTTGCACTTTTGACATAAGTACCGATACCACCATTCCAAATAAGATCGACAGGTGCCCGTAGTAACGCACTGATCAAATCATTCGGTGCAAGGCTATCTTCACTGATATCGAAGAGCGATTTCATTTCAGGACTGATAGCGATGGTTTTGTCTTGGCGCGAGAATATCCCACCACCTTGACTGATCAATGATGCTTCATAATCTGCCCATGATGAGCGTGGTAATTCAAACAAGCGTGCGCGCTCAGTGTATGAGGCCGCCGTATCTGGATTAGGATCAATAAAGATATGCAAATGGTTAAAGGCAGCAACGAGCTTAGTATGCGTTGAGAGCAACATGCCATTACCGAATACATCACCACTCATGTCACCAATACCGACAACGGTGAAGTCATCACGGTTTTGGATGTCCATACCGCGCATACGGAAGTGACGTTTGACCGACTCCCATCCACCGCGAGCTGTGATACCCATTGCTTTATGGTCATACCCTACTGAGCCACCTGATGCAAAGGCATCATCTAGCCAGAAGTTGTACTCTGCTGCTAACGCGTTGGCTATGTCAGAGAAGGTAGCTGTACCTTTGTCTGCTGCAACAACCAAGTACGGGTCGTCTTCATCATGGCGTACCGTGTTGGCTGGCGGGACGATGTTGCCATCTACAATATTGTCTGTGACATCAAGCATGCCGCGTAAGAATGTCTGATAGCAAGCGATACCTTCTGCTTGGAACGCCTCACGACCATCAGCCATGCTCTTGGTTTTTACAATAAATCCGCCTTTAGAGCCTACAGGGACGATTACTGCGTTTTTGACCATCTGTGCTTTGACGAGGCCAAGTACTTCGGTACGGAAATCTTCCATACGATCTGACCAGCGCAGACCACCGCGAGCGACTTTGCCGCCACGTAAATGCACAGCTTCGACGCGCGGTGAATACACAAATATCTCAAACATTGGCTTTGGTTTAGGCAAGTTTGGAATGTCTGCTGCCAAGAATTTAAATGACAGACGATCTTTACGTTGACCATCGCTATCGACTTGGTAGAAGTTGGTACGTACCATCGCATTGATCAAATCTAAGTACCAGCGCAAGATACGATCTTCGTCTAGACTATCGACATCTGCTAGCGCAGCTGTGATTTGCTCTTGAATGGTAGCAGCCTTTTCTTGACGTTCTTCTTCGCTATACTTAGGATTCATACGTGCGTCAAACAAACTACCTAACGCGACACTGATATCACTGTTTTTGACCACAGTTTGCTGAATATAAGCACTCGAGAATGGCGCACGTGCTTGCAGCATGTAGCGAGACAATGCACGCAATACGACGACATCATAAGTATCGAGCTTGGTCG
Organism: Psychrobacter nivimaris; assembly: GCF_904846365.1. Taxonomy (GTDB): domain Bacteria; phylum Pseudomonadota; class Gammaproteobacteria; order Pseudomonadales; family Moraxellaceae; genus Psychrobacter; species Psychrobacter nivimaris_B. The sequence continues at coordinate 16,458 of NZ_CAJHAL010000029.1, forward strand.
TTAGTACCAATTCATTGAATGAATCGCTTTCAACGCGACCTGCCCAGATTTGCTTGAGACTGTCTTCGAACTGACCACGAACGACTTGCATATTGACCGTATCGACATGCTCTAAGGTCAGCTCATATTCTTGCATCCAGATAGGCTGCTCTGGCAAGTCAAACTCATAAGTCTGTGCTGAGATAACTGACACACCAAAGTTTTCAAGTATTGGTAGTACTTTTGACAAGATAACCGGCTGTTCGCGACCGTATAGCTTTAGGTGAAGCTGGTTACGTGCATCGCCTGTCGACTGGTATAAGTGCCAAAGCATCGGCTGCTCTGCGGTCAGTCCTGCCAGACGCTTCGTGTCTTCGACTGCGGTACGAGCATCAAAACGCTCTTGGTAGGCAGCAGGAATATAGTTTAAGAAGCGACGATTTAAAGCATTGGCTTGTTGCTCACCCACATTGTCGAGTAGCATTTTTTGATAATTGTCATCCCATGACTGCATGAGTGCTGATAACTTGGCTTCAAGTGTGGCGATATTGACGTCATTTACTTGACCAGGCACGGTACGTACGTGGACATGCACACGAGCATGCGCAGATTCATTGAATTCAGTAGTAAACCCTGAAGACATACCGTTATAGGCGTCTTTTAGGACGTTTTGTACTTTAATACGTAGCTCGGTGTTGAACTTATCACGTGGGATATAGACCAAGCACGAGACAAAACGCTGATAATGGTCGATACGGCTAAATAGACGTAAGCTCTTTTTGTCTTGTAGTTGAGTAATGCCCGAAACAATTGGATATAGCTCTTCGACGCTGGCTTGGAACAAATCATCACGCGGTAAGGTATTAATCACATGCATCATCTTATGATGAGCATGACCGTCACGTGGCAAGTCTGCCATTGCCATAATCTTATTGGCTTTTTCGCGCAACAGCGGTATTTGCTGTACAGTCAGCTGATAGGCTTGTGACGTTAGCAAACCGATAAAGCGGTATTCACCAATTAGGTTGCCGTTATCATCGAACTTATGAATGCCCAAAAAGTCCATATATACTGAACGATGCACAGGTGATACACGGCTTGATTTGGACAGCATCAACACGCGCGGCTCAGTCAATAATTGCTTTAAGCCTCTAGGCAACTGGCTAAAGCTTTCTGATAGCTTGTCTTTTTCAGAACCACGTAATAGACCAAGACCACTGTTACCGATTGCGAATAAATCTAAATCGGTCGGCTCAGAAGTCACTTCGATAGACTGACCACCTTCCAAGCGGTATTCACGATACCCTAAGAATATGAAGTGATCGTCTAAGATCCAATCTAAAAATGCTTGGATTTCTTGTTGTGAATAGAATACTTCTGGTAGTGGCTTAGTTGAAAGCTCAGTTTTGATGTCATTCAACTGCGCACGCATCTGTTTCCAGTCGCCAACGACCGTATCAAGCGTGTCAATTTTTGACATCAGCATTTGTTGCAGCGCTTCCAAGTCTTCGTTGTCTTGGTAAGCAATTTCACAATGAATCAATGACATATGTGAAGTGGCACTTTCATGTGCGCCTTCGATATGCGTAATAGCACCATTGTCATCACGCTCAACACTGATAATGATGTTGTAAGTACGATGAACATCGATACCTTCAGCTTCTAGGCTCATCAAAATCGTATCAACTAAGAATGGTCTATCATAAGCTGCGATTTGAATGACAGTGTGCGAGCTATGAAAGTGCTGCTCTTCTGCTGCTGGGTTTAGTACTGTCAGCTGCGGCTTGCTGCCGTCGTAAGCTTTGAGTAGTGTAAAGTGATGTAGCGCCATGCCCGCCAAGTCAGCATTACTAATCGCCTCTGCAGTTTCTTGATGCAGCGGCTGATAATAGCTATGAATAAAATGATCAAATAGCGATTTGTCTTTTTGTACATAACTGGTAGCAATATCGCTTATCTGGCTAATGCGCTCTTTTGCGATACTGAGGGAGTTTGGCATTTCCTGCGTCCTTTTTTTATAGATTTAGTTTAACATTTATTTAAGTTTATCGATTTAGATTGACTACTGTTACTGCATATTCATCATTGGTGCAACGGTGCAGTATTTCCATTCACGCGACTTATTTTATTTTTATAACAGTTAGAAATTTTCTCCTTTTTTGCTCTTATTTTTTATTAATATGTAGCCATCAGAATTTAATACTACCAATATAGTGAAGTGTAACGCACATAAGGCGCGAGCTAAAGTGTACAACATCATTTCATGAATCAGCGATGTGTCGATAACCTTTACTAATGAGACAATGCGGTTTTGGACATCGATATGGATGATTCGGTGCTGGCAGGCGGATACTCATGGTAATTGAAGGCGTTTTTTTGTTAGAATATGCCAACATATTTAAGAGCGTACGACTCGCTCACTATTAACTTTAATGCTAAGGGCAAAAGGTATGATGAATATTTTGGTGGTTGGCTCAGGTGGTCGCGAACACGCATTGGCATGGCAATGTGCAAAAGATGACAATGTAAAAAATGTCTACATCGCTCCTGGTAATGCTGGCACCGCCCTTGAGCCTAAATGCCAAAACGTTACGCTAGAGTCTACCGACGCTGACGCAGGCGAGCATAGTGCTGTTATCACGTTTTGTCAAAACAATGATATCGACATGGTGATTGTTGGTCCAGAGGCGCCTTTGGTTACGGGTATTGTTGATGCTTGTCGTGATGCAGGTATCAAAGCATGGGGCCCAACAGCGTACTGTGCACAGTTAGAAGGCTCAAAAACTTTTGCCAAAGAGTTCATGGAGCAAAACAACATCCCAACCGCTGCTTATCAAGGTTTTACAGACGCAGTCGCTGCAAAAGCCTATGTCGATGAGCAAGGCGCGCCTATCGTTATCAAAGCAGATGGTCTTGCTGCAGGTAAAGGCGTTATCGTTGCTGAAACGATCGAACAAGCACATGAAGCTATCGACGATATGTTAGCGGATAATAAGTTCGGTGATGCTGGCAGTCGCGTAGTTATCGAGCAGTTCTTACAGGGTGAAGAAGCCAGCTTTATCTGTATGATTGATGGTGACAACATCTTGCCAATGGCAACCAGCCAAGATCACAAACGTGCTTTTGAAGGTGATACCGGTCCAAACACTGGCGGTATGGGTGCCTACTCTCCTGCTCCAGTTGTTACCAGCGATGTTCATAACAAAGTCATGCAGCAAGTGATTCAACCAGTAGTTGATGCCATGAAAAACGCAGGCCATCCTTATACTGGCTTCTTATACGCAGGTCTTATGATTGATAAGGCAGGCGACCCTTATGTCATCGAGTTTAATTGCCGCTTTGGTGATCCAGAGACGCAGCCTATCTTGATGCGCTTGCAGTCATCAATGGTAGACTTGGTCGCCCAAGGATTAGACGGTCAATTGCCTAGCGAAGCCAAATGGGACAACCGCCCTGCCTTAGGTATCGTTGTCGCATCAAAAGGCTACCCTGAAACTTCATCTAAAGGTGATGTGATTGCTGGCTTGCCAGAACTAGATCCTAACAACGACGAAGCTGTGAAAGTTTTTCATGCTGGCACGGCATTTTCTAACGATAATGATAAAGAAATCGTCACAAACGGCGGGCGCGTCTTATGTGTAACTGCGTTAGCAGATAGCATTTCTGATGCTCAGCAAGCCGCATTAGCAGTAACCGCTGCTATTAGCTTCGATGGTGCGCAGTACCGCCGTGATATTGGTCACCACGCCATCACTCGCGAAAACGCTTAGCAGCTAATGCATATCAAAAGACATATTGAGTAGCGTCTTGGGCAATATTTTAGAGAATGCGAAGGTTTCGCTCAATGTGTTTGATTAATAATATTTCTATACTTTATAGCTCTACATCATTATTTGACCTAGCATCATGCTAGGTCTTATTTTTTAGTATCTTTTTAATACTAATCTATTGGTTATAAATAGATTTTTCTAAATTTTAATAGTCAGTTAACTTGCTAGAAAAATCTAGCTATTTATAAATCATACTTAAATTAGTAATCGCCTATTTATCAATAGTTACCACTAGATATTGGCTTACAAAGTAACTATCAATGGCCAGCTCAGGCTCATAAAACCAACGCGCTTTATATGATACAATTTTGTACCTGTGCATCACGTCTCCCTTGTATTGTAGGTTTCGAACCCGCAAATCAATACCAATTGGATGAATGATTATACTTATGGCAAATGATACGTCTAAACCTTTTAGCAACAAGCAATCAATCGATAGCCTAAAAACCTCAGGGTTTGATCGTCGTATGTCGATTGCAAAAACTTCTTTGAATATTGGTCGTCGTTGGGCGGGTAATAGCGTGTCTGGTATGTTCTTAAATAAAGAAGCACGTACTGCACGTAATCAGGCATTTATGGAAACTCAGGCAAATTATCTGGCATCAGAGTTAGGTAAATTGAAAGGTTCGGTCGTCAAGATTGGTCAAATGCTAGCGATTTATGGTGAGCATATACTGCCGCCAGAGATTACGCGTGCTTTGCAAACCCTTAATGATGACACGGCGACATTGACTTGGCCGACGATTGAGCAAACATTACGCCAGTTACTGGGCAACAAACTAAACGAGCTAGACATTGATCCTGTCCCCATCGGAACTGCTTCTCTTGCTCAAGTTCACCGTGCGACCGTACTCGCCACTGGCGAACAAGTTGTATTAAAAATTCAGTATCCGGGTGTGGCAGATGCTATCAACTCTGATCTTGCCTTGTTCAAACGATTGTTAAAAGTAAGTAATATCGTCCCTCAAACACGGGCACTCGATGCTTGGTTTGAGGAAATACGTGACCTACTCCATCACGAAGTCGATTATGAAGCGGAAGCGGCTACGACAGAGCGTTTTTATGAGCGTTTAATTGATGATCCGCGCTATATCGTGCCTAAGATTAATCGCACTTATTCTAAAAAACGTCTGCTATGCATGTCATACGAGCCAGGTATCACTGTGGTATCAGAAGCATTGCAATTATTACCTCATGAACGCCGCAATGCTATTGGTCAAGCGGCCATAGAAATTATGATGCAAGAGATTTTTGTATGGGGTGAGATGCAGACCGATCCCAACTTTGGTAATTACTTAGTGCGTGTGAGCGAAAACGAAGAAGATATCGATAGATTGGTTTTGCTAGATTTTGGAGCGATTCGTCAGTTTGATGGTAACTTATTAACGATTGCCCGTGGTTTACTACGCGCAGGATATCGCCATGATCAGCAAGCAATGAGCCTTGCTATGAAAGGATATGACTTTTTCGATAGCATGAGTAACAAAGTACGTTCAGATATTGCCTCGTTATTTTTACTTGCTACCGAGCCTTTTAGTGACCCTGAGAAAAACGCTAATATCCCTAGTGAATGTTTGGATGAGCAGAATCGCTATATTTGGGCTAACAGTAAATTACATTCACGCCTATCTACTACGGCCACACGTGCAATGCAATCTTTTGAATTTAATCTACCACCAAAAGAATTTATGTTTATCAGCCGTAAGTTTATCGGTGCATATACCTTTTTAACTGTTTTAGATGCGCATACCAACTCTAATAGCCTCGTAAAACCTTATTTATAAACCGTGCAAATTTTTAGCCGTCCTTTAGTGACGGCTTTTTATCGTTTTAATTTTATTTGCTTAGGCTATTTTATGTCTAATACTATTACCTTTATTGTAGAGCACTGACATAAGCCCTATATTCACCTAGGCTATTATTTTTTGCTTATAACACTTACCTGCCAATCATCAAATCTTGTCTTATACCACTTTGGCTTACGAATACTTAGCTCCCAACATACCTCTCGTCGGGCAAGGTATTTCACTTCGAAATGAGTGCGCTGACTGGTCGCTGGTACTCGAGAACGTGTTGATGGTAGACACCATACTTTGGTCGCTTGGTGTTCTGCATTGTCCATATAGGATTCGATATTAGTGACTAATATCACTTCTCCGCCCACATGCAAGCGTGATAATAAAAACTCAAAAAAAGGCATATTCAGCCATTGCTGATTTGGATTGTGCTGTTCAGGATTGGGATAAAGAATGAAGATTTTAGCCAAGCTATTCGGTTTAATGGCATGCACTGTCCATGCAATCGCATCCGCGTGAATCGCGTCTAGGTTTGATAGATTTTGTAAAGTGGCTAATTTTGAGAATGCTTCAAATTTATTACGCGTGCGTTCAATGGCTATCAGATGCATATCAGGATTTTGTGCGGCAAAGCTAAGTGCATGCTTACCCTTCCCTGCCCCAATCTCTAGCATCAACGGTTTTTCACTTTTATTGTCATTAATGATATTTGGAATAATAAAGTCACGCGGTGCTGACAGTTTTTGTGGTTGAAAGGCACGCTCTTGCTGATGCGTGAGATCAATATTGTCGGTCATCTACTATCCTTAAAGCATTTGTCTTTTGTCATTATTCGGCCCCATGCTATTATATAGTCAATCCAATTGAATAGTAATACAGCGACAGCAAGTACGCCTCGTTTCGTCGTAATTTAAATGACGAATGCGTCTACTGCTCGTGCCATATGCAACCGATACTAATAACATTTAGGACATTGCTCTTTTCTTATGACTGACTCTACTGCAAATACGCCCCTAAAGACCTATCCTTGTCCACGTTGCGGCACTCAGACGACTTGGCAAGACAATAAATATAAGCCGTTTTGTAGCAGTCGCTGCAAGCTGATTGACTTAGGTGCTTGGGCAAACGAAGATTACACCTTACCTGCAGAAACCACGCCTTTTTCTGACGAGCTATAATCCACACTTTTACTCAATTATTATACCAAGGATGTTTTACATGTCTGCTACTTACCTGATGCCCACTTATAATCGTCAACCAATCAGCTTTACACGCGGTGCAGGCAGTTGGCTCTATACCAAAGATGACACGCCTTACTTAGATGCCTTAACTGGTATCGCGGTATGCGGCTTAGGACACTGTCATCCACAAGTCACTGACGCGATTCAGCAGCAAGCAGGTATGTTGATTCATACAAGCAACTTGTTTGGCATTGATTGGCAAGAGCGTGCTGGAGAGATACTATGTACCGCCGCCCAAATGGACAGTGTGTTTTTTGCCAATAGCGGCGCCGAAGCCAATGAAGCTGCATTGAAACTGGCACGTTTATACGCCTACAAGCAAGGTTTTAAACGTCCAAAAGTTATCGTAATGGAGCAATCGTTCCATGGTCGTACGTTATTATCTTTGTCAGCTACTGCAAATCCAAAGGCGCGTGAAGGATTTTATACGCTAGATGAAGACTTTATTCGTGTGCCATTTGGCGATATCGCTGCCGTCAAACAAGCTGCTCTAGAACATGATGATATCTGCGCTATATTTGTAGAGCCGATCCAAGGCGAAGGTGGCCTAAACACTGCAGCCAATGGCTTCACTTATCTTGAAGAGTTACAAGCGGAATGTGACGCTCATAACTGGTTATTTATGCTGGATGAAGTGCAAACAGGTAATGGCCGTACGGGTAAATACTTTGCTTATCAACACAGCAATGCTCGTCCTGATGTGTTGACGACAGCCAAAGGTCTAGGTAATGGCTTCCCAGTCGGTGCGTGCATGGTACGTGGCCGTGCCAACGGTTTGTTTGGTGCTGGTAGTCATGGCTCTACTTACGGTGGTACACCATTGGCCAGCCGTGTGGTACATAGCGTATATGACGTGCTAGCAAATAGTAACATTATGGAAAACGCAGTGACTGAGGGCTTATTTATCAGAGAAAGTATCGTTGATACATTTGGCCAACATGGTGTTAGCAGTCGCGGTGCAGGTATGATGATTGGTATCGCGCTACCTGAAGATATGGATTGTAGCCAACTGGTAGATCGTGCCCGTGATGAGCAAAAGCTGATCATCAATGTGACGGGTGGTCATGTTGTACGTTTGCTGCCGCCACTTAACATGAGCCGTGATGAAAGCACACAAGTCGCTGAGCGTTTAATCAATCTGTTAAAACCATCATTTTAAAGCATGCTTCAACGTTAATAACAGACAACAAAAAAGCCTATAGATGATTCATTATCTATAGGATTTTTGCTAACTGCTTATTGCTAACTAAAAACGTTTCGTGCGTAGTGAGAACAACACTTAGTTTGCATGGAAGTATTTTTTCAGTACTTCTAGGCAACGAGTAATTTTAGCTGGCTGTTGGTCGCGATTTAAAGTGACCGCATATAGCACAAAGCTTGGCAATTGATAGCCAGTCAACACTTCTACCAGCTCTCCACTTTCAAGCTCTTTTTTGACGTCCATTTCTAACATTCTAACCAAACCATGACCTTCTTTAGCCAACGTCGTTGCCATAAACACGTTATTGGTATAGATACGTGAGTTCATTTTGACACGCGTTTTTTTGCCAGTTTCAGTCTGAATCATATCGATCTGATTGGCATCTTTCATGATTTCAATACAGATTAATTGATGCTCAGCCAAATCTTTAGGCGTATTTAGCTTACTGTGCTGACGCAAATACTGAGGTGAAGCAACCAACAGTTGGCGCACATCGGTCAATGGATGACTGCTCAAACTAGAATCATTAATCGATGGACTCATGCGAATAGCAATATCAATACGCTCATCAATCATATCAATATAATGATTGTCAGCTAGATAGGTGACGCTTAAATCATCATGTGCCGCCATCCACGTAGAGAGTGCCGGCAGTATGTGATTAACACCAAGCTCAGGAGTCGTCGATACACGCAAGCTACCTGCTAGCTCATCACGCAATTGATTAACTTTGATACGCCCTTGCTCTGCTGCACTAACGACATCTTTTGCCGCTTCATAAAAGCTCTCACCAGCTTCTGTTAAGCTTAGCTTACGAGTTGAGCGATGTAGCAATACCACGCCAAGCTCGTTCTCTAACGAACGAATTTGCTGACTGACTGCACTGGTTGTAATACCTAGCTCACGTGCTGAGCCACTAAAAGAGCCATGTCCGACCACACTGGCGAACACAGCCATACCGCGTAAATTATCCAACATATTCTCACCTAAACGTCATTTCAGTTTTTAATATAACTTAACCATTATAACGACTTTACATTCATCTTATCGTTATCAAATGGTTCTCTCTTGTTTGATAAATATATTTTAAGCCGTAATAAAAACAAAAATATCAAGGTGATATATTGCTATCACCTTGATATTTAATATAAAACTACGTTCAATATATAAATATACTTTTAGATACTTTGAGCAAACACTGCTCCAAAATCTCAATACAGCTGTACTTTACCCATTTTCCCCTCACCGCGTTCAGTTAAATACTGCATTACTGGTGTTTTTAGTAATTTCGTTTCAGCAACGGTTTTCGCTTGCTCTAAACGTTTTTTCTGTCGACGCTCTGGGGTTTTATCTTCGGTCTGCATGATACTACTATCAATTTTCAAGTCAATGTCAGCTTGCGTAAATTGCTGTTGTAGCTTAGCTGCCAATTGCTGAAAAGTGACCTGCAAATGTTTACTATCGACACTAGTCAAAAACGTGGCTTTACCATTGCATTGTCCAGTCATTGTACCTTGCCGTGCCAGTGCTAGCTCATCTTGTGCCAATACCTCGCCTTCACGAGCAGTTTGCAACCAGTAATCCCACTTTTCTGGGTTCCACTCGCCTGTCAGTTCTTGAGGTGGACAACGCAGCAACGTACGTGGATCTTCATCAGAGTGTGCTATTAACTGAGAATCATTTGCGCCAAGCTCAACAACTGGTTCAGGCTCAACAACTGGTTCAGGCTCAACAACTGGTTCAGGCTCAACAACTGGTTCAGGCTCAACAACTGGTTCAGGCTCAACAACTGGTTCAGGCTCAACAACTGGTTCAGGCTCAACAATTGGTTCAGGCTCAACAATTGGTTCAGGCTCAACAATTGGTTCAGGCTCAACAATTGGTTCAGGCTCAACAATTGGTTCAGGCATAGCACTAGCCACTGATTGTGCTAAATTGTCATTATAATCAATACCGCTTTGTAACTCATCGTGACTTGGTGTCTGATAATCAACAATATAAAGCTCTGGCGGCGGTGCTGACGCTTCATGTGCAATAGCATCTAGAGCCGATGTAGAAGATACTGGCTCTATAGCTGGTACTTTGGTAGCAGACCCATCATTATCACAAGTATTGCTCAAGACTTCATTGACTGGCAATGGACGAAACGCCAGTAATCGTAAAATGCACATCTCAAGCGCTTGCATCGGTGTACTTGCAAGCTTGACACCTTCACGTGCCTGTACAACAATCTCATAATACAGTTGCAAAACATCAGGGCTGATATGCTGAGCTAGCGTATAAATATCTTTTGCTTGCGCCTCATTGACATTAAGAGCGACCTCGGGCAACAGCTGAGTTAATGCCAACTGATGTAACAGTTCAGCAAGCCCATCAAACATACTAGTCGCATCGACCATTTGCGCGCGCATTTGCTCAATATGAGCAGCAACCGCCGACTTATCATGGTTATAGATATCTGTGATTAGACGCACTAAGTCAGCAGCATCAATAAGACCAAGCATTGCATTGACAGTAGCATCATCCAATGCGCCTTGACCAAAAGCAATGGCTTGATCGGTCAATGATAGAGCATCACGCACAGAACCTTTGGCTGCACTTGCTAACTGCCAAATCGCTGGCTGAGTATAGCCTACCTGTTCTTTGGTCAAGATATTTGCCAAGTGCTCGCTAAGTAACGTTTGAGGTAATGGGCGCAGAACGAACTGCAAGCAGCGCGAAATAATCGTAATCGGTAGCTTTTGTGGATCAGTCGTCGCTAATAAAAACTTCACATGTTCAGGTGGCTCTTCTAGCGTTTTAAGTAGCGCGTTAAAGCTGTGCGTAGACAGCATATGTACTTCATCAATCAGATAGACCTTATAACGTCCTTGGCTAGGCGCATAAGGCACATTGTCTAATAGCTCACGCGTGTCTTCAACCTTGGTACGAGAAGCGGCATCAATCTCAATAAGATCAATGAAACGCCCCTGATCAATAGCAACGCAGTTATCACATACACCGCAAGGGGTACTAGTAATACCTGTATCACAGTTCAAGCATTTAGATAAAATACGCGCAATCGTTGTCTTACCCACACCGCGCGTACCTGTAAACAGATAGGCATGATGCAAACGATTATAATCAATCGCATTAATCAACGCTTGAGACACATGCGTCTGCCCAATCAACTCGTGAAAGTTTTTTGGTCGGTATTTGCGAGCTAAAACTTGATATTGCTGCGTCATAATAAATGCCAATGTAAATAATACAAATATAGAGGGAGCGTCGGGTTAATGAATCATACTATGTTTAGGTTATAACTGAGCTTGAAGTTGGGCCAGCCGGTCATATAAGCGTTGAGTACTTTCATCAATCAATGAACCTGCTTGATGAAATATATCCAGATAAACCTCAGTGTTTACACTGTCTTCACATGGCCGAAACTCTACGCCCAGTAAAAATAAATCGTCCATTACAGGCTCCTGTAATTGGACATTAATATCTGACAATAAATCTTTATAAGAGCGCCTAACGTTTTCTGCGCTTAGTGAACTGCTATCGTCTTGCGCATAAAACACCATGAGATAATGGCGTCCAAATACATGATAAGAATGCTCATGACGGACATAACCATTCCAGCGCGAGTCTTGATCCATGGTTCTATAAGCTAAGATTTTTTCTACTAGACACGCATAGGTATACATTGACTCATCTACCAAAATATCAACCTGCTCATTTGGTAAAGGTCTACCCGCTTCATAATAACGCTCAAGAACACTGTTAAACAGCTTGAACCACATCCGAGTATTTTTTTGCATCTCAGCCATTAAAGCATCGGCATACACGGTCTGATTCGGCTCTACTGCTTTAAGTAAGCGTAGTTCAACTTGCTCAATTAACTCACTATCAATTAGCTGTTCTTGTATCCTAATCGCTCTTTGGTGAAAGTCCGGTGATTGTAGAAATTGTTTAAGCAATGTTGATTCGTTTTGAAATGATGCAAAACTAGATAGTTGACGACGATGGAAGTCTAAAAAGGTTGTCAAATCACTTGGCGTCACCAATTGATTGAGGATATCAACGAAGGTTTGATGACTAAAGACTTGTAGGATATTTTGCTCATCATCTAAGTCTAAAACACAGTCTTCTGCAAAAAACCGACTGCCATATTCGTAGCCAACTGCATAAGATAAATGGCCCAATTGATCTTCTTGATGATTGATAGATAATGATGTTAAACCGATAAAATAAACCGTTTTATCAGTTGTCACGGTACTTCTATCTACAATTAGGCTGTCGTTCTTTTGATAAATCTGAGCGTGGCGTTTGATAAGTTGGTTAACAACTTCTTTTCTCCACTCACGAACTCTAGCATTATCCACTTCTTGCTTAGTTGCCTGCATCACGACGGTATTGACGAGCAAATAAATAGTAGCGCCGGAAAACTCAAAAACAAAATCATAACCCTGAAAATGATCAGAGTCAGTGATTTTGTCATCAGGCAACTCATACAATGATAAAAAACATTGCTGAATCATTTTTTGCCATAGCGTATATGATGCTTGCTGAATATCCATAATACCTCTATAAACGATATTTCACAAAAAAGCTGATACCCATTCTGTGAAAATGAGCAAAAGCTTTTTATGCTGAGTTAAGTATCAGTTTGGATTTATAGCAAGCAAACCCATCTTAGCTGTCTTGTTTGCGGCGCATGTGCGGGAACAAGATCACATCACGGATACTAGCAGAGTCGGTAAATAGCATTACTAGACGATCGATACCAATACCCTCACCAGCTGTCGGTGGCAGACCATAAGACAATGCTTCGATATACTCTTCATCGAAATGCATGGCTTCATCATCGCCAGCGTCTTTTTCAGCAACCTGACCACGGAAGCGCTCGGCTTGGTCTGCTGGGTCATTAAGCTCACTAAAACCATTGGCCAACTCACGACCACCAACGAACAGCTCAAAGCGATCGGTAATCTCAGGATTGTCATCACTACGGCGCGCTAGTGGTGAAGTCTCAGCAGGGTACTCAGTAATGAACGTTGGCTGACGTAATTGATGCTCAGCCGTTTCTTCAAAGATAATCGTTTGTAGTTTACCCACACCGAACACATCTTTGACTTGTTGCTTAAGTGTCGTAGATGCATATTCTGCTAGGTATTCACGATCATTGATACGTGTCATATCAAAGTTTTCAGCATATTTTGCAATCGCATCAGACATTGATAGACGAGCAAATGGTGCTTTTAGGCTAATGGCTTCTTCTTGATAGGTCAGCTCTGTTGTGCCTAGCACATCTATTGCTAACTGATTAAACAGACGCTCAGTCAAATCCATCAAGTCATGATAATCAGCGTAGGCTTGATAGAACTCAATCATGGTGAATTCAGGGTTATGACGGGTTGAAACGCCTTCGTTACGGAAACTACGGTTAATCTCAAATACGCGCTCAAACCCACCAACAACCAGACGCTTAAGATAAAGCTCAGGCGCGATACGTAGATATAAAGGCATGTCTAATGCATTATGATGTGTCTCAAACGGACGGGCTACTGCGCCGCCTGGTATCGGATGCATCATTGGCGTTTCAACTTCCATAAAACGCTCATTAAGCATAAATTGACGAATACCACTCACGATCTGACTACGAACCATAAAGGTATTGCGAGTCGTCTCATTGGTCATCAAATCAAGATGACGATTACGATAGCGCGCTTCTACATCAGCCAAACCATGGAATTTGTTTGGCATTGGACGTAATGATTTGGTCAGTAGCGTAATTTCTTCAATATGCACATACAAATCGCCTTTACCTGAGCGACCGATATAGCCTGATACACCAACGATGTCACCCAAATCTAGTGATTTGATGCTTGCACGCGTTTCCTCATCAAGCTCTTTACGTGCTACATATAGCTGAATACGGCCTGTCATGTCTTGAATCACGATGAACGAACCACGGTTGAGCATGACTCGACCTGCCACGTTGACCTGTGTTTTTTCACCATTTGCTGCTTTTTCTTCAATTTCCTGCTTTGAGACACCATCAAAAGCCGTCTGTAAGTCTTGCGCATAATCAGTGCGTTTGAACGTATTAGGATACGGCTGTTTACCTGAAGCACTGATATCATCTAGCTTGGCTTGCAGTTGTGCGATTAGCTCGTTAGCATCTTCTACGACTGGGGTTTGATCTTGGTTCTGATTATTGTGCTTTGACATAACACTCTCAATATTTTTAGGTAATTAAATGGATAAACGAAAACAGAAAAATTAAATCAATACTTATTATTATAAGAACAGACATGGTGATAAAAACGATAAAACTACTGGTACTCTTAAAGACTAGCTACTAGTCATTGCCACCGATACTGGCCATCAAATCAGCCTGATGCTCACGCAGTAGTGCATCAAGAATCTCGTCCAAGTCGCCTTCCATAATGGAATCAAGCTTGTATAAGGTAAGGTTGATACGGTGATCGGTCATACGACCTTGTGGAAAATTATAGGTACGGATACGCTCAGAGCGATCGCCACTACCGACCAAGTCACGACGTATAGAGTCCGCCACATCGACCTGTGCTTGCACTTTGGCTTGTTGAATTTTAGAGACCAGCATTTTCATAGCATGCGCACGGTTTTTGTGTTGGCTACGCTCTTGCTGACACTCTACCACGGTACCTGTCGGAATGTGTGTCAAACGTACGGCAGAGTCAGTGGTGTTCACGTGCTGACCACCAGCGCCGCTTGAGCGGAAAGTATCCATTTTGATATCAGCAGGATTGATATCGACGGTATCATCAATCTCAACTTCCGGCATGACCGCAACCGTACAAGCTGACGTATGCACACGACCTTGGCTCTCGGTTTCAGGGACACGCTGTACGCGGTGAGCGCCTGATTCAAACTTTAGACGACCATATACACTATTGCCAGATACACGAGTGATGATTTCTTTATAACCGCCATGCTCACCTTCATTTGCAGAGAGCACTTCTAGTGTCCAGCCTTGGCTCTGCGCGTATTTTTGGTACATACGGAACAAGTCACCAGAGAAAATCGCTGCTTCATCGCCACCTGTCCCTGCACGAATCTCTAAAAATGCTGGTACTTTATCGTTAGGATCTTTTGGTAGCATCATCAGATTAAGCGCTTCTTCCATCTCTACGATGGTATCACGCGCACTCTCAATCTCATCGATCATCATCTCTTTCATGTCAGGATCTGTTGCATCGGCTAGCATCGCTTCTGCATCAGCCTGATCCGTTTCTGCACCCACGTAGTTTTGCCACAGCGTCGTGATCTCCATCAAGTCGCTGTGCTCAACAGACAATTCACGGAACTTATTATTATCACTAATGACACTAGGATCTGATAATAAAGCGGTGACCTCTTCATAACGGTCTACCATCTGGTCTAAACGCAGGCGTAAGGATTCTTTCATAAAAGGACTTTTAATTAGATAAGAGGAATAAGCCCGTGATTATAGCAAATTTTTTGGGGTAAATTAAAACCTCTAATCATTCTTGTTGATATTGTCGGTAATCTCGATGTTATCTTCTCCAACATCTCTGTTTATATTTAGATGTCACAGCTTAATTTCAATAGCAAAAACAACAGACAAAAAAATAGCTAAGAATATTCTTAGCTATTTTTATCAAAACAAGTAGTCAAAGTATTAGACCTTGCGAACTAAGACCGATCCAATAGAGTAACCTGCACCAAATGAGCAAATAACGCCCAGATCGCCTGATACTAAGTCATCTTTGTGGCGATGGAATACAATCATAGGACTCGCTGAGCTAGTATTGGCAAATTCAGCAATAACACTCGGAGCAATCGATTTATCGGCATCTTTACCAACCACGGTACGTAGAATCAAATCCAACATATTGGCATTGGCTTGATGCAACCACATCATCTTAACATCAGATGTTGGGATGTCGTTTTCTTGCAAGTGCTCAGTGATAATCTCTGACACTTTCGGACAGACTTCACGGAATACTTTACGACCGTTTTGCAAAAACAGCTTGTCAGTGACCGGTGCTTTGATATCTGGATACATTTCAGTCTGTGCTGCTAGATACTCTGAGCGATCCATAAAGCCATATTCGTTTTTGATGTTGGTCGAAAACTGAGTAAACAGTTTAGAGTTTAGAATCTCATAGCCTTTTGGCGTGTCTAGATCTTCTACGATAGACGCAGTCGCTACATCACCGAAGATAAAGTGGCTGTCACGGTTGCGCCAGTTTAGATGCGCTGAGGTAATCTCAACGTTGACCACAGCAATACGCTTGGCCAAACCAGAGATGATAGAACCATGTGCTTGTGACAGACCAAACGTCGCCGCACTACACGCAACGTTCATATCATAAGCAAAGCCGCCAATCATACCAATTTCGTTTTGGATTTCGATGGCAACCGCAGGATAAGTACGTTGGAAGTTTGAGCAAGCAAGGATGATACCATCTAAGTCGTTGGCCTCAAGTCCAGCATCAGCCAAAGCGTCTCTCAGTGCTGCTGCACCCATTTCGGCCATGACTGACAACTCTTCGCCCAAGTTGCGGTAAGGGATAACTGGCGCCATGATTTCAGTATTTAAGATACCTTCTTTTTCCATCACATAACGTGATTTGATACCAGATACTTTTTCGATGAAGGCAGCTGAAGAAGGCTCAAGTGCCGTCACTGTCTCTGCAGCTATCTCTTCAGCATGTTCGGTATTATAGTTTTCAACATACTGGTTAAATGACTCAACTAGCTCTTCGTTACTAATGCTGTAAGGTGGGATATAAAGACCAGTGCCTGTGATACAAGTCGTCATGATAAGCTTCCTTGTCTACTACTGTGGTGCTTGGAATAAGCATAAAAGTGGAAAAATAATAGCCATTCAAATTCAGTGAATAACTGTAAACTTAAAATCAGTGTGTTTATTATGCCTGAATATTATAATTTTTCTAATACTTTGTTACAAATAATCTGTTTCTTGCCATAAATTAGCAAAGACTGCCGTCCTTTTGCGATAGCTACGTTATAATTGGTATCATTTTGGTCTGTACTATTCATCGAACTATCTTAATTATTCAGAACATTGATACACGCTCATACTTAGGAATGCTAATGGCAGAACTTCTCAACTGGTTATTTGGTCAATACGCTGACTACTCTACGATATTCATCATTCTTGAACTGATTGCCGTTGTCTTCGGCATAGCAAGTGTCTTACTCGCCAGCAAAACCAATATCCTAGTTTTCCCTATCGGTCTGGTCAGTACTGCTATATTTGTGTACCTACTGTGGAAATGGCAACTGTTTGGCGATATGTTCATCAATGCTTACTATACCGTGATGAGCTTGTATGGCTGGATTAACTGGTCAAAGAATAAGAAAAACCAGTCTGTTGAGCACAAGCAGTCAAATGCCAATAATGTCCGTATTGAGCATTTGCATGCAGGTGACATCCCGATACTATCTGCTTTGGCAGCAGGAACGATAGCTTTTGTAGGATTGGTTTATTACTTCCGTCCAGTGATTAATAATGGCTTTAGCCTAGACGGTGCGGTACTTGGACTCCATTTATTTACTTGGGTCGATTATACTGACATGCTCACTACCGCTTTATTTTTGATGGCAATGTGGCTCATGGCACGGCGCAAAATCGAGCATTGGATACTCTGGATCATCGCTGATGCGATATCGGTACCACTATACTTCTATAAAGGTTTTACTTTTACCGCGCTACAATATGTAGTCTTCACTCTTATCGCAATCTGGGCATACTATGAATGGCAACGACGCTACCGTGTACAACCTCGAGCAGCATACGCCTAAATCTGTCATCAACGTCGCGGTTTTAGGGGCAGAAAGTACGGGTAAGACGACCTTATGTCGTGATTTGGCCGAGCATTTTGATACTCCTTGGGTGTCAGAATACATGCGCACCTACTTACAGGCAAAGTGGGATGATGAGCAGCTGACTTGTACGTGGGAAGATCTGCTCCCTATCGCACAGGGGCAGGTTACACTAGAGAATACCTTAGCCAAACAAGTCGCTCAGTCGTCTAATGCCAGTCATTATTTGTTTTGCGATACCAGTTTGTTTGAGCTGATGGTTTATTCTTATTGGTATTATGGCGACTGCCCTACGACCCTTGAGCAAGCAGCGTTGGCGCATCACTATGATTTGATATTATTGACTGAGGTTGATACGCCATGGGTGGCTGATGACTTGCGAGACAGTCCACACCAACGCGATGAGATAAGCGACTATTTCGCCAGTCAATTAAGCAAGCATCAAAAACCATTTCAACGCATTAGTGGCGATAGAAAAGCGCGCGTTCAGCAAGTAGTAGCGCAGCTCGCTAATATAGATAATATATCGCCTGACTAAAGCTAAATAGCTATACCCAAAAAATTATTCATATTTGTGTCTTTAAGACGTTCTTGTCTTTAAAACTTTTTTGTATTTGAAACCTAAGAGATACCCATGCTAAAGAAGTTTGAGCTTTATTTAGAAAAAACCATATTTAATAGCCGCTGGATACTGGCGCCTTTTTATCTAGGATTAGTGCTAGGCATTATTTTATTATTTATTAAGTTTGTCCAAAAACTATGGCACATGTTTGCTGACATTCTGACGGCTTCTGAAGCCAGTGTGATTGTAGATATATTGGTATTGGTTGATATCTCTCTAGTTGCCAGTTTACTGCTTATCATTATATTCAGTGGCTATGAGATTTTTGTCTCAAAAATCGATACTGGCACCCATGATGATCGTCCTAGCTGGATGGGCAAAGTGGACTTTTCGGGTCTAAAGCTCAAAGTCATCGGAGCGATCGTCGCTATCTCGGCAATTGACCTTTTGAAATCCTTTATGGATATCTCTAGCGGAATGAGTGAACTTGATGCCGACAAACTCATGTGGAAGGTTATTATTCATATGACCTTTGTATTGTCTGGCTTGTTATTCGCTATTATGGATAAAGTCGTTGGCGATACAAAAAAGCATTAACACTTGAAAGTAGTTATCCGAAAATATCAACTTTCGCCCTTTCACTGTTTTTCCATATTTCCTGCACATCTTCTCGTTATGCCCTCTCTATGATGTCTTTTAAAGCCACAGTCTGCTATCTCGGCAGCTGTGGATTAAAGACATTTAGGAGGCGACCACATGCAAAAAACATTATTGACGAAATTATCCATCATTATAGGACTGTGTATTGTCTGTTCAATCGGACTCACCATGATTAGCGATATTATATACGAGAGGCAATACTACGCAGAGTCAGTGATAAAAGAAATCACCCAACAGCATGTCAATCCACAAGAAGTCATTAACCCATTTATCGCCATTCCTACGACAGTCACATCGGCATGTCAGTCAGATACACCAAATATAAAGGGTAAATGCGAACCATCATACTCGAAAATCGAGACGGTATTTGCCACTCAAACGCAGGCAACACAGAACCTAAAAGTAAACACAGATACTTATAAACGCGGTATCTATAGTGCCACTAGTTATGAGGGTCAGCTGACATTCGACCAAAGTTATATGTCTGCAGACAATGCAGACAAAACAGCAACCCTCCTTGGCAACGATTCAGAGTCAGTCACTACCTCTCTCAATACAGATAAAACGCCATTGGCCAAAACGATTATCCACTGGAATAAAGCTAAACTTATCATTCCTGTATCTGATTTACGCGGTGTCGCGACCCTACCTACCATCACAATCAATCAAAAATCGATAAAAGCACACTATCCACAAATACCAATGATAGACAACTTAACCTATGTTGAAGTAGCTATTCCTAAAGACGTACTGGATCAATTGATAAACCCTACTCGCCAGCAGAATAAAGAACCTCGTGTTGTCGCAGGCTCAATAAATACAGATCTAAATAAATCAGAGGTGAGTAGCAAGTTATCTAATCCTAGAGACAATCAAGCGCTCAATATTGTGATCGACTTACCATTAGTTGGCATTAGTAATTTAACGACTGTCCCAACTGGGCAGAACTTTACTCTATCTATGCACAGTGACTGGCAGACTCCAAACTTCATCGGTAAAGCGTTACCAAATACCAAGAGCATTACCGCTGTAGGATTCGATGCCAGTTGGCAAAATCAGTATCTAACCGTTGCCAATAACCAATACCTTTCTCAATGTCTCAGCGCGCCTAACCACCAATGTACTGTCATAAGTGAATCAACGCTCAATACCGATAGTCATTCGTACAATCCTAATTCGTTTGAGGCATCAAGAAATCCGACGACAGACAGTGCAGCAGTAGCTGGTAGTAATCAAAGTGTTCTGCTAAACAGCTTTGGCGTTAGTTTTGCGAGCCCCAACGATGTCTATCTACAAACTGAACGAGCCATGAAGTACGCCTTGTTATTAATGTTGGTATCGTTTGGTACTTTCTTTTTATTTGAAGTGCTCAAATCAAGTCGCATCCACCCTATTCAGTATCTGTTAGTCGGCTGCGCACTATTTGTCTTTTATATCTTATTACTGCCGCTTGCAGAACAAATCGCATTTTGGCAAGCCTATATGGTAGCAGCCAGTGCTTGTGTTGGGCTTATTGGCTGGTATAGCTACTATGTATTTGGCGGTTTCAAACGGGCTTTAATCTTTACCGCAACGCTTGCTGGACTATATGCTGCGTTTTTCGGTATTTTAAGTACAGAAGATCTCAATCTATTACTGGGTGCGATATTCTGCTTTGTGATACTTGCCTGCGTGATGGTGATGACTCGCAAACTTGACTGGTATAAAGTGACATAAATGATGAGAGCCATGCGCTGTATAAAACAAGTCAGACAAACTGGTAGTAGATAGTATATTTTGAGCTGGCAATTTAAAGGAAAAAAGCACTTGGCTGCCTTAGTTTATCAACTGAGCTAAGGCAGCTAATCGTTATATTATTTGACGATATGATTGTTTAACGCTTTAGCCCAATTATTGCAATTATCCTCACAGCGCGGACAACAATGATTGGGGTCAGATATTTCATCGACGTAACCGCAATACATACAAGCATAATAAACCCCTGCTTCTACTTGCTCGACCGGTCGATATTGCTTAGGGAAAAGCGGCATACCGTAGTCTGTCTTTTCAGAGGTGTGCAATAAAATACTAAAATTGCCATCAGTCTCGAGCAAACCGGTACGCACTTGACCTAAATGCTCAACCCCTTGTTGGCGCATTTCAGCAAAAAACTCATCATGTGACATTTCCCCCTGTTTAATCTTATCAAGCACCAGCATGCCATCTTCTACAATATACATTGAGCGCCCCTCTAGCAGGTCCTCAAAAGGCTGGAACTTCATCATCGCCCAAGTACAGAGCCTATAAAGTGAAATGACCGTACCCATGATTAATACCGCTTGGATAATAGGCAGGTCTTCGGTGAACATGGGATCACCTGCGATAGAGCCTAACGATAAAATGATGGTTAACTCAAAAATAGAAAGCTGACGAACGCCGCGCTTACCAGTGAATCGCAAAAATGTGATAATTAATACAAACATGACAGTGACACGTATTAAAATTTCTACGGCAAACCACCAAGTTGTGTCATAAATAAAAATACTTGCCCAATTCATACTATCTTTCCTATTTATTTATCTAATTATTGTGTTTCATGAGTGTTGTTCTAATAGTTCATTTGACGCGAAGCACATCATCCCTATTTTTAGACCTTATCGTCAATACAACTATCGTTATTCTGATTTAAAAGAGACTTTTTGCCATAAGTACGACAAAATATCCTGTCTTGTGAAACGGCTATAGATTAGATTAATCAGTTATAAATCTATTATCTTTGCTAAGAATAAACGTTCGTTATAACAGCGTATCTTAAGACCTAAAACTAAAATCCTATGTTTGCCTGTTTTGTGCCATTTATTCATTGTAGGAATTACTTTTGAAAGCCACTATTTATACCATTATTGCGTTAATCGCCTTTGCTGCAAACTCCCTGTTTTGCCGAATGGCATTGGCGGAAGGCTACATCGATGCTTGGAGCTTTACCATCATCAGGCTAGTGAGTGCGACGGCCTGTCTAGGCGTTATCATGGCTATACATGCTTACAGACTGCAACGCCAAACGCCCAATCATGACGAATCTACTGTCCACGCTATATTAAATGACAAAGGCAGTTGGTTAAGTAGTCTCAGCTTGGTGATTTATGCGCTGTGCTTTTCAATTGCGTATGTAGAGCTGGATACTGGCACTGGGGCATTGATTTTGTTTTCAGCGGTTCAGCTGACGATGATTGGCTGGGGTATCTATAAAAAAGAACAGCTCAGCGCGCTACAATGGTTAGCGTTTGTCGTTGCAGTGGCGGGGTTTGTATATCTGATGTTGCCATCCGCTGCCATACCGTCACCATTGGCTGCAGCGTTAGTGGCTATGAGCGGCATAGCTTGGGGAGTATATAGTATACGCGGCAAATCATGTGTCTCACCGCTGCGAGCGACAGGGTTTAATTTTGTGCGTAGTTTAGTCGCTGTGCCTATACTACTACTGGTAGGTATGACGTATCTAGATGACTTAGGTTTGAAAAATATCAATTTGGATGGTATTACCATTGAAGGTGTACTACTCGCCTGTGCATCCGGAGCGATCGCCTCAGGGTTGGGCTATAGTATCTGGTATACAGCGATGCCACTATTGAAAAACACACAAGCCGCTATCGTTCAGCTATGTGTCCCTGTGATTGCTGCGTTGCTAGGTGTGATATTTTTATCTGAGCAGTTAACTATGCCCTTTATTATCGCAAGTACGGTCATTTTGGGCGCGGTCTTGGTGTTTACCTTAAATAAAAAAGTACCGGTATAAAATAATGCTATTAACAACCTATCATTAGCTAAACTGCTCAGAAAAAGTTCCAGCTTATGATTCTACCAGACAACATAAAACGCCCCGACTCTTATAAATCGAGGCGTTTTATATTCGAGTTATTATTTTAATATTGCTAGTCTACGGTCAACAGTCGTTGAACAACAGCATTTAAGCAACAGTAACTTCTAGACGAGTATCGACATTGCCGCGAGTAGCATTAGAATACGGGCACACCTGATGCGTAGCTTCGATCAACTGCTGCGCCTGCGCTTCATCAATACCTGATACTTCTACAGACAGCTCTATCTCTAGGTTGTAGCTACCGTCAGCTTTCATACCGATACCTACTTGCGCAGAGGTTTTTGAAGCGGTAACAGGCAATTTCATGTGCTGTGCAGTCATGCTCAAAGCGCTATCAAAACAAGCCGCGTAACCCATGGCAAAAAGCTGTTCTGGATTCACGCCTTCTTTGTCTTGCTCTTGAAAAGATACCAAGTCAAATCCTAAAGAACCATCGTCTAATCCAGTATGGCCAGAACGTCCACCAGTAGCGGTTGCACGCGTTTTATAAAATATTTTCATGAGTAATTATTCCTTGTTTCATATTATTAGAGGTCGTACTTACGCTGTTGCGATGAGATTATTATAGAATCCTCTGCATTTATACGTTAGAACAAACCTCTATAACTCTTGCCTAATCCTACAAATATTTATACTATCAGGCAACTCTATAAAATAAGCACTCGTGATGAATCAAACGACTATTGCCCAACTTCTTACCGTACTACCTAGAAATAAAACCATCGAGTCCGCTGTTTCAGGCTTGTTCTTTTACTGCGCGGACAAACCAAGCAAAGCCGTAAGCTATATTCAAGAGCCAAGTATTTGTATTGTATTGCAGGGAGAACGCGAGATTTATTTGGGTGCTGACTGTCAAAGGTTTGACAATAGTAACTTGATGTTCTGTCCAGTTAATATACCGCTAAGTATGCATATCAAGCACGCTTCGATAAAAAACCCTGTCATTGTTTTATCAATGAAATTAGATTTAGCCATGATTAGAGATGTATTAGCGCAGCTACCGACCACACAACCAATGGCAGGCAGCCATTTAGGGATAAAGTGGCACCTAGATGACACCATAATGGACGCGTTTGATCGATTGATACGCTTGCTTAATTATCCAAACGATATTGATTTTCTGTCTTCTTTAATTCAACAAGAAATATACTATCGCCTACTCTTGGCTGAGCAAGGCAACAAACTTAAGCAATTGGTCGTTAGCGGTAGCCATACACACCGCATTGCTCAAGCGACTGACTGGATAAAGGCACATCTAGATGAACCTATTATGGTTGAGAGCTTGGCTAGTAGGTGCGGCATGAGTGTCTCAGGGTTCCATCAGCACTTTAAAGAAATAACCCAGCTGAGTCCGCTACAGTATCAGAAAAGCTTACGTTTAATAGAAGCCAGACGCTTAATTAAGATGCATGGGGCGCAAATATCACAAATAGCGATGCAAGTAGGCTACGAAAGCCCTAGTCAATTTAGCCGAGAATATAAGCGGTTTTTTGGTCTGAGCCCGAGTAACGAGTTGTAGTTATAATCTTATTTTTTAATAGAATAAATTTAACTCGCTTAGGCTACTTTCTATTATATCTATGAAATTCTTCCTCAAAAAACTTCATTTTTAAATTGAATGATTTATAGAGTATTTTAAATAAATAGAAAAATTGGTTGACTCGACTATATATTCGTATTATAACATATTATATATATTTAAAAAAATGAATGTATGGGAGTAGCTTTATTCTGCGTACGATCGATGTAAAGCGATCAATAGAAAACTTAGGGAGGAGATAACATGATTCGTTTAAGCTACACTCTCAAATGTTGGGCACTTGGCATTACTTTTTTTACAGTGTTCTACTTTATGGTAGTCATGAGTGACCCTGGATTTAGTAAGTACATTTATGTGTTAGCTTTTAGCACCTTGCTATTCCCTATTGCTAAGCGTGCAGTCGATGTCATGACCGATTTTTTCGCACCAGATATTGAATTGTTCAATGGATTGCTACCATCACTTTTAATCAATATTGTGATTTGGATGCTTACTCCATTTATCGTCGCATTAACCGTGATTGCCTATGTACTTTATAGCATGGGTGTACTGACAGAAAAGATTAGCCATTAGATATTATACAAATAGAAAGGCTAGATGGGAGTTTCCTAAAAACTGTGTAACTGCTTATAATCCACTAACAGGAGAATAAGCAATGACTAACCAAACTGACATCAAGAAACTGGCTGAGCAAATGGCTGGTAGCATGAAAAGCTTCGATGACATCAAAGACTTTCAAAAGCAGCTCATGCAATCTTTTATCGATACTGCCTTGGAAGCTGAGATGGAAGACCATCTTGGCTACCCTAAGCATGAGAAAGCAGATAAGCCAAATAAACGCAATGGGCATACTAAAAAGACCGTCCGCAGTGACACAGGCGATCTTGAGATATCCACCCCAAGAGACCGTCATGGTGACTTTGAACCTACACTCGTGCGCAAGCATCAAACTCGTATCTCAGGCCTTGATGACAAGATCATCTTCCTTTACGCCAAGGGTCAAACCACCACTGAGATCGTAGAGAGCATTAAAGAGCTCTACGATGTCGATATCTCAAGCTCTCTTGTCTCAAGAGTCACCGATAACATATTAGAGGACATCACTGCTTGGCAGAACCGGCCGCTGAGCAGTGTTTATCCTATCGTCTATCTAGACTGCATCGTCGTGAAGATACGTC
>NZ_CAJHAL010000030.1:0-39745 GCF_904846365.1 Psychrobacter nivimaris
GAGTATTTGAGTATTTGAGTATTTGAGTATTTGAGTATTTGAGTATTTGAGTATTTGAGTATTTGAGTATTTGAGTATTTGAGTATTTGAGTATTTGAGTATTTGAGTATTTGAGTATTTGAGTATTATTAAGACTTTACTCAATAGTTAGATGAATAGCAACATTTTTAAAAAATAACTATATCTTTGATATCGACTGAATTTCTATGTGAATAATATTCATAAAAATGCATAAATTTATCAAAGACTGAGATGCCCCAGTAAACTGACTGCTAACATATAAAGTGTAGCTATCAAGTATCAATATGAGCTACTAAAAGCAATACTTTAGCCGCTCATATTCGTTATAATCCGCTCACCAATCAAAAACCACTAATATGAATGAGGGAACCACTATGGTGAAGTGTCACTTATCGACCATCATGGGTGAAAGACGCCTTAAAATTGCCGATATCTCAAGAGATACTGGCATCAATCGTGGCACCATTACTCGCATGTATCATGAAGAAGCCACCCGTGTTGATCTAGATGTCATCGAGTCTTTATGTACTTATCTTAGAATCAATGTTGGTGATTTATACGAAATCATAAATGAGGACAGCAGTGAGTCACCAGCATAAATAACGTTGTCATGAGCTGTGATTGTCTTTAAACGAATAAAAAGACCTACAGAAGGTTATTTTCTCTTGCAATAGATTAAAATATAGGTATAATTTGACCTGTAGTAAGTCATTTTATTTATTATATGCATATAATGGTCTATAGGAGAATACCAATGAATAACAATCTATCTCGGCTCAATAGCTGCACATGGTTTAGTGAACAGACTAAAACGTTAGCCTCTCAGCTGTTATTAAGCTTACAAATACAGCAAGGCTTACAGCTGGCAACCCTACTTGGTGTTGACCCCATTCTTTATAATGATGAAGCGGTTTATGTCTGGGTGCAACGACAGCTAGATGACGGTCTTATCGTTGACGATCATGCGTTAAGCACCCTTGAAACTGCTTTTATAGAGTTGGTCACAGCTCACACTGACCAAGCAGCGTAATGGCTTTAGCTTATATTTACAGACTTCTTGTTTAACAAGAAACAATAATCCTTAAAGCCAGATAAAGTGTCATTATCTGGCTTCTTGATATAGACAAAGATAACGACAATCAAACAAGCTTTTTTCAGTCTTATATGTCTCAGAAGACGCACTTTTGGGCAATATGGCTTACTGTTACCATATGCCTTTACTCAGTCGGCTCTGCACGCGGCACCCCAGCTATTTTATAATAAACAAAGCCTCTCTCATCTCTCAAAACACTTTTGCTATCTGCTCTAACGCACCAGCTGATTGCATCAGGCTGCGCTTCATTAACATCACAAGCCAAAATAATCTGCTGACTTTGAGCGTTATCAAATGCCTGCTTCCACCCCGTTTCAAGCTCATCGATGCCGCGCTGTAGCTCTGCTTGCTGGTATCTCATCTCTGCAATCTCATCAAAGCTTGGCACATACCAAAATACCAGGGCCACCAAACTTATTATCACAGCCATCGTACCCGCTGCGACAACGGCTGCAATCCTTTTAATACTCATAGTCTCAATGGACTTATGAATTTTGTCCAAGTCTTTACTAGCTCTACCCTCAACCTGCTCAATCCGCGTTTTGGTGGTGGTCTCAAAGGTCTCAATATCTTCAATAATCTGCTTATGACCAGCTTGGTACTGATTGGTGAATAGGGCTAGATTGTCAGCGCTTGCGCCAAGCTTGTCAGCCACCGCTTGCATGGTACTCACTTGTACCTCTATGCTGTCGTTTTTAGCAGTAACGACCGACTCTACAGCCGTATCAATCTGCTGTTTCATATCGGTGATGATGCCTGCTATTTTGTCATCATAACGACGCGGCATCTCATTGTCAGTAAAAGCAGTCACTGCCGCTTGTAGCTGCTTTAACACGAGTTCTTGATACTGACTCAATGCCTGCGAAGTAGTGCTTGCGCTACTACCTAATTCTTCAATGGCAGAAGACACCTCATTCACCTTGCTATCAATACCGCTAAGCGAACGCTCAAGCCGCCTCGCTACCGCATCATCGGCTCGCTTAATCAGCTCACGCAAGGCCCCAATGACCGGAGTCAATGAAGTCACTAGGTTAACAAGTTGATCGTGTATGTCTTGCTCAGTGCGGTCATTTTTATTCATAGTAAGTACTCATTATTGTAATCATCACAACTAAAATGGGCGTGGTGACGAGTAATGGCGCGCTTTTTCTTGAATAGCCTTGTCTATATCCAGCACTTGTGCGGCCAAGATTTGCGCTAAATTTTGCGTGCCCACGCGGATGTCAGGAATCTGCTCAAAACGCTCATTAAGCGCGTTTATAGTATCAATTTTATGACGGTCGCTAGAAAGCGTGCCGAGCGCTTGTAATAGTGTCTGTACCGACGTATCTCTGTCTATCATCACCCGTTCTGCATCCGTGTCTCGCAAACGCTTTTGCAACGCGGTGACATTATCAGTATGCTGAAGCGTTTTTAAAACGAGGGCCTCAGCAGCTAACTTTTCAGCCGCCTCTATCACAGTGGCAGTAGTATCAATCGCTTTAAAGTCGATCTTATCAATACGGTCTTTAACCCGTACCAGCATATTATCAAACCTGCTCTGATACGCCTTGACTTCTGCCTGTCGGGTACGCGCAAGGGCAGTAGCATCTTGCTCTTTTTGTTGTTTTTCTTGCCGCCGCTTCTCTGCTTCCTCTCGCTCACGCCTAGCTTTGTTCTCAGTTTCGGCTTGCTCACGCGCTTTGTTGAGCTGGTATTGGAGCGCCATGGTACGAGTACGCCAGTCATCAAGCCGATCTGCGTTCAATTGAGTGGTCTTGGTACGGGTAATCTCATCGTATAAGTTATCATCTTGCACAATCACCGCTTCACTTTGATCAAGAAGGGCAATACGCTGCTCATAAAACGGCGATAGGCGCTGATAGGTTTTTTGACTGGTATTGATTTGCAGCTTTAATTGTTTGATGTCTTCATTATTGGCGGTTTTAAATGTCTTTACATCAGATACAAGCATCTGCAAACGTGCCTCAGCGGTATCATCTATCTCTACCGCTTTAAGAGCACGCAGCGCCTCACGCTCTTGCTCAAGCGCTTTAAAATGCTCAACATCAAGATCTGCCAGTGCCGCGAACTTATGATAGGTGTCAAGGTTGCTCGTTACCTCGATCGCCTGCAAATCCTCAAACGCCTCGCGCCAGTGCTGCTGCAGCTCAGTTTTTTCAACATCAATCTCATCAAGCGATTTAAAGTCAGTAGCCAGCTTATTCAGCGTTGCGGCAAACGGTTTTAGGGTGGCCTTAAGCGCCTTATGATCATCAATAACTCGATTGTTAAGGGGAATAAGCTCTTTTAAAACCGTTTTATTGTTCAGCATCGTTTTATCAATCTGTGACAGCTGCTCTTCAAGGCGGCTAACAGCGCGGCCTGTTTGTAGGGTGTCATCTTGTCTAAATTGATCAACCAACACTAAAGCCGTTTTCAGTGCCTCACTTTGCTCTGTCGTATGTATTTTCTGGGCAAGCTCAATCATTTTTTGGCGGGGCTCGCTAAAATCCTGTCCCACCTCCTCGGTGAACCGCTGGGTACTCTTAATGTTTTTATCAATGGTAATAATCTGTTTAGACTGGTGCGCTAACTCTTCATGCAGCGCATCAATGGTTGAAAATAAGGCGCTGCGTACCATCTTTTTTTGACTCACAAAGTTGGCTGAGATTGCTAAAAGCTCATCAAGTGCGTGATCATTGGCCGCATCACTATGCGTCTGACTCTTATTTTTAGGAATAGCGGGTTCAAGTTCAGCGGCAGGATCTACAAAGCGGATATTACTGAGCTCAATTCGCGCAAAGGGTTTACGCTTTTTATAATGTATTGTGACGCCGTTAACCTCTTGTTCATTGCTTTCTAGGTCAATACGTCCCTTGTCGTCATACTCAATTACCAGACCATTTTTTTCAATGTAAGCATTGATCTCATCAATCGTCTCGTTGTACTCATGAATCACTGAACGATTGCCTTTGAGAATATCCTTATATAGTGACTTACCCAGTTTCATTTTTGGTAAACGACTGATGCCCAGCTCACGGTAGGATTTCTCACTAATGGTTTTATTCTCAGGCAGTAGCTCATTGGCCATATCCGCCCAAAGGGTGCGTTGATATTTAAGCTCATCGCCGCGCCCGTTTAACCCCTTAGATAAACGCTCCTCCGTTGACCACTGCAACCAATTCTTGCGTGCTGATAAAGCATAACCCTCAACATCCGCTACTATCTCACGGCTTGAGAGTAAAATATGGGCATGAAAGTTACGACTGGTCAGCTCAACCACTTCAACCTCCCCCACATGTTTCTCGTGACTGTGTGGCCGATGAATGGCTACATCGACAAGCACGTTATAGCGATCAGATAAGGTTTGAGCGTAGCGCTCGGCCAAAACTATACGCTGATCAGCGGTGATCCCATCAGGAAACATCACATCAATCTCAGTACCTAATTGAGCGTTTTTACGAGTCTCAATGCGTTCGATATCATTCCAAAAACCCTCACGTGTCACTGCTAGATCCCCAGCAAGAGTTGGCGTTATCAACGCCGTATGCATCACATTTTTCTCAATAACTTGCGTGTATTTAGTACCATCACTGTCCACTAAATTTAAGATTTTGTCTTTAGCTTTACTGGTGTAATCGTGGACGACTCCTGACTGCTCATCAGCCAGTTTTGAGCCAGAATTATAAGCCGACTTTGCCACCACGCTATGATTTCTCGCCTTACTAACGGCGCTAACTGACAGATGAAACCCTTTATTATTCATAGCAAAAAAACCCAACATTGAGAGATAATTTTTTGGGGGTTGTAGGGGGTTCGCCCCCTGCCGAACGACGGAGTTTATGTAAAAAAATAGCGCCCCTTGTGGGCCTTTTTTACATAAACTCCTAAGTTCGCTCTTAACAGAGGGTTAAAATACTACTGCGCCCACGAAACGATGTGGTCTTGTGTATTTTACTATCTTGCATACCTGTGTATGTACTGCTAGGATCAACTCTATCATAGTTGGCTAAAAAAGGATGAAGTAATGTCAGTAATATCAGATGATTTATTCGCAAATAAGATTAAGCAATTGCAGGCTCTTAAAAAAGAGATTGATCAGGACAGGCTTGAAGCACATAAAATATTAGGGGAGTGGTTGGCCAACGCATTGGACGATGATGACAATCATGAACTGCAAGCCATTTTTTTAGACGCACACGATAATGAAAAATATGTCCGTTTGAAAAAGCACCGTGAGTTTTTAAAGTCAATTGCTCATAAGATGCAAGGTGAGGCTAAGATGGTATCAAGCAGTTTTACTTCGCATAAAGACAATCAAGACAGTGAGTACGGTTCATTGTTTGATGACAAATCAGCAGCGCAATAACTGTTACTGTTAGCAATAGCCTATTCATCCGTACAACTGAATCGTCTTCTAATTAGTAAAATGCTAGAAGGCGATTTTTAGCTGTTTTAAGCGCTTTAAAATATATTTAGCTATCAGTGTATAGAACAGAGCATAGAATGCGTATAAGGGTGCTTTTTAGGCTTTCTAGCAACGATTTGAGATGTATTTACAGAGGTATCGATAATGGCTACTGAAAATGAAGACAAATTATCTACAAAAAATGCGACTGAAAACATGAAACCAGCTTTGTCCAAAATGACAGATGCAGACATTCAAAAGATCTTTGATCGTGCTTTTGAAGATTTCCAGAGGTCGACTCTTGATTCGGACTATGAAAGTGAGGATTAATATCAAGTAAGCGGACAACAGCTGGTTGAGCTACTAAATAATTTTAAAAGCAGTTGGTAGCTCATATTATTATTTCAAATTCGTCGGTTTTTTTGCCTATTTTCCTATTACTTAAAACAAAAATATATTTCTTATTTTTTAATAATTTTTAAAAGCTTTTGTCCTGAAGGTGAAAATCGGCGCAGACACTTACTTCACTTGGTCTACAGCGGAAAAATATTTTTATATAGTGGAAGTTTAGGCGGTTAAAGGTGGAAGTTTAAGCGGTTGAAGGTGGAAGTTTAAGCGGTTGTAGGTGGAAGTTTAAGCGGTATTAGTGGAAAGTAAATTTGTAAATTCCACTAATATTGTTTATTATTTACCATAAGCATTAATCTAGCGAAATATTACGATATGAATAAAAATGAGATGGCACAGTTCCAAAATAACCTACGAGAGTTTATAGGCGAGTCTTATACGGTCAAAGTAGATAAAAATTTAAGCGAACAAGAGCGCGATGAACTTACCGCTCATGTAAGAAGGACAGTGGGTGATAATGATGCCACTATCCTTATTATTGAACCTGTCATAGAATCAAAATTTGATTTTAATTTTGATTTGATTACCTCAGACGTTAAAGAAATCAAACCATTACAGAATGTCAGTCAAGTTGAGAGTAAGCCCAAACCAATTTACAGTGACAAATGGCTGGTGATGCAAAACCGTTTATTAAATGCCATTTCAGATTTGGACTTGAATGAGCGGCGTCTGATTATGTTTTTATCGCCCTTAGTACGTAAGCATGTAGAAAAAGACCCTGATGCCAGAAAACGAATGTTTGTGGTTAATGCGCTAGAGTTTGCCCGTGAATATAATTTAGGCAAAAAAAGTATTTACCGTACCTTGGCAGAAGTTGCTAATAGCATGCTGCACAAAGCATTCTTTTTTTGGAACTTTAAGAATAATGAACGGACGCATAGAACTGGAGTGTCTTGGCTTGTTCAGTGCGAATATAAGGAAAACGAGGGACAGTTAGAAATTATACTGGCCGATACAGTGATTGAGATGCTATCAGTATTCGATCGTGAAAATCCATTTACCAAATGGGAGCGACATTGGATTATTAATCTTGGTAGTTATGGCATGATTTTATTTGAGCTGATTGCCAGTTGTATGTTCCAAAAATACAAAGAAAAGGCGTATACCGTTGACTATTTACGTGAAAAATTTAATTGCGTTGATAGCTATGGTAGGAATATTGATTTCAAACGTTATGTATTAGATAAAGCTATCAGTGATATTCATACGCACACGCCTTACCGTATAACCTACGCTCAAAAGAAAAAAGGGCGGGTGGTGAGTGAGATTGTGTTTAGTTTTGAAGATAGCAGTCAAGCCAAGGTAGAGGCTAAGCAGTCAAAAGCATTGAAGAGTGATCTGAATCCTTTTTCAATTAAAGGTCTAAGCGACGCACAATTAAAGCGCATTGTTCTGAATAAAGAATTTATAGCCAATTATAACCATCTGGTCAGCTCCACCAGTCTAGCAGGCCAAAATGAGGCAGAGTGGGCAATTGAGATGGTCAAAAGACTAAAGACGGATTCTTCAGTTTTCAATAAATGTCCTATTCGTGATTATTTAGAATATACGTAGACTGACAAAAACTTCCTATTGCTGGGTGGTTAGGTGCTAGCCTTGGCAGTATTAAGACACTATGATTCTCTAAAAAAACCAGCGCTAATCATTAATAAATGATAATAATGCGCTAGAGGAGTACTTAATTGATTGTTAGCCATAATCTAACGATTATGACCTCAAGATTGCTTGAGGTTTTTTTATATCTTATATTGTATTATGTTGTATATTGTATTATACTATATACAACATAATACAAACGCTACATATTTACTCATACAAAATTAAGGACAATAATTGTGGCCATTACTACACAGCAAATTCATGCTACCGCTGATCAACTGCACGAACAAGATATCAAACCTACTTTAGCAGAAGTGCGTAAGGCGCTGGGTGGTGGATCATTTACGACCATCAGTGAAGCCATGAAGTCTTGGCGTCAGGATAACCAACAAGAAGAGCAGCTAAGACAGGTTGAGCTACCAAGTGGCATTGCTGAACGTTTACAAACGCTTGGCGCGGATATGTGGCAAACGGCCATTGATATTGCCAATGATCGTCTGGTTAGAGAACGGGAGGCTCTAGAGAATATTAAAACCAAGTTGCAAGCTGAGACAGACGAGGCTCAAGACGCGGTTAAGACACTAGAGAGTGAGCAGACTGATTTGTTAGAACAGCTCGATGAGGTCACAGCAACTGCAGAGGCAACGGCTATCACCGCGGCTCAAGTGACTGCTGAACGGGATATGCTGACGCAAACACTCAGTGATACTCAGCACCAGCTGGAGCTTGAACGAGCTAAAACAGTGGCAGCTCAGGCCCAACTTGGTGACCTGCGTAGCAGTTTTGATCAGCAATCAAAAGAGCTGAGTGCCAACATATCGAAGGTGGCCACGCTTGAAGCCACTGCTAATAGCGATAAAGCAGAGATCGCGCGTCTGCAAACAGAACTGACAGCAACTAAGGATGAGCTAAAGACAGTCGTTATTGAGCGCAACGAGATAACGAATCTTACAGCAGAAGTGAAAGGAGAGTTAAAGGCCATAATCGCTGAACGTGATAAGTTATCAGGGATTAATGAGCAGCTTACTCAAAAGCAAGCTAAGATTGAAGCAGATCATCAGCTACTGATTAAGCAACACGACACGTTAAATCATGAGAGAACTTTGCTTAGTACTGAGCACACTGCATTGAGTGAGCAGTATGATGAGCTTTCAATCAACTATCAATCAGAACAGGAAAAGAGTAGCTCATTGACTGTAGAGATTGAAAAGATGCGAGAGACAATTAACAATAAATAAGTCAATCCCGTTCTATTCACACTAAGCTTATGAATCCACCATGACAATATCGACTCACTGAATAAATGATGGTTGTATAATAAATATTCTAAATTTTTCTCTGAACTCTCATAGTATATAGCCTAGTGGGCTATATACTACTTAAATTAGCCTAAGTGAATTTATGCTGATTTTGGAGCCTTGAGCAGATTTCAAGGAATACTCACCCTAAAGCAATTATGAGTATAATAAAAATACTCACAAACACTTTAGTGCATTCCTTGAATTTGATGTGATTAGTCATGCCGACTTCATCGCCCATCGCGTCATCAAGACCGTATCACTGTATCAAGCTACGGCTGTTATGATTACGGCTGATAGCACCGCCTAGACACGCTCATAACCGCTACTGTGCTGTCATACGCTAGCAAGGGCGTTCGCCCAATATACCGCTACGATATGCACAAGTAACCACTCATTGCGTTGCTCTGATCCTTTGTCTAGTCACCCCTGTAGGGAGCTCACCCTTATGTCAAACGCAGTCGTCACCGAGGCCTGCCACCCATTTGACGGGTAACGGGTACAGAGAGAGCAGCACGAAAATGTAACGAGCGAACAAGCAGTTTTTAAAATGTATAGCAAATAGAGTTGATATGAAAGCAGATTTTGGATAAAATGCACCTATACGGGCATTTAATGCTGTTCAAATAACGCAGTCTGTGTGCTTATTTGTTCGTTACAGGGTGCGTCAACACACTGTAACCGTTATCTACATTTAAAACTAAATGCCTCTGGGAGTCAACTCCCAGAGGCATTTTTTTATTTGTCATACAGATTAGGTTTTTAATATCTGATTCTTCGTTAGATTGCTTAGGCTTTTCTTGTCGTCATTTAGCGTAAGCATTTCAATTATTTTGAAGTTAGCACTTAGTACATCCTCACAAGACGTTAAGTTTCTGACAATACTGGGATAGTTTACTATGAAGACCGGCTTAGTCGTCAGATGCAAGGTTTTACACGCGCTGTTAAGAAGCGGTAAATCATCTTTCTGAGAGAATACGATAATGAAAAGACAAACCTACACTCCTGAGATTAAAGAACGCGCCGTTCGTATGCTGATTGAAGCATTAAACGATTACACCTTTATGTGGTCATGTCATAAAAAGCACACTAATGAAACTATACTAACCAACATTCAAGACTAAGCTACACATACTAAAGAGCTTGAACATGAGAACAAGAAGCTTACGTAAGCCAGTTAGATTACAGTAAAATCCGCTTTTTTCGCCCAAGGAGAGATAGGACACACAATCAAGTTGTGGCTCAGTTTATTGATAAAAATAAGTGGGTCTACGGTATTAGAGCAATATTGACTGTGCAATATAGAAAATATGCAATAAACTTATTTTCTACCTTTAATAAAATGCAGCAACCTAAACAAGGATAAATTATGAGTAATTCAGATAACCACAGTCATCAAGCTCCAGACCCTAAAAATATGAATAAAGCTTTTTATATTGGGATTGGTCTAAATTCTGCATTTACGCTCATCGAGTTTATAGTGGGCTATTCAACTAATTCATTAGCTTTAATCGCAGACGCTAGCCACAACTTAAGTGATGTTGCCAGTTTAATAATCTCGTTAATTGGAATGAAATTAGCACAGAAAGCATCTACTACGCTTTATACCTATGGCTACAAAAAAGCTTCTATAATGGCGTCTCTTATTAACGCCATATTGTTAGTTACAATCGTTATAGGTATTGCGTATGAGGCCTTGGGTCGATTTGATACGATACCGGAAGTTGCAGGAAAAGTTATTATTATTACAGCTCTAATAGGTGTATTTATAAATACTGTTACTGCTTTTGCATTCTACAAAGGTCAAAAAGACGATATTAATATCAAAGGTGCTTTCTTGCATCTAATGGTAGATGCATTGGTCTCTTTAGGTGTCGTTATCTCGGGCATTATTATTTACTATACAAGTTGGAATATCGTTGATCCTCTAGTTAGCTTGATTATTTCAGTCGTTATACTGTTATCGACTTGGGGTCTACTAAAAGAGAGTATCAAGCTTGCTATCGACGGAGTACCTCAAAATGTTGATCTCAGTAAAATCACTGCTATCTTAGAGAGCTATAATTTTATTCAAAACTTTCATCATTTACATATCTGGGCTTTGAGTACCACTGAGAATGCTCTTACAGTTCATATTGTACCGAAGACCGATATAACGTTTGAAGAGACTATTACTATGAAAGAAAACATCAAGGAAGATTTGGCGCATCAGAATATACAACATGCAACTATTGAATTTGGTACTAAGGCAGATGACAATCAAAAATCGCGTGCATTAAATGAAAGTATCAACTAAAAGATGATAGACCGTATATAGCTATCTCTTTTTAAGTATGAGGCGCGTGCCTTATGTCAACATAATTTTTTCAATCAGTTCTTATGTGATCAATAGTTTAAAACTTTTATATTTACGTGCGTTAGGACGTTACCTAGAAAAAATAAAAAACTTACGCTGATTAAATTATTATGATTAAGTTTACTATTACCCTCGTCTTCTAAGTGTGGTTAGACCTTTGCCAAAATAGCTTATTAGTAATAACAGGGTTATTATTATCAAGATAGGATAATTTCCCATAAGCATAAAGGGCGTGTTACCAACCCGTGCCTGTATCTCACCACGTAGTACAGTACGCTCAAACTGCGGTGCGCGTTTTACAATACGACCTTTATGGTTAATGATAGCGGTAACACCAGTATTGGTCGCTCGAATAAACCAGCGCCCGTTCTCAAGCGCGCGCATTTGTACCATTTGCAAATGTTGCAATGGTCCTGCTGAAGTGCCAAACCAGGCATCGTTAGAGACGGTCAACAAAAAGTCAGTATCGATGGCATTTTTACGCGTGGTATCTGGATAAGCTACCTCATAACAGATAGCCGTCCCTATATTGTGTTCACGCACCTTTAGAGGTGACTGCTGATCACTACCACGACTATAGTTCTTAATATCCTGACTACCGGCCAAACTTGGGAAAATATCGAGCACGCCTTCAAATGGAATATACTCTCCAAAAGGCACTAGACGCTGCTTCTTGTATAGGCCTTCCGCTTCTACACCTCGAGCAATCACGCTATTGTAAAATGGGGGATACTTATCCGTACTGGCATTGAATGCCGCTTTATCCTTATAAGGGATACCAGTTATCCATGTCGTATTGGTCGCATTAGCCATTTCTATCATTTCACTAATAAAGCCCGCAGCCTCATCCTGAAACATAGGAATAGATGATTCAGGCCACACCACAACATCACGTCCCCACTCAGTGCGTGTTAACTTCGCATAAATCTTTAGCGTTTCTACTTGATACTTAGTCAGCCACTTTATATCTTGTGAAATATTACCTTGAATCAATGACACTGACAGATCAGGTGTGCCCTTAGGTTTTGTCCATTGCGGATTGACCAGCCATAATGATGTGCTAATGGCTAATAACAGTACAGAAACGATGGCATAACTACTGCGCCGAAGCAGTAGCTCTACTAAACTTGCAGCCAATAGTATGGCAACAAAAGAGACGGAAAAAACACCAGCAACGGGTGCTAAGGACGATAACCAATACTCTTCAGTAAATGCATAACCAACAAACAGCCACGGAAAGCCTGTGAATAACCAAGTTTTTAACCATTCTTGTAGCACCCAAAGAGCAGCAAATGAAAAGGGTTGTTTGCCTACCATACGGTTAAAGACTAGTGCTAACAATCCATGAAATAGTCCCATACCGAGACCCATCAATGCAATCATAATCAATGCGAGCCACGTTGGTGTATCGCTATAATCATGGATAGCAGTATAGAGCCAAAAGCCGCCGACGCACCATAGCCCCATACCGTAAGCTTCACCGATAATAAAAGCGCGACGACCACTCATACTTGTCACCAACAGCGCATATAAAATCGCTGGTGATACTATTGCTAGCGGCCAAAACCCATAAGGCGCTAGCGAAAATAAAAAAATAGCTCCTGCAAGCCATGCTGCTACTAGCGTAAGCGATAGCGGTAATTGATTTAAGTGAGTACTCAAACGCTTTTGTAGATTAATAGTAGACAGGCGCATCGCAAATTATCCAAAATTATGAGTTTTGAATTTTTAGTCAAAATCCAAAACTCGGATAGACCTGTTAATACTACAGGCAGCATTTCAAAATGAAAACTGCTTATGATACCAGTCCGCACTGCTCAATGGATAAATTTACGTACTCCGTTTGATGGGTTATTATGCTACATTACCAAACGATATGAAGTGTTACTTGACCTTCTATAGCTCACAATATCTACAGTACATGAGAGAGCACTATGACCCCCTTAAAAATAAAATCCAGTCTTATATTCAATCGTTATCTGTCTAAGGGGTTGCGTAGTACGTTAGTATTACTTGCCGCCTCATCACTATTTGCTTGTAGCCAACCGAGTAGTGGCGTATCTGATGCAAGCACAACATCGGCATCAACTGAAGATGTAGTGACTGTTCCGAAGACAGCTGAACCAAACGTTATAAATACTCCTATGATGACATCAGTAAGTAAACCAGACCTACTAAAAAACGTCTCAGCCACTGTCTATAAAGATGCCAATTGCGGCTGCTGTAAAGAATGGATAAGTCATGCAGAAGATAATGGTCTAAGTGCAACCGCGCAAGATGTTGCGGACTTAGCCGTATTTAAAGAGCGCTACAGCGTTCCAAATGAAATGCGTTCTTGCCATACTGTAGTCACTACTGATGGTTACGTCTTTGAAGGTCATGTACCCGCTAAATATATGGCGCAGTTTTTAGAAAATCCGCCAGTACAAGCTATGGGTCTTGCCGTACCTGGCATGCCTGTTGGTAGCCCAGGTATGGAGTATCAAAATAAATTCATGCCCTATCAGGTTATGCAGCTCAATAAAGACGGGACGACCCAAGTTTATGCTGATATTGAATCGGTAGAGCAGCAATTATAGTGTGTTAGCAGTTAAGAATACTTTGATTATAGTGTTAGCGTTAAAAGCGAATGAAGCAAGTATAAGACTGTTCTATTGCTTATAAAATGATTCTTCATCAAAAAATTCATTAGCTATTGCGACTTTAAAATTAAAAATAACTTTGAATTTGTAACTTTTGATGACAATGTAAGCGGATTTATCGGTTATTAACCCTTAAAATAGATAAATAACTAAGGGTTAATACAAGAATATACAGGATGTATCGAAACAATTACGTAATATTACATAAGCCAGTAGGGAATTAACATCTATATTAATATTATAAATTATTATATTATCTTAATAATTAGTTAGACCCTATATAGGGTAATTACTTCATCCAATAGAAAAACGTCTGAGGGTTAAATCTAAATTATAGATTTAACCCTCAGACGTTTTTTTGCTTATAAAACAGTAGAAATTGTGGTCAATCTAGTCAGCTATATTCTGTACATGTTACACAAACTTACATTGTAAAATGTGGGATATTAGCAATTTTTTCGACATCAAAAAAGTATTTTTGGGGTTTTTAAGGGGGATGACAGGCTAAACAGCCTATGCTAAAGTCGGCTTTGTGTTTTGGTCAGCAGCTTGATTTGTAACAGCTTCGTAAGACTTCAATGAGCTGTGATCGCCAATAATCATTTTTTATATGAATAATATGCAGCAGAAGTATCAGTCACTATGACATATATATACTTGAGTTATTGAGATTTAATTGACTGCGCTGTTGTTGATAACAGACGATTTTGAATTAACCGTAGGTATTAGATTTATGAAACAGGCTTTATTGATTTTGTCAGTACTGGGTATGGGCATAGCACAAACGAGTGGTGCTGCTATCACAATCTCTCAAACAAATAATACCATCACCAATACTTCTGTGGCATCAAACTACGGTTCATCAAAAAACATCTATAGCACCAAAAGTGGTGCTTATGTTTCTAATAATGATGAAATTAGTCAAGCAATTAGCAACCTAAGTGCGCAGGCCAAGCAAAAAGAGAATCAGCTTTCATCATTAAACAGCCGCTTATACGCTGAAAAACAACAGCAGCAAGTCAATAAGGTTCCTGACAGCAATTCAGCCCCCGCTATCGCTGCTGCTCGCGCCTCAAAAGTGGCTTTATCTGGCAGCTCTGGATATTGTGCCCGTTACGTACGTAAAGCACTACAATCAGCTGGTTATGAATTTACACCCAATCCTTCAGCCTATCAGTACGCCACTCGTGGCACGCTTGATAAAGCAGGTTTTAGCAAAATCAGTAATGATATGCCAACCCAAGTAGGTGATGTTATTGTCTATGATCGCTCATCAAAGCGCCCGCATGGCCATATCCAAATATTTGATGGCGAAAATTGGATTTCTGATTTCCGTCAGAACAGCATCAGCCCATACAGTGGTGTCTATGCTTATACGACATGGCGCGATTCAAAATACGTGGATGACGCATCCGCATCAGATCGTAATATCTACCTTGCTATGAATGATAAATAAGACTTTCTAAGTCAGCACAACATAGTTGTTATTTCCTCCAACCCAGTAGTGATCTTAATATCATTGCTGGGTTTTTTTGTGCTTAACATCAGGGCGTATTTAACCTTTCATGATTTGATCCGTCAGAAATGAACACTACTGATATCATTACTCATGACAGGAGTTATCGACAAGCGCGTTTAAAATGCCACATGATGACGCTGGTGCACTACTTGCACATTTCTGGCGCAAAACGGTCAAGTGATGCTTTAAGTGCATCAGTTCTTCCATTCGTATTTCCACAGCATGAATGTGCTCATCTAGCAAGTTATTCACATCGCCGCAGTCCTTGTCAGGCGACTCCCAGTATTCAAGTAAGATTCGCACATCATCTAAAGCCATATCGAGCGTACGGCAATGTAGGATAAATTGTAGACGCTCAATGTGCTCTTCATTATATAAACGATAATTCCCTTCGCTACGAAAAGGCTCGGGTAATAAACGCTCTTTTTCATAATAGCGAATGGTTTCTACTGTGGCACCTGTGCGTTTAGCGAGCTCACCAATTTTGATTGTCATAACAACCTCTACGATTTAAATAATTAAAGTGGCTGTAAAGACTAGCGCTAGAGAAATTAAAATTACGAAACTGTAGATAAATAACCTTGACTCTAAAGCCACTATAGGGTTCATAATATCATTATTCAAAGGGTAAATTATTATGAAATATCATATTGAAGGTATGGACTGTGCCAGTTGCATCGGCAAGATTGAAACAGCTTTGAAACGTATGCCTGGGGTTTCTGATGTTCAGCTGAATTTCGCTACAGAAACGCTAGAGCTAAATTTAGCCCCTGGTGCGCCGACTCAGGCTAGTGATATCGAAAAAACAATCAAAAGCCTAGGGTTCGGCATCTCTGCCAATACTGGTCAACAAACTGTATCGGCTATTGATATTGACAGCGACAATCAGATGGCTCCGCAGGATAAGCAATGGTGGCAAACTCAAAAAGGCAAACAGGTTGTTGGCCTCGGTATTTTGATGGGCAGCGCTTATGCACTGTCACTACTGTTGCCCGCTTATGGGATATGGGTGTTTGCCATCGCTGTGATTGTAGGCGTTTTTCCATTTGCGCGCAAAGCCTTAGCACTGGCTAAAACAGGTTCATTCTTTTCAATTGAAACGCTGATGTCCGTCGCCGTGCTTGGCGCACTTATCATTGGTGAAGCTGAAGAGGCCGCAGCAGTTGTCTTTTTGTTCTCAATCGGTGAACTGTTTGAGAGTATCGCTGCTGATCGCGCTCGCGCTGGCATCAGAGCCTTATCATCGCTGGTTCCGAAAAGTGCAATTTTACTTGATGCTCAAGGTGGGCAGCGTAACGTTCCAGCGACTTCATTACAAGTGAATGACCTTGTGCTGGTGCGTCCTGGAGATAGGGTATCTGCTGATGGTTCCATTGTTCAAGGTGCGTCCAGCCTTGATGATTCGCCCGTGACGGGAGAGTCTGTTCCTGTTGCCAAGACGATGGGTGACAATGTATTTGCAGGGTCAATTAACATCGATGGTGTGCTCCAAGTGCGCGTAGAAAAGACAGCCGCCGATAACACCATTTCGCGCATTATTGAGCTGGTAGAGCAAGCCCAAGCCTCCAAAGCACCCACTGCCCGTTTTATTGAGAAATTCAGTCGCTATTACACACCGGCAGTGATGGCTATTGCCGCACTAATTATTATCATTCCACCGTTAGCCATGGGTGGAGATTGGTCGACTTGGTTGTATCGCGGTCTAGCACTGTTGCTGATTGCCTGTCCCTGTGCTCTTGTACTATCAACACCCGCTGCCATCGCCTCTGGTCTTGCTGTTGGTGCGCGCCGTGGCTTGCTGATCAAAGGCGGTAGTGCTTTAGAAACTATCGGCCAAGTGAAGACGGTCGCTTTTGACAAGACAGGCACTTTAACTGAAGGCAAACCACGCGTGACCGATGTTGTTGCCTTTACACAAGAGGACTCAAGTATTCAAGGTCAGAATTCTCAAGGTCAAGATGAGATATTGGCACTTTTTGCCAGTGTGGAGACTGGTTCTAGTCACCCGCTTGCTGAAGCCATTGTTAGTCATGCTGAAGCTGCTAAAGTGTTCATACCTGTGGCCTTCAATGCTTCTGCAACTGCCGGTAAAGCGGTACACGCAACTGTCGCGGAGCGCGCGCTAGCTATCGGTTCGCCTGTTTACGCAGCCGATGAGGCATTGATTTCATCCACACAACAGGCGCAAATTGAGGCGCTGCAAAATGAGGGTAAGACCGTCTCTGTTCTTTTCGATGAGCAAAACCGTGAAGTGCTTGGATTAATCGCGCTAAGAGACGAATTACGAGACGACGCTCATGAAGGTGTGGCTCAGCTCAAAGCGATGGGTGTGCGCTCCGTCATGCTAACAGGCGACAACCGCTTAACCGCTCAAGCACTTGCCAGTAATTTAGACGTGGAATGGGAAGCTGAGCTGTTGCCTGAGGACAAACTGCGCCTGCTTAAC
The DNA here is from genome assembly GCF_904846365.1 of Psychrobacter nivimaris. Lineage (GTDB taxonomy): Bacteria > Pseudomonadota > Gammaproteobacteria > Pseudomonadales > Moraxellaceae > Psychrobacter > Psychrobacter nivimaris_B. The sequence goes on from NZ_CAJHAL010000030.1 coordinate 17,773, forward strand.
GAGATGAAGAACAACCGCAAAATAGCGATGGTTGGTGATGGTATTAACGATGCGCCAGCGCTAGCAACTGCCGATGTTGGCATCGCGATGGGTGGTGGTACCGATGTGGCCATTGAGACGGCCGATATCGCATTATTAAAAAGTCGTGTTACGGATATGGCTCATCTCATCGCACTTTCACGTGCCACCATGCGCAACATTCATCAGAACGTCATTTTCGCTTTGGGTCTCAAAGGCGTCTTTCTGATCACGACCGTATTCGGCATTACTGGACTATGGATTGCGGTTCTAGCTGATGCTGGAGCAACAGTGCTCGTTACTCTTAATGCGTTACGTTTACTGCGCTTTAAGGGAGCGCCTCCACTGGTAAATCCGCCTAAAGTAGTTAAATAAAACCCTTCGAAATCAATTAAAAACTAGAGATAGCAGCAGATTTCGGGGTGGGTTCTAATAATAAAAATTCCACCGCCACAGTAAACTGCAACCGCATTAGAGTAAATAAGGTTAGACCGTATGTTGATTACAGAATTGGGCTATTTTGCCTTGCTTACCGCTTTTGTACTGGCGTTATTGCAGGTAATTCTGCCAACTATTGGTGTTATTCGTAACCAAGTTGCTTGGCAACGACTAGCCCCTAGCCTAGCTTGGGCACAGTTTGCCGCCATGATAACGTCATTTGGCGCTTTGATAGCAGGTTTTTATTATAATGATTTTAGCCTCAGTTACGTCGCGCAGCATTCTAATACGCTGTTGCCTTGGTACTATAAGTTATCGGCGACATGGGGCGGACACGAGGGCTCTTTGCTGCTATGGATGACCATCATGGCCACATGGTGTGCACTGGTATCATACTTTAGTCGCGGCTTGCCGTTATCAATGCGTGCGCGGGTATTAGTTATTTTGGCCGGTGTACAGTTAATGATGCTAACGATGCTGATATTTACCTCGTCACCGTTTGAGCGTACCTTACCCAATCTAGCGGTCGATGGCGCTGATTTAAATCCTGTCCTACAAGATTTCGGTCTGATTATTCATCCGCCCATGTTATATATGGGCTATGTGGGTATGGTAGTACCTTTTGCATTTTGTATGGCGGCATTGTGGGAAGGGCGTTTAGATGCTGCTTGGACACGCTGGTCACGTCCATGGGCGCTCGCGGCTTGGGGATTTTTGACCATTGGTATTGCACTGGGCTCGTGGTGGGCCTACTACGAGCTTGGCTGGGGCGGTTGGTGGTTTTGGGATCCGGTAGAGAATGCCTCGTTTATGCCTTGGCTTGTCGGCTTAGCATTGCTGCATTCATTAGCAGTCACTGAAAAGCGCGGGGTGTTTAAAGCATGGACCATCATGCTGGCTATTTTCGCCTTTGCCTTAAGCTTGCTTGGCACGTTCCTGGTACGCTCTGGAGTCCTTACCTCAGTGCATTCGTTTGCCGCTGATCCGACGCGTGGTTTGGTTATCTTAGCTATTCTTGGCATTATCATCGGTAGTGGTCTATTAATGTTTGCCGTTCGAGGTTGGCGTTTAACCGTTGAAAGTCAATATCAGCTGATTTCACGTGAGTCCTTTTTAGTGATCAACAACGCCATCATTTTGATTGCAACCTTAGTGGTGCTGCTCGGCACCCTTTACCCTATTATCGCTGATGCTTTTGGTTTAGGACAAGTGTCCGTTGGCCCTCCTTATTTTAATGCATTATTTGTACCTTTAACGTGGCTGTTATTAATAGCTATGGGTATGGGCTCAAATATTCGCTGGAAAAAAGACACCCGTCCACTACTGGGTATAGGCATGGTCATCGCCGTTAGTAGCTTAGTATTAGCCGCCATTATTACTTACTTTGTTAATCCATCGTCTATGCTTAATATTGGTGTGACTTTAGCCGTTAGCTTTTGGGCACTGCTATGGATGGCAGTTGATTTTAAAGATAAAACTAAGAATGCGCCTAATCTTTTTAACGGTTTGCGGCAGTTGCGTCTGAGCTATTGGGGTCAACAGACTGCTCATATTGGCGTATTGGTTGCTGTCATTGGCATAGCCTTTACTAGTAGCTTGAGTATTGAGCGTGACGTAGCAATGGGTATTGGCGATACAGTCAATGTTCAAGGTTACGATTTTGAAGTAACTGAATTTTTTGAAATAAAGGGTAGTAACTTTGATGCAACGCAGGCGCAAGTCGTGGTATCCAAAAACGGTCGTGAAGTGGCGAAACTGAATCCAGAAAAGCGTACTTATATCATTAGCACTATGCCGACCACTGAGGCGGCCATTGATGCTAGCCTAATGCGCGATGTTTATGTCGCACTGGGCGAACCTATTGCCGATGGTAGTAACCAATGGGCATTAAGGATTTATGTAAAACCATTAATTCGCTGGATTTGGTTAGGGGCAATTATCATGGCTCTAGGTGGATTAATTAGCATGCTTGATAAACGATACCGCATCAAAAAAGTTAAAGCTCCATTGCTAGTTACTGGTGATCTGGCTACTGATGGAGTCAATGAGGTAGCTATTGAACAGGCAATCTCAGCATCGACGATGTCGACATTAAAGGAGAAATAAATGACTATGTCGAATAATACTCCTGAGCAAAAAGATAGCCAAAACAGTAAGCAGCGTAACCCAAAGACAATGAAAAAAAAGCAGACGAAGCTATGGTTCTTAGTTCCGCTTATCCTCTTTTTTGGTTTGGTAGTTATATTGTACATGCGCTTAGGTAAACCAACAGACATTGTGACCAATACCGCTCTTGAGCGTCCGGTTCCTACCTTTGAGCTGCCGGTATTAGCAGATACTACCCGTACTATCACCAATGATAATTTGCCGGATAAGCCGTTCTTACTTAATGTTTGGGGCTCATGGTGTCCAACTTGCGTTATTGAGCATCCGTTTTTAATGCAACTAGAAGAGCGCGGCGTTGATATCGTTGGTGTGAATTATAAGGATGAGATTGGTAATGCGCTCAGTTACTTAAACCGAGGCGGTGATCCATTTTCTATGTCTATTCAGGATTCATTGGGTCAGTTTGCTCTAGACTTAGGCATAACTGGTGCGCCCGAAACCTTTGTTGTGGATGGAGATGGCATCATTCGTCAGCATATTGTTGGTGAGATTAATGAAGCCAATTGGCAACAGCGTGTTAAGCCGTGCCTGACCGTACTTAATGAGGCTAATAAGAACAACGATAGCCCTGATCTCATTCAGGTTGAGGAGATGTGCAAATGAACGTTACTCGAATAAGAGCTCCTCAAATAAAACTCAATATAATTTTAAAACTAGCAAGCTTAATACTAGCGTGTCTGCTTAACATGACGGCAAACGCAGCTATTGACGTATACGATTTTGATTCACCACAGCAAGAAGCTCAGTATCGTGGATTAATAGAAGAGTTTCGCTGCCCAAAATGCCAAAATCAAAACCTTGCAGCCTCTGATGCACCGATTGCACAGGATCTAAAGCAAAAAGTCTATGATTTAATTAAAGATAGACGTAGTGATGCTGAAATACGCGCCTATATGCAAGAGCGCTACGGTGACTTTATTAGCTACAAGCCGCCTATGCGACCATCGACATGGATCCTATGGTTTTTTCCACCACTATTATTGCTCGTCTTAATTGTTGGTTGGTTTTGGCAAAGTAAACGCCGCCAAGTTGTCGCCCGTGGCCAAAACGGCGTTACAGTGAACAGTACTGCTGCCTTGACCTCTACGGAAAAGGCTGAGCTTGATCGTCTATTATCGCAAGCTGAGAGTGTCGACCACGACATTACTAGCCTAGAGGACAAAAAATGACTCTATTTTCTACTTTTGGCTTATTTGTAACTCTAAGCTTGCTGATTGCTCTTATATTTTCGCTGATTGCTATTATGCCATGGCTACGAGCACCGCGTTTGCAGTCCAAACCAATAGACAATCAACTGCTAGATATTAATGTTGCAGTATTTCGCGAACGTTTAGCTGAGCTACAAACAGATAAAGACAGCGGTACTATTAATAATAGCCATTATCAAAATCAAAAGCTGGAACTGGAGCGTCAGCTATTAGATGCGCAGCGTCAGATAACACCTATGGTCACCCCTGATGTCAAAAGCAGTTTAATTGTCGCAGCTTGGATCCCAATATTGGCTGCAATGGCGTATTTACTAATAGGTAATCGTACGCCCGTGTTTGATTTGTGGACAGCTGAGGACAAAGTAGGACAAGTGGCTGACGACCTATTGACAGCTAAAATTGACAAGCCGCCATCATGGGCGTTTGAAGATGGTCGTCAACTGATTAGCGCCATGCAAACCAATGTTCATCGTAATGCTGATGATCCTAATCGCTGGATGCGCCTATCCGAGCTTTTCTTATCTATGGAGGCAACTGATTCTGCGCTGGAAGCCTTATCTCGTGCCTATCGTTTAGCTCCTGAAAATGAAGAAATCGCCACCACTTATGCTCAGACTAGCTTTTTTGTTAATGAAGGTCAGTTAGACGCCAATATTCGCCGTGTATTACAAGCTATATTAGCTAAGAATCCGCAGCATGAACGGGCTCAAATGCTCATGGCAATGGGTGAGACTCGTAGTAGTAACTTTGCCCAAGCGCAAGGTTGGATTAAACGCTTACAAGGCAGCATTGTGGCCAAACCAGGTGATCATACTAAAGCTTTAGCAAGCTTAGATGAGTTAAGCAACTACGTTAGCACGCAAGAAAAGCAAGCGCTAGAAGGTATTGACGTGACAGTGAACATTAACGCTAATTTATTACCGTTAGTGAAAGCTGATGATGTGTTGTTTGTTGCGATACGTGACGTTAAAGGAGGTCCACCGTTTGCCGCCAAACGTTTACCCATTAGTGTTATTAAGCAAGGTGAGGCCAGTATCCGTTTAAGCAATCTTGATGCGATGATGCCAGATCGCACGTTAAATTCAGCTCGTAGTGACAAAACTCAGTTAGCAGTCGTTGCTCGTATTAGTCATAGCGGTAATGCCATAGCAGAGTCAGGCGACTTATCGGGTAATCCTATAGTGATTAGCGCTGAACAGACTCAGGTTAATGTTGAAATCAATCAACAGATTCCCTAATAAAAAATTATTACCGTAAGTTTCATAATACCATAGCGGTAAGTGGAGCAGTTTTTAAAAGTGACGCTATTAATAGTCGTATACTAAAAACATATACGTTTAACATTGTTCATTGTATAAACACAGATAAAGAAAACAACTATGACTGAATCTACCGACAGATTAGATAGTACTAAATTGAATAGCGTTGAATCGGCTAGTACTAATATTGCTGACAATAAAGTACCTATAGCTGTGAGTAGTACACATCAATCAATTGACTCTAAAACTATGAATCACACGCCTAAAGCTATGTACGTAACTTCAGGCAACTCGATAACACCTAAAGGTAAGTTGGATAAAATGCCAAAAATGGTTGCCAATGGCAGTCGCGCTTTTATCTGGTATTTGTTGGCGATAATGGTATTAATACTTGATCAATGGACTAAGTGGTTGGCCGAAACCAAGTTAACTTTTAATAATCCTGTACCGGTTATTGAACCATTCCTCAACTGGACACTTGCTTATAACTATGGAGCAGCATTTAGCTTTTTAGCCGATGCTGGTGGTTGGCAGAAGTGGTTTTTCTCAGGTATAGCATTGATAATGGCTATTTTTTTGACGGTTTATTTAATCAAAGCACCACGCAAAGCCAAGCTATTATCTATGGGTTTAGCATTAGTGCTTGGCGGCGCAATTGGTAACCTAACCGATCGTTTAAGACTCGGTAAAGTGGTCGACTTTATTCATGTGCACTATGCTGATGTCTGGAATTATCCTATTTTTAATGTTGCGGATATAGGTGTCTGTGTCGGTGTAGCGTTGATTATAATTGATATGATGTTTTTGGAAAGTAAGCGTAATGAATAAACATGTAAATGTTGATCAGTACAAATAAAAAGAACTAGCGTCATAGCTGCTTTATACGGAAAGATACTATTTATACTCAAGTGTGTTTATAAAAATGCGAACTGGAATGTGATGTATGATTAATACAAACACTCTCTCATTCTATGTACTAAAACCCAATGCATAATTGTATGCGAGTGAACGCAGAATGATTTTGAAGTGGCTAGACGAAGACGTGACGTGCTAAGTGGTAGATGGCAAAAACCAGTAATTCAAAGCTCTGTACAAAGCTATATACTTATAGGCTCAGCTCTCAAAATGAAAATGCTTCTTTGAGCAATACCTGCGGGCGTACTCGGCTCACTCTTACCGTTTGGCACGTTTATATCCGATCGTTTACTAAAAAATAATTTATAGACAAGTGGAAGTAAAGGAGCTTAGAACAAGCCCTGCTACAAACGTATTTTATTACTCAAGGTTACTTTTCTTAATTAAATCACAAGCCACCATTAAATAACATTGAGCATAAATTAATCACCATAAAATTTTAATTTAGACCCAGTATGAATAATCTAACACTCTACTCACTTTTCCAATTTATCTTACATCCTGTTGACAAACCCATCTTGTTTAAAGACCAAACAGGTTTTGTCATTGCAATGGATTTCCTATTATTCTAGGGTATAGGTTATTGATAAAAATAGCTTATATTGTATATAGCAGTATATTTTTTGAGGATATTTTTTACAGTGAGATGATAAACTATAGTGCTAAATTATGAATAATTAAAGTGGTAGGTTTTTTGTTTGAATTAAAAACAGTAGGGCTTTTTGCCGTTACTGCTCTAGCAGAGATTATAGGTTGCTATTTGCCATACTTATGGCTGAGAGAGGGTAAGTCAATATGGCTGCTTGTCCCTAGTGCGCTTAGTTTGGTTGCTTTTGTATGGCTACTGACTTTACATCCAACCGCCGTTGGCAGAGTTTATGCCGCCTACGGTGGTGTGTATGTAACAATGGCAATTCTTTGGTTATGGGCTGTTGATGGTATTCGACCAACGACATGGGACATATTAGGTACAGCAGTGGCACTTCTAGGCATGGCTATTATTATGTTTGCACCTCGCAATACATAGAATACGGTTGTTTTAACCATCACGTACTAAAAACTCCACTATGGCTGGTACATTCTCTCTAGCACTGCGGCCAGCACCAATCAGAGTGGCAGAACCTGGGCTTGCCCAGTCGCCATAACAGAGGTTATGACAAACGACGTTGGTAGAAAAAGTCAGTTTTCACTGGTTCTATTTAAGCATACTCCAAGGGGACCATCTAAAAGGCATCAAAAACCGATTAATAGACGACTTAAAATAGACTGCTGTAATGGAGATGCTTATAACAGACTATTGTACGTATTTATGTTTATAAGAGCGTATCTACGAGCGTTTATCAAAGAATAAGATGCCAAGCGTGCCAAAAATGAGCTTATACAGTTTGCTACTGATCATGGTCACAAAATTGCCGCCTTCTATGTTGAAAACGAGTCAGGCGCAACTTTAATACGTTCACAGTTAATGTAACTGATTGATGACGCCCATGAAGGCAATATAATTTTGGTTGAGCAGATTGACCGCTTAGCACATTTGAACCAAGCTGATTGGGATACTCTCAAAAGAATGCTATTAGAAAAGAAACTGGCGGTAGTATCAAAAGAGCTACCGACCTCTTATATAACTCCTCAATCTGATAGCAGCACTGAATTTATGAGCAGCGTATTACAGGCCATCAATTCGATGATGCTTGATATGCTCGCTGCTATTGCTAGAAAGAACTATGAAGATCGACGTAACCGTCAAATGCAAGGTATTGCTCGTGCTAAGGTAGAAAGCAAATATTCAGGACGTAGGAAAGATACCGAGAAGCGTAAGATTATCGCTAGCTTTCTGAAATCTGGACATAGTTATTCTGAAATACAAGCTACAGCTAAGTGCACGCGTCAGCTGATAGCTACTCAAATACTCAAATACTCAAATACTCAAATACTCAAATACTCAAATACTCAAATACTCAAATACTCAAATACTCAAATACTCAAATACTCAAATACTCAAATACTCAAATACTCAAATACTCAAAATTATTTTGAGGATCTGTAATAATCCTTGTCAAATAAAAGTGGGCTGTTATCAAAGTTCCTTTAACATATTCTATTTTTAGTAGTTTATTAGCTTAAATAGGATCAAGAAAAATATTGATTACGTTTCAGGTTACAGTATTTTAGCCGAATCTTTTATAAACGAATCATTATCGCAACGATGATACTGATACTAACTTGAGCTTGATTGTCAAGGCAGACTTTCCTGCGTATAGCAGGGTTTGTTCTAACTATTCAAACCATCTGCTTCATCTTTAAAGGTTTCTACAACCACAGAGAAAATATCGTCCCAAACCTCATCATTTGTTAAAAATGGATAATCCTTCAATAGCTTATTACTTTTAGCACCCTTATTCTGTAGCATGCTGCGAATGATTCTATCGGCATAGCTGTTGGGCATCTCAACAACCTCTTTTATCGCCAGTCGTGCATGGTCATGCTTTCTTAGGTACTGTGACTCGTTGTGCATCTCTTTTTCAATAACATGAGCAATTAGTCTTGATAAATACTGAACGTGAGGCGTTAGTTCCATAAAGCACCATGCAGGTTGAATGAGGTGAGTGTTTTCAAAATTTAAGTTTGAGCGAATACCATCGGGGTAAGTAACCGCCTGTTTATCAAAGCTGTAATGATCACGGATTTGCTTCATAAGCGGCACAGAGACACGGTCTAAAATCTTATCATAGGCATGACGGTCTGAGGGGTGTTCAGCAATGGCTTGTGATATAGGTAGGATAATCGGCTCATGAATGACCTGGTCTCGCCTGAGGACATCATTAATTAAGAAGCGATGTACACGGCCATTGCCATCCGCTAGCGGATGAATATACACAAAGGAAAAGGAGACAACAGCACTACGCATCAGTGCTGATTGTCCCTCAGTCTTTTCCATAAATACCTGTAACCCTTCTAGCTTATTAGCAATGTCATCAGCTGGTGGCGCGATATAGTGCACAATTTCTTTAAAGCCATTGACCTGAGTATGCGAGACAAAAACTGGTGATTGACGGACACCATACTGCTGGATAACCGTTTTGCTACCGAGTATCTCTTGTTGCAGCTCGGCTAGTGATTCAGGATCAAGCGGAATGTTACCGGTGCCGGTACGCCGCGCCATCACATCGGCAAAACGTTCAATACGTTTTAACTCTTTTCCCTCACCTTCTATAGTAAAGCTGGCTTTACTCTCTCTTAGTGTCATCCATACGGAGGCGCGCATCAGTAAGTCTTGCCCAAATTCATCGTTAAGTTTGTCAACCATCGTGGCAATATCAAGTGTAGCTGCTTGCGTAAAGGCCTCTGTTTTCACCAGCATCGGACAGAAATGACGGGTTCCTGCTAGATTGTCATTGATACGCCAGCGAGCGTTCTTGATGACCTGCGAAGGACTTGAAGTAACCAATTTCTTAGCATCTAAAGCATCCACATAGTTACCACCTATATTACTTGGTACCTCTAAACGCTTATCCATGAGCCATTCATATAAGAAAGCCATTCTACGGGCATAGCTGCCTGTCGGCTCAGCGTTTACCCATGCTTGTACGTCATCAGCACCTACCTGCTCAAATAGACGAACCAGTAACTCTAAATTCAGTACTTCATGACGCATGTGAAACTGTAAGTGCGCAATGATAGTGTCCAGTGGACGCGCGGTTTCCTGATAAGCGTTATGAATGACGTCACCGTCTTTATAGGTTTGTCTGCGTCCACCGATACTGCTGCTGACATATAAAGGGGAAACCAGCTCAATACTGGCATAGCGGACAAGCCATGCTGCGCCAATAGGATCTGAGGTAGGGGTATTCATCATGAGTGGCTCAAGCGATTATAGATAAGCCATTTTGCGCAAAAACAATTATGAATGCAATATAATGATTATAATGAAGCATTATTGCATTAAAACGATTTTCGTATGACATTGCGATACCTTTAGATTAAGACAAAAGAGCATGTTGAATCAATTGCCTACAAACATTAGCGTCTGAAAATACAAACAGAAAATATAGGTCGATATTTAAAATACCTCAACTATTAACCTGCTTTAAGACACGATAAACAGTAGCTACGCCAACACCAACCGCCTTAGCGATCTCTTCTTTTGTCATATTGTTTTGACTGGCCAATTCTTTAATACGATTGTGTTTTGCGGTATTGGCTTTCTTACCAGTGGGTTTATAGCCACTGTTGGCCAATCCTTGTTTAATGCGCTCTCTACGCTTGTCATTATCAAGCTTTGCCATGGTCGCTAATAAATCGATCAGCATATCGTTAATCACTTTTAGGATCTCACCTGTCATACCGTCACTCATCGTATGTGTGGTTGGTAGATCAGCCACCACCAATCGTAAGCCCTTATCTTTGATACGCTGCTTTAGAATCGAAAAATCAACTTGAGATAGTCTGCTTAATCTATCTACGCTTTCAACCAATAAAATATCGCCTTGCTCGGCGTCCTTTATCAACTTAGCTAATACTGGTCTATCGAGCTTTGTACCACTGAAGTGCTCAACGTAATCAACATAGCTATCACCATAGCGGCTACTGAAGGCAACCAAATCTACTAATGCTCTAGTAGCGTCTTGATCCTTAGTGCTGGCTCTCACATAAATACGAACGGTCATAACGCCCCTCTATTACTTAGACTTGATAATTAATGTTCATTGATAATATCAGGATATTACTATCGTTTAATTGCTAAGATAAGTCAAATGATAGATAGATTATCGTTTAGAGGTTTTATGTTTTGGGTATAGACTAATGGTAGACCGCTTAGCACTTTTAAATCAGTATGACTGGGACATCTTAAAAAATCCTGTCTGAGAAAAAGCTAGCGGCAGTATCAAAAGAGCTGCCGACTTCATATATGGCCTTGTAGCCTGCAAACAATACTGAGTTTATGACTAGCGTATTGCAAGCCATCACCTCAATGGTGCTTGATATTTTCGTTGATATTGCTAGAAAGAACTATAAAGATCGGCGTAACCGTCAGATGCAAGGTATTGCTCGTGTTAAGACAGAGGGTAAATACTCAGGACGTAGGAAAGATACCGGGAAGCGTAAGATTATCGCTAGTCTCCTAAAATTTGGGCATAGCTATTCTGAAATACAAATTACGGCTAAGTGCTCGCGTTAACTGATAGTTGTTGTAGCTAAAGAAACGGAATGATACTCAAATACTCAAATACTCAAATACTCAAATACTCAAATACTCAAATACTCAAATACTCAAATTCATTTTTCTCTTACCATCATTTCATAATGTGCAAGATGGTTAGTATGCTTGAAGATATCTTTAAATATGCGTTTGTATTCATCTATAGTTGAGCTTTGGTCATCAACGTACAAGTCGTCTGGTATACAGTGAGATCCATCATTAACCCAACATATAAGAGATCTACAAATCAATTGCTCGTGAGTACATGAGAAGCATGCCAAAATGTCATTATCCTCAATCCCTCCAAGGATCTTGAAATAATTTTCAATGATACGTCGCATAGAATTTTGAAGTGTTGTTTGAGACGTTGAATCTTCTCTTAACTCTTGCCATAAAAGCTCATAAGAGCTTTTTATAGGGTTTTTATTATAATAGTTTTTTATGCTCGTAACATTTCCAACTTTTCTAAGATTCCAGAAGTTAGCTCTACAGCTGGCTTTTAGTTTGTTACTTGTATAGGAAATTTCTTTATGAAAATATACATTATGAGTCAGGACTATTAGTTGTTTTATCTTGTGGTTGCTATCATTGTTTATATCGTAAATGATATCTTTTACTAAGCTACTAACAACAAATAGGATGTTACTATCTAAGCTTGATATAGGGTCATCAATAACGATCACTCGGTTTGAATTTATCGTACTTTCTGTCGATCCACCTTTGCAAAGATGATAAAAATAAAGAAAAGTTATAAAAGAAACTTCACCTTCACTCAACGTTTCATTAGCAATAGAACCATCATTTCTCTTTAATTGATAGTGTTTGTTACTATCTGGACTTTCCACTATAGAAAATCCCGTAAACCCGAAGTAACTCAAAGAGCTGTTTATATCATCAATTGTTTTTTTAGTATTCGTCTTTTTCTGAGATAGTTGTGCTATCTCTCTATTTATTTTCTTAATGTTAGCTTCCGTCGTCGCTAGACGCTCATTAATACTCCTAATAGCACTATTAGCATTTTTACTCTCCCTATTATATTTCTTTAGATTATCCTTATTTAGTTCAGCTATGTATCGCCAAGAATTTCTTACTAGTTCTGCTTTTGAAGCACCTAATCTTGAAACCAATGCATTTTGTTTATCAATCAGGCTATTTGCTTCATTAATAATTTTCTGTAGTTGCCCGATTTCAGTCATAGTGACATCTATGTCGATAACCCTGTTAGGTTTCTCTAACTTGCTAGCTATAAGGTTTATATTTAATTGGATTTTAGTTCTAAGTTGAGCCATAAACCGTTCAAACGAAACCGAATCGAAAGCATAGGAGGTTTTAACTTTGTGAGCGTCGGCTATCTGTTGGAATGAATTGAGCAACTTATCTGAGTAGCTGGTATATGCATTTTGCAAAGACTTTAATAGATTTTCTTTGATTGTGTAGTTGTTATCAAAATAACTGTGAATATCTTCTCTGAAATTATGGTCTATTGTGTCCTTTTGACAGAATGGACATGTTTCCACATTATCTTGGAGATAGGTCGATCCTTCACGTACCCAAGAGCTGATATTCAAACTTTCTATCAGTGCTGATATGTTAATGTCACCTTTTCCTACAATGATCTCTTTCCAAATATCATTGTTCTCTACCTGATCTAGCCCTGATGAAGGGCTTATAATCTTTGGCAAAGACGAAGGAGCCTTGCCATAAAGAGTCTCTGACTGTTCTTCTAATTCCTTCAAATCTAGGAGTGCTGCTGTGCCACCCAATTCGATCAAACTTTTCGCAAAAAAATCCTCTTTCTTCCCAAGATATCCCGATAGTGGGCTTTTTAAAGCATTTTTTCTCAACTCTCCGCTATCAAACCAGACAGCATCAACGACCTCTTTCTTTAAATCTAGTAAGTCTTTTTTCTTATCTGCTAAGCTTTTTCCTAGTCCGAAACTTACTTTTTCTAAACCTTCAACTTCATTTTGTTTTTTTAAGATCAATTTTTCGTTATCTATATCGTCCTCACCAATTGTAAACACCCCGTTCAAGCTGGCATTATTGAGTATATTTTTCTCTTTAAAATCCTTATTATAAACATGAATATCAAGGGGTCTATCTGACAACCATCTTATTGTACAGTTGGGAGAACGAGTTCTTAATAGATTAGAAAGAGTGGTTTTTCCACTTCCATTGGTTCCATATATAAAGTTAATCTTACCTAAATCATTACAACTAATGCCTGACTCATTGTAGGTAGCAATATTTTTTACTTGGAAACTTTCGATCATAACGCTATCCGTATAGAAAGGTCTTAGTGTATTTTGATAAATAAAAGTATACTAAATTCGTGTAAATATAACTAAACCACCCGATGCCTCTTAAAGTTCTCAGCCTGCTCAAATATCTCTTTGTAGACCTCTTTGGAATCTACAGGTGGATAGCCCCATTCATCGAGCAATACCATCAAATCAAACTGTAGCTCAGCTTTGATGTCATCACGCTTGTTCCAGTCAGTGTATTTAGCCTTCTCATCGATGAGCTTTTTCACTTCTTTAGACAGCTCAATCAGCTTGTCCTCTGGATAAGTGAAATCGTACTTATGCGCCAATGATAGCAGAATGTCATAAAACGCTTTTTCTTCAAAGTCGATACCCATCTCACCAAACGACGCCATCTCAACCCGTAGCTCGTTATACAGCTTGATGATCTCATCAGAGAAATCACCAATGACTTCAGCGCGCAGTATGTCTTGTTCGTCACGGTCGTTATACTTCTCAACCAAAGCATTCATCTTCTTACTGAAATCAACGCCCTTCACCTTGTTGGTCTTTTTAAGCTCACCAATGGCTTTAGCGAGTAGCTGCTGTAGTAGCTCTAGCTTGGTGTTGGGCTGCTTAATCACTTCAAGCTTGGCTAAGTAGTCTTCATCGAAGATATCAATTTCACCGTCAGTGTTATCACCCAGCTTAAAGATCTCTTCAACGCCATCACTCATCAGCGCGTCTTTGACCAGGTCACGTACCTTTTGGTTCATCTGCTCAACGTCAGGTGCACCGCCAGTAGTGATTTTAAAGATAATGGTACGAATGGCTAGGTAGTAATGAATCTTATCTTTGTGCGCCTTTGTGAGTGCTTCACTACCCACACAAATATCATAGGCAGACTTCAGACGCTTGGCCAAGTCCATAAAACGCTTCTCTAGCTTCTTAGATTGCAGCGCAAAGTCAGCCGCCGCATTTAAGCAGTTCAGCTGCTCTAATGGCGTGCCGTTAAAATATAGGCTAGAGTCGAACTTATGATAGACGGTATCTAGTAGATCCAAATGGTCTTTGACCACCACGACTGACTTTTGAATATCGTCTAGGTTTTGAACCTGACCACTGGTGTAATGTGAGAGCGCTTGGTTCATCTGCTTTTTGATGCCGATATAATCAACGACTAACCCGCTTTCTTTGCCTTCAAACTTACGGTTGACCCGTGAGATAGTCTGAATCAGGCTGTGCTTTTGTAAGGGTTTATCAATGTAGATGGTATCGAGAAAGGGTACGTCAAAGCCTGTGAGCCACATGTCGACGACGATGGCGATCTTAAAGTTAGATTTGCCGTTCTTAAACTGACGATCAAGCTCTTTGCGGTAGTCTTTATTACCCAGATTGTCCCACATGCCTTTTTCATCATCCTTGTTACGAGTCATGATCATCTTGACGCGCTCCATGGGCATGACATTTTTCTTATCACTCTCTGACAAGGTTGAGCCTTCCTCACATGCTTTTACTTCGTTCCATTCAGGACGCAGCTCTATAATGTCTTTATATAACTGATAGGCAGCTTCCCGGCTGCTACAGACAAACATCGCCTTACCTTTTTGCGTTGTGCCCTCTTCTACTCGCGCTTCATAATGTGTCACAAAGTCTTCAGCAATGGCACGGATGCGGTCAGGGTCACCAAGTATGGTGGACATACTCGCCATGGCTTTTTTGCTTTTCTCTATCTGATACTCATTGGTGCCAGCATCTGCACTTTCTTGATAGTATTTCTCTACTTCGTCAAGCTGCTTGCTATCGAGTAGCACCTTGGCAGCGCGACCTTCATAGACAATACGCACCGTGATTTCATCGAATACTGACTCAACCATGGTATAGCTATCAATGACTGGACCGAAGACATCAAGGGTGGCATCAATCGGCGTACCTGTGAAGCCAACGTAAGTGGCATTGGGCAATGAATCATGCAGGTACTTAGCGAAGCCGTAGCTCTTCTTGACACCGTCTTCAGTGACGGTAATCTTCTGCTGAAGATTAATCTGGCTACGGTGTGCTTCATCTGAGATACAAATGACGTTGGTACGCTCAGTCAGCAACGCTAAATCTTCAGTGAACTTATGGATGGTGGTCAAAAACACACCGCCACTTCTGCGACCTTTTAACTGTTCGCGTAGATGCGCTCGACTTTCCACACTGATGATATTCTCATCACCGATATAGGTCTTAGCATTGGTAAAGGTTTCAGACAGCTGACCGTCTAAATCAGTGCGATCAGTGATTAAAATAATGGTTGGACTGCCAAGCTCAACGTCGCGCATCAGCAGACGCGCTAGAAACAGCATGGTATAGCTCTTACCACAGCCAGTGGCGCCAAAGTACGTACCGCCCTTTCCATCTCGTAA
Source organism: Psychrobacter nivimaris (assembly GCF_904846365.1). Taxonomy (GTDB): domain Bacteria; phylum Pseudomonadota; class Gammaproteobacteria; order Pseudomonadales; family Moraxellaceae; genus Psychrobacter; species Psychrobacter nivimaris_B. Next base: position 33,628 of record NZ_CAJHAL010000030.1, read on the forward strand.
AGCATCGCTCTCGTCAAACTTGCCGTTTGCATCAAGCACTTTCATATGACGTTTAATATTATCAAACAGTTTGGTGGCTGCATAATACTGCGGGTAACGACAAACGATTTTTTCTTCCTTGCTGGATTTGTCAGGCACATAGATAAAATTGCGGATGACATCGAGCAAACGCGCTTTATCAAATAATCCGCTCATCATGCTCAGTAAGGAATGGATGCCGTCTTTCTCTAATTTCTCATCGCCAGTGACTTTGCGCCAAGAGTAGTAGAACTCATACGGGGCAAAGAACGAGCCCATCTTTGAGTTGACCCCATCACTGATGACACATAGGGCATTGTATTTAAACAGCTCTGGAATATCGCGCTTATAACGGGTGGTCAGCTGGGTATAGGCATCAAACATGGTGGCATCTTCACGAATGCTGCTCTTAAACTCAAACACTACCAGTGGTAAGCCGTTGATATAAAGAATGCCATCAGGAATACGCAGCTCAAAGCCTTGTATCTCCATTTGATTGACGATACGAAAGCGATTGTTATCGAGTGCTTCATAATCGATGAGCTGGATGTATAGGTCTTTTTGGGTATAGTCCTCACGCTTCAAGAAAAACCCGTCAGCGACAAACTTCATGATGGCTTTGTTGGTATCGTACAGATCAGACGCAGGAAGGTACTCAAGCTTATGAATGATGGACTCAATCTCATATTCTGTGATCAAGTCATCTTTATAACGGGTGGCTAGAAACTGTCGAAGATCAGGCTTAATCAGCACATCGTCAGGATTACGGTCGAGTGCTTCGCCAACCGTATGTGGATAGCCCTCAGATGCTAGTAGCTCGACAATGGCTTGTTCAAGTCGGTCTTCGGTGAATTTCAACTATAAGTCCTTTTTATTAGTCTATATTATCTTTATCAACGATTAATACGCCAGTTCACGGCTAAACCAAAGCTAAATTATTCATAAGCCTTTTTCACCGGATTGAACTTCACGATCTTGCTGTAATTGACACTATTGATACGCTCATAGTCGTCAGTAGGTTTATCGCCTTTATAAGTCAATTTAATAGGATAATAAGTAGTGTTTTCAGGCATGACTTTAAAAGCAACATCATAGCTGTAGTACAGAGGTGAGTCTTCCTCATAATTCCCAGCATTACTTGAACCAGCATCACCTAATGTATATACATCAATAAATGCATTTTCAGATAAATATAGGACATCCCACCAGGTATCCGTTGTTCCAGTAGAGGTATAACTATTCATAAATATACTGCCCATTAGGTTTTTCCCCAACGGCTGTAGGCCGTTCTGAATATCTTCGGCATAAAGTCCAACTCGCCCCCAGCTAGTAGAAAACTCCACGTCCTTTGGTGTTTTACTTACCAATTGAAACTGGCCGTTACTTAGCTTTTGAAAACTGTATAAATCAGCTGTTGCACCACAAACATGGCAAGAAACCAATGAACCATTATTGACTTGCACTTTTTCGATGATGGCCAAATAACGTGGCTCACCTGCTACATTTTTATAAGGCAATACCGGATGCATTAGAGCAACTGTTCTCTCTCCATCGCTATCAATACTGTCTAAACCAATATTTGGCATCGACTCAATATATTCATCATCAATAAACTCATAACCCATACGACCACTATAGAACTCACGCATGACTTCTTTAAAGCTCAAGTCCTTGATTTTGACCTGAGCCATTTGACTGGCAGAGAAAGCAGGAGCGGCAGCCATTGCAGGAGTTACTGATAAAGCACCTAAACTAAGCACCAAACTAAGTAAAAGCTTCTTCATCTTGAACTCCATTAATGATTATATTTTTGGGATAAACGTTTACTATCAAAAGCTATATAGCTTCATCCACAAGTGCTTCAGCATCTGGAATGCGTAGCTCGCCCGACATTAACTTGGGTAAAAGGGTGTCACGGAGCTTGGCAACAGTTTCGATACCAGTGTTGTTTTCAGCTATTTTTGCGAAACTACTTTTAACAACTTCCTGAAACTTATCTAAAACTATTTTTGATGGCAGTATCTGAGCTAAGTTATGGACATTATTTCTATTTAGGGAAGGTACAGCTGAACCAGAATTATATTTTTCTAAATCCAATGTCTGCAAAAAGAAATAAGCATGGTATGGGTTTGATTGGTTATAATTTTTTACCCACAAAGTAGTATTAAGCGGCCAGTAATTAGCATTTACAAAACTTACAACTCCAAGTTTTCCACTTCTCCCTGTTATCACACCAGGCCCTTTAACTTTATACTCATCATGAGTGCCATCTTGACCGCTAGCTGCCATTAATGGGTAAAGTCCATCAGTGCGTTTTGTCTTTGGTAAATCAAAACCCCTTTGCAATTCAAACATATTATCTAAGGAACCAGCTTCCCAACCCTTCGGAATCCAGCCCATTTCTTCCGTAAATTCAAATTCATCAGGGAATAATGCCTGAATATCTGAACTGTCTTTTTCCTTAATCGCTTTACGCTGCTCAGCACGTTCGATAAATTCATCAGGAATGGCATTACCAGCTGCGAGCGCGTTATCAATCACTGGATCAAAATCAACAAACCAGCTCTTAAACAACGTCTGCGCCATGGCCTCTAGCGTTTCGTTCATTTGTCGGTTTAGCTCGATTTTGTCGTCTAAAGAACCAAGGATATGAGCAATATTGTTTTGAGTATCTAAATCTGGTTTAGGAATACCTAAATTTTCTATCATGCTTTTAGTTAAAGCATGTCGAGTTGCACCTGCACTTGCATAATTTAATAGTAATTGTTGTACTTGCGGTGATACTAGTTGATACCTTAGATATGAAGGATTAAACGAGCTTTCTTTAGGTCTAATTATTGAAACATGCTGATTAACTCTGGCAGGTAAGACCTGATTGTCGACCATGCAAACCCTAGCAACCGAGTCACCAGTGATATTTAGCAAAATATCATTTTCTTCCACGATAACGTTTTTCAGTTTTTCAGCAGCTTCTTCCGTTATAAAGACCAAACCATCTCTTTTAAAACCTTCGTTATAAACATTTTGGCTTCTTATTAGTGTGATTTCACCTTCTTCGAGATAAACGCTACTCCCACCCCTAGGCGTTGCACCACTACCAATTTTTTTACAATGCTCTACTAATGAAACTACTTCCCAATCATTCGCCATAACCCAACACCTCCAAGTTCTGACGAATAGTTGCATCTAACTTTTCAGACTCTCGCATCTGTGCATATAGCGTTTGGCTTAGCTCCAGCATTTTAGTCTCAAACGGAATGCCATCATCTTCGATTGCCGCAGCACCGACATAACGCCCCGGAGTAAGTACATAATCATTGGCTTTGATATCTTCCAGACTGGCTGATTTACAGTAACCTGCCTCATCGCTATAGGCTTCATAACCGCCAGCTTCCGCCTCACCGCGCCATGCATGATACGTCTTAGCAATCGCCTCAATATCATCAGTAGAGAACTCTTTATGCGTCCTATCAATCATCGCACCGATATTACGGGCATCAATGAATAGCGTTTCACCGCTACGATTACGCAGCCCACGTGCTTGGCTATCAACAGATTTGGCGGCTTTGTCTTTACTGATGAACCATAAGCACACCGGAATGGTCGTGGTATAAAACAACTGACCCGGTAGCGCAATCATACAATCAACAAGATCGTTTTTAATGATTTGCTCGCGTATATCACCCTCACCACTGGTAGTAGTAGACATCGAACCATTGGCCAGTACGAAACCTGCTGTACCGTGCTCAGATAGCTTGGATATCATGTGCAATATCCATGCATAGTTGGCATTGCCCGTCGGCGGTGTCGGATAGCCTGCCCAGCGTGGATCATCAACCAGCTCATCAGAGGCGCGCCAATCCTTTTGGTTAAAAGGTGGGTTCGCCATAATGAAGTCAGCTTTTAGGTCTTCGTGCTGATCCTTAAAGAACGTATCAGCAGCCACATCACCCAAGTTGCTAGAGATACCACGAATGGCAAGGTTCATCTTAGCGAGCTTATAGGTCGTGCTGGTGTACTCTTGCCCATAGATAGACACGTCTTTGGTATTGCCGTGATGACTCTCGATGAACTTGATGGACTGGACGAACATACCGCCTGAACCGCAGCAGGGATCATAGATTTTGCCTTGATACGGCTCAACCATTTCTGTAATCAGATTGACCACCGACTTAGGCGTATAGAACTCACCACCGCCTTTACCTTCAGTTGCGGCAAACTTACCCAAGAAATACTCATACACGCGCCCTACCGTGTCTTCTTCTGGATTACCAATAGTGTCGATGTTATTGACCACATCAATCAAGGCGGCAAGCTTACTGGCCGTTAAGCCAAGACGCGAGAAGTAGTTATCAGGCAATGCACCTTTCAATGATTGGTTGGTCTTTTCAATGGTGCTAAGCGCCGTATCGATTTTAAGCGCGATGTCTTCTTGCTTGGCATTCTGCTGAATGAAGCTCCAGCGGCTCTCCTCAGGCAAATAGAATACGTTGTCTTTGGTATAGGCTTGCACCATGTCGATATGCTTTTCATAGCCCGTATCAATAAGCTTTTGGCGCTGCTGCTCAAAAGTATCACTGATGAATTTTAAGAAAATCAGGCTAAGGACGATATGCTTATATTCTGAGGATTCAACACTACCTCGTAGCTTGTTGGCAGCATCCCAAAGGGCTTCTTCAAAGCGACCGTCTTTTATAGTGTCGTTCTTATTTGCAGGTGTTTTAGCCATGTTTTTTTGTTCTCTATGTTCTGAGGGGCAGTATTAGTTAAAGTTTGAATTCAGTTAGCCAGTTGTTTTAATAGGTATTTATAAAGCTAACCTGTAGAAATATCGGACTAAAACAAATCTAACCTGTAAGAAGTACAATCTTTCTACAGGTTAGGCAGTAAAAGATAGTTTCTAAATAGCGCATAGATAGCGCAACTACGTATAGATTAACAGTAACAAATCAAGGGTAACAATACTCGTTATTAGTCTGTCACTATGAAAAATTCTGGCTGAATGGGAGTTGTCAAAAATCAGCCCTAAAATCCGATAATATGTATAGTTTTTTGAGTTTTTTATACATATCCTTTTTATAGGCATAAAAAATCGGATTTTTTATGCCTATCGCTCAACCAACTTTTCTTCAATCATTTCAGTTAATAGCTCAGTCACTGTCTTTCGGTTATCAAGCGCAAACTTTTTGAATGCAATATACTTATCTTTGTCAATGTTAAAGTTTACTCGTGCCGTTTTTTGAGGACTATCGGTCACGTCTGACAAAGATAACTCATCTTTTACCTTCTTGCTGGGACGACCTGCTGCTAAGCTCATCATTTACTCCTTATCAAAGAATGTTTTAATTTCATTAACCAATGCTGTCATTTCTTGTACCGCATTACTATTCACTGACTCAGTATCAAACACGGTCTTGCCTAATGCTGCGCTATTTGGATAACTTACACGTTGCATAATTCTACTATCTAACACAGGTAGACCGTACTCTAGTAAAACTGAAGCCACATCCTTACCAATATTAGTATTCTGAATTGCCCTAGACACTACAAAGGCTGCTTTTAGTTTACCGTCAGTCATCTCTATACGCTGCTTTACTAAGTCTACTAAATCGCTAGTCGCCCAGACATCGTATGGGCTAGGCTGTACAGGAATTAATACAAAATCAGCCGCCTTAATTGCAGATAAAGCCAAACTAGTTGCTTGTGGTGAACCATCAATCACCACATACTCTTTATCAGAGACGTTTTTTAGATCTTTATCAAGCGTAGGTCTATCGAGACCTATCACTGGTACTGGATTATCTTCATCTACAGCTCGCCAATCCCGTGCACTGCCCTGCTGATCACTATCTACTAGCAATACACTATGTCCTTGCAGCTGCAAGCCACGAGCTAATTGAGTGGCAATAGTTGTCTTGCCACTGCCTCCTTTTTGATTCAACACAGCAATGACTTTCATAGAGCAATCCTAAGTTTGAGTATTTGAGTATTTGAGTATTTGAGTATTTGAGTATTTGAGTATTTGAGTATTTGAGTATTTGAGTATTTGAGTATTTGAGTATTTGAGTATTTGAGTATTTGAGTATTTGAGTATTTGAGT
>NZ_CAJHAL010000031.1:0-38899 GCF_904846365.1 Psychrobacter nivimaris
TGGCTAAATCTTGCCAAACAGCGTCAAATAGCTGGTTAATATCCCGATATTATCTGCGCTATTTTTCTTGTTTGACGGCAATTTATCTCATTTTTATCACCATTTTTGAAATGAAGACACGCCCTAGGATTCAAAAGGGTTTGGGCTATAAATCGCCAAGACAGGTGTGGTTTGACTTTTATCGTCAGGCTGCGTAACTAAAATCTCCCAAGTTTAGTTCTACGGGATTGACAGCAGGGGTCAATAAGCTAGCCTGTTTATAGGTATATAAAACACAACTTACCTTCAATAAAAAGCCATCTATGCTATGTATAAACAGTTTTGTATAGACGACTTTGTTGTTGCATATTAATTGACATAGCTAACGTATCAATACCGTCCCATCTCAACGGTTGTTTCAGCAAGTACCGAATCGCCCTGCCATGCTTGTACATCTACCGTATACAGATGGTTCTTGCCGCCAGAGCAAGGCGGCTTATATGCACCGCCCGCCTCACCTTTGCGGTTACGGTATTCTGCGACCATCTCAATACCTACTGGCACTTCGTAAGTATGACCAAATACTCGTGGCACTTCTGCGCTCGTAGCACCCTCTGGTAGTGCAAACTCGACAATGCCATGGCCACCATGCTGCATACGTTTATTGCTTACATCGTTGTAGACGAACACCAAGCTTTCAGCTCTTGTAGGAATGTTTGAAACAGTCATGCTAGGCGTGGCTGGGCTTTTACCGTCATAGTTTAAACATTGCTGCCCCTCAGGTATTTTTTTGCCATCCCAAACAGCATCATTAAATTCAACATCCATTGCAAAAGCATTGGCAGATAAAGCCAAGGTCGCCAAAACTGTAACCGTTTTTAAGATGAAAAAGTTCATACTTGTTCCTTTAGGTAACTGATGCATTAATAACGATAGTCCATCTTATTTCGTAGATTAGTTTTGATAATTGAATATAACTTTATAATAAATAAACACGGTTAAGTTAATCATATCGTTTAGCATTTTTGTTAATACTCTGGACAAGCAATGAGCTGTTCTACAGGCTACATGCAAATACTGTCTCAATAAGCATACTTGTAGCATCATAGGTTACTCGATAGGTATTTATCTGATTGGGTATGTTGTAGTAGTATCTGAATCATTGTATCTACACGACTAAAAATAATAGGATCATCATGTTTATCGAAGATAAGATTGCCAAAGAAAGTATGACTACTAAGATTTCGACCCCCAAAATCATCTTTTTTGACATCGATGATACCTTGAGCCGTAACGGCATTATCGCTGAACACAATAAAGCGACGCTTGAGCAGCTTGCAGATACCGATATTAAACTAGTGATTTCGACTGGTCGTTCTAAAGCCATATTGCCTGAAGACATTCTAGCGTTGCTTGATGCAGATATATTGGACGCCATTATTTGTATGAATGGACAATATAGTTTTGATAAAAGCGGCCGAATCAGCCACTACCCGTTAACGGCTGAACAGACAGATAAAATCGTGCGTCTGTGCCAGCAGAGTGATTTGATTCATAAGTTTGACTCTGCCACTCATATCGCTTGGTCAGATGAAAATGAACGTTTGCGCGAGTTCAATGCGGTTACGCCCAATTCGATCCTTGACCCTGATTACTACAAATCAAATACCGTCTATCAATGCTCGGTATTTTTTAATAATCAGCAAGAAAAGATGCAAGAAATCGATTTTGCCCAGTATGATTTAAAGCTGGTACATTGGCATCAGATTGGTGCTGATATATTGCCAGCAGACGCATCAAAAGCTCGCGGTATCAAAGATATGTGCGAGTACTATGCGGTAGATGCAAGCGAGTGTATGGCATTTGGTGATGGTATGAATGACTTAGAAATGTTCGACTTGGTTGGGTTTGCTGTGGCCATGGGAGATGCACAGCCAGCTTTAATAGAACGCGCTAACTTTGTCACTGGGACGATTGAAGAATATGGTATTCAAACCGTGCTTAATCAGTTAGAAATGAGATCATAAGACTGTTCAGGCACATAAAGCCATTAATGTTTATTTAATTAACGTTCATTTAAAAAAAGCCCTTGCTAGCTGACTAGTAAGGGCTTTTTATTATGGTCTAATTTTATATAGAAAATATAAATGAAATCTTTAGCAATGATGATTCCATCACATTGACGATCGTTTTGTTCTTCTACAAATCCAATAGAACGTTAAGGCATCAGTTAAAGACTCAATTAAGGCATCGTCAAACCACCATCGACAGCGATAGATTGTCCAGTAATAGCCATACTCAAATCAGATGCCATGAGCAATACTGAATTGGCAAAATCAGCTACCGAGGTTGCTTGGCGCAGCGGCGTTGTAGTCGCGATATAGTCGAATACCTCTTCAGTGGTTAAGCTGCTTGCGTCGGTGGTTTTTAATAAGCCACCTGCTAGCAAATTCACCCGAATACCATACTGTCCAAGCTCGCTCGCTAGGTTGCGCGTTAGCCCAATCAACGCTGATTTAGCCGTGGTGTAATCATAATAGGTAACCACTGGGTTGTAGACCAGATTGGTCGATATATTGATGATTTTACCTACTTGCTGCGCTTTCATTTGCGGCAGCACCGCTTGCACCATATTGACCGCGCCTTTAACAATACCATCCATTTGTTGCGAAAAATGCGACCACTTTACTGTTTCAATACCGGTGTACGCAGCGCTTGGATTGAACTGATAACTGGGCAAGGCATTATTGACCAATATATCGATACGACCATGACGAGTGATGACTTCAGCTGCCATGGCTTGTACTTGCTCAAGCTCGGTGACATCCGCCTGATAAGCAAATGCTTGGCCACCTGTCGCGATGATATCAGCTACTACTGCCTCAGCAGCCTCTTTACTATTGAGGTAGTTGACGCAAACGATAGCGCCTGCTGCTGCCATTTGCTGTGCAATCTGTGCACCAAGCCCTCGACTGGCACCAGTGACTATGGCGACTTTATCCGTAAGCAATGCCGGTATAACTGAGTGGCTTTTATTCAAGGTGTTTTGAGTTGAGGTACTTTCGGTCATTGTGCTGTATCCTTTATTATTATGGTATGGTTGGTGTCTTAGAGCCAAAGGCTGATATCTGCTTAAATGATGTTCGTCATACTTCGGCCTGCGCCAATCATAGCATGGTTATATGCTATCTTTTTTCGATTCGAGGTTAGCAGCTCGCTAGCAATTCTACCCAAAATTAGCTGTCATTAAGTTAGTTTTGCTACTCATCTCATTAGCCCAACTGGCTATTTTTATTAGTATTATTGAGCATTGCCTTAATGATAACCCTTTAAATTGTATAAACTAATGACCATAATAGTTTTATTGGCCATGTCAGGCTTGTATCTTTTTGGCTTTTTTATTGAATTTTTCTGATTTGCATTATCTTTATTTAGGAGAGATATTTTGACCCATTTATCATCGTCACATCCAACTACTCACACCTCGGCTAGTGTCGGTCGTATAGTGCCAAAAGCATTATTAGCAATGGCTGTCGGCTTGGTGCTTGCCAGCTGTAGCAACTCTGATAATGCGGCTGATGGGAGTGCTGCGGCGAGCAATGAGACGCTGAACCTTTACAACTGGTCAGAGTATATGCCGCAAGAGATTTTAGATGGTTTTGAAGAAGAAACTGGCATCTCAGTTAATTACACCACATTTGACTCTAACGAAGCGATGTATGCCAAGCTCAAACTACTCGATGATTCTAGTCAGTATGACTTAGCGATTCCATCGACTTATTATGTCGAAAAGATGGCGAAAGAAGGACTACTGCAAGAGCTAGACAAATCCAAATTGAGCAATTTCAAAAACCTTGATACCTCATTTACTAATATCAAAGTCGATCCTGATAATAAATATTCTATCCCTTATATGTGGGGCAGCACCGGTCTAGCCATTAACGGTGACAGTGTCGATCCGAAAACTGTCAATAGCTGGAATGACCTATGGGATCCTAAGTATAAAGGTCAGGTGATGCTGACCAATGACGTGCGTGAAGTCTTTGGTATGGCACTGCTGACTCTTGGCTACTCAGGTAATAGTAGCAATCCTGACGAAATCGAAGCCGCTTACGATAAGCTCACCACGTTGGTGCCAAACGTCAAAACTTTTAACTCTGATGCGACGCGTATGCCATATATCGAAGGTGAAACTGCGCTTGGTATGACATGGAATGGTGAAGCAGTCATGGCCAATGACGAAGGTTTGACTAGCTTGGTTTATAAGTATCCAACCGAAGGCGCTATCTTGTGGATGGACAACTTTGTCATTCCAAAAAATGCCAAGCAAGTTGATGCAGCACATAAATTTATTGATTACTTATTGCGTCCTGAAAATGCAAAAATCGTGAGTGAAGAAATTGGTTATGCCTCACCAAACCAGGCAGCACGCGAGCTGATGGATGAAAGTGTTCGTAACAATCCAACGATTTATCCTTCTAAAGAAGTATTAGCAAAAGCTGAGTTCCAAGAAGATGTAGGCGATGAGGCGTTGCAAGTGTATCAGCAGTATTGGGACAAACTAAAGACGGGTCGTTAATAGTTTTGATGTAGCACTTGAAAATAACGTAGTCTTTTAAAATAAAAACGCTGATCCTAAATGGTCAGCGTTTTTTTGCGCTATAAATGTAAATCCGTCTCGCCGCCCTGCTCTTTCATCCGGCGCTGCTCGCGGCGCTGATAGCCTAGGCCAGATGCAGCAAACCAATGCGGTTTCGATGTTTGTAGTAAATCACTCAGCTGCTGTAATTGAGTCTGCAAGGTTTGGGTCAGCCAAAAATAGCCCTGCCACTCAAACGCTAGGTGCTGTACGCTTGGATACTCTGAGACGGCAATACGGGTAATGGGTCGAAATACTTCATCACTTGGACTACGTAATACCGCTGCCATATGCTGCATCGCTTGGGTTAGCTCATGCTGATAATGTACCAATAAAACATGATTTTCTTCATCAATTTCTATATTCGCTAAGCGCGGAGCCGCACTTAATAATAAATCAATCGTCCCGATAATATTACGGTGGGTACGTTGAATCGTCTCTAGCGTTTCTTTTTCGATTCCTGACTCACTGGCTGTCGCCGCGATATGTGGTCGCACAGCCAGCAGACGTTTATTGATCTGCTGTAACGCTGTGACCAACGCTCTATCAACGGGTACTTCCTTAATAGGAAAAGCTACTGGGTCTAACTTTTGAACAGAGTCGTCCACCACTCCATCCGTTGCGTCAATATGATGACCTACGCCTGCATAGAGACTACTACAAGCGTCAAGGTTACTACTCAATAAGAACCGCCACATCAACGTTGATTTGAGCGGCAAAATTAGCGTCACTGCTACCGAAACGCCTGTCCCCAGTAAGATATTTAAGGCGCGGTAGATACCATCTTGACCAATGCTATTATTGCCTAAATCAGAGACAATCATCAACATAGTGATGCCCGTTAGCAGCCCTGTATACCCAAGCTGCCTGACGGCTAGATAGCCAATGATGCCGCTGAGCAGACCAATGAGCGCATAGTCCACCCACAACCATGCGCCTGCGTTCTGATTAAACCATAACACCCCAAGCGCAGTACCAATACCTAACAAAGTACCGATCACGCGCTCTTTCGCCTTAGTATAAATAGCGCCTTGGTATTGCAATAACCCTAGAATAATAAATACGGTAATAGTCGTCCATTCACCGTGCGGAAGATTGGTGATTTTATTGACCAATAGGGCCAATATCACAGCTGTGCCTAGGCGAGTGGCATGTAGGATATCTGCATGTTGGTAGCGAACATAAGGTTCGACAAATGGAGCAGTAATACGCTGATAAAGGGTGGGTTTCACGCAAGGCTACTCTTTTTGGGTGGAATGTTTAGGTGAGACATTTTAGTAAAGGATTATTAAAAATCTCAATAACTAGCGGTAAGTATAAGTTGATATTCTATCAGCAAAATGACGGGCAAAAAATAACGCCTTTTACCTATTATTCACAGGTAAAAGGCGTTATAAAAAATATCCTAGCACACTATATTGAAATCTACGCTATTGAAGATTACTTATTAAATGACTCGTCAAATTCTTCATTGAGAACTGCATCAGTATTAATGAGTAATAGTCTATTGCGCTAGCGTATTACACTTCAAGGTAGTCTAGAATACCTTCCGCAGCTTCGCGGCCTTCCCAAATCGCGGTCACAACCAAGTCAGAACCACGCACCATATCGCCACCAGCGAAGATTTTAGGATTTTGGGTCTGGAATTTGAAGGTTTGCTTTTCGGCTGCTAGTACGCGACCAGAGCTGTCCATCCCCACTTGCTGAGACTCAAACCAATCAGCAGGACTTGGTCTAAAACCAAAGGCCATGATGACTGCATCACATGGGATGATCTCTTCAGAATTGGGAATCGGTTCAGGGCGTTGACGACCGCGGTTGTCTGGTGCACCCAACTGAGTAGTAACGACTTTTACGCCGTTAACTTTACCATTTAAGCCGATGATTTCGGTTGGCTGACGATTGAATAAGAACTCGACGCCTTCCTCGCGAGCATTGACCACTTCGCGGCGTGAACCTGGCATGTTTTCTTCGTCACGGCGATAGGCACAAACTACTTTTTCGGCGCCTTGACGGATACTGGTACGGTTACAGTCCATTGCTGTATCGCCGCCACCAAGTACTACCACCTTTTTACCTTTAAAGTCGATGTACTCTTCAGCGTCTTTTTCCCAATCATTGCAACGGTTCACGTTGGCAATCAGGTAATCTAGTGCATCATAGACGCCTGTCAGCTCTTCACCAGCAAAGCCGCCGCGCATATAGGTGTATGTACCCATACCCATAAATACCGCATCATACTCAGCCAATAGCTCATCAATCGTGACGTCTGTACCAATCTCTGTCTCTAAACGGAATTCGATACCCATGTCTTCAAAGATCACACGACGATTGCGCATGACATCTTTTTCCATTTTGAACTCAGGGATACCGAATGTCAGTAAGCCACCAATTTCAGGGCGCTTATCAAAGACGACTGGTTTGACACCATTTCTGACCAAGATATCCGCACAACCTAAACCTGCTGGTCCTGCGCCAATGATAGCGACTTTTTTATCTGTCCAAACGACTTCAGACATATCTGGACGCCAACCAAGTGCAAACGCGGTATCGTTGATATATTTTTCGACATTACCAATGGTCACTGCGCCAAAACCATCATTTAACGTACAAGCGCCTTCACACAGACGATCTTGAGGGCAAACTCGACCACAAACTTCGGGCAACGTATTAGTACGGTGACACAATTCGGCTGCTTGAAAGATCTGTCCTTCGGTGGCCAGTTTTAGCCAGTTAGGGATATAGTTATGGACTGGACATTTCCACTCACAATAAGGGTTACCACATTCAAGGCAACGATGCGACTGCTGTGCAACGGCTTCGTTTTCGAACGGTTTATAAATTTCGACAAACTCTGTTGAACGTGTGGCAATGTCTTTTTTGGTGGGATCAAAACGAGGTACATCTAAAAACTGAAAATTATTTTCTAAGCGTTTTGCCATGGTGCTATCTCTTTTATCTAAGGTTCTTTTATAGTGAGCGGCGACCATCAGCAATGTCTCATTTATCTGCTACCCTATTTGGGTTAACACTGAGACTTATGATGTACTGTGGTCGCTTACCTGCTAAAAACCTGTGAGTTAAACGTCTCTAAAAACGGAACGCTGGCTAACCTAATCAAAACTATCGATACTCTATGCCTACCAAGTAGCGATCATAAAGTCATAAATAGCAAATGATCGTTACTGTGTAAGCATTACAGATCGACTACTGAGGATCTGCCATAGTGGTTTTGAGGAGGCTTGCGATATTTGCCGCTTTTGGCTTCACCAAATAGAACTTACGAACGTAATGTTCAAAGTCATCTAGTATGGTCTGGCCCCATGCGCTACCTGTTTTTTCTACGTGAGTCTCAATCACTTGTTGCAAGTGAATACGATGCTCTTCGGTTTGCTCGCTTGAGATACGGTTGAGATCGATCAGCTCATGGTTACAGCGATCAAAGAAATCTCCTTCCATATCGAGTACATAAGCAAAACCACCGGTCATACCAGCACCAAAGTTGAGGCCAGTACGTCCAAGGATAGTCACGATACCGCCTGTCATGTATTCACAGCAATGATCACCTGTGCCTTCGATGACAGCATGCGTACCTGAGTTACGTACCCCAAAACGCTCACCTGCTGTACCAGCAGCATATAGCTTACCGCCTGTTGCCCCGTATAGGCAGGTATTACCAATGATGGCGGTTTCTTGTGCTGTAAAGTTCGAATTTTTTGGCGGGTAAATAACAATCTCACCGCCTGCCATACCTTTACCGACATAGTCATTGGCATCGCCTTCAAGCTCAATATTCAGACCGCCTGCATTCCACACACCCAAGCTCTGACCTGCTGTACCAGTAAGACGAAGCTTGATCGGCATATCGCTCATGCCAAGGTTGCCCCATACTTGTGCAATCTCACCAGAGATACGAGCACCGATAGAGCGGTCACAGTTACCAACGAAATAGTTGTAATCACCGCCTGAACCTTGGCGAATATTCACAATCATATCGCTAATCATCTGTTCAGCAAGTAACCCTTTATCAAATGGCTCGTTACGCTCCACTTGACACGTTTGTGCTTTGCCCACGCTAGCTGGATGACTAAATAGCAATGGGGTCAAATCAAGATGGCGCTGCTTTTCAGTATTGCCTTCTAAAATATCGAGCAAGTCAGTACGACCGACCAGCTCTTCCATGCTGCGAACCCCTAGTGCTGCTAACCATTCGCGTGTTTCGGTCGCCACAAACTTAAAGAAGTTAATCAGCATTTCTGCTTCGCCAATGAAATGCTCGTCACGCAGTTTGGCTTTTTGGGTAGCGACGCCTGTTGGGCAGTTATTTAAATGACAGATACGTAGGTATTTACAACCAACCGCAATCATCGGCGTGGTACCAAAACCAAAGCTTTCTGCACCAAGAATAGCGGCCTTGACGACATCCAGTCCTGTTTTTAAGCCACCATCAGTCTGAACACGTACCTTATCACGTAATCCATTCACTCGTAGAGACTGATGAGTCTCAGCCAGACCCAGCTCCCATGGTGAGCCTGCATGGTGGATAGACGATAGCGGAGACGCTGCTGTACCACCATCATAACCTGAGATAGTAATCAGATCGGCATAGGCTTTTGCGACGCCCGTTGCGATCGTTCCCACACCTGGACGCGACACCAATTTAACTGATACTAATGCGTCTGGATTGACTTGTTTTAAATCAAAAATCAACTGCGCCAAATCTTCGATAGAGTAAATATCGTGATGCGGCGGCGGTGAAATCAGTGTCACTCCTGGCACCGAATAACGTAAACGTGCAATCAGCGCGTTGACTTTACCACCAGGTAGCTGTCCACCTTCACCTGGCTTAGCGCCTTGAGCAACTTTAATCTGCATCACTTCAGCTGAGCGTAGATAGGCAGGCGTTACGCCAAAACGACCAGAGGCAACTTGCTTGATTTTTGAGTTGCGCAGCGTCCCGTAACGCGCAGGATCTTCGCCGCCTTCACCAGAGTTTGAGCGTCCACCGATGGTATTCATAGCCATTGCGATTGACTCGTGTGCTTCAGGAGATAGCGCGCCTAATGACATACCAGCTGAATCAAAACGGGTCAAAATCTCAGAGATATCTTCAACATCATTGACATCGATACTGTTGTCAGTTTTTAGTTGCAGCAAATCGCGTAACGTCGCGACTGGGCGACTATTAACTAAATCAGCATAATTACGGTAATTATCGTAATCACCAGTACGTACTGCAGTATGCAGGCTATTAATCACATCAGGATTAAAGGCATGGTACTCTTTGTTGAAGACAAATTTGAGCAGACCACCCTGATCTAGAGGGGCACGACGCTTAAACGCATTGGCAGCCAGTTGCGCTTGATCAGCAGCAAGGTCTGCAAAGGTAGCGCCTTTGATTCGACTTTGTACGCCTTTAAAGCATAAATTGACGACTTCTTCTGATAGGCCGACTGCTTCAAACAACTGCGCGCCGCGATAAGAAACAATGGTAGAGATACCCATTTTTGATAAGATTTTCAGCAAACCTTTATCTAAGCCTTTGCGGAAATTAACACGGGCTTGAATCGGATCACCGAGTAGCTCACCAGTCGCGACCAAATCATCAATGACATCGTATGCCAGATATGGATATACACAAGTTGCACCAAAACCAATCAATACCGCTATTTGATGCGAGTCACGGGCAAGACCTGTCTCAATGATTAAATTAGCATCGGTACGGATACCTTGCGCGATTAGATAATGATGCACAGCACCAGTTACCATAATGGCGTTGGCGGGTACTTTGTCTGCATCGATCTCTTTATCAGACAGTACGATCAAGGTATTGCCCGAACGGATTTTATCTGCCACTTCTTCGCAAATAGCCACGATGGCATCAGATAGTTCTAAAGTACGGTCATAGTTCAGATCAATGCGAGCCATCTTAAACGCTGGATCATCCAAAGTTTCAAGCTGCTGCATCTTGCTGGCTGACAATACTGGCGATGACAAAATAATACGATGAGCATCTCTCGCAGATGGTGCAAATACGTTAGTCTCAGCGCCTAAGCAGGTCTGCAACGACATCACGATTGATTCACGTAATGGATCGATTGGCGGATTGGTTACCTGTGCAAACTGCTGGCGGAAAAAATCACCGACATGGCGAATTTGCTGCGACAGTACAGCCATTGGCGTATCGTCACCCATTGAGCCGACTGGTTCTTGACCATTTTCAGCATTAGGGCGAATGATTTCTGTGCGCTCTTCATTGGTGATGTGATACATTTTTTGTAGCGCTTTGAGCTTATCACCACGGCACGCTTGCGTTGCCAATGTCTCTTCTAGACGCTCATCATCACGGACACGCGTCGCTTCTTCACGCAACCATTTGCGATATGGATGCGCCGTTTTTAGTAAAGTTGCAATAGCCGTCGTATCTAAAATTTGACCTGTTAACGTATCAATGACCAGCATTTGACCAGGTCCAACGCGACCTTTTGCTAATACATCTTGTGGCTCGTAATCCCAAACGCCCACTTCTGATGCAACAGTGATATAGCCATTCTTAGTGGTTACCCAACGTGACGGTCGCAGACCGTTTCTATCGAGCATACAGACCGCATAGCGTCCATCCTGAATGACTAGACCTGCTGGACCGTCCCACGCTTCCATATGCTGTGAGTAAAACTCATAAAACGCACGCAGATCCATATCCATGCTATCAACGTTCTGCCACGCTGGGGGTACCAAGATAGACATTGCATGGAATAGGTTCATACCGCCAGACATAAGCACTTCGAGCATGTTATCTAAGCTTGATGAATCTGAACCGGTACTATTTACAAGTGGTGTCAACTCATTCAAGTTAGGCAGTTTGTCTGATTTTAGCTTTGGCGTACGGGCTTTAGACCAGTTGCGGTTACCTGTAATGGTATTTAACTCACCATTGTGCGCAAGATAACGGAATGGCTGTGCCAGTGGCCAGCGCGGCAAGGTATTGGTTGAGAAACGCTGATGGAATACTACGATATGTGACGCCAAACGCTCATCTTGCAAATCCAAGAAAAACGCTGGTAAGTCTGAAGGCATTACCAAGCCTTTGTAAATAATAGTCTGACAACTCAATGAACATACATAGAATAGCTCATCATCCGTCAAACGCTGCTCTGCTTTTTTGCGTGCAACAAATAACTTACGGTTGAAATCATCAGCAGCCAAGTCATCTGGCGCATTAACGAACACTTGCTTAAAGTCTGGCAATGTCTCACGACCAATCTCACCAACAATACTCAAGTCGAGTGGTACATCACGCCAGCCAGCCACTTCTAATCCTTGGGCGGTAATCTCATCGCTCAATACTTGTTGGCTATGCTTGGCTTTATCGCTATCTAAATTAACGAACACCATACCGACAGCAAAGTTGTCCGTAATGGCAAATTGCTGCTCAGCAGCAATCTGTTTAAAGAAATCGGTAGGCGTCGCTAATAGTAAGCCACAACCATCACCAGTTCTACCGTCAGCAGCAACACCGCCGCGATGTGTCATACAACTTAAACTATGAATGGCAGTTTTTACCAAATCATGGCTCGCTTCACCCTCAATATGGGCAATTAGGCCAAAACCGCAATTATCAGAAAAATCATCTGGCGTGGCCAGGTGTGTTTGTGAGGAAATCATTGACATAGCTTGTCCTTTTAAGTAGACGGGCAACTTACATTTCCAATGCGGAGTATAAGTTGGTACCCGTAAGCAGAACGGGCTGATAGTGGATATTCGTGTGTTCGAATTGGCAAATAGTGCAATGCTCGATAGACATCATACTCTAAGAGAAAGTAAAACCCTTGACCCTCCTGGTCATTAGCTGATGTCTTGACATGTGGTCCGTGTATCAAAAGATAGTAAGTAGCAGCCCTTGGCAACGGAAGAATCTACGCCCTTAAATGCCAGTTACTCAATCAGTGATATCTAATGCCATTCATTTAAGCATCATTTGTTATATTGTCATGTTTAGCATTTAGAGCTAAGCATACAATAACTTAATAACGGTGCACTTATTTATCTTGAATATCTGACGCTCTGTATTCAAGCACTTTGTTTACCCTAAAAAGAGTGACAATAAGAGAGGTTGCGTCACTTACGATAACCTTATTATAGATAGTAAGTAACCGCGCTTGAGACAATAATATTTAGTAAAGAACTCTAAAAACTAAGAAAAAACCACTAAATAGTTGTTAAATAGACATTTTTTACGATAACTATACAGAACGTCGCCCACAGTTATATTAGTTAATGATTGTCGAAAAATCTAGTCTTTTCTATCGATTCATCAGCCATAAATTGTAAGAGGACTTATTACTATTGGTTATGAGACAAATAAAACTACTATTAAAATTTTAATGTAAACCATATAAATGACAGTTAGTAAAAGGCTTTGATAATACTTAGCAATAGTAGCTTGCCGTTTATTATGACGATGAAATTATTTTGTATAGGGCTAAAAAAACCCACTAACCAAATAGCTAGTGGGTTTAATTAATCAGGCAAAAACTAATTACTCTTATCTTCTATTAGCGCTTTTATACTGTCGCTATTATTCTTGGGAGGATTAGCGTTAGCATTTTTGCCATTAGCATTTGAATTATTATTTGTGCTACTAGGGGGCTTAGGCGTTGGCACGACTGGTGGCTTCTTACTAGTAGAGTTCTCCGCCGGTGCCGCAGGCTTTTTGTTTTCTGGCGCAGGCTTACTTGCGTTGTTTTCTTCTTTTGGCGATGTTTCAGATATTGTCTGCGTCTCACCACCAACCGTACGCTCTTCACTAACAGACAGTGTGGCAGAGGTATCTACTGACTGACGAATACTCTCTTGAGTACTGCTACTATTAGCGCTTTCTTGGTTACCTCGATTATTATTAGCACTAGCTGCTTGAGCAGCGGCGTCATCAGCTTCTTCTTGCAAACGAGCAGGCACTTCACGCTTGGTAGGTTTCAAATCGACGGCACGTGTACGTTTCGTACTCAAATCTTTTACTGGATCAGGACGCTCATAATTATCAATGATACTGACATACCGATTAATCTCTTCTGGCAGTACACGTACATTCGTAGGTAACTTAAAGTCTATTAGCTTTGCTGCTCCTACCGCTTCTTGCGGGCTACTCATAATCCCATAAGTCAGCATATAACGGACTTGCTTTTCGTCATCAAGATAACGGAAATAAGCAAATTTATCGCGATCTTGACGGCCTTCTAGGTAACTGACAATCACATCGTTTTCAGCGACATTCATTACTTGAACAGTCCACTTGCCTTTATTAGCTAGCAGATAACGCTTGTCTTTAAACTCATCAGGATAATCGCGCAAATCTCGAATCGTTGTATCAAAGTTAATCGGTTGTACATCCGTATCTAGCTCGTGTAGCGATTCGACTTTTAATGGTTGCTCAAACTCTTCATTCAAAATCTCTGGCGCTGATATCGGTGCATTCTCAATTTTGGCACCCATGGCTGGCGTTTGACTAAACATCCATACTAACGCTGTGACCACCCCTAAAAGCAAGGTCACTATTAGCCAAATCAGTGCTTGACGACTGTATGATTGGCTAGCAGTACGCGTTTTCGTTTTTGATGTTGCCATGAGGCGGTCCTTGGTAAACACATGTTTTACAGCATGATATAAATGCTTATTTAAACAAAGGTACAGCCAACCAGTCGGCTATAAGTACGAGATTTTAGTATAAATATATAAGCGATAATTTTTAAGACGTTACGCGCTATGTTTTGACAAAACTTCGTGCAATAACTGGCTGTCAAACTCATTAGTCATTACCGCATCGCCAATTGATTTTAACAAAATTAGGCGGATTTGTCCGTGTTTCACCTTTTTATCGTGGCCCATTAAATCTAAAGCAGTGTCTACATCGATAGCTGGTGGCGTAATAGGTAAGTTTGCCAATTCTAAAACACGCTTAATACGTACGACTTCATCATCAGTTAACCAGCCAATTTTTTGCGATAGCTCAGCTGCTTGTACCATGCCAGCCGCTACTGCTTCGCCATGTAACCAATTGCCATAGCCTTCATGTGTTTCAATCACATGACCAAAAGTATGGCCAAAGTTCAATAGCGCGCGCACACCCGACTCTCTTTCGTCTTGTGCCACTACATCGGCTTTGTACTGACAGCAGCGCTTTACAGCTTCACCAAGTACTGCCAAGTCAAGCGCCATCATTGCAGGTAAGTTTGCTTCAAGCCACGTTAAAAAGGCCTCATCCATGATAAGGGCATATTTAATAATCTCAGCCACTCCAGCAGATAGCTCACGCGCAGGCAGTGTCTTAAGCGTACTCATATCAGCAAGCACCATTTGCGGCTGCCAAAAAGCACCAATCATATTTTTACCTTGCGGATGATTGATACCTGTTTTACCACCAACACTAGAATCCACTTGTGACAATAGCGTCGTTGGAATTTGAATAAAATTGACACCGCGCATAAAGCTGGCAGCAGCAAAGCCAGTCATATCTCCGACTACACCACCGCCAAGGGCAATAAGTGTCACATCACGATTGAAGTGTTCTGTCATCAGTGCATCATAAATCTGATCAATACTTGCCTGATTTTTGTATTGTTCACCATCTGGCAGTACGCACACCTTTACCGTAAACTGCTCTCCTAACTCATCTTCTAATGCTTTTAAGTATAAAGGCGCCACAGTGTCATTAGTAACAATCAAAACCTGACGGCCACTGATATAAGGCGTGATTTGCTTCGCCATACTACTATGTTCAGTCGTAGATTGTTCAGTAATGACAATAGGATAATCATGACTTTGCGTATGAACTATTAAGCCATCATGAAACGGCATTACCATGTGATACTCCTAAAGCATTTTCGATAAGGTAAAAGTAATTGAGTCTGTTTATCAATCGTAGTTGCCAGTCTATTACTAATCTTCTTGGTGCACCGATGAGTCCGTAGTGCAATCGACGAATGATTCTAGCTGCTGCATCAATTGATTGACCATATGGCGTGGGTACGTGTGACCAGTAGGCATAATAATATGGGCGACTTGGCGATAGAGTGGATCGCGAGCACTATACAAATCTTGCAATATCTTTCTAGGATTAGGCTGCTGCAATAATGGTCGAGACTTGTCTTTAGAGGTACGTGCAAGCTGTACCTCGACCGGTGCATTAAGATAAACCACAATGCCACGCTGTTTTAGGAATTCTCGGTTTTCAGCACACATGACTGCACCGCCACCGGTCGCTAATACGATTTGAGAGTTTTGGGTCAATTCATCAATGGCACGCGTTTCACGCTCACGGAAACCTGCCTCGCCTTCTTTGGCAAATATCCAAGCAATGTCGGCACCTGTCTGCGATTCAATATACCAGTCGCTGTCTACAAAAGTGCGACCTAACTGCTTGGCAAGCAGTTTTCCGATTGTCGTCTTCCCTGCTCCCATCGGACCCACTAAAAACACCGACGGTAATTCCTGCCCCATAATACTTACTCAGCTAAATTAGGTATGATACAACGTCATTGTTATTCTGGCTAGTAATGAGCCGTGATTATTGTGAGTAAAATTTAGAGTGCATCATTCATCGGTACATACATAAATATTGCAACGCTAAAACCACTAATTTCGCGCATAAAAAAAGCAAGCACTATGGCTTACTTTTTTTAGTAACTAGCTAAACAATTTATTATTAGTTCAGACGACTCGTACCATCATTAATAAGCTTCGGAGTTACGAAAATAAGTAGCTCTTCCTTACTATTACTACGTACATCACGACGGAAGGCACGACCAATATAAGGCAAGTCTCCTAAGAAAGGTACTTTATCTACACCATTACTAGTGCGGTTTTTGAAGACGCCGCCCAGTACGACTGTCTGACCATCTTCAATAATAACGTTGGTTGATATAGAATCCTCAGAGATGGCAACCTGATTATTAATGATAGTCGGTGTACCATTGGTAATGACCAATTGCAAACCAATCTTGCCATCAGGTGTGATGTTTGGTGTCGCTTCTAGACTTAATGCAGCCTCTTTAAAGCTGGTTGTCGTCGCACCACTGGCTGATGCTTCTTGATAAGGAATCTGAGTACCAGAAGAGACCTTTGCTGTCTGCTTGTCTGCGGTCAAAATCTTTGGTGTAGAAATAACTTCACCACGGTTATCCGCTTGCAGTGCTGACAGCTCAAGATCTAGCATCACATCAGACATACTGAGCAAACCAAAGGCGATACTACCTGCTGGGTTGGAAACACCCAAATCAACGTTTAAGTTATCAGGACGAGTAATGTCATAAGAAGGATAAGAAACGGTTTGACCATTTACCGTCGTCGTCTCTACATCAAAATCTTTTAAATCCCATAAGGTTTGATCGCTACCGCCAACCAATAAGCTGCGGTTGTTGGCGGCACCGTTTGATAATATACCCCAACGTACACCGATCTCTTTACTGAAGCTATCAGTTGCACTGACAATACGTGCTTCGATCATGACTTGGCGAACAGGTATATCAATTTTGCTGATTAATTTATGGATATTTTCGATACTGTCAGCCACGTCTTTAATAATCAAAGTATTGGTACGTTCATCAACCGTTACCGTCCCACGATTGGATAACAACGTATTATTGTCATCGCTATTTGCTAGGCCACTACTATTACCAGTTGCGCCGCTACCTTGCGAAATAAGCGTTAAAACATCTTGTGCTTTTGCATAGCTTAAACGAATGTACTCAGTACGCAAAGGCGCATAAGATTGAACAGCTTGCTGCGCTTCTAGTTCACGTGCTTCTTGTTCAGCAAGTTCCGTAGAAGGCGCAACCAAAATCACATTGCCATTTTCACGCTTGCCTAGATTTTTACTTTTCAAAATAATATCGAGGGCTTGATCCCAAGGAACATTAATCAAACGCAAAGTGATGTTACCAGCAACAGAATCACTTGCCACGATATTCATCTCAGTAAACTGCGCCAAAATATCTAAGACACTACGAACCTCAACATCTTGGAATTCCATAGATAGCGGTTCGCCACTATAAACTCTTTCTTCCAGCGTCGGCTCACGTAACAACTCAGGCTTTTTAATACCAATATTTAACTGGTTACCTGATTGGTAGGCTTGATACTCATAATCGTCATTCATGTTAATGGTAACGACGCCATTCTGACCTTGGTTTTTAGTATCAATACTACCAACAAGACCACTATTAATATTCAATCGGCGCAATAAGTTTCTCGGAACCGTACTACCAGTCAAACGTACGACAAGTTTATTACCTTGGCGCTGCACATCTACTGGAATGGCTTCGTTGGCCAGTACCATGCTGACATTACCGCCACCATCACTGCCTGCTGAAAAATTGACTGCGCTTAACCCATCATAGCTATACTGCTTGCTTACTTGTGAAGCGGCCAATTGAGGGTTCAAAAGCGGATTGACTCTGACCACCATCGTATCAGCTGGTACTTCGTTCTTCACGACAACCTTGCTCGTGGTACGTACAGGTGCTACTGGTACAGTAGAACTCTCAACAATAGGCGTAACGACTGCAGTCGTTGTCATACTATAATTGTTATTAAGTACATCTTGAATCGGGTCGCTGGTAATGACAGGACGATTAGGATCAGTGATGGTCAGCAATAAATCATTGCCTTCAATCGCTGTCGTATAATTTCCTGACTCTTTTAAACCAACGATGAGGCGCGTGGTACTGTCACTACTTAGCGTAGTAACGTCATTAATCGCACCGATGTTGTATTCGTTAAAGCGGCTAGCAAGCCCATTCTGTACTTGTTCGAAATCTAGGACTAAGCGACTAGGATCATCAAGCTGATAGGCTGCAGGCAATACTGGCAATCCTGTAAACCCCAAACGCATTTGCGTCACTGCAGGTGCGGTCTGTACTACAGAGACATTATCGATGCGCTGTGCAGCATGAGCACTATTAGTCACAGCCACCATACTGACTGCCAGTGCTGAAATGGCAAAAGCAGAAGACATGCGGTTGCTCATCATCATTACCTTGTTATTGCGTACTGTCATTATTTATTCCTCAAAAAATCTGCCGACTTAGCTTATAGGGGATACCAGCGACTGGGGTTTTTCTACAAACCCGGCGCGGCTGTCTGGCACAATTTCAATCAAGTTAACCTGGGTCGGCGTGATTTCAACAATACGGCCGTCATTCAATCCAAGATAATCGCCTACTTTAACACTGGCAACGGAACCATCAGGACGTTGTATCAATGCATATCGCTGACCTTCGGGCGAAATCACCACACCTCGGAAGACCAATTGCGACAGTTCATACTGCTCAAGCGGTTCTTTGATTCTGTTGATATCTGGTCGTACACCATCTATAGAAGTAGTCGGGCCTTGTACATTGACTAAACTCGGTGGCAAAAACGGACTACGCTGCGAGCTAGCGCTATACACAAAATCCTCTACCAGTTCGGCTTTAGGCGGCGGCTCAATAGGTTGGGCAGGCTGATTACGTATGTCAGCCATTGATTGCTCTGCCATACCAATACGATCTGTACAACCTGTCATCGATAACGTTGCCATGCTCAAAACAAGTAATATCGGCAGTCTTTGAATAGTCATTAGTTGCCTCCTACATTTGTATCAGTAGCGGCGGCGGCATCACCTTCAGGAGCCGCTTCTTTAGAGCGATAAGTCTTAGTTTGCAATACTAAATTGAGCTCTGGCAAAACATCTAATGTAGGCTGCGGGTTACTAACTTCAAAATCATGCATCGTAATAATTCGAGGCAGTGCAGCAAGACCACTGATAAAGCTACCAAACTGATGGTATTCACCCAAAGCCGCGATACGTATTGGCTGCTCAATAAAGAATTCATTTTCGATTTCAGGCTCTACTGAAATATCTTGGAAGCGGATATTGCTACCAACGCCTGTCATGTTTATGCCTTCTACCAGTTCTGACACACGCGTATCTTTTGGCAACTGATCTAACAAAGTATTAAACTCAGTTTCCATTTGAACCACTTGCGCCTGATACGCTTTTAAATGACGAGCGCGAGATTCTTTTTCACGGTAGCTATCAAGCAAGGTCTGCTGCTGGCTTTCAGCCGCATTGATCTCATCGATTTTGCTACTGATGGGTAATGCCCATGACAATGCTGCGATAAAAGTGATGATAAGACCAATCACTGTCACCTTTACAGGTAATGGCCAACTGCCATAGTTTTCTGAATCTAGCGACTCAAAACTACGGCGAAACTCATTTAAATCGAATTGCTTTTTTGGCTTTAAAGCAGATTTTTTGGTTTTAGAGAGGCTCTTTTTGCGGATAAGCTTCATAACGCTCCTCCTAGACCAGTATCGGTGTCAGCAGCAGTCGGAGTTTCCGATTGTACTCTAGTCGTTACTACAAACTGTACGTAACTGTCTTCAGGATAAACAGGTCGCGCCTGCTCACCAGTATTAACCGTATTATTGAGGACTGGAGCAGCCTCATAAGCGCTAATATTCTGTTGAATGTTACTTACTGCTGAGTTGCCCATCCATTTACTGTTATCAAGGTTACGAATCAGGCTGGACACAATGTTTGGATTGTCCGCTAAGCCTGTCAAAGTTAGCGTATCACCTTCACGTTTAAGGTTATTTAGATAAAGTGCTGGTGGAATAGCTTTAGCGAGATCATCCCACAAGCGTACAGGTACAGGACGTCGCCCCTGCAAGTCTTGAATGACTTGCATGCGTGAAATAATGTCTTCACGGCGCTGCTCTAAACTGTCAATTTCGGTCAATGCGGTGTCTAAGCGAGTGTTTTCTTGTTCGATCAATGCATTGGCATCAAGCTGCTCATCAAGTTCATTATTGAAATAGCTCCATGAAGCAAAAGCTGCTAATAGCGTCAGTAACGTCACTGCCACTATCAATGTCATAAACTCTTTGTTACGACGTTCACGCTCTTCTTGTCGCCAAGGTAAAAGGTTAATACGAGCCATTAGTCAAAGCTCCTTAACGCAAGACCACATGCAGCCATTAAGCTTGGCGCATCAACCGCCAGTTGCTCATTGTCAATATTTGGTGCAATAGTCATATTGGTAAAAGGGTTGGCAACACTGACAGTTACACCCAGCTTTTGTTGTGCCATACCAGCGAGACCTGCAATAGAACTGCTGCCTCCTGCAAGCACCACATGATCGATACTGCTATATTGACTTGATGAAAAATAAAACTGTAAAGAGCGAGTGATTTGTTGAATGGTATTTTCTATAAAAGGGGTTAGTACTTCAGGATAGTAGTCATCAGGCAAGGTACGTTCGCGTTTACTTAGTGTCGCTTCTTCTGCTGATAGGCCATAGCGATTTTGTATTGCCTCGGTCAGCTGAGCACCGCCAAATAACTGCTCACGACTATAAATAAACTCACCATTCTTAGCGATGTATAATGTGGTTTGATTGTGGCCAATATCTACCAATGCTACTAGTTCTGGTACGTTTGGAAGGCTATCCACCATCAATCCAAACGCACGCTCGATTGCATGAGACTCGATATCCATGACTTTCGTTTGCAAGCCACCAAAGGCTAAAGCATCGACACGCTGGTCGACGTTCTCTGAACGAGAAGCAGCAAGCAACACCTGAACCATATCTTCACTAACCAAAGACGGTCCTAATACTTCAAAGTCTAGATTGACGTCTTCTAATGGATAAGGCACATACTGGTCGGCATCTAAACGTATTTGCGCCTCACGCTCTACATCGCTGAGTGTCATATCCATATCAATGATTTTAGTAATCACTGCAGAGCCAGAAACAGCGGTCGCAGCATTGCTACCCGCGACTTGGCAGCGTCTTGCCAAGCTCGTTATAATATTACCGGCAGCTTCTGTATCTACTAGAATCTTATCGACCACGATACCTTCCGGTAGTCTTTCAATACCATAAGATTTTAGGTGGAACATGCCTTGCTGACGCTGTATGTCAACCAACTTTACTGAAGTGGCACAAATATCCACGCCAATCAAATGTCGACTTTTGGAAGTAAATAGCCTCACTAGCTCTATACCTTATATTAAGTGTACAATCTGGTAGTTATTTGTAATAATTCAATACAATACTTTACTTAATTGATAGATTCAAGCATTTAAAAATATATTAAGGCCAACTTACACATTTATTATGACCTGCCTATTTTGTTCAATGTATAATAATATTGTCTGCTACAAATTCTAACTAATAAGTCTTATTATGGCCAAAACAAATGCTACCGCTCGTCTCATTCGCTTTTTGGTGGGACTCTTTATCGCTTGCCTAGCATTGGCAGTTGTTCTAGCACTTGCTGTACCTATTGGTTTTTATGGGATGGCCATGTATCTATCGCCAACCCTACCTAGTACGCAAGAAATTAAAACAGCCAAATTAGAAATGCCATTACAGATTTATAGTAGTGATGATAAATTAATCGGCCAATACGGCAATCGTTTATCATTACCAGTTAGTTTTGATGAGATTCCTGAAGATTTAACTCATGCTTTTTTAGCGGCCGAAGATGCTTCTTTCTTTCAGCATAGCGGAATCAGTATTAAAGGTCTTGGTCGCGCTGTCACCGAAGCAGTCACTGATGACGATGGTCAAACCGGTGGCTCTACCATTACGATGCAGGTCGCTAAAAACTATTTCTTAAGTCCAGAACGTACTTTAAACCGCAAACTCACAGAGTTGTTTTTGGCGCGGAAAATCGAAGACGAGCTGAGTAAAAATGATATTTTGACGCTATATGTCAATAAAATCTATCTGGGCGAAGGTGCCTACGGCATTCGTGCTGCGGCCAAAAAATACTATAGTAAGTCATTAGACAATTTAACCATTGCTGAAATGGCCATGTTAGCCGGCCTACCAAAAGCCCCTTCTAAATATAATCCTGTTGCCAATCCTAGCCGTGCACTGACTCGCCGCAACTGGATCGTTGGACGCATGCATGAGCTTGGCTATATTACTAAAGCTCAGTACGATGAAGCGGTCAACTCCCCTATAGGTATCAACCTATATAAAGAAAAGCTCGATGTAAATATGCCTTATTTGGCAGAAATGACGCGCGCTTCTTTGGTCGAACGTTATGGCGATCAAGTCATGCACGGTGGCTGGCGCGTACGTCTCACAGTAGATAGTAAAGCACAAACAGATGCAGAAGCAGCAGTAGTAACAGGCTTAATTGCCTATGAGCATCGCCATGGTTGGCGCGGGGCTGAAGCAAATGATGAGCCTCTTGAAAACTTCCAACGCTACAGCAACATGTCTCCTGCTAAAGTAATTAAAGTCAACTCTCGTAGTTTTAAAGCAGTCCTGCAATCCGGTGAAGAAGTGACTGTTAACTGGTCTGGTATGAGTTGGGCACGTAAGTATATTTCTGCTGACCGTATTGGTTATTACCCTAGTAATGCCAGTCAAGTCGTTAAGAAGAACGATATTGTTCGTGTGATACCTACGGCTAATGGCAACTGGCAATTAGGTCAAATACCTAAAATTCAAGGAAGTTTGGTCTCGTTGAATCCAGAGACTGGTGCTGTAAATGCATTGGTCGGTGGCTTTGATTTTAACCACAGTAAGTTCAACCGCGCTCTACAAGGCTGGCGTCAACCTGGCTCAACCATTAAACCGCTTGTTTATACCGCTGCTTTAGAAAAAGGTTATCGCCCAGATACCATCGTTTCTGACCGAGCTATTCAAGTAGGTGACTGGAAACCGAAAAACTCTGATGAACGTTTCTTAGGTGATATCACTTTACGTCGTGGTTTATATTTGTCGCGTAACCTTGTATCTATTCGCTTGTTACAAGCTATCGGTATCTCAAGTACGCGCAACCTATTAGATGAATTTGGCCTTGATAAAGAAAAGCTGCCAACAACATTATCATTAGCACTTGGAGCCGGACAAGCCACACCGTTACAAATGGCCACGGCTTACTCAACTTTCGCGAATGGTGGTCATCGTGTCCAACCTTACTTTATTGAACAAATTTACAATTATAAAAACGAGCTGTTGTTTCAGGCAAATCCACGTCAAGCGTGTGCACTATGCTTTAACGAAAAACTTGAGAAGGTTAATAGCAGCTTAGTTGAAGAGTATGAGAAGTCAATTGAAGCGCCTGATGATAGTACTAATGAAATAACTGCCGATAATACATCATCAGAAGGTAATGATGATAGCGAAACAACAGATAAAGAGCTTGATTTAACGGTATACGACGCAGGTCCACAGTCAGACCGCCTAAAAGCGCCTGCCGTACAATATGTAAGGGCCAAACAAGCACCGCGTATACTGCAACCTAGAGTCGCTTTTGAGATGGCCGATATACTACGCGATGTAGTCCAACGCGGTACAGCAGTAAGAGCAAAGGCATTAGGTCGCAATGATATCGGTGGCAAAACTGGTACCACCAATCAGGCCAAAGATGCATGGTTTGCAGGGTTCCATCCTACCAATGCGACAGTAGTATGGATGGGATTTGACCAACCATCTACTATGGGCCGCCGTGAATACGGTGGTGTAGCAGCGCTGCCAGTCTGGATGGACTTTATGAAAGCTCAGCTGAAAGACACGCCAAGCCAATGGGTATCTATCAATAACCGCTCAAAATCCAGAAAGCAACAGCAAGACATCATAGAGATGACTGATGATGGCGTCCTAGTTAACGATGCCTCCAATAAATCAGCGAAACCAGTCAAGACTCAAACCCAGCAGCGTAAGCCTTCGGTTACAGAGCCTACTGAGGAGACGAGCACTCCACCATCAACGAAACCAAGTAGCAATCGCAGTGGTGACAGCGTACCGGAAAATCCATTAACAGTGACACCCGTTGAGAGTATGCCACCGATGCCGGAGTAACAAACAAGACAATTCTCAATTAATAAGAAAAAGGCTTATTCAGTAATGACTGAATAAGCCTTTTTTATGCGTTATAGATTATGATCTACCCTACTTAATCATACTTCCAAATGGTTCAATAAATAGCGCTCAAAGAATAAATCTTCTGGTGAACTTCCTATTAGAACTCGACCATACCTGCACGCAGTTGTTCAATCAGCTCTAAAAGCTGATTACGCCATTCTCGTATTGTGGCCTCATCAGGCAGCCATTGATTGGATAAAGTGACGACATTGACAATCAAGTCTGGCGACGCTGAATGGCTGTTTGGCGCTTCATCGACGATAGTATCTGGCGGTACTGCATACAGACAGCGTTGATAAGCACGTTCTATATTAGCAATAAAACCTTGCTGTTGCAGTTGCTGTAAACGCTGAATCTCAGGAGATACTTGCGTACGCTCGCTCAATGCTTGTTCAATATCAAGCAAAGTTGGCGCCGTCATGTTTAAGCTATAGAAATGACCCAACTCCTGAATAAATGCCAGCAGCGCACCATGCAAATGAAAAATAGCAGTCTCACAATGGGCTTGGTATAACTGCTTATCATTGGTACTTCCTGCAGATTGGCAAGATAAACGACAGAAATATAACTTTTGATTGGTTCGATCTGCTTGATATTTGGCGACGCGAGTTTTACCTGCCATTTGCTAATTATCCTTTTATGAATAGTGAATTAGAGCGTATTTCCAGTGTACTATTTTTTTAGATGATAGCACCATGCCTTTCTCAGTTTTTTATACGCACAAAAAAGCCAGCAACTTAGGCTGGCTTTTTTATCAAATTAAGAATGAATCAAAATACTTAATACGATTAATTATCTTGATTTAATTCTTGAGCAAATGCTTCGTCGAAGCTTGCAAAATCTTTGCTATCAGTGCTTGCAGTCATATCAAACGCTGCATTCAAATCTTTATCTTGTAGCTTCTGATCTGCTTTTTCTTTGCGTGCTTTATGATAAGCAAGACCAGTACCTGCAGGGATCAAGCGACCAACAACCACGTTTTCTTTCAAACCACGTAGCTCATCTACTTTACCAGTCACAGCAGCCGCAGTTAGTACACGGGTTGTTTCCTGGAAAGAAGCCGCTGAGATAAAGCTTTCAGTTGCTAGACTTGCTTTGGTGATACCTAATAATTGACGCTCAAACTGTACTGGGAATTTATCTTCCGCTTCTAGCTTCGCATTCAATGCTTTGATATCTGCATACTCGACCTGATCACCTTTGAAGTGACTTGAGTCGCCGCCGTCAGTGATTTCAACTTTACGCAGCATCTGACGAATGATAACTTCGATGTGCTTGTCGTTGATTTTTACACCCTGCAAGCGATAAACGTCCTGTACTTCGTTGACGATGTAATCAGCAAGTGCAGTCTGACCTTTCAAACGCAAGATATCATGTGGATTCTGTGGACCATCAGCGATCACTTCACCACGTGCTACCGTCTCGTTTTCGAAGACGTTGATTTGACGCCATTTAGGGATTAGCTCTTCATGTACTTCACCATCTTCATTAGTAATAATGAAGCGGTTCTTACCTTTAGTCTCTTTACCAAAGCTTACCACACCAGTCATTTCTGCCATGATGGCGTGATCTTTTGGACGACGTGCTTCGAACAAGTCAGCAACACGTGGTAGACCACCGGTAATATCTTTCGTACCAGAAGACGCTTGTGGTACACGGCCTAGAATCGAACCTGCTGCCACTTTCTCACCATCGCTCACGCGGATGATAGTTTCAGCTGGTAAGAAGTAAACCACTTCTTTGCCTTCGTCAGTGTTCAAGATAATCGCAGGACGTAAGTCTTTTGCTGAGCTTGAACGGTCACGAGTAGCTAGAATCTCAAATGAGCTCATACCAGTCGCATCATCAACTTTTACTGTTGCAGTCATACCATCAGTGATGTCACTGAAGCGTGCTGTACCAGCAAATTCTGTGATGATTGGATGCGTATGCGGATCCCACTTAGCGATAGTTTGACCGCCTTCTACTTGCTCTTCGTCTTTTACAAGTACGCTTGAACCATACGGTACTTTATAGCGCTCACGCTCACGGCCAAGCTCATCGGTCAATGCGATTTCAGCTGAACGCGATACGATGACTAAGTGACCATCGGTATGCTGTACTGTTTTCATGTTCTCAAAGTGCGCTTGACCAGCATTACGTACAGAGATGCTGTTGTCTACAGAGGCTGAACTCGCGGCCCCACCTACGTGGAACGTACGCATGGTTAACTGAGTACCTGGCTCACCGATAGACTGAGCTGCCATAACACCGACTGATTCGCCGATATTCACTTTATGACCACGTGCAAGGTCACGACCATAACACTGTGAACATACGCCATGCTCGATATCACAAGTAATTACTGAACGTACCCAGATATCATCGATTGCGTTGTTATCAAGGACGTTAACCCAGTACTCATCGATCAATGTACCAGCTGGAATCAATACTTTATCAGCATCGTCATTATAAGTAACGTCACGAGCAGTCACACGACCCAGTACTAGCTCACCTAGCTTCTCAATGATTTCACCACCTTGAATATGTGGCTTCATGAGTAGGCCTTCTTCAGTACCACAGTCATCGCTAGTGATAACCAAATCTTGTGCCACATCAACCAGACGACGAGTTAGGTAACCCGAGTTAGCCGTTTTCAGTGCCGTATCCGCTAGACCTTTACGTGCACCGTGAGTTGAGATGAAGTACTGTAGTACCGTCAAACCTTCACGGAAGTTAGCTTTAATCGGCGTCTCAATGATTGAGCCATCCGGCTTAGCCATCAAACCACGCATACCAGCCAACTGACGAATCTGTGCCGCACTACCACGAGCACCAGAATCTGACATGATGAAGATAGAGTTGAATGACTTCTGCTCGTCTTCTTCACCTTGTGCGTTGATAACTTTATCTGTTGCCAAGTTGTCCATCATCGCCTTAGCGACTTTGTCATTGGTACGTGACCAGATATCAACTACTTTGTTATAGCGCTCACCAGCAGTTACGAAACCTTGCTCGAACTGATCTTCGATTTCGCGAACTTCACCTTCTGCCACTTCGATGATTTGCTTTTTAAGTGGTGGAATGACCATGTCGTCGATACCGATAGACACGCCAGATAGTGTTGCTTGAGCAAAACCAAGATACATCAATTGGTCAGCAAACATAACACTTTCTTTTACGCCAACTTTACGGTAGCAAGAGTTGATCAAACGAGAGATATTTTTCTTCGTCATCTCTTGGTTACACTCATCAAACGTCATACCTTTAGGCATGATGTTCCAGATAAGTAGACGACCAGCAACCGTATCTTTGATACTAATTTCTTTGGTCTCGTTACCTTCTTCGTCAATTTGCGTCTCAGTAACACGCACTTTGATCTTGGCGTTTACATGTAGATCGTTTGAACCAATTGCACGCAATGCTTCATTAACGGTAGCAAAAATCATGCTCTCGCCTTTGGCATTGATAGACGAGCGACTGATGTAATATAGACCTAGTACAACATCCTGAGATGGTACGATGATCGGATCACCGTTCGCAGGTGACAAGATGTTGTTGGTAGACATCATCAAGGCACGTGATTCAAGCTGCGCTTCTAGCGTCAATGGCACGTGAACGGCCATTTGGTCACCATCGAAATCGGCGTTGAATGCAGTACAAACAAGCGGATGCAACTGGATTGCTTTACCTTCGATCAATACTGGCTCAAATGCCTGTAGACCCAAACGGTGAAGTGTTGGCGCACGGTTAAGAAGTACTGGATGCTCACGGATAACCATGGCCAACATATCCCACACTTGTGGCTCTTCACGCTCTACCATCTTTTTGGCAGCTTTAATTGTAGTCGCTAAACCATGAGACAATAGTTTGTTATAAGTAAATGGCTTGAACAATTCTAGTGCCATTTTCTTAGGTAGACCACACTGATGTAGACGTAGTGTTGGACCTACAACGATAACCGAACGACCAGAGTAATCGACACGCTTACCAAGTAAGTTCTGACGGAAACGACCTTGCTTACCTTTGATCATATCTGCCAAAGATTTTAATGGACGCTTGTTACTACCAGTAATGGCACGACCGCGGCGACCGTTATCAAGCAACGCATCTACTGACTCTTGCAACATACGCTTTTCGTTACGTACGATGATATCAGGGGCGCTTAGCTCAAGCAGACGCTTAAGACGGTTGTTACGGTTGATCACGCGGCGATATAGATCGTTTAGATCTGACGTCGCAAAACGACCGCCTTCTAGCGGTACTAGAGGACGCAAATCTGGTGGTAATACTGGTAAGATGTTCATTACCATCCACTCAGGCTTGTTATTAGAATCACGGAATGCTTCTAATAATTTGAGACGCTTAGACATCTTCTTAAGCTTAGTCTCAGAACCAGTTTGTGGAATCGCTTCACGTAGCTCATCAATTTCAAGATCGATATCGATGTCTTTTAGTAGGTCTTGAACTGCTTCAGCACCCATCTTAGCTGTGAATTCGTCACCAAACTCTTCAAGCGCTTTGTAATAATCTTCATCATCAAGCAACTGGTACTTTTCTAAGCTAGTTAGACCAGGCTCAGTAACGATGTAGCTTTCAAAATATAGAACGCGCTCGATATCACGTAGCGTCATGTCTAGCAATAGACCGATACGGCTTGGTAATGATTTTAAGAACCAAATATGCGCCACAGGACTGGCTAGGTCGATATGACCCATGCGATCACGACGAACTTTAGCAGTGGTAACTTCAACACCACATTTTTCACAGATAACGCCTTGGAACTTACGGCGCTTATATTTACCACATAGACATTCAAAGTCTTTTACTGGGCCAAAGATTTTGGCACAAAAGAGACCATCACGCTCAGGCTTAAACGTGCGATAGTTGATGGTTTCAGGCTTTTTTACTTCGCCGTGCGACCATGACTTAATAACGTCAGGTGAGGCTAAAGTAATTTGAATGCTATCAAACTCTTGGTTACCGTTGCCGGTAGGGCTTTGCATGATATCGAGTAAATCTTTCAAGTTGCTTCTCCGTTATCTTTATAATCATCTGACAGCGTACCATTGACGCAGATAAGATGAATGAAGGCAATGAATAGGGTTGAGACAAATCACTAAAAGCAGCAGCAATAAAGCAGACTGCCTTTAGTGGACAACTAAGTTAAACAACGGGCTAGTTGCTTTGTTTTAACTCAATATTAATACCCAGTGATTTGATTTCTTTGGTCAGTACGTTGAACGACTCAGGCATGCCTGGATCCATATACTGCTCACCATCAACGATGTTTTTGTACATACGAGTACGGCCTTCAACGTCATCCGACTTCACCGTTAGCATTTCTTGCAACGTGTAAGTCGCGCCGTATGCTTCTAGTGCCCATACTTCCATCTCACCGAAGCGCTGACCACCAAACTGAGCTTTACCGCCGAGTGGCTGCTGCGTGACTAGAGAATAAGAACCGGTTGAACGCGCATGCATTTTGTCATCAACCAAATGGTTAAGCTTGAGCATGTACATGTAACCAACGGTTACTTTACGGTCAAATTTCTGACCTGTACGACCATCATATAACGTCTGCTGACCATCGCGATCCATACCAGCAAGCTCGAGCAAGTCTTTAACTTGGCTTTCTCTTGCGCCGTCAAATACTGCTGTGCCCATCGGTACACCGCCACGTAAGTTGTCTGCTAGCGCCATGATGTCATCATCACTCAAGCTATCAAGATCAACTTGCTCACCGCCTACTTGGTTATAGATTTTGTCCAAGAAGTCACGTAGCTCTTTGATCGCTGCTTGAGATTTGAGCATACCGTCAATCTTCTCGCCCAATCCTTTCGCTGCCATACCTAAATGCGTCTCTAGAACCTGACCGATGTTCATACGAGATGGTACACCAAGTGGGTTCAATACGATGTCAACGGTATTACCATTTTCATCATAAGGCATGTCTTCAACTGGCATGATGCGCGATACAACACCTTTGTTACCATGACGACCAGCCATCTTATCACCAGGCTGAATACGACGCTTAACCGCTAGATATACTTTAACGATTTTTTGTACGCCATGCTGTAAGTCATCACCAGCAGTCAATTTGCGTTTTTTCTCAGCAAACTTCACATCGATGTCTTTTTGCTTATCAACCAAGTAATCAGCGATTTGCGTTAGACGCTCAGAGATTTCTTCTTCTACTGGCTGAATATCAAGCAATGTCTCAAGGCTCATATCTTTCATATCAGCCAATGCCATAACCGTACCAGCTTTTAGACCAGCACCGCCGCTGACTTTTTGGCCATCTAATAGATTACCAATACGGCCACGTGCTGCTTCTTCAAAGATACGTAGCTCTTCTTTCAAATCTTTGCGATAGCTATCAAGCTGCGATTTTTCAATCGCTCTTGCGCGTGCATCTTTTTCAACGCCATCACGGGTGAAGACCTGTACATCAATAACCGTACCTTTACTTGAAGTCGGTACGCGTAGTGACGTGTCTTTCACATCAGCCGCTTTTTCGCCAAAGATAGCCCGTAGTAGTTTCTCTTCTGGCGTTAGCTGTGTTTCGCCTTTTGGCGTCACTTTACCAACTAAGATATCACCAGCGTCAACTTCAGCACCGATATAGACGATACCTGCTTCATCAAGACTTGATAATGCTGCTTCACCAACATTTGGAATATCAGCAGTGATCTCTTCTGTACCTAGCTTGGTATCACGAGCCACACAAGTCAATTCTTGGATATGAATAGTAGTGAAACGATCTTCTTTAACTACTTTTTCAGATAACAAGATTGAATCTTCGAAGTTGTAACCATTCCACGGCATAAATGCGATGCGGATGTTCTGGCCTAGTGCTAGCTCACCAAGATCCGTTGAAGGACCATCAGCCAAGATATCACCCAAAGCAATCTCGTCACCTTGGTTAACAATGATACGTTGGTTGATACAAGTGTTTTGGTTAGAGCGCGTGTATTTGATCAAGTTATAGATATCGATACCCGCTTCAC
The DNA here is from genome assembly GCF_904846365.1 of Psychrobacter nivimaris. Lineage (GTDB taxonomy): Bacteria > Pseudomonadota > Gammaproteobacteria > Pseudomonadales > Moraxellaceae > Psychrobacter > Psychrobacter nivimaris_B. The sequence goes on from NZ_CAJHAL010000031.1 coordinate 31,539, forward strand.
CAGCAGTCATCTCGTCTTCGTTTACACGAACAACGATACGTGATGCATCAACATCTTCAATCACACCGCCACGCTTAGCGATAACACAAACACCAGAGTCACGAGCAACGTGACGCTCCATACCCGTACCTACTAACGGCTTATCAGCACGTAGCGTAGGAACAGCCTGACGCTGCATGTTTGAGCCCATCAAGGCACGGTTAGCATCATCATGCTCTAGGAACGGAATCAGACCTGCTGCAACCGATACTACCTGACTTGGTGATACATCCATATGCGTCACTTTTTCTGGCGGCATACGAACAAATTCACCATAGCTACGTACACTGACCATCTCGTCGGATAACGCGCCATCTTCAGTCATCGGAGAATCAGCCTGTGCAATGACAGTGCCTACTTCTTCGATTGCTGATAGATACTCAATAACGTCAGTCACTTTACCATCAACCACACGGCGATATGGCGTTTCTAAGAAGCCAAAGCTGTTGGTTTTAGCAAATGTCGCTAGTGAGTTGATCAGACCAATGTTTGGACCTTCAGGAGTCTCAATAGGACATACACGGCCATAATGCGTATCATGTACGTCACGTACTTCAAAGCCTGCACGTTCACGAGTCAGACCACCAGGTCCTAACGCTGATACACGGCGCTTATGGGTAACTTCAGACAACGGGTTGTTCTGATCCATAAACTGTGACAACTGACTTGAACCAAAGAATTCTTTAACCGCAGCCGCTACTGGCTTAGAGTTAATCAAATCTTGTGGTGACAAGTTGTCCGATTCTGCTGAGCTTAAACGCTCTTTTACGGCACGCTCAACACGTACTAGACCAACACGGAATTGGTTTTCTGCCATCTCGCCTACTGAACGAATACGGCGGTTACCTAGATGGTCAATATCATCGACATCGCCGCGACCGTTACGAATCTCGATAAGCTCTTTTAGAACGTTAACGATATCATCGTTGGTCAATACACTGCGTTCACGCTGGATATCAGGATCATCAGTGTTGTCAAATTCTAAACCAAGACGACGGTTGAACTTCATACGACCGACGTTTGATAAGTCATAACGATCTGCGTTGAAGAACATGCTCTCAAACAGTTTCTCAGCAGTTTCAACCGTTGGTGGCTCACCTGGACGCATTACTTTGTAGATTTCGATCAACGCTTCTTCACGGCTTGAGGTGCTATCAGCACGTAGCGTATCGGCAATATAACTACCTTGGTCGATATCGTTAGTGAACAGAATGCTGAACTCTTTGATGGCACCACTGGCTTCAAATGAGTTCAATTTCACCAATAACTCGTGGTCGATTGGCGTGTTTGCTTTAGCGATGATTTCATCATTAACAACGATGTCTTCAGCTAAAATACGCTCATATAGGTATTCATCAGGCACAGCAATTTTCGTCATACCTGCTTCTTCAAGCTGACGGATACGGCGTGCGTTAATACGTTTGCCCTGCTCTACAATAACGTCACCTTCAGGTGATACGATATCAAACTGCGCCATTTCGCCACGTAGACGATCAGCAACTAGATCAATTTCAAACGTCTCTTCAGCTTTATAAACAGCGACTTTATCGAAGAATAAATCTAGGATTTCAGAAGTCGTTAGACCAAGTGCACGTAGAATGATTGATGCAAGTAGTTTACGGCGACGGTCAATACGAGCAAATACTAAATCTTTTGCATCAAATTCAAAGTCTAACCATGAACCACGGTAAGGGATAATACGTGCGTTATAAAGCACTTTACCACTTGAATGCGACTTACCTTTATCATGATCAAAGAACACACCAGGTGAACGATGTAGCTGAGATACGATAACACGCTCAGTACCATTGATAATAAAAGTACCGTTAGCCGTCATCAAAGGCATCTCACCCATATAGACGCTTTGCTCACGGATATCTTTGATAGCAGCTTTGCTATCTTTGTCTTTGCTGTCTTTGTCTTTGATGATCAAACGGATTTTGACACGCATAGGCGCAGCAAACGTTGAACCACGTAAGATACACTCACGCTCATCAAATTCAGGCGTGCCTAAATAGTACTCAACAAATTGTAGCTCTGCGTTACCAGAATGACTCTCAATTGGGAAAATAGAGGAATACGCAGCTTGCAAACCAGTATTCTCACGAGCTTTCGGCTTTTTGTGCTCTTGCAAAAATTGCTCGTAAGAATCTACTTGAATAGACAGTAAATAGGGAATGTCCATTACAGTGGGCAATTCAGCAAAACTTTTGCGAATACGCTTTTTTTCAGTATAAGAATATGCCATCGAGAGTCCTTACAGTAAACGTGGAAACAAATTAAAAGCGTGGCCAGTATGCATAAATACGATGCAAACGTGGCGACGTAAACGATAATATAAAACGGGTCTTCGTGTTCAGTTCATGTCTTTTCTGTCAATTACTACTTTACTCTTCAGTGCTTACCTAGCACACTTCACTTAATTTCGTCGTTGCCTGCTAAATTCATGGTAAGTGAATCAGTCTATATGACTGTTGCAACCAAAAAATTCAATATTATATAATCTATAACGCATTGCCTATCAGGCTTAATTTACAAATACATTGCTGGGAAATAATGTCTATTAAGATTGCATCCATACTACCTGCCATCTAGACTACTTATTACCGAACTATGTTCCCTACACATACAAACTGTCTATAAGACTGAATATCGACAGTCATGCCACACCAAGTAGGCAACTTATGATCAGCAGCTTTTTTAAGAATACCGCTTTTTTCAGGATTAATAATCGGGGTAACTATAACTTTTAGAATCAGTATAAACTATAGTGTTGATAGGAAAGCATGCAGACACAAAAAAATGCCAAACATCTACAGACGTTTAGCTCATATTAACTGATTTCAAAAACTGGCATGTGTGCTTGCATGTATATCGTCTGTCCTTTTGATGGGTATCCACCGTGATGTTGCATACGTATGTTGGCAGACACAAAAGGTCAAGCTACGAATTATAGTAAAAAAAAGCTGGCAATGCAAGGCATTACCAGCTTTTTTTCGTACAGTGTTAAACTTATTTTAGTTCAACAGTTGCACCAGCTTCTTCAAGTTTCTTTTTCAACTCTTCAGCTTCAGCTTTAGATGCGCCTTCTTTGATTGGAGCTGGAGCGCTTTCAACCAAATCTTTCGCTTCTTTTAGGCCAAGACCAGTAGCTTCACGTACGGCTTTAATTACGCCAACTTTCTTCTCGCCAAAGCTGGCAAGAACTACGTCAAACTCGTCTTTTTCTTCAGCAGCAGCAGCAGCAGGACCAGCAGCAGCAGGTGCAGCAGCAACAGCAGCTGTTACGCCGAATTTTTCTTCCATGTCGCTGATTAACTCAACGATATCCATTACTGACATTTCAGCGATTGCATTTAACACGTCATCTTTAGATAGTGCCATGAGAACTCTCCGTTATCTGATAAAAATTAATTGATTCTAATATCGCTTTGATTGCTTGCCTAATGTGACAATAAAGTGCAACCAAAATTAGCGATGTTAAAGTTACGTTAAAACAAGCAATTAAGCAGCTTCTTTTGCGTCTTTGATTGCCGCTACAGTGCGAACGAACTTGCCAGGAACAGCGTTCATAGTCTGGACAAGCTTGGTCACTGGTGCATTCATAGTAGCCATCAAGATAGAGATTGCTTCGTCGCGAGTTGGTAGCTTCGATACGCGCTCTAGCTCTTCTGGACCATAAACTTCACCACCGACTGATACTAATTTGGTCTCTAAAGCTTTGTTATCTTTGCTGAAGTCGAAAACGACTCGAGCAGCAGATCCCAAATCTTCCATAGAGAAAGCCAAAAGTAGTGGACCAGTCATACGGTCTGACATGCTCTCAAACTTAGTGCCTTCAAAAGCGCGTTTTGCTAGTGTATTTTTTACCACTTTCAAAACGACACCTTTATCACGAGCTTGTTCGCGCAGCTTAGTAAGCTGTGCAACACCAATACCGTGATATTCGGCAGCTACTGCTGAGTAAGCATTAGCAGCAACTTCAGACACTTCAGCCACAACTTGTTGTTTTTGTTCTAGCGTTAATGCCATAAGTTGACTCCTTTAATCTTATCAATCGACTTATAATAAAAGTGCCAAAAACAAGGTTTTTATGCGCTCAAACTGTAAGCTAAGACTGACTTGATACGACACATTACCAGTGGATTCAATTAATAAAAAAAGCATCTACTGGTAACGACTGATTACGGCACCGTTATCAGAATGACGTTGAGTAATAGTTTGAAGGTTATAAATAACCTTACCGCCCTATTCGCTCGTGTCTTAAACTGTGTGGGCCACCGTCTGCGTAGGACAACTAAGATTTTCATCTGTCGTCGATTAACAAAAGTGACTTATTATCATAAGCAACTATCCGAAGATCGCTAACTATGACTCTAAACTACTCTCTACCTACGGTCTTAGACAGCGTAGCAAATACTACGCTGACCTAATTCTTTAAAAACTGTTTGTGTTTATCATTCAAAATATTTGAAGATAAAAACTTTAATTATTTAGCAGTACGATAAGGAACAGCGTCGATCGTTAGACCTGGACCCATCGTGCTAGACAAGGTAATTTTCTTAATAAAAGTACCTTTAGAAGTAGCAGGCTTAGCACGCTTCAGATCAGAAAGAATCGCTTGCGCGTTTTGCTCGATTTGATCAGCAGTGAAACCAACTTGGCCGATAGTTGCATGGATGATACCAGCTTTATCAACACGGTACTGAGCCTGACCAGCTTTCGCATTAGTCACAGCTTCAGCAACGTTTGGCGTTACCGTACCAACTTTAGGGTTAGGCATTAGACCACGTGGGCCTAGGATAGTACCTAACTGACCAACAACACGCATTGCATCTGGAGCTGCGATAACAACATCAAAGTCCATGTTACCGGCTTTGATTTGTTCTGCTAGGTCTTCAAAACCAACGATGTCTGCACCAGCTTCTTTAGCGGCTTCAGCAGCAGCGCCTTGAGCAAATACAGCAACGCGTTTGGTTTTACCAGTACCAGCAGGTAGGTTGGTTGCACCACGAACTACTTGATCAGATTTACGTGGGTCAACGCCCAAGTTTACTGCGATATCGATAGACTCTTTGAATTTAAGCGCTGGCAAATCGTTTAGGATTTGAACCGCTTCTTCAATAGTGTACTGTTTTTCGTTATCAATACGGCTTTGAATTTCTTTTTGACGTTTGGTTAGCTTAGACATTATACACCCTCCACGGTAATACCCATTGAACGTGCAGTACCAGCGATGGTACGAACAGCAGCGTCAAGATCAGCAGCAGTTAAATCTGCATTCTTAGTCTTAACGATGTCTTCTAGTTGTGCACGGTCAACTTTACCAACTTTAGCAGTGTTCGGTGTACCTGAACCTTTAGCAATACCAGCAGCCTTACGTAGTAAGTATGCAGCTGGTGGTGACTTCATGATGAAGGTAAAAGATTTGTCGCTGTATACTGTGATCTCAGTTGGGATCGGTAGACCTGGCTCTTGGCCTGAGGTCGCAGCGTTAAATTCTTTACAGAACGCCATGATGTTCACGCCTTTTTGACCCAAAGCTGGACCAATAGGTGGTGAAGGATTTGCTTTGCCTGCAGGCACTTGCAGTTTGATGTAACCATCAATCTTCTTAGCCATGATACTCTCCTAAATGGGTAATAGCGCCAAATCAACGTGGTATATACCTAATTGACTAACAGCTCCCCGGTTGATGAATTTTTTGCTAATTTAGTCTAGTTTTTCAACTTTACTAAATTCAAGCTCAACCTGCGTAGGTCGATTAAATACGTTTACCGTTAGATGTAGTTTAGACTTCTCATAATCCACTTTTTCTACCAACCCTTTAAAGTCAGTAAATGGACCGTCGATAACCAACAACTCTTCGCCTGGCTCAAATAGAGTCTTAGGACGTGGGTCAGTTTCAGTCTGGTTCAAACGGTTTAAAATGCGATCAGCTTCTACTTGTGTAATCGGTGCAGGCATCTCAGGCGTACCGCCGATGAAGCCCATAATACGAGGACAGTCTTTTACGATGTGCCAAGTATTATCGTTCATTTCCATTTGGATCAATACATATCCAGGAAAGAACTTACGCTCACTCTTACGTTTTTTGCCGTCTTTCATTTCGACGACTTCTTCAGTAGGAACCAATACATCACCGAATGACTCAGCAAAGTCACTACGATTAATACGATCAGTTAATGAACGTTGTACTTGTTTTTCATATCCTGAAAACGCTTGGACAATATACCAACGCATATCACGCTCCTGATCATTATAAATAAGTCGTTATGAGTAAATGTCTCGCTAATAGTCACTAATACGTGCTATTAACCGATAAAGATACCAACGAACCAATTAAAAAAGTTATCCAATAACCAAATAAAGAAACCAGCAATCGCAATCACAACAATCACCTGCCATGTATATTGAAAGGTTTCGTCTTTACCTGGCCATGTCACTCGGCGAAGCTCAACGGCAGCGTCTTTTAATAATATTTTAAAAGCACGGCCTTGATGCGTTAACGCCAAACAGACTAATGCAAATACAACAAGTGCGACAATAATACCAATACGTACCCAGACGTCGTTGGCAGGTTGCCAATAGCCTGGTAAGTATTGATTTACTAGAGTCGCACCGATTAATACAGCTGCGGCAAGTAGCCACAAAATCAAATCTTTTATTGAGCCAGTCTTAGCCACTTCAACAGCAGTAGTACCGCTAGCTGAAACATGCTTATTTTTAGACAGCATTCCACCAGCAACCGCCTTGGCATCAGATAACTTAGTCTCGAGGTTATCTTGATCATTGCTCATAAAGAACTCGCTTCGGAGATGGTGGGGTACAACAAAGATGTGATAAGAAGATGGCAGGCGATGTAGGACTCGAACCTACAACCCTCGGTTTTGGAGACCGATGCTCTACCAATTGAGCCAATCGCCTATGGGTGTAAAGGACAGCATTATACAATATTTAGCATAGAATGCAAGCCCTTGACGGTAAAATTATTAATTTTACCTGATTTTGCACTGCCGCAATCTAAAATAACTGCTAGCGTTAAGTGCAGCGATAATATAACAAGCTATGCCGTAGATTACAATATGCTATCTAACAAATAATTATATCTGTCACACATACAGCTAATTCATTAATACACGCTAGGCATAATTCTATTTTCGATCATGCTTCAACTTTCTCCAATAAAAAAAGACCACCCTAGATAGGATGGCCTTTTTTATGACTAATTCATAAGCTCATTGCTGAGACTTAAGGATTAGTTCAATACGTTAGCAACAACACCAGCGCCTACAGTACGGCCGCCTTCACGAATAGCGAAG